>DATELK010000064.1:0-68757 GCA_035276685.1 Pyrinomonadaceae bacterium | reverse complement strand
CTGTGTTTATCCTCCGCTCTCTTAATCGTAAGCTCCGCCCTCCTGAGGGTAAGGGATGCTCACGGGAGCGCATGCCATGCGCTCCCGTGAGCATGCTATGCGCTCGTGCGGGCGGAGCATGCCTTCGCGTGAGCATGCCATGCGCTCGCGTGGGCGGAGCATGCGCTCGCGTGGGCATGGCATGCTCACGCCCGCGCATGCCTTACCCTCGCGTGGGCGGAGCATGCGCTCTCGTGGGCATGGGATGCGCTCGCGTGGGCGGGGCTTACTCCGGGCGCAGAGCTTCTACTGCTTGCTTCGGCCTCTAATCTCCGTGTCCCAGTACCTCATCCACTCGCTTCCGTCGCGGCGGAGCAAGTCCCAGTTCATGTCCATCTGCTTGAAGGGCTCGTTCATCCATGCGGGCAGCTGGCTGCGGTCTATGTCCGTGCGAATCGGCAGGCGGTAATATTTCTGCGCCGCGTAGACGATGCTCTCGGGGCTTGTGACGAACTCGTAGAAGCGTCGCGCCTCCGCTTCGTGCGGAGCGCCGCGCACTATGGCTATGCCGTCGGTGATGACGGGCGTGCCGCTCGCGGGAAAGGTGTAGGCCAGATGAGCGAGCCCCTTCTGCTCCTTGTAAATCCATACGTCCGGCATGTTCCACAGGCTGAGCGCCCCTTCGCCCCGCGCTAGCTTCTGCATCATGAGAGTGCCGTCAACCGTGTACTCGTGAACGTTCGCGTCCAGCTTCCTCAGCCAGTCGTAGCCGCCCTGGGGCGAGTTCGTCTCCCTGTAGAATCGCCAAATCATCGCGCCGAAGATGACGCGCATGGAGTCCGACGGGTTCGGGTTGCGAATCAGAATCTTGTCACGCCAGCGAGCATCCAGCACGTCGTCCCAATCCTTCGGCGCTTCCTCCGGCCGCACGAGCTGCGTGTTGTAGACGATGACTTCAGGCGTCTGGTAAGTGCCGTACCACCTGTCCTCCGCGTCGCGCGAAGCGGCGGGAATCTTATCGGCCCACGTGGGCTTGTACGGCGCGAGCAGGTTCTCTTCGGCTGCCGCTTGAAAGGAGAGGTGCGAGGCTCCCCACCAAAGGTCTGCCTGCGGGCGGTTGCGCTCGGCCCTGACCCTCGCCAGCACCTCCTGCGAGCCCATGTCCAGAAACTGCACGTTCGCCTCAGGGTGCACGGCCTTGTAGCGCGCCACGAAATCCTTCAGCATGTCCTGCCCGTGCGGCGTGTATATGAGAAGGGTCGGCCCGGAGCCAGAGCCGCCGCCGCCGCGCCCGCAAGACAGAGAGAGCGCGAGCGCGCAGACGAGAAGCAGAATGGTCGCTACAGAAGCGCTCTTTGAGTACATTCTTTTGAAGCTTAAGGTGTTAAATATTTTTTCGAGCCCGTTTATCCTAGCATACTCCCGGCGAGCCACGTACTGCATCAAAGGGAAGCGGCATTTCCGGCGCGGGCTTGACGGTGGGCCTCCGCGCGAAAGTAGAATGGGCCAAAAGGAGACTGAAGGAAAAAGGGTCATGGCGAACATAAAGATGTACACGACCGAGTGGTGCGGCGACTGTCGCACGGCCAAGCGTTACTTGCGAGAGCTGGGCGTGGAGTTCGAGGAAATCAACATTGAAGAGAACGAGCAGGCGGCCGCGTTCGTAATCAGTGCGAACGAGGGCAAGCGAAAGGTGCCCACGTTCGAGGTTGACGGGCGCACCTTTAATCTCTCCCCCTTTGACGCGAAGAAACTGCGCACCGAGCTTGGCTTAAGCTGAAAGAGATGGGAGGCTGTTGATTATGGCGGCAGGCAGGAAGAGAAGAATATTGCGCGCGGGCGGCTGGAGCCTGGCCAAGAGAATCGTCAAGCCGATTCCGGTCGTGGGTACGGTCGTGGCCGTCAGCCTCGCGGGCTACGAGATAAAGAAGAAGGGGCTCATTCCCGGCGCTATACACGTGGGCCTGGATGTCACGCCCATAGTCGGCACGGCCAAAGGCATCATAGAAATCTTCACGGGCGACTGGATTCCTGACAAAAGCGCGCGTCGTACTCGTTTGAGATAAGAGAGTCTAAACAGTAAGAGACACTAAACGGCACGAGATAGAGTTATGCTTTTCGTGCCGTTTAGTGTCTCTTACTGTGATTAGCTCTTGGCGTCTTCGAGCGCGCTCACACGTGGTCTTGCCTGAAGCGGGTGCTTCTGCTCGTAAGCGTGCGCGAGCCTCAGAAGCCCCGCCTCGTCCCAGTGGCGCGTCATCAACTGCAAGCCGACTGGCAGACCTTCCTTTGACAGCCCGCACGGGACGGAGATGCCCGGCACTCCCACCAGATTAGCCGTGCAGGTGTAGATGTCGTTCAGGTACATGGAGAGCGGGTCGTCCACCTTCTCGCCTATGAGAAAGGCGGGCGTGGGCGTCGTGGGCGTCAGGATGGCGTCGCACCGCTCGAAGGCGTGCCTGAAATCAATCTTGAGAAGCGTGCGAACCTGCTGCGCCTTGCGATAGTAGGCGTCGTAGTAGCCGGAAGAGAGCACGTAGGTGCCCAGCATGATGCGGCGCTTGACCTCCGCGCCGAAGCCCTCGTCGCGCGTGCGGCTGTACATCTCGCGCAGGTTCTTCGCCTCCTCTGCGCGGAAGCCGTATCGCACGCCGTCGAAGCGCGCGAGGTTAGAAGAGGCTTCCGCCGTGGCTATGATGTAGTAGACGGCTATGCAGTACTTGGCGTGAGGCAGCTCTATGTCAACGACTTCAGCGCCAAGCTCTCTGTAAGCCTCAATCGCGCTCTCCACTCTCTCAAGCACGTCTTCGTCCACACCTTCGCTCAGCAGCGAGCGAGGCACGCCTATACGAACTCCGCCTACGTCGCCCGTCAGGCTCCCGGTGTAATCGGGCACCGCTACGTCCGCGCTCGTCGCATCCAGCGGGTCGCGGCCCGCAGCCGCCTTTAAAACCTCTGTGGCGTCGCGCACCGTGCGGCCGAAGATGGAGATGTGGTCTAAGGATGATGCGAAGGCGACTAGGCCGTAGCGAGAGAGCCTGCCGTAGGTAGGCTTAAGGCCGACTACGCCGCAGAGCGCGGCGGGCTGGCGCACGGAGCCGCCCGTCTCCGACCCCAGAGCGGCGGGCACAATCCCGGCCGCCACGGCGGCAGCAGAGCCGCCGGACGAGCCTCCCGGCACACGCTCCGTGTCCCACGGGTTTCTCACCACGCCGAACGCAGAGTTCTCGTTCGAAGAGCCCATAGCGAACTCGTCAAGGTTGGTCTTGCCTATGACGACAGCGCCCGCGCGCTGCAAGCGCTCAATGACGGTGGCGCTGTATGGCGGGTGATACGGCCCAAGGATGCGCGAGCCGCACGATGCCTGTAGCCCTCGCACGCAGATGTTGTCTTTGACGGCAATGGGCACGCCCGCGAGCGGAAGCTTCTCTTCGCCGTCCTGCCTTGTAGCGCTTAGCTCATCCGCGTAAGCGGTCGCGCCCTTTCGGTCAATCTCAAGAAACGCGTTGAGCGTTTCGTTAAGCCGCTCGGCCGCGTCCAGCGAGTGCTCTATAGTCTCGCGCGGGCTCGACTGGCCAGAGCTTATACGGCTGCGAATCGTTTCGACGTTATATTCTGATAAAGACATAATGAAGACGGAGGCTTTTAGAGAACTTTGGGAACTCGGAAGTGACCGCTCGCGGGGTCGGGTGCCTGATCCAGCGCAAGGTCTTGGCCGAGCGAGGGGCGGGCCGTGTCTTCGCGCGAGGCGTCCGACTGTTCGTGCTCGGGCGTCAGCCCTCCCGTGGCCGGTTCTATGAGGCTCGTGTCCAGCTCGTTGAGCTGTTCGACGTAGGCCACAATCTCGGCTATCTGCGGAGTAAAGGCGCGGCGCTCTTCCGGCGTAATCTCAAGATGAGCAAGCGCCGCAATCTTCTCTATGTCAGATTCTGTAATAGGCATAAGTCAATTTTGGATTTTAGATTTTGGATTTTGGATTAGCAAGACGGATTGAAGTGACTCAAGCTTTATTGTCATTCCAATCCAAAATCGGCAATCCAAAATCGTCAGTCTCTTTCGCGGCGGTCTATGCAACTGCCTGCGGCCAGAAGGAAGCGTCGGCGCAGCTCTTCGTCCTGAATCGCCACGGCCGCGTTCGTCAACTCGCCCGCCGCACTCATGAGTGCGCGTCGCTCACGCTCTTCGCGCTCCGCCTCTTGCTCGCGCGTAATGTTGCGAGCGGCCGCCACCGTCTTCGGGTCCAGCCGAAACTCTATGTAAGTCACCACGGCCTGGCCCAGCAGCGAGTTGAGACGAAAGAGAAGCTGGCCGCTCATGTTCTCAAGCTGTCTCTGCCAGGTGGAGTCCGCGACGGCTACTATCAGCGTCTTGCGATAGAGCCGGAAGGGAACGGCCTGTCTTGATAGCTCTGGCCCGGCGACGCGCCTCCACGCCACGAGCGCGGCGGCCTCAAGCACCTCTTCGCTCTCGCCCGCAGCGCGCAGCAGTTTCGGCAGCGCTCGAATCAAATCATCCATGATGCGATGTTAGATTCCGGATTTTAGATTTCGGATTGAAGCGGAGCCGCAGACGCGTCTTGCTAATCCAAAATCCAAAATCTAAAATCCAAAATCGCCTGAGTTTAGTTTAAAAAGAGGCGGGGCCACAAGCTGGAGACGTATGCCGCAAGCAGAGCTTTTCAAAGAGAGACTTCTACTCGCATCTCAAAGCCCTAGGCGGGCGGAGATTCTGCGCTCCGTCGGCTGGCCCTTTGAAGCCTTCAGTGTGGAGATTGACGAAACGCCGCGCGCGGGAGAAAGCCCCGCCGCTTACGTAGAGCGGCTGGCGCTGGAAAAGGCAGAGGCTGCGGCCGTCATTAAGCACGCGCCGCTCGTGCTCGGCGCAGACACCACTGTAGTCGTTGACGGACAAATACTGGGCAAGCCCGAGTCGGAAGAGGACGCGCGGCGCATGCTGCGGCTATTGATGAACAGGTGGCACGAGGTCTTAACAGGCGTGGCGCTCGTCGCTGGCAGCGAGCGCGCGGAAGACGAAGCGCGCCGCCGAAGCGTTGCTCACGAGAGGACACGCGTGCGCTTCGGCTCCATGACCGAAGCAGAGATTGACTGGTACGTGCGTACGGGCGAGCCTGCGGACAAGGCGGGGGGCTACGCCGTGCAGGGCTACGCCGCTCTCTTTATAGAAGGCATAGAAGGCGATTACTGGAACGTGGTGGGCCTGCCGGTGAGGCTCGTCTACAGGCTGGCGAACGCGCTATAGGGCTCTTCTTTAACTGACGAGCAGCACTTTGCCGCTCTTGCCCGGCCGCTCCGAATGCTCTATGGCGTTGAGCACGTCAGCGAGCGGATATTCGGCTTCCACAGGCGGCACAACCTCATTCGTCGCCATCAGTCGCAGCATCTCCATAGTGACTCTCTGCTGCTGCTCGGGCGGGGCCGAGCGAAACCACTCGCCCAGCCAGAAGCCGCGCACCGTGGCCGATGTGAATATCATGCGCCCGCTATCGACAGGCATGGGCTCCATAGAGAGCAGGCCGTAGACGAGCATCACTCCGCCACGGCCTAAGGCACTGACGACAGCGCCGCCCGTCCTGCCTCCGACAGCATCAATGGCTTTGGTGAGCCCGGCGCGGCCTGTGATGTCGCGCACGCGCTCCGGCAGGTCTTCATCCTCCGTGCAGATGACTTCATGTGCGCCCAACTGCTTTAACTCTTCCACCTGAGCGCGTCGCCTGACGACGTTGATGGTCTTGAAGCCGCGACGCGCGGCAATCTGTAGCACGACTCGCCCTAGAGTCGAACCGGCAGCCGTTTGCAGCAGCCACTCGTCGGGCTGAAGCCCTAGCTCTTCGACGACCATAATCCATGCCGTCAGGGGATTGACTATGAATTGCGCGGCCGTCTGGTCAGAGATGCTGTCGGGCACGGGGATGAGCTGCGTGCTTTCCGCAATCAGGTACTCGGCCCACGTGCCCGCGATGCCAAGGGTAATCACGCGCTGGCCCACCTGCACGTTCGTGACGCCCGCGCCCACGGCCGCTACCTCTCCCATGCCTTCTAGGCCGGGCGTCGCGGGAAGCTTCGGCAGCGCGCCGTAGAGCCCGCGCACCGTCAGCAGGTCGGAAGGATTTATGGGACGCACGCGCATCCTGACCAGCACCTGATTAGCTTCCGGCTCGGGCTGCGGCATCTCTTCGACGCGCAGCATCTTCGATGGATTTCCGAACTCGTAAAATCTGACGCTCTTCATTCTTTCTCTCTCTTCTGTTGATGAAAAAGAAGCAATTGAGACTTAGGGTTTAAGGCGCGGACTGCTTACGGGCTTCCGCGTCTTCCAGAAACGAGAGGATGGCGCGGGCGCTCTCTTCCAGCTTGTCCGTCATGAACCTGTGGCCCGCCTCCTCTATCAGTACAAGCTCTGCGCGAGGGATGACGCGCGCGAGTATGCGGCCATTCTCGGTTGGAATCAACCGGTCGCTGTCGCCGTGAAGCACCAGCGCCGGAAGCCGCAAGTTTTTAAGACGACTGTAGGAGCCTCCCCAAGTCATGATGGCCTGAAGCTGCGACTGGTAGCTCTCTCTTCTCAAAGGCGAGCGGAGTGTGACCGAGAGGTCTTCTTCAATCAGTGCGCGCGGCGTCGAAGGGTGATAGTTATATGGAGCCGTCATCCAGAATCCTTCCTCGCGCGACTTCACAGTCTTGGCCTCAAGCGCGACGAGGACTTCGGGCGCGGCCCACACGACCTCGCTTCCTCCGCAGGCGGTTGAAGCAAGCACCAGCCTGCGGACTCTGTCTGCGTGCCTGAGCGCAAGCTCCTGCGCTATGAAGCCGCCCATTGAAAAGCCTATGACGTGCGCGCTCTCTACACCTGCGGCGTCCATGACGGCCGCAGCATCATCTGCCATGTCGGCTATGGAGTAGGGCGCTGTCGGCGGGTCGCTCAGGCCTACGCCGCGATTGTCGAAGAAGATAGTCCTGAAGCGTTCCGCGAACTCAGGCAGCAGCCTGTACCACATGTCTGACGCAGACCCCAGGCCCATAATCAGCAGAAGCGGCTCGCCGTCTCCCGCCTCGTCCCAGTAAATCTTCCTACCCTCCAGCTCTACGTATGGCATCGGTCGGTTCCCTTTAAAGAGAAGGAGAGCCTCCGGCCTTTAAAGCAGAGACTCTCCTTTGAAGACGCTTTACTCTAGCACAGTGCTTTAGAAATTGAGCCGTATGCCGAACTGCAACTGACGGGGCGGCGCGGCCGAAGTGAACCCGAGCGGCTGCGTGGGCGCGGCCAGAGGATTGCCGCGTGGGTGCGTCTGGGCCAGCGCCTTTAGTTGCGCTAGCGAGAGGCTCCCGACCACGTTGTTGACGCCCGTGAAGTTCGTGCGATTGAAGAGATTGAAGCCTTCAAGGGTAAGCTCAAGGTACATGGTCTCCTTGAAGGGGAAGCGTCGCGCAAGCCGCGCGTCGAAGCTGTAGAAGGGCTCGCCCACGCCCGAGTTGCGCGGCGCGTCGTAGGGCCTGTCTGATTGGGAGCGCCCGTCGTTGTTCACGTCTATGCCGAGCAAGAGATTGAAGGGGCGGCCCGACTGGGCTATGAAGATGGGCGCGAAAGTCCAGTCGGCCAGCACCTTGTTGGTGAAGGGGCTGCCGAAGACGCCGCTGAAGACAGCGCGGTGCCGCTGGTCAAAGGCAGAGAGCGCTCTATCCAAACGCAGGTTCAGAGGATTCTGCGCTGACCAGTCGCTGTTGAAGTCCGTCACCTCGTCTATGGACTTGGAATAGGTGTAATGCACGTTGACGCTGAAGTTGTTGGCAAAGCGGCGCTGCAAGGAGACAGTGCCCGCGTTGTAGAAGGAGTTGGCCGTTGACTCGTACACGTTATCCTGCAAGCGAAAAGGATTGATGAAATCCGACACGCCACCCAGGCATGAAGTGGCCGAAGTCGCAACAGCCGTGGGGAAGCGCACGAAGCAGGGCACGCCGAAGGTAGGATTAACTCCTGTGATGCGGAACTGGTTGATGTCTCGGTTGCGAGTGATGTGCAGCCCGCGCGTCCACAGGTAACTCAGTTCAAGCGAAAAGCCTTTCCCCATGTCCCTCTGTATGCCGAAGCTCGCCTGGTAAGTCGTAGGCGTCTCGTAATCCGGCGCGGCGCGGAAGCGAACTTCCAGCGGCGCTCCCGGCTTGGGCGTCACGCCGAACTGCAAGAGGTCTGCCGCTGTTATGGTGCGCGTGCCTATCACTCCCTGCGCCAGCAGCGTTTGATAGACGGCGAAGGAAGAGGGAAGCCCGAGCGCTGCCGAAGTGGCCGTTGCAAGCACTATGTTGATGGGGTCGCCGGGGAAGCCGCTCAGCGTCTTCGTCACGTTCGGCACGGAGTAGATGGTGTAGCCCGAAAAGATTCCCGCGCCCGCTCGAATAGCAGTCTTCCCGTCATTCCACGGGTCCCACGAAAAGCCCAGTCGCGGCTGAAAGTCGTTCTTGTCGAGCGGCATGTAGAAAGGCTCGTCGCTAATCGAATAGCGCAGCCCATATGTCAGCGTAAAGTTGTTCCTGACCTTCCACGTGTCCTGACCATAGAGCGCGTAGCGGTAGGTCATGGAGTTGACCTCCGACGTGCCGAAGCCCTGCTGGTAAACAGCGGGCAGGTTCAGATTGAAGGCCTGCAAGGCATTGATGGGGACTTCGAGTATGTCGGCCAAATCCGGCCTGCCGAAAGTGTTCGCCGTGAAGGGGCCGCCCGGGGTGAGCAGCAGGGCGTTCAGGGCCGGAAGGTTCGCCGCCGGAATAATGTTATAGAGCGGGATGACCGAGCCGAAGCTGAAGCGCCCGCCGAAGAAGGTCTCGTTGGCCGTGACTACGTGCGTGGCGAAGATGGAGCCTCCGAACTTTAAGGTGTGGCTGTTGCGAACGTAAGAGAGGTTGTCAAGCAGATCGTACTGGCGCTGCTTCGTCAGTGACGGCAGAAAGATGTCGCGCCCGAAGAAGCCGAAGCCCTCTATGTTAAGCTCCGGGCCAATCGGGTCGTTAGGTATGACGCCGAACTTCAGGTAGCTGTACTGTAGCTTCAATTCGTTAACCATGTTCGCGTTGAATTGATGATTCTCCGAAAGGAGTATGCCGCCGTTCAAGGTGTCAAGGGTTCGGCCGCGCGAGACAGCCGTGAGCGCGCCCGCCGCCTGATTCTCGAACGTGGAATCGTTCAGGTTAAAGCGCAGGTAGCCGTTGTCGTTCGGGCCGAAGTTGTGATCCAGGCGCGCGGTAAAGGTCGTCTGATTCGAGTTGAAGGGAAACTGGCCGTTGGCGCTATTGAAGAGCGTGACCGTGCGCGGGTATCTGGCGGCTGTAGTGGTCAGCGTGCCGCTCAAGCCTGCCGCGAGCGGCGCGAACGGCGTCGTCGCAAGGTAGTTAAAGAGCGAGATCTGCGAAGCCGTCAGGCCGAAGACCGACGCGTCGCTGAGCAGGTTGACGAAGGTCGTCTCGTCCTGACTGAATCTTTCGAGAGAGGTGAAGAAGAAGGTCTTGTCGCGCGTGATGGGGCCGCCGAGAGAGCCGCCGTACTGCTGACGGCTGAAAGACGACTTGCCGCCGGGGTTCAGGTCAAATGCGTTGCGCGCATCGAATCTCTCGTCGCGGAAGAGCCCGAAGACCGAGCCGCTCCAGCGATTCGAGCCGGACTTGGAGATGATGTTGACTATGCCGCCGGAAGCTCCGCCGAACTCAGCGTTGTAGCTGTTACGCAGGACTTGAAACTCCTGCACGGCCTCCTGATTCACGGTCGTCTGCACGCCGCCCGAAACCGTGTTGGTCTCGCCTCCGTCAACGGCCACCAGATTGCCGCGCCCGTTGTTGCCACCGAACGAGAGGCCCGACTGCGGAGTCTGCGCGACGCGAAAGTCCGAGGCGTCAGAGATGCTGTCGGCATCCGACACGCCCGGCGTCAGGAGCGCGTAGTCCAGATAGTTCCTGCGACTGATGGGAAGGTTTGTAATCTGTCGCTCGTCAACTACGGAAGACTGCTGCGTGCGGTCAGTCTCTACCACCTCCTGCCCGCCTACTATGTTGATGGTCGCGGAGACCTGCGCGCCAAGTTGAACGGGAATGTTCGCCTGCTGGCCCACGGTCAGCTCTATGCGCGTGGATGACGCCGCGAAGCCGCTCGATGCAGCCTCCACCTTCAACTCATAAGAGCTCGGAAGAAGATTCAAAAATACGTAGTTGCCTTCCGCGTCCGTGGTCGTGGTGCGGCTGGTGCCTTTGCCCGTGTCCGTGATGGTCACGGTGGCACCTGCGACTGCCGCTCCCGCCGCGTCAGTAACCTGTCCACGCAGTTCGGCCGTAGAGCTTGAGGCCTGCGAGTAAGCTTGGGAGACTCCTATGACCAGAACGAAAAGCAGCGTCAGGAAGAGATGAGTCAGGCTTCTCATGGAAAATATCTCCTTAGATTACAGGGAAGTGATGACGGACGACGAGGGGCAGCCAGAATACTGATTTAGTTACCTGTGACAGCTTCTAACCGATTGAGCTAAAGGAATTGACCGTGGCTTGCGAGTCGAGCATAATGGCTACCGAACGGTCGGTAAAGTAACACTGGCTCGCAAAAACGTCAAGCTTTTGTTCCGGCCCGCTCGACCGTCTTCTTCCAACAAAAATCGCTGTTTCAGTCGCCGTCGACCATCTCTGCCATCGACCCCGAAGGAGCCTGTCCTGATGAAGCACGAGCAGCAGCCGCGCGCATGGTTTGCTTTATGGGTCTTGTTCGCCATCAACACTATGAACTTCTTCGACCGGCAGATACTGGGAGCCGTGGGCGAGGCCGTGCGGCGGGAATGGGGCATGAGCGACGGCGCTATGGGAGCGCTCGGCACAGCCTTCACCTTGCTCTACGCGTTCGTGGGCGTCCCGCTCGGACGACTCACGGATAAGACGAATCGAAAGTGGATTCTCTCTGCGGGAGTCTTCGTCTGGAGTTTGACGACCGTGCTGTCTGGACTGGCGAGAAACTTCTGGCAGCTCTTCGTGCTGCGCCTGGGCGTAGGCGTGGGCGAAGCCTCCTGCGCTCCCGCAGCGACTTCACTTATAGGAGACCTCTATCCTGCGAGCCGACGCGCCAGGGCGCTCTCAATCTTCATGCTGGGCCTGCCCGTAGGCGTCGCTTTGAGCTTTGCCGTGAGCGGGACGATTGCGCGCTCCTACGGTTGGCGTCCAGCCTTCTACGTGGCGGGCGTGCCCGGACTTCTCTGCGCTCTCGCGGTTCTCTTCATACGCGAGCCGCAGAGAGGCGCGACCGAAGCGCACAGGATAGGCGGGCGCGCACGCGAAGGCTCGCCGTATCGGTTGGTGCTCTCCATTCCCACCATGCGCTGGCTAATCATCTCGGGCGCGCTGCATAACTTCAACATGTACGCCATAGGCTCTTTCCTGACGCCCTTTCTGATGCGGTATCACGGCTCTGACATACGCTCCGCGAACTTCATCTCGATGGTCGTATATGGTTTGTCCGGTGCGCCCGGTCTCATACTTGGAGGCATCATAGGCGATTCGGTGATGAAGCGCAGGGCGAACGGGCGTCTGCTGGTGGGAAGCCTTGCCATCCTCTGCTCCGTGCCTTTTCTCTTCTTAGCGCTTGAGAGGCCGGGCGGTGAGAGGCTGGGCTTCATGGTTATGATGGGAGCAGGCTGCGCGCTGATGTACGCTTATTACTCAACGGTCTACTCGACGATTCAGGACGTGATTGAACCTAGCCTGAGAGGCACGGCGATGGCGCTCTACTTCTTCGCCATGTACGTGCTAGGCGCGTCTCTCGGCCCCTACGGCACGGGAGTCATCAGCGACTTCTTCACCACTCGCGCGGCGAGAGCGGGCGGCGTCGTAAGCCTGACGCAGGCGGCGCTTGAGCCGTACAGGGCGGCCGGGCTTCACACGGCCATGTACGTCATCCCTGCGCTGGGGCTTCTGCTGGCGCTCGTGCTGTTCGCCGCCTCGCGCACCGTGACGAAAGACATAGAGAGGCTCGAAAGCTGGATGCGCGATAAGGCCGACCAAGGGAATTAACAGGGATAGACAGGATGTACAGGATAAAAGCAGAAATACTTTCTCTTTCTTTATCCTGACAATCGCTGTCCATCCCTGTAAAATTTCTTTCTTACTCTTCTGACTTTACAAAACTTTACAATCGGTTTGCGTAAACTTTACCGAACTTTCCCGCACTCGTGCGTCTAACTCAGTTAAGCAGAGAGCCCTCGGAGGGCGTACAAGCTCGGAAATCTTAAGTTATTGAGAAGGGGAGAAGAGTGATGAGATTGATGGGAAGAAAGAGAATAGGCGTCGCCGCAGCCGTGCTCGGCGCGCTTTTGATGCTGGCGGCGGTCGCGGGCTTTGCCCAGGAAGGGCCGCGTCAGGGGCCGGGCGGCCCGGGCGGCCCTCGTGGTGACAGAGGCCCCGGCCCCGGCGGCCCCGACGGTCGAAGAGGCCCCGGCGGCCCCATCCCGTTCCTGCGCGGGCTGGAGCTGACGGAAGCGCAGAGGGCGCAGGTCAAGCAGATAGTCGATAGCTTCGAGGCCAGCACCAAAGAGCTGCGCGAGAAGATGCGCGGCCTGCGCGGAGGCGAAGGCGATGCCTTGGGCACCTTTGACGAAGCCGCTGTGCGCTCTCAGGCTCAGGCCCGCGCGCAGGTGCAGGTCGAGCTTGAAGTAGCTCACGCGCGCATGCTCTCGCAGGTCTACAACGTGCTGACGGCTGAACAGAAGGCCCAGCTTGCGGAGCGCAGGCAGCAGTTCGAACAGCGACGAGCCGAGCGCGGCGCAAAGCCGGGCGAGAATTAAGCTCCTGCCACTCAAGCGAACGGCTTTTAGACAGTACTGCCTTTTATGAAGCGGGGCGCTTTTTGAGGTCTCATCTCAAAGCGAGCGTCCCGCTTCTCTCACAGTTTATGGAACACGCAGAAAGCTTTCCGGCATACGCGGCGGAGCCTGCGAGCGAAAGGGAAGAGACCAGAGCGTCTCTGGACTTTGAGCTGGCGCAGATGGCCGCAGCAGGCGACATGCACGCCTTCGAGCAGCTTTATCTGAAATACAACAGGCGCGTCTTCAGCCTCTGCTTTCGCATGATGCAGTCTCACGCCGAGGCGGAAGACCTCGCGCAGGAGATTTTCATCACGCTCTTTGCGAAGCTAGGCACCTTTCGCGGCGAGGCCGCCTTCGCCACTTGGCTGCACCGCCTGACGGTCAATCACGTCCTCATGCACTTTCGCAAAGGGAGCGTCCGCAGAGAGCGCGTCACTGATGACGGCGAGACGCCCACAGAGATAGTCCACGGCACGGCGCATCCAGACCGCATGGCCCTGCTAGACCGCATCACGCTCGCTTCGGCAATCGAACAACTGCCGCCCGGTTATAGAGTGGTCTTCATCCTTCACGAAGTCGAGGGACACGAGCATCACGAGATAGCAGAGATTCTGGGCTGCTCCATAGGCACCTCTAAATCACAGCTTCACAAGGCGCGCATGAAGCTGCGCCGACTGCTTAGAAAAAGAAATTAACAGGGATGGACAGGATAGACAGGATAAAGAAAAGAGAATAGCTCTCTCTTCTATCCTGTCCATCCCTGTTAATTTCTTCTTCAAGTGATAAATTGATGGTGTGAGACTGTGGACGATTCACCCGCGATACCTGGACGTGAAGGGGCTTGTGGCCGCCTGGCGCGAAGCTTTGCTCGCGCAGAAGGTGCTGGAAGACAGAACCAGAGGCTACAGGAATCACCCGCAGCTGAAGAGGTTCAGCGCGAGCGAGCACCCTCTGGGCGCAATCGCCGCTTACCTGCGCGAGATACACCGCGAGGCGCAGAGGCGCGGCTACAGCTTCAGCGAAGAAAAGATTAACCCCGCACAATTCGACGCGCAGATAGACTCTACGCGCGGCCAGCTACTCTACGAATGGAATCATCTGAAGCGTAAGCTGCGCCTGAGGGACGCGCGCAGGTACGCAGAGCTTGAACAACTGGAAGAACCCGACCCGCACCCCCTCTTCAACATCATAGAAGGCGACATAGAGTATTGGGAGATAGTCTGAGACAACCAGCTATTGACAGTCTAAATGTAGTTATGCGACTTCCTTGAATCTCAGGACTGAAACAGGCATCATTAATGTTACGAGATTGGGAAGAGATGAGGAGAACTAATGACCATAACCTTACCAGATGAGCTGGAAGAGCTGATAAACGCAAAGGTCAGGAGCGGGGCATATAAATCGGCGGATGAAGTCGTCATGGAAAGCTTGCGCCTGCTAAAGGCTAAAGAAGAAGGAATGGAAGCCTTACGCCAGGAGATCATGCGGGGCATTGAAGATATTCAACAGGGGCGATTTACTACTCACGCGACAGATGCCGAACTTGAAGCTTTCTCTGACCAGATCATTAAGCAAGGGCAAGAAGGACGAAACACCTCTGGTAAACAGTAATGCCCATAATCAAAGTTGCTGCCGCCGCCGAAGAAGATTTGAAAGAGATTTGGGCATACGTAGCAGAATATAATCCTGAAGCGGCAGGTAATCTTATCAAGGAAATAACCCGCAAGTTCGCGCTTTTGCGCGACCACCCGTATATGGGACGTGAGCAAGACAAGTTGCTGGTTAATCTACGAAGTTTTGCGGTTAAGAACTATATCATCTTCTATCAGCGGGTCGAGGGAGGAATTGAAATCCTGCGAATCTTGCATGGCTCGCGGGATATAGAGCGTATTTTTGAAAGATTCTTAGACTCTCTTTAATGTGTGAGATTACCGGTAACAAACCGCCTAACAACTCATTCGCCACTGTGAGCAATTCTGAAGGAACAATTAACGACCGGTTCTCCCGCTGTCTACTTATGTAGACACTTAACGGAAGGAAGTGTCTACTACATAAGATGATTGGTATCGTGTCGGGGCAGCAGTCTTAATTTTGCTCAGCATATCAGTCTCTATCCTGCGGCCGGGTAGATGGCATATTAATTGCGACTTTTTAGAATCACTGCGAGGGGCTGAGCAGGGTGAAGCGTTGCTAGCCTCGACGTGTCTGTACGTGATCGCCTCAAATTACTCGCAAGCATCACGCTCACGCTTAACGAAGCAGCTTTCGCCCATCACAAAGACTTTCCGCCTTTACTCGCGTTTGGCAACAGAGCAGAACGCGAAGGAGAAAACACTATGTTAGCTACTATAGACGTTACGATTACCCAGAGGGGCGACCCGTGTCGAATCGCAACCACAGAGCATTTTGTCTACGTACTTGAGTGCTGCACCGGCAAGCCCCTTAAGTGGTGCGGCAGAACGTTCTCAGGCATGCCTACCCGTTGCGGGCGTCTGGAGTTCGAGATTCCGCCCGGCTGCTACATTGTCGGCGCTGTAGAATCAACCGCCGGAATTCCTCCGCTGGGAAATTGCCTCACGCACATAGCGATGGTGCGCCTCAACTGTGGAGACCATGCTTGCGTGACGCTCTTCGACCCTTCACTGCACTTGTGCGGGACTTGGCTTGGTGCCGCGATTAATACCTATGTCGCAGGCAGAGCCGGGGCTGATGTGCCGCGCGAAGTGCTTGCGCCCATGCAGAATGCGGCCAAGGCAGTGGAGGCGTTGCTGAAGGTGCTGCCTCCTGACCCCCTCTCGGGGCCGACTGCCGCACTCGCGGCACCCGGACAGACAGGCAAAGCCGCCGGGTCTAAAGGCGGAGCCAGGAAGAGCCGTAAGTGAGACGTAAGAGCAGCTGTAACCACTTCTGAAAAATTGTGCGCAGCCTCAAGATATGATTCGAGGCTGCGCACACCTCTTTAGGGCAGACTCAGAGCAACCTTGCTGCCATCCTTAATAAACGTTGCCTAACAACTCATTCGACCAAAGCGCCGGATAACATTTCTTTCATCGTTGAATTGTCCCATAATCCTGCGTGCTGTTCGCCGCGTCATCTTAGATAGGTGCGTCGGGCGTCATATTTTCGGGTAAAGAAAATTAGACTATGCGAAGAACCATCTTCCTGATTAATCTTTGTAGGTGGACGCTTGTCTTACTAATCATATTTTTGTCTGCGACATCCTACCAGGGCCAGAGAGTGTCCAGGTCAGGGATGGCGCGGGAGCGTTTGGCCGGAATCCCCTTGCGTCTGAGGGCCTTCGTCGAACAGGGACTGATGGCAGGGGCTGTGACTTTGGTCGCGCGGCGCGGTGAGGTTGTCAGCTTTGAAGCTATAGGCTATCAGGATTTGGAAAATAGAGAGCCTATGCGCAGAGACACTATCTTTGACATCAGGTCGGTCACGAAGCCCATCACGGCAATCGGCATTATGATTCTGATGGAGGACGGAAAGCTCGCGCTGGATGACCCCGTGGAAAAATACCTGCCGGATTTCAGAACTGCTCGCGGAGCGCAGGGAGCGTCCAGTCCAATCACAATCCGTCACCTGCTGACGCACACAGCCGGGATGCCGTTCAACCGCCCGCCTGAGATAGAGAACATCACAATCACCAGAGACCGGACTCTGAGCGATGTCGCGTCTATCCTGTCAAAGCAGGAGCCGGAGTTTGAGCCCGGCACCCGGTTCAGGTACTACAGCGGCGGCTTTGCCGTCTTAGGGCGCATCATAGAAGTGGCCTCCGGTAAAGCATACGAGCAGTTTATCAAGGAGCGAATCTTCGAACCCCTAGGCATGAAGGACAGCTTCTTCTTTATCCCGTATGAAAAACGGAATAGAGTCGCCACCATCTACAGGCTTCAGAATGGAAAGCTTAGAAAGTGGGAAGAGATAGAAAGCTACGCCATGAAGGCTAAATATCCCGCGCCGGAGTTCGGTATGTACTCGACCGCTTCAGACCTGTACGCGCTCTGCCGGATGATGCTCGACGGCGGAAGCTTCAGGGGAAAGCGTATTCTTTCAAGAATGTCCGTTCAGGCCATGACGGAAAATAACACTCTCAATATAAAATCCGCTGTCACGCAGAAGCCAGCCTATCAAGGGCTGGGTTGGGGCTTGAGCGGCGACCCTATGAATGATTTTCCCCTGACCACGGCCGGAAGCTTCGGGCATAACGGCGCGTTCGGCTCCATCATCTGGATTGACCCGAAAGAAAGACTGGTTAGAATATTCTTAGAGCATCAATTCGGCTCCGGCAACGAGAGCAACATCTTCATGGCGATGGCCGGAGCAGCCGTCGCAGATTAGCCGAACTATGCGAAGAGGATTAAAACAAGCCGCCGCTATATTTGTAGCGCTCCTGCGCGGCATCAACGTCGGCGGCAAAAACATGATTCGCATGAGCGCGCTCAAAGAGAGTTTCGAGCGAATGGGCTTTGAGAATGTGACCACCTACATTAATAGTGGAAATATCATCTTCAAAGCCGAAGAAGGCGATGCCCGAAAGCTGGAAAGAGAGATAGAGCGCATGCTCTCTGTAGAATACGAGCTTGAGTGCAAAGTGGTCGTAAGGAGTTTTTCTGAAATAGCGAATCTGGTAGAGCGCCTGCCTGAAAACTGGAATGGCGACGAGCGCTGGAAATATGACGTTATCTTCCTCAGACACTCTATTGACTCCGAGAGCATTCTGGAAGGGCTGGAACCCCGTCGCGACATAGAGCAGGTAGTCTACCATCCGGGCACTCTCTTATGGTCTGCGCGTATAAGCGAGCTAAGCCGCACGCGCATGCATAAGCTGCCGGGCCGGAAGATATTTCAGGACATGACAGTCAGAAACCTTAATACGACGAAGAAGATTTATGAGCTGATGAAGAAAATATCCGAGGCCTAGGCGAACCGCCGCGCCCAACGACTCATTCAACCATAGCCTGACTACTGTCTACTATTAACGGTCTAATTGTAGTTATGCGCTCTCGCTATCGAATCCTCACAATCTAAAGAGCCGATGTTATACTGTCATTTATGGAATTTGAGTGGGATGATGAAAAGGCCGCAGCTAATCTTGCGAAGCACGGCGTCTCTTTTGAAGAGGCGAAAACGGTCTTCGCTGATCCGCTTTACGTCGATTTCTATGACCCTGATCATTCCATTGAAGAGCATCGTTATATTATTATTTGGAGAGTCTCAGCAAGGACGGTTGATAATTGTCTCGTACACGGAACGAGACGATATAGTTCGGTTGGTTAGCGCCAGGGAAGTAACCAGGAGCGAACGAGGAACATATGAAGAAGGTTGAAACAGACACTGATGATGAGCTTCGCCCTGAATACGATTTGCGAAGCTTACGAGTGCGAAAGCTTGGGCGAGGTCGAAACAGCTTCGGCGGAGTAATCCGCCTGGAGCCTGACGTGGCGGAAGTGTTTCCAGACGCAGAGGCGGTCAATGAGGCGTTACGTTTTCTGATAAGAATAACCAAAGAGAACCAGCCAGCCTCTGCTCCTAAAGGCGATGCCTAACAACTCATTTAATCCAACGCCTCGATAACATGGCTTTCATCGTTCTCCTCTCCCATTGCGTTGATGCTGCTCGCCAGGCGTGGGTTAATTCGGGCGTCAGGCTGCTTCGCATGTTGTTGCCCGGCACTGGAAATGTAGGTTAAACTTCTGACATGGACATTAAAGAAATCGAATCTGCTATTGCTCAACTGCCGCCCGCAGAATTGGCAGAGCTGGCCAAATGGTTTGAAGAGTTTCAAGCCCGCGTGTGGGACGAACAGCTTGAACAAGATGTGTCGTCAGGGCGGCTTGACGCGCTGCTTAAACAGGCGGAGCAGGATTTTGAGCAGGGGCAATGTGACCCGCTGTGAAACATTTTGCTTCCCCGCAGTTTTGGCGACATTACCGTCAACTCTCGCCGACCGTGCGCGCCCTTGCGGATAAAAACTTTCAGCTCCTCAAATCTGACCCTAAGCATCCATCACTACATTTCAAGAAAATTGGGCGTCTTTGGTCAGCCCGTGTTGGAGCGCACTATCGAGCACTAGGATTGGACAGGCCAGAGGGCGTTATATGGTTCTGGATAGGCTCACATGCTGACTATGACAAGCTGCTTTCCTAGAGCATGCAGCATAACAACTCATTCAACCCGAGCGCGAATAAACTTGATTTTTATCGTTAACTTGGCCGTAAATGAGCTTGAATGTGCGCCCGGTTATCCCTGGCGTCAGGCTGCTGTTGAGCTTTAACAGACGAGTTGGTGAACACACATAGGGGATTTAGGCTCATGTCTGATGATTATTATTGTTCGCGCTGTGGCGCTGGCTATAAATGGGAACAGATGATGCAAACCGCCGAAGGCCACCTGTTCTGCCCCGAATGCCAGTCTAAAGTTGATGCCGGGACTGAACCTAAACGTAAGTGTCCCGTGGACGGAACGGAAATGGTAAAACGGATGGCGGCGGGTCTGGTGCTCATTGATATTTGTTCAGCATGCGGTGGGACGTGGTTCGATAAACATGAGCTCGAAGTGATTCAGAAAAGATTTAAGGACGATGGCTGGAATGAAGGGTTTTTCATGGGTTGGCTGTTTTAACCCGCAGCCGGACAACTCATCAACCGTAGCGGAATCGGCCTGCTTTTCATTCGCCGTGATTGAGTGCCTGGTTAGATTCTCCGTCCTGTTAATTCGGGCGTTAGGTGCTTGCGATACTGTGAAGTATTATTAGATATCGAATAGTCATGGAGAGATAGATATGGAAACATCAGTTTATCTTGGACACCCACCATTAATAGTGCATCTACAACCTGTGGTTGAGTTGTCGGATGACCAGCTCTATGAATTCGCCCAGTTAAATCGAGATTTGCGAATCGAACGCAATGCGCAGGGAGAGTTGATTATTATGCCGCCCACAGGAGGCGAGACCGGCCAGCGAAATGCTGAAATTACTATGCAATTGAGATTGTGGGCGAAAAGTGATGGTAGTGGTGCGACATTCGACTCTTCAACAGGTTTCCGTCTGCCTAATGGGGCTGTACGCTCACCGGATGCTTCATGGATTAAACACTCTAGTCTGGCAGGGCTGGGTGATGAAGAGAAGAAGAAATTTATTCCCTTGTGCCCCGACTTTATTATTGAGCTTCGCTCCGCGACGGATAGCCTGAGCATGCTGCAAGAGAAGATGCGGGAATATCTGGATAACGGGGCTCGATTAGGTTTATTACTTGACCCTGAGCAAAAGCGAGTTTATGTCTATCGCCCTACAGAGGAAGTTGCGGAGTTGGAAAATCCGGCTACAGTTTCAGGTGAGCCAATACTTTCCGGGTTTGTTTTGGATTTACGTGAAATATGGTAGCCATGCCTTCGCCTCAATACAGCATCTAACAACTCATTCAACCGTAGCGGGCTGTTTCGTTGTATAGTGGCGCGTAGGTTTAAGGACGTGCTGTTCTATTCTGACTAGTGGGAGATTAATAGATGAATCGTCTGTTTCCGGCGTGCGCTCTCTTTGGCTTACTGGCTATGGGATGCAGTACGGCATCCAATTCCGGCGCGGAGAATAGTAACAAAGCGATGGCCACAGCTTCGCCGTCTGCTACGGCTGCGGCTCAGCCCTCCAAGCCCGCAGATACCAGCCAGTCGAATGCGAGCGCAAACGCGCAGGGCGATGTCACCGGCGCATACTTTATAAAAGGAAACGTGCCCGGCGAGTTCTCCGAGATTGAGCACCTGTCACTGGCCACTATAGATGAGAATGGCAAGCCTGCTCCGCTGAACGGCTTCATACGGCCGAAGCGCAGGTCTGCTCAGGATTATAAGCTTGTGAGCCCGAAGCTGAACGGCAGGAGCCTGACTTTTTCCACCGCTACGGTGAGCGGAGTCAGCTACAGTTTTACCGGGACTTTCCAGAAGCTGGATGACTTCTCCTCTAACCCGCCGCCGTCGGACGAGGTTATATTGAAGGGCAAGCTAACGAAGTCTCGCGACGGAAACGTAGTCGCTGAGTCGGACGTTAGCTTCACCTATTCGGCAGGCGGCTAGTCTTCGCTCACGAGCAGCCTAACGACTAATTCAACCCTAGCCGAATAAAGCTTGATTTCCATCAGCAAGAATTGCGATTCCCTAACCGGGGATTGCAATACCTGAAGAGGGAATCGCGCAACCCGGTTCAGGTAATGCTCAACCTAGTCCGGGTTACGCGATACCCAGCCCGGGTAACACGCAACCTTGGCAAGGTTGTGCGTTACCTGAACCAAGTTACGCATTACCTAAGCCGAGTAACACGTTACCTGAACCGGGTTGCGCGTTACCTAGGCTGAGTTGCGCGTAACCCGGGCCGGGTTTTACGATTCCGGCCTTGGAATTTACGCTTCCCGGTGCAAAAATAGCGATTCCAGAGGCGAAAATCCGTCTTGCCGAGGCAGAAATCCTCGAATTTCCTCGGAAAACCGCGTTTCTCTATCGAACTCACGGGATGTAGGCGCGCGGGCGTACTCTTTCCTACACGCTCGCGCAATGACGAAACCTTCTGCGTGCCTCACCAGCACGTCACCTAATAAACCCTACGAATGGTGTGCCCTCTTTGGGCGCACGGAAAGGAAAACTCACATGCCTAAAGGGCCAAAAGAAGTAGAAGAGAAGATGGAGAGAATGTTGAATGCGTGGGAAACTCTCGCGCCGGATAAAAGCTTCGGCGGGATGGCGTTCCCACAATTCCGCGCTCTGGCAGACCTGTCGAAAGCCGCGCGCGACCGCATAGATGAGCTTGAAGACCAACTCAAGCAGGCTATAGTGGAGCGAGAGCGCGCCGACGAAGCTTTCTTAGAGAGAGCAGACCTCGTGGTCAACGGAGTGCGTGCAGACCCCACGGAAGGCCCCGACTCCGCGCTTTACCAGTCCTTCGGCTACAAGCGAAAGAGCGAGCGCAGAAGCGGCCTCCACCGCAAAGGCGGCGGCGACGATACCCCCGAAGAATAAACCCCTAACCCGAAGAGAGCGCGTCTGTCTTCCCCCAAAGGAACGGCAGACGCGCCCTCTTCACCTCAATAACAATTCGGTCAAGCGCCGCTATTAACAGTCTAATCGTAGTTAGATGCTCGCTTGTTAAATAAAGTATAATCTGCATTATGCCTACAGTACTGAGACATGGTGCCTATCGCATTTATTTTTACAGCCATGAGCCAAACTAACCGCCCCATGTCCACGTGGATCGTGTAACCTGTCAGCTAAGTTTTGGTTGAATCCTGTGAGCCATGCGCGTAACTTTGGCTTTAGTGCAAGAGAGTTGCGTCAGATTGAGGGACTGATTCGCGAACATCAAACAGATTTATTGGAGGCTTGGAATGGGTATTTTGGCATTGGCCGCTGATGAGCGGGTGGCAGATGTAAGAGTTGCCGAAGATGAGCTAAGCGTAAGATTAATGGATGGAAGGACAATTTCTGTCCCTCTTGTCTGGTATCCGCGTTTACTGAATGCTACTGAAGCTCAGAGGAAGAATTGGCAAATTGTAGGAGGAGGTTATGGTATTCATTGGGATGAGATTGATGAAGACTTAAGCACGGAAGGCTTATTACGGGGAGCCCCTGCGCCCCGTCAAGGTGTAGCGAAAATTCAACTGCCGCCTAAACATGTAGAAGGTGCCTTAAATAACAAACCAAAAGATGATGAGCAGCTTGTTGTTGAGATTTCTGAAGACGAGAATGAAAAAGGTTTCTTAGACCATTTAACAGAGGGGGAGGAAGCCGCTCAGGAATTAACTAATATAATATCTGTTATTGATAAAGAGACTCGAAACATAGCCGCTAAATTCGAGCAACATACTTCAAATATAAACAGACTAAGCAGTGTGCCTGGGGGCGTTAAGGCGAGCGATTTCAGGAAAATCGCAATGCTATCTGCTTCTGATATGAATACCTTCTCAACACGAATTGAAGACGTACTGCCAAAGTTTGAACAGAATACTCAAACATTAGAAGAAAGCTTTTCAGCATAATTGATGAAAAATTTAGGGAGCCACCGTCCTCAGAAGATGAACCTAAATAAAAGCGGAGTTTATAAAACTCATATTTGAGCTATTTCTTTCGCGCTGCATCTAACAATTCATTCGACCGGAGTGTTGGCTAAAACGGCTTTTATCCAAAGTGTGCTTCAGCTGGTTATTTCTGAAGGCCTACGCGGTTGACTAGGTCGGGGAAGCGGGGCTGGATAGAGGTCAGCCTACGGTATGGTTCTGTGTCAGGCCGTCTTAAAGCAAGAGAGTTATATTATGAGGGTGAATTAACGAGCTCACTTAAATTCTCAAAGTAGCGGCGGTGGGTGCGCCGTAGAGCTTCTTCCGTCGATGCCTCCAATAAAACCACCTCGCGCTCTGTTCCTAAACGGTTAAGCTCAAGCTCCATTTCAAGCCGGGCTTCGTCTGCTTTCTGCTGCTCTGAATCATCGAACTCTCTAAAAGTAACTATGCGTCCGCGACTGCGGTCATACTCAATCAGAAATATCATTGCTTCCTCCTTTTATTTCTTCCAACTCCTTCATAGCAGCGCGAATATCTTTGAAAACTTTTTGTCTAAAACTATTCATCTCATTTTCAATATTGACCATTCTCTGCTTGTCTTCATCCGTAATATTGTCTCGCGTAGATAACTGCGCTGCTATATGTGCAATTTTCACCTCAAGCGATTCTTCTTTAGCAAATAGAGAAGACCAATCCATGAGAGTTGTTTGAATGCCTTCATCCCCTCCGCCGTATTTAATCGCCGGGCTCACAACATCGGAAAATTTTTCCGAAAGCTCGGCCCATATATGTTGTAGCGAAGTCCTGACCTGTATCTCAATCGTCTTATTGAGCAAGTTAACAATCACATGGACGGCTCTATAACCGTGGCTCGGTCGCTGACGGCGGTCAACGACAGTAACATTCCCAAAGAGATTTTTGAGAGAGTCAACAACTGAATCCTGACCTGCTATATCCGGCACAATCAGTCTACAGCCTGCAATATCCTGAATCTGTGTCAATCGAATGCTTTCTCTGCGTAGCTTGTCAGATATAGACGTGGTTGATTTTGCCGGTCTCCCCGTGGGCTCAAGGTTTAGCTCTTTCCTGATAGTTCCAACGACAATGTCATACGCTTCTGAAAATGAACGGCGATATTGGTCAAGAAGTCTCAAATCATCATCGCTAATGCTGCCTTTCTTGAGACGCTCACCTAATCGGTCAATTTGTGTTTTAGTTATTTCTCTTGTCATCGCGCAAATACATTCAGTATTTTATCATCTTATTGCTTCTCGCAAACAGTTCCGCAGCAGACTAACAACTCATTAGACCGGGGATTGTCTCTTATTTTTGGTGCGCTTCGTATGAATTATTTCTGAAGGCCTACGCGGTTGACTAGATCGGGGAAGCGGGGGTCTGGGCGCAGGGGGTCTAGGTAGGGGTCTACCTGTAGGATGGTCATGCGGGAGGTGCGGTCGCGGTAGGTCTTCTCTAGCCACTCGAAGGCGGCGTCTTTGTCTCCGAGCCCGGCGTAGAGTATGACGAAGTGATAGGCGGGGATGTACTGCTGGCCGGCTATCTCCTTCAACTGGTCGAGCACCTTGAGCGCTTCGTCTCTCCTGCCGGATGCGGCGTAGGCGTGGCCGAGTAGCGCAAGCACGCGTGGGTCGCTGTTGAGCGCGCGTGCCCTCTGGTACTGCGCTATGGCTTCGTTGTAAGAGCCCTTCATCTCGTAGGCCATGCCAAGCTCGTAGTGCGCGTAGTAAAAGCTCTCGTCCATCTCTATCGTCTTCAAAAGCTGCTCTACGGCCTGGTCGTAACGGCGCGAGTAGAAGTAGGTGTCGCCCAGGTCTGCGTTGACTATCAGCGAGAGCGGGTCAAGCTCAAGCGCACGCTTCATCTCGGCTATGGCTTCGTCGAAGCGGCCCGTGTAGAGCAGCACCTGATTGCCGTACCAGTGGCGCGCAGTTGCGTAATTAGGATTAAGCTCTATGGCGCGGCGGAACTCCTTGGTGGCTTCAGGGGCGTTCCATTCAAAGGCGAAAAGCTCAAGGCCGAGCGCGGCGTGCGCTTCCGCGAGCGCGTCGTCTATCTCAAGCGCGCGACGCGCCGCCGCCTTTGCCTTGGGGTAAGAGTCCTGCGGGCTGCTGACGGCATAACCGGGAAAGAGCACGTAGGCGTCCGCGAGTCCCGCGTAGGCCAGCGCGTAGTTAGGGTCGCGCTCAATCGCCTGATTAAAGTAGTCGATTGATTTCCTGAGGTCGTCGCGCGTGCGCTTGTTCCAGAAGTAGCGGCCCTTCAGGTATAGCTGGTAGGCCTCGGCGTTCTCCGTGTAGCGCTTCGTGACGCGCCGCTCCACGTCGCCGGAAATTCTGGTGCGAAGGTTCGATGAGATTTCCTGCGCTATCTCTCGCTGCACGACCAGCAGGTCTGACATCTTTCGCTCGTACTGCTCGCCCCAGAGCTGCTTGTTGTCGCGCACGTCCACCAGCTCCACGCTGACCGAAAGATTGTCGCCTCGCTGCACCACGCGGCCCGTCAGGACTGCGCGCACGCCAAGCTCTTTACCGAAGGCTATGGGGTCTGTGGCCTTCCCCTTGTAGCGAAAGACGGAGCTGCGGGCTATGACGCGAAGGTCTGGAAGCTGCGTGAGACTGTTGATGATGCTCTCGGTCAAACCGTCCGAGATGTATTCGGATTCCGGGTCGCCCGTCTGGTTACTGAAAGGCATGACGGCGATTGAGTCGAGCGGCGCTCGCTCCCGCCTGAGGTACAGGTAGGAGAGGCCCGCTCCTACGACCAGCAGCAGGAGCAGGGCGGTGATGAAAACGCCCTTGTGACGCCTGATGTTGGTTACGATGTATTCGGCGCTTGAGACCTGCGGCTGAGCAAGACTCTCTCTTGCATCGCTCGCCGTGCGCGAAGACTCGTCCATGCTCTTGCCTGCTTCGCCCGTGAGCAGAACGGTGTCGCTGCTCGCAAGGGAATGCTGCGGAGCGGAAGGAGCTTGAGAGTCAGCGCCGCTCTTCATCTCGTGACGCAGAGCCTCAAGCTCTTCGCCCACGTCCCTGATTGAGTAGTAACGCTTCTCTATCTCCTTTTCAAGGCACCTGTCTATGACATCCTGCAAAGCATCAGGCGCGGCCGGGTTTATCTCCTTGATGCGCGGCGCTGCTGCGTAGACAATCATGTGCATGGAGTCCAGAGCGTCCTTGCCCTTGAAAGCCTTCCTGCCCGTAGCGGCCTCAAACAGTATGCAGCCGTAGGAGAAGATGTCAGAGCGATGGTCTATCTCCTGCACACGCCCCTGCGCCTGTTCGGGCGACATGTAGCCTACGGTACCCATCACAGTGCCGGGCATGGAATGCTGCGTCATCAGGATAGTGTCGCCTTCGGGGGCTTCGCCTGACTCGGACTGCTTCTCCATCAGCTTCGCCAGCCCGAAGTCCAGAATCTTCGCGTAGCCGTCCTCCGTTATCATGATGTTGTCCGGCTTGAGGTCGCGGTGGACTATGCCTTCCGTGTGCGCTTTGGTCAGCCCTTCGGCCACCTGCACCATGTATTTAAGTAGCTGGCGTAGAGGCTCGCGGGCGCGATGAATCTTCTCGCGCAGCGTCTCGCCCTCGACGTACTCCATGACTATGAAGTGATGGTCGTCCAGCTCTCCTATCTCGTATATGTGGGCTATGTTCGGATGGTTGAGCGCGGCGACGGCGTAAGCCTCCTGCTTGAAGCGGCGCAGCCGCTCCTCGCTCTGGCTGTACTTGACGGAGAGGAACTTGAGCGCGACGTGGCGGCGCAGCTGCGTGTCCTGGGCCAGATAAACTTCGCTCATCCCGCCCGAGCCTAGCTTCGAGCGGATTTCATAACGTCCCAGACGTGTGCCGGGGGAAAGGGTCATGGCGATAAGAGAAAGGAACCTTCTGGGCTCAAGGCTCCGGGCCGCCTCGCACGTAGGGTAAGCAAGACCCGCCCATTCTATCCGGCTTCACCGCACGCGCGCCAGAGTAATCTGTAAGAATCAGGACTTCATTACCGTGGACGTTCCCTTGCTTTCCTAACGTTTTCTAACCTCACTTTACATGGGCTGTCTTTAGAGGAATTTTTCTTGTTAGGGACGGCTGAGGGTGACATAATCGGGCAGCCTTTCGACCTTATTCCTCAAGGAGGTACTTCGATGCCTGCCAGAAAATTCAACGGGGTCATACGAGTACAGAAGTCCCGCGCAAAGCTAGAGACGCGGCGAGACACCTACATCCTTATCCCCTTTCCGCAACAGGCCGCTCTCTCCATGAAGGCAATGGAAGAGATGGGAGAAAAGCTGTTCGGATATTTGGACGGCCAGGATGTCGTCGTAGAAGGCACTCTATCGGGCAACGTTATCTACAACGCGCGCCTCGCCGAAAGCAGCTTGCCGATTGAGGACGTGAGACTCGCGCCGGGCAGCAAGGACAGGTTTGCGAGCGAGATTGAGCAGTATTTCAGGAGGGACAGCAGTGAGATAACCGCAAAGCTGAACGATGTGGGCATTCGCACCGTCTCGGCCCTTTATCATCGCATTAAAGATGACTACGAGGCGGAGGTCAAAGCCTTTTCGAAATACCTGAAGGTGCGCGAAGAGCGCATCAAGGAGTTCATCAGCGCGCTGGAATCAAACGCCGACAACAGCGCGCTGGTGCGTGTCTCGCCACGCTTTCCCGTCCGGAGAGGCGTTAACCTGAACGTGCTGGCAAAGGCCAAGGGTGTGCCGGTCACGAAGAAGGCGGCGACCGCCCCGCCAAAGTTGCCCGCCTCGGCCGTGACGCCCGGCCTGCCCTCCAAAGTAGACCTGACCGTGCATGTCACGCCGGTTAAGAATCAGGGAATGCGCGGCACTTGCGTAGCCCACGCGGCCGCCGCCTGCATGGAAGCGGAGCTTGTCAAGAAGGGCAAGGCCACGTTGAAGCTAGACCTGTCGGAGCAATATCTCTACTGGGGTTGTAAAAACATTGACGGCGCGATGAACGACGAAGGGACGTTTATCGAATACGCCGTTCAGGTGCTGCTCAACGGCGTGCCTAAGGAGATGCTCGCGGGCGGCATCTGCACGGAGAAGGAGTGGGCTTATAACCCGTTACCGAAAACGGGTAACGAGGCTCAGGGGCCGCTCGCGGCTCTCGCCAAGAAAACTTTTAAGGGCAACAAACAGCAGCGCATACTGAACTACTCGCAGCTCACACACAACTCAATCAAGGCTGTGAAGAGTGCGCTGGCGGCAGGCCACTGCGTAGGCATATCAGTCTACACCTATCACTTCTGGACGGACGACTTCGCCTGGCGCGAGGGCGTAATCTCCCTGCCCGTTAACATAGAGCCGGACGGAGCCCACGCGGTTTGTCTTGTAGGCTATCGTGACAACGACGCCACGCACAGCGACGGCTACTTTATCTTCAAAAATAGCTGGGATAAGACGTGGGGCTACGGGCGGCCTGACCCGGGCTACGGCAGCATGCCCTATCGTTATATTATCAAAGAGGCGATTGAGGCCTACACCACTGAAGTGTGAGCCTGAGCGTGACTCGCCGCAGGTTGAAACTTGAGGTTGCGGCTGGTATGTTTATGTCGGAGGCGTACAATCATGGCTACGGATTTAAGACTATTAGATATTGACATACCAGCCGCCATCTCAAGCAAGTTAGAGGATCTGGAGATTAGAAGCGTGCGCCAGCTCTACGCACGCCTGCAAGGGGAAGGGCATAGCCTCCAAGACCACCTTCAGCTCTCCGACGAAGAGTTCGCTGGCCTCAAAAGTAAAATCGAAGATCTCATCAGAGATGAATATCCTGAAGATATGATTCCCAGGATTCATCCCAAAGTAAATAAGAGCGGCGTCGCCGTCCATCGCCTTAACGACCCCTCGCGCCCCAAGTTTAACAGGCATGGTAAATGATTCAAGACAACCGACGCCCGTTTTAGACATCCCGTCCCGCCTCAGATAAAGAGAAAATATTTATCCGCCGTCAACCGGAAATGGTAAGGCCCTGTGCTTCGCCATCCTGTTGGCACGCCCTCTCGCTTTCGGAAACAATTACCGCGCGCCGAACGTTATAGCTCGATGCCGGGGCCCGGTAGATTAAGACAGGTTAGCCAATCTCAGGTATTTAAGGTATTTTCCTTTTATGTTCTGCCCGAACTGCGGAAAAAGCGAACAACAGCCTGACTCCTATTGCCGCAGCTGCGGCCAATTCCTGACGGACTTCTCCGGCAAGTCTTATCTGATAAATAAGATTCTGGGCGGGAACAAGCCCGAAACGCAGGTCAATATCAATCTCGCCATTAACATCGTCACGACGCTCGCCAGCAGCTTGCTGCTAGGATTTCTGAACGGCTATTACGACTCTCTGTATGAGAAGACGGGGCAGAAGGCTCCGACCGTAATCTACCTTGTATATGTTTTTCTGGGGCTCGTAGCGGCGTGGCAGACGCTAGGGTTTATCGTCAACTCAAGACTCAAGAAGAAGCTGAGCGCAAGAAAGAAGGGCGAGGCTCCGGTTGATTCGAGCACGAATGAAAGGGCTGCTCTTTCAGGCTCAACGCAAAAATCTTTGCCGCAAGCGGACTTTGACAACGTTGTCCCGGCGAGCATTGTAGAAGATACTACCAAGATGCTGGACAAAGCGCCTCGCAAGCGGTCTTAATCAATTCCATAGGAGAAGAAGAAGCTATGAGTCAGGACAAGGATGTTGAGAAGTCATACTCGAACAAAGAGGTCGTGGCTAAGCTGCGACGGCTGGCCGATGCTTTGGAAGAGGAGAAGACATTCGAGATACAGATTGCGGGCGAGCGCATCTACGTCCCGCCTTACGCCACGGTGGAGTTTGAGTACCAGCGCGAGGGCGATGAAGAGGAAGTAGAGATTGAGCTAAAGTGGAAGAGGCGTTAGCCGCAGGTTCTGCTTCATGCTACATTGCATAAGAGCTATCACATTTCCCCTTTAGTTCAAGGAGCGACAGTTGAAACTATTCACCAATCGCACGGCCTTCATCCTAACGACACTTTTTCTGCTGGCGGCCGCGACAGCAGCCTGCCAGAAGGCGGCAGAGACAAACACCAACGCCAACCGTTCCTCTGACAACACAAACACGCAGCCCGCCGCCAACTCAAGCCCGGCCGAAGCCGCCAAAACATCCGAGAGCCCGAGCGCATCAGGCTCGCTGGCGACGCCCACCGAAGCCTACAGGACGGCTTACGCCGCGCGTAAGAACAAGGACATTGCGGGCCTGAAGCGAGTGCTCTCTAAAGAGGTGCAGGACTTCTTGACGGAGATGGGCAAGGAAGAGAAGAAGACGCTCGATGACCAGCTGAAGGAGCTTGCCGACAGGCCGCAGGCAGACAAGGCCGAGTCACGCAACGAGAAGATTGACGGCGACCGCGCCACCCTCGAATACCTCAACGAGAGGGGCACGTGGTCTACCATGGATTTTGTGAAAGAAGGCAGCGACTGGAAAATCAGCCTGCCCAAAGCAGAGAAATAGCTTTCTCTGACAGCCCTCTGATGAGGAAAGGATTGTAGTCGTCGAAAATTAAAGTGTTACAATCGGCTTGAGGTCAGAAGGCCATGTCGGAATTATTGACTCCGCATAAAACAGAGCGCGGCTGGGTCGTCCCCATGACGCCTGAGATGGCGCGCGAAGCCGGTGTCAGTGAAGGCTCATACCTGCTCTTTTATCTCAAAGCCGGGCACGTCTCTGCCGAAATCCTTCCACCCGCGACCGCTGAGATGAAACGCGGCGTTCAGGAGAGCGCGGATAAATTCGAGGACGCCTTCGCGGAGATGAAGCGTCTTGGCGACTGAACCCCTGCGCTATATAACCTTCGTCGAAGCGGTCGTTGAGCATATTGAATTAATGCGTACACTCGGAGAAGCTCGCTACGGCATTTTTGACCGTGCGCTGCTTCAATCCGCCCTCGCACGACCACAGCAATCTGCCGCTTACGAAGGCGCGAGTCTTGAAAGGCAAGCCGCAACACTCTGTTTCGGTCTCATCAAAAATCACCCCTTCATAGGCGGCAACAAACGCACGGCCACGCACCTGACAGACCGCTTTCTCAAGATTAACGGATTTGAGATAGTCGCCGCGGCGTCCGGAGTAGTCGAGCTGGTGATGGCCATAGAGGCTGGCCGTTGGGAGATTGAAAGGGTGACAGAATGGATGGGCCAGCACACGCAGCCGCTAGGTAGAAGATGACGAAAGCGGCTGCAAGTTAATATGCGCGGTGATACGTATTAATGCCGGAGTGGGATTGTGTCATCATAGGCGCGGGGGCGGCGGGGCTTTTCTGTGCGATTGAGGCGGGTAGGCGCGGGCGAAGGGTGCTCGTCCTAGAGCACTCGGAGCGCGTGGGCAAGAAGATTGCCATCTCCGGCGGCGGGCGCTGCAACTTCACTAACATTTATACGACGGCGGAGAACTACCTCTCGGCCAACCCTCATTTCTCTAAGTCGGCGCTTGCGCGCTACACGCCGCAGGACTTCATAGGGCTGGTGGAAAAGCACCGCATCCGTTATCACGAGAAGAAGCTGGGGCAGCTGTTTTGTGACGGAAGCTCGCAGCAGATAATAGAGATGCTGCTGGCTGAATGCGGCAGAGCGGGCGTAGAGATTCTTTGCGACTGCCGCGTGCTCTCCGTCGAGAAGGAGGCTCTGTTTCGCGTGGAGACCAGCCGTGGAAGCTTCGTCTCAGAGTCGCTCGTGATAGCCACGGGCGGGCTCTCTATCCCTAAGCTAGGCGCGACCGATTTCGGCTATCGCATAGCGCGGCAGTTCGGATTAAAGATTGAAGAGATGAGGCCCGCGCTCGTGCCGCTGACGCTCGCGCCCGCGCTGCTCAAGCAGTTGTCGAAGCTTACCGGCGTATCGCTCGGCGCAATCGTTGGCTGCTGCGGCAGAGAGTTTCGCGAGAACATTCTGATTACGCACAGGGGCTTGAGCGGCCCGGCCATACTTCAAATCTCTTCCTACTGGCGAGCGGGCGAGGCCGTCTCAATCAACCTCCTGCCGGACGAAGACGCACTTCACCTGCTCATGAGCAATCATGATTCGGCCACGGAGCTTGCCAACCTTCTCTCGCAGCGGCTGCCCCGCCGCTTCGCTCACGCATGGTGCGAGCTTTACGCGGAATCCAGACCGCTCAGGTCATACACGGTCGAAGAGCTTGAGGGGATTGCCGGGAGGATTCACGAGATGCAAGTTACGCCTTCGGGCACGGAAGGCTTCAGGAAGGCCGAAGTGACGGCGGGCGGCGTCTCTACGGACGAGCTTTCGTCTAAGACTATGGAGTCGAGGCGCGTCCCCGGCCTCTTCTTCATAGGAGAAGTGGTGGACGTGACCGGGTGGCTAGGGGGCTACAACTTTCAATGGGCATGGGCCTCCGCTTACGCCGCAGGGCAGTACGTGTGAAAGCAAAAATTAGCAGGGATGGACAGGATAGACAGGATAAAAAAGAGAAAGAATTATCTTTTCTTCATCCTGTTTATCCTGTCCATCCCTGTTAATTATGCTTTAGAATCTTGCCTATGAACACAATTGAAACGGATGTGGCCATCATTGGAGCAGGCCCCACGGGCCTGTCTCTGGCCTGCCAGCTTCTAAGGTACGGCGTTGACTTCCGTATAGTCGAGAAGAACGAGGGCGTCACTCCGTACTCCAAGGCTCTGGGAGTTCACGCGCGCACGCTTGAGATTTACGAGCAGCTGGGCTTGGCCCGAGAGGCTGTGGAGCGCGGCGAGATTGCCAAAAAGTTCAGGCTGCTCGAAGGCGGAGAGGTGCGCGCCGAGCTTCCCTTCGAGGACATAGGGCAGAACCTGAGCCCCTATCCCTTCCTGCTCATTTTAGAGCAGAGCAAAAACGAGCAGCTCCTTTACGAGCACCTTCAAGCCCGTGGCAGGGACGTTCTCTGGAGCACGGCACTGGAAGGCTTCTCGCAGGACGCGGAAGGCGTCACGGTCGAGATAAAGAGAGAGACAGGCGAAGCCGGAACTATCCGCGCGAAGTATCTGGTTGGCTGCGACGGCGCAAAGAGCCCCGTCAGGCACATGCTCGGGCTCACCTTCGAGGGCAGCACCTTCGAGCGAATGTTTTACGTGGCGGACGCGCAGGTTGACTGGGCTCTCCCGCACGACGCGCTTCAGGTATGCCTGGGCCGGGATGTCTTCACCGCCTTCTTCCCCATGAAGGGAGATAAGCGCTACCGCATCGTCGGCACCTTCCCGGAAGGGTTGGACAAGGACGAGAGCGAGGTCTTGTACGAAGAGATAGAGCAGCAGATAAAACTGGAAGCCAAGCTTGAGCTTGAGATTTCACACGTCAACTGGTTCTCGCTCTACAAGGTTCACTCGCGTCGCGTCAATAAGTTCTCCGAAGGTCGCTGCTTCGTCACGGGAGACGCCGCGCACATACACTCTCCGGCGGGCGCGCAAGGCATGAACACGGGGATACAGGATGCTTATAACCTGGCGTGGAAGCTGGCCCTCGTTATCAAAGGCGCGGCCCCGGAGAAGCTGCTTGAGACTTACAACGAGGAACGGCTTGAGAACGCGCAGAGACTGCTTGAGACGACAGACCGCATGTTCGAGCTTGGCGCTGGCTCAAGCTGGCTCATAAGCTTTATACGCACGACTATCTTCCCCACGGTCGCGGAATACCTACTGCGCTTCGACATAGTCAAGCGCGCCATCTTTCCGCTACTGTCGCAGATAGGCATCAACTATCGCCACGGCTCGCTGAGCGACCACACGCGCGACGAAGAGCTGGAAGTAAAGCCCGGCGACCGCATGCCCTATTTTCTGGTCGAGGGAGAGAGCATCTACGACCGCTTGCGCGAGCCACGCTTTCACCTGCTCATCTTCTCTGAAGAAGACGCGGGCGATTATCAAAAGCTTTGCGGCGAGCTTGAGAGTAAGTACGCGCCGCTACTGGATTGTCATCGGGTGCCGCTTAACCCACGCGTGCGTGAAATCTTCGGCACGGACGGCGGCTTCATGTTGCTGCTCAGGCCGGACAACTACATAGGCTTTATTTCCCGAGAGGTCTCGGCGGGCGCGGTGACAGATTACCTGAGCGGATTCGTAGGCTTATCAGGAGTCTGACAATCAATTTATTCATGTAAACGCACGATAACGCTGGCGCTGGACGGTATCTTGTTGACAACGTCAAAGCGCTGCTAATACATTGCTTCAAATTCTGTCAGGAGAAAGAAAGATGATTTCCCTTAAACATTTCTATGCTTCCGCCTTCGCTCTGCTGCTGTTCGTCTGCGCGGCGCAGGCACAGGCCCCCGCCGTGCGTCTTCCGCGCCCGAGCCAGAAGGCCACCGTCATGCAGACCGTAGGCGTCACTGATGTCACCATCACCTACAGCCGTCCCGGTGTGAAGGGACGTAAAATCTGGGGCGACCCTCCTGCGACGGCCGCCGCAGGCACCGCTACCCTGGACGATTCGCGCGAGCGCGCGAAGGACGCGCCCATCGTTCCTTACGGCCACGTCTGGCGCACGGGCGCAAACGAGGCTACTACCTTCGCCGTCACGGACGACGTGATGATTAACGGCCAGAAGCTCGCCGCAGGGACTTACAGCCTGCACACGATTCCGGGGCGCGACGAGTGGACGGTCATCTTCAACTCGGACGCGGGCCAGTGGGGCAGCTTCAGCTACGACGAGAAGAAGGACGTGCTGAGGGTCAAGGTCAAGCCGCAGATGGCCGCAGACAATCAGGAGTGGATGCAGTTCAGCTTCCCCGTCGTCACGGCCAACACCGCGCAGGTTCTCATTCGCTGGGAGAAGGTCGCGGTGCCTTTCACCATTGAGGTGCCGAACGTGGACGCGCTCATGCGTCAGAAGGTGGACGCGGCGATTGCTGCTAATCCTACGGACTGGAGAATACAGCTACAGGTGGCCAACCAGTACGCCAACGACGAGCGCTGGGACGACGCGCTCAAGTGGGTTGACCAATCCATAAAGGTCAAGGAAACCTACCAGAACCTTGCTGCACGGGCGCAGCTGCTCTATATGGCGGGCCGCAAGGCGGAGGCCATGACGGTCGCGGAAGCAGCCATAGCGCGCGGCAAGGCCGACAAGGTTGACACGGCGCGTCTTGAGAAGAGGCTCGCGGACTGGAAGGCGGCCAAGAACTAGGGGAGCGTTAAAGCAAGGGGTAATGGAAAGAGCCGATTCATCCATCAAGCAGGTAAAAGAGCAGGCGGACGAGGTGATAGAGGATGTCGCCGCGCATCCCTGGATGGAGCGCATAGCGCGCTTCGGATATGCCACGAAGGGAGCGGTCTACATGGTCGTGGGCGCGCTTGCGACGCGTGCCGCCTTCGGCATGGGAGGCGAGACCACGGACACTCGCGGCGCGCTTGAAGCCATACACGAGCAGCCCTTCGGAAAGTTCGTCCTCGGCACGGTAGCCTTCGGCCTCATAGGCTACGTCATCTGGCGCTGGATTCAGGCGATTGCGGACACGGACGACAAGGGCACAAAGCTGAAAGGCATACTGGTTCGCATAGGCTACGTCGGCAGCGGTCTTGTCTACGCTGGCCTCGCGCTCTCGGCCGCGAAGGTTCTGATTGACGTGGGCGACCCTGACAGCAGCACAGAGGTGCAGCAGGACTGGGTCGCGCGCTTTCTCGCCATGCCTTACGGCAGGTGGCTTGTCATGCTCGCCGGGGTGTGCGTCTTAGGCTTCGGGCTTTACCAGATATACAAGGGGATAAGCGCCAAGTTCAGGAAGCGGCTCAAGCTCGGGGAGATGAGCGAGACGAAAAAGTTCTGGGCGAAGCTGACGGGCCGCGTGGGCTACTGTGCGCGCGGCGTAGTCTTCTGCATCGTCGGAGGCTTCCTCGTACAGTCCGCGCGCCACTTCAACCCGTCGGAGGCAAAGGGACTGGACGCCGCGCTCGATACTCTTTCAAGCTGGCCCTTCGGCCCGTGGGCGCTCGCGACAGTCGCGGCCGGGCTCTTCGCCTACGGCTTCTACATGCTGGTAGAGGCGCGCTACCGCCGCATCAACGGATAAATGCCGGAAGAGAAATTAACAGGGACGGGAAACAATGCAGAAGGCAGAGTGCAGAATGATGAATGAAAGAAATAATTCAAGTTGAATAATTCTTCTCATTCATCATTCTGCACTCTGCCTTCTGCATTATCTTTTATCCTGTCCATCCCTGTTTGAATTCTGTCTTGATAAGAGAGGCTTGATAGATGGCCACAGGTCGCAAACTCCGCGCGTACGTCAATATCCCTACCTACATGGGGCACTCCAACACGCACACGCTGACCATCACGAACATAAGCCTGAGCGGCTGCTTTCTCAGGACGGACATGTGGCTGGATGCGGGCACGAAGATATCCTTAGGCGTGCCGCTTCATAGCGGGAAGATTCTTGAGCTGGCAGGGATGGTCGTGCGCCAGCACGACGAGCCCAAAGGCTACGGCATAAGCTTCTTCTCACTGGCCGACGCAGAGAGAAGGGAACTCGCCCTACTGATAGCAGAGACGATTGAATAACAGAGAGCGCGTCAATCCTTAATCAACGAACTTGTAGCCGTGGCCCCGCACGGTCAGAAAGTGGCGGGGATTCTTCACATCCTCTTCCAGCTTCTGCCTGAGCAGCCCTACGTGAACGTCCACGGTTCGCGTGAGGATTTCGGTCTCGTAGCCCCAGACTTCATGCAGAAGCTGCTGGCGGGAAAGCGTCGTGCCGCGCTGCTCTATGAAGTAGCGCAGCAGTTGAAACTCGCGTGCCGAAAGCTCCACGCGCGCTTCGCCCTTGCGAACTTCAGTGCTGCGAAAGTCCACGCGCACGGAGCCGAAGCTGTAGGTCTCGGCGGTCGTTCCCGGCGAAGAGATTTCGGCCTGCCTGCGTCTGAGTATGGCCTCTATGCGCGCCAGAAGCTCAAGCGGCTCGAACGGCTTCGTCAGGTAATCGTCCGCGCCGAGCTTCAGCCCAAGCACCTTATCAATCACCTGCCCGCGCGCCGTCAGCATCAGGACGGGCGTCGCCACGCCGCGCTGTCTAAGGTCGCGGCAGACATCGAAGCCGCTCTTGCCGGGCAGCATCACGTCCAGAATGATGAGGTCGAAACGCTCTTCATTTGACGCGCGCTCAAGTCCCTGAAGACCGTCCGAAGCCGTCTCCACTTGATAGCCTTCCGCCGAGAGTAAATCCGCGAGAGCCATCACCAGGCCGGGGTCGTCTTCCACGAGTAATAATCTATCAGCCATCTTAGTCCGAGCTGCTCTCCGTCTCCTTCTCTTCAATCGCGGGCACATGAAGCGTGAACGTAGTGCCTTCCCTTTGGGATGACTCTACCGCGACGCTTCCGCCCTGAGCGCGCATGTGCCGCTCCACCAGACAGAGGCCGAGGCCCGAGCCGTGAATCGTGGAGGACGAAAAGCCCTGTCCTCTGTAGAAGGGCTTGAAGATGTGCGGAAGGTCTGCCGAGCTTATTCCCGGCCCGTGGTCTGAGACCGTAATACGCACCTCCGGCCCGCGTCGTCCTCGCGAGCTCGTCGCGGCTACGCGCAGCCACCTGCCTTCTGCGGCATACTTCAGCGCGTTCTCTATTAGATTCTCCACGGTGCTCTCAAGCGCCTGCGCGTCCGCCATCACAGGCGGCAAATCTTCCGGCACGCTTGTCTCGACAGTCCACCCGCCCTCTTCAAGAGCCGTTCTGTATTCGTCAAGCGCCCGCGTGATGATTTCACTCGCGTTGACAGCATGAAGCTCGTAGAGCTTATGCCCGGACTGTATGCCAGCGAAGCTCAGCATGCGCTCGATTTGGTTTATGAGACGACGCGCCTCTCTCTGTATCACCAGGCCGTACTTCTCCACGCGCTCGGGGTCTTGAATCATGCCGCGCGAGAGATTATAGCTGGTGGATTGAATGACCGTGAGCGGCGTTCGCAGTTCGTGCGAGACGCCCGCGACGAACTCCATCTGCTGCGCCGCTAGGCCCCTTGCCCGTCGTGTAGCAAGCGCGAGCATAACTGTGCTGCCCGCTAGCAAGAGCAGCGTGCCGAAGCTCAAGGCGAGGTTGCGGCGGCGCGTCCTGTCAATCAACTCGTCAAGAGAGCCAGACCTGCTTTTGACCAGTAGCCGCCACGAGTCAGGGTCTGCATTCTCGACTCTTCCAAGCTGAGCATTGGGCGGCGGCCTTCTCGCGCCGGGAAATGGCGGCGGCGGTGGCGGCGGCCCTTCGCGCGGGGGCCGCTGCACGGGTGGGCCGGTGCCGGGTGGCGGCCCTGCTTCAGGCGGAGGGCCTCCCGGCGGCATGCGCGGAGGGCGGCCCGGTTGCAGGTGCGGGCTGAAGATGATTATCTCCGCATCGTTCGACGAGAGAGAATCCATGCTCAGTGACTGGTCGGAGCGGTAAAGGAATTTGACGGGGCTGCCCATCACGACTGCCGCCATGTAGTCCCTGAGCGGGTCATGCCCCAGGTGGCGGTTGACTAGCTCCGGCAGCAGGTACTGCTCAAGGTAACTCGAATCGAACTCAAGAAAGCACCAGCCCTTCAGGTCAGGCACGCGCACGCGGCCTTCGGGTGGCGCGGGCTTAAGCTGTCTAAGCAGCGCTTCGGGGTCTGTGGCGAAGGGAGGCATGCGTCCCTGCGGCGGGCCACCTTGAGGCGCACCTTCGGGCGAAGGCGCGGTGGCGGCACGCGGCGCTTCCGGCTCGGACGGCGGAGGCGGCTCGCTGCTCACCACGAGCGGGAAGACAAGCACGGGTCTTCCTTCGGAGACTTCGAGGGCGAAGCCGTTGGGAAAGAGCGGCGGCTCGCCGCCAGGCATCCTGAGTCGGTTCTCAAGTATCGTGCGGTAGAGCTTCAATGATTCGGGCCAGGTAGCCTCCCTGAACTGCTTGTCTTCCGCCGCGAGCCGCCTGAAGCTTATGCCGCTCGCGCTTTCCATCCCGAAGCTGATGGAGCTAATCATCTGCGGGCGCTCTGCCGTTGCGCGCCACTGAAGGAAGAGGTTTGACAGGTGAGATTCAAAGGCTGTGTCGGGCGCAACTGTCGGGGAAGGTCTGAAGTAGGGGAGCGGGTCGTGTATTCGCTCTCTGAAATCGTCCGCGAAGTTCCTGAGCGCGGCGTCAAGAAATTCTCTCTGCTGCTGGCGGTCTGCCTCGCTCGCCCTGTTAATCCATCGGTACTGCATGACGGCTGCCACGGACACGAGCAGCAACAAAGCCACCGAGCCAATCAACAGCCAGCCGGACTTCAAGCGCGCTCTCTTCATCACGCGCCATTATAGCTTTCAAAAACGGCTGCACGAACGTTCGGGCCAGTAGAATTTACCTCCTCTTTACAAACCGCGCCTCTCTTTACCGAAGCTTTACACGCCGCCGAATACTTTCTAGTTAAGATTAATGAAAATCCCTGAGAGGAGAATCGAGACAATGAACAAACGGATTGCGATAATCATAGGCATGGGAGCGGTGCTGGTCTTCTGCGCCATCGCTGTCACGGCACAGAGAGGCGCGGGCAACGCGCGACCGCCCCGGCCCGGAGAGATAAAGCCGCCGCCTCCGCCGCCTCCGCCGCCTCCGCCCTTTGGGCTGCCGCCGCTAGACCACCTAACGCGCGAGCTTAACCTGACGGACGCGCAGCAGGCGGAGATAAAAGCCTTCATGTCATCTTCGCGTGCGACGCTTGAGACATTGAGGCGAAAGATGGATGAAGAGCGCAGGCAGCTGGACGAGGCGACTGCGGGCGGGCAATTTGACGAAGCGCAGGTGCGTGCGCTCGCCGCACAGCAGGCGCAGACCTTCGCAGAGCTGGTAGTCGAGCACAAGCGAATGGAAGCAAAGCTCTACAGCCTGCTGACGCCGGAGCAGCGCGCACGCTTTGACCAGATGCGCCAGCGCCGCCAGCCGCCGCCTCCTCCGCCACCACCGCCCGACGACGAGCCCTTTTGAGGGATAAACAGGTCAGTACCGCCTGCGTAAGCCGGGCGGGTCTCTTTTAGTCTTAATCATGACTCTAGATAAACTAATACCCGCCCGCTACCGCAGGCGGTACTGACCTGTGTTAGCACGTTCGTCCCTGCTTTAGACCCTTCCGTCACAAAAAACTTCAGCTTCGCTCTTTTAAGTGCGATGATTCGCGCTTTATCCTGACTGACCTGCCGATTAAGAAGAGGGCCATGAAGCGAAACGGACGGAAGTATTGGACGCGAAAGTGTGACGAGGACGCACGCCTTAACCTGAACCTGCCATTGCCTACGCAGATAATCTCTAACGAAGAGTTCGTGCCGCCCGAGAAGACACGCGAGCAGCAGCTTGTTGAGCATCGCCTGCTTGAGATGGCAGACCAATCCGCCAAGCGTTTGAACGTCTCTCGCCGCCAGTTCCTCGCATCGAGCGGGGGAATGGCCGCAGCCTTCCTCGCCATGAACAGCGTCTTCGGCAGCTTCTTTAACGTCGGGGCCGAAGAGCTTTTTGAATCGAAGGCGACCGACGAGAAGTTTCCCAAAAAAGAGTTCATCTTCGACATACACACGCATCACGTAGAGGCTGGTAAGCAGATAAGCGTGCCGCCCCTGTTGCGCTACAGGGACGCGGGCGCGGCATGGGGCAACAAGGCACTTGAGGGGCGCGAGCACAAGTGGCAAGACCTTTACCTTGCCAACTACATCAAGGAGATGTTCCTCGACAGCGACACCGTGATGGCAGTCATCACAGGGCTTCCTGCCAAGACTGACGCCGACAACGTGCTTCCGCCCGCAGAGATGATTGAGACGCGCGCAGAGATAAACGGCCTTGCGCGCTCGCGCCGCATCATAGCGCACGGTCTCTTCTCGCCCGATTTGGGAAAGCGCGACATGGAAGAGATGCAGCGGCAGCACGAGCGTCTTAAAGTAGAGGCGTGGAAGGGCTATCCGGGCCAGCCTCTCGCGGACGGAAGTCTTGGCTGGTGGATGGACGATGAAAAGGTGGCTTATCCGGCCTACGAGTATTCAAGAAAGATTGGGATAAAGAATATCTGTGTTCACAAGGGGCTGCCGCTTCCCGGCTGGGACTTGGAGCACAGCGGGACGCGCGACGTGCCCAAGGCCGCGCAGGATTTCCCTGACCTGAACTTTCTCATCTATCACGCTGGCTTCAAGGGTGTCGCGGACGTGCGCGAGGCCGCAGCCGCAGGCTTCAAGACCAAGCCTTACATCCCTTGGGTCTCAGACCTGTGCGAAGCTCGTAAGCGCACGCCGAAGATGACGAACGTCTACATGGATTTGGGCACGACGTTCGGTATGACCGTCATCACGCAGCCTCTGCTTTGCGCTTATCTTTTGGGGATGATGATAGACGCTTTCGGTGAAGACCACGTGCTGTGGGGAACGGACTCAATCTGGTGGGGCAGCCCGCAGTGGCAGATAGAGGCGTTTCGTAGGCTACAGATGCCTGAGGATTTGATGAAGCGCTTCGGCTTCAAGCCGCTAACAAACAGAGTCAAGGAGAAGATTCTAGGGCTCAATTCAGCGAGAGTCTACGGCATCGACGTGAAGGCGAAGATGAACGCCATCCCCTCGGACTACGTGACGCGGCTCAAGCAGAAGTACCGCGCCGAGGGAGCGCGACCCTCCAACACCCAGTACGGATGGGTTAGGGGTTGAGAGAAGATGATAAAAGCACTGCTGAGAAGTGGTCTCGCCGCATCCTTCTGCCTGATTCTTTTCATTTCATCTCCGGGCGCGGCGGACTCTCCCCGTTTTGACGTGCAGAAGCTGAGCGAGGGCGTTTACGCGGTCGTAAGACGCGAGCCGCCGGGGCTCATGTTCGACGCGAACAATCTTTTCATCATAGGCGAGCGGGACGTAATCGTCGTCGACTCAAATTTCAGCCTCGCTTCCACTAGAGAAGTGCTGGCCGCGCTCAAGAAACTTACAGACAAGCCCGTCCGCTACGTCGTCAACACTCACTGGCACGACGACCACATCACGGGCAATCAGGTCTACCGCGACGCCTTCCCCAGTGTCGAGTTCATAGGCCACGAGAGCGCCGTTCGTGACATGGCAGAGACGGGCGCGAAGAACCGCAAGGGCTTGCAGGATAACACGCCCCGTCTCATCAAGCTCTTTCAAGGTCAGGTCGAGAAGAAGAAGAATCTGGCCGGGCAGGATTTGACGGAAGAAGAGAGCATGAGCTACCTGAAGGACGCGTTTCTTCTGGAAAGATATCTGGAGAGCATCCCTTCGCTTCAAATCATAGCGCCCACCCTCACCGTTAAAGAGAGCCTGACCTTGAGACGCGGCTCGCGCACCGTAGAGATTCTGCACATCGGCGGCGGCCACACTCCCGCAGACCTCATCGTTTATCTTCCGGAGGAAGGCATACTGGCATCGGGCGACCTCATAGTCCATCCAGTCCCGCTCGTGGGCTCAACCTCTCTGCCCATTGATTACGCCGCGACGCTTCGCAGGCTCATTGACCTTAAGCCGAAAATCATAGTGCCCGGCCACGGCCCAGTGATGCGCGACGACTCTTACGTGAGGCGAATGATACGGCTGCTCGATTCAATCAACAGCCAGACGGAGGCGGCAGTCCGGCGCGGCGAAACCTTAGAGCAGGCGCGAAAGAGCGTCCAACTGGAAGAGCTTCGCAGGGAGTTCGCCGGAGCGAGCCAGCTGAAGAGCTTTATCTTCCAGACCTACGTCGTCTCGCCCGGCATCGAAGCAGCTTATAAACAGGCGCAGGCGAAATGAGCAGGTCAGTACCGCCTGCGGTAGCGGGCGGGTCTCAAGCTAAGTTAAAACCCGCCCGCTACCGCAGGCGGTTCTGACCTGTTTGTTAATGCTTGGGTAATAATCCAGGCGTGACAGGCGTGAAAGCATTCTCTCTGAGCTTCATCCACGGTCACCCATCTCAATTCATGCTCGGGCGTGCCGCCCACAGGCTCGTCCGTCAATTCGCCACTGAAGAACGCGGCCTCCATCCTGTAATGCCTTTCGTCCGCGGAAGAGTAGTAGTACTGAACAGCGCGGCCAAGGACACGAGTCAGGCGAACATTGCGCGCAAGCTCTTCGCACACCTCTCGCCGCGCGGTCTCTTCCGGCGTCTCGCTCCCTTCGGTGCCACCGCCCGGCAGATACCATTTATCGTTGTCATTAACCATAGCGACGCGCCCCTCGCCGTTTAAGATTACTACGTAGGCCGCGCGCCGCTCGCTATATTCGACGCCGTCCAGCGGCTGGCCGAAGATGAGAGACATGTTGATAAAAGCCTTCCCTTTCAACTTGCGATTGCGACTGTCATTCAATCATTATATGAAAAAGCTAGTCGAACAGTACCTGCACCGGGAGCGAGTTATGAATAAAGGTCTGGCCTGCTTCACCTCCATTATCATGCTGGTCGCATCAATGCTCACACAAGCGTCTGCCCAAACAGCGCCGGACGACGCCTACATACGAAACATTCTTCAGGAGAGGGTCGAGAAGAGTAAGCGAAACGTGGGCATCGTCGTGGGCCTCATCACCGGCAAGGGGACTAGAGTCATCAGCTACGGCAAGCCCTCGCTTGAGAGCCGCGCAGAGCTTAACGGCGACACGGTCTTCGAGATAGGCTCCATCACGAAAGTCTTCACCTCTACCTTGCTCGCCGACATGGCAGCGCGCGGAGAGGTGAATCTTAATGACCCCATATCAAAGTACCTGCCGAAGAGCGTCAAGGTTCCCGCGAGGAACGGCAGGGAGATAACGCTGCTTGATTTAGCCACGCACACGTCTGGCTTGCCGCGCCTGCCCGCTAATCTCAAGCCCGCTGACCCTAATAATCCTTACGCCGATTACACGGTCGCGCAGCTTTACGAGTTTCTCTCCGGCTACACCTTGACCCGCGACATAGGCGAAAAGTACGAGTACTCGAATCTGGGCGCGGGACTTCTCGGCTACATCCTGTCTCTCCGCGCAGGGACGGATTACGAGACGCTGGTGCAGACGCGCATACTGAAGCCGCTCGGCATGGATAGCACGCGCGTGACGCTCACGCCGCAGATGCGCGCCCTGCTTGCCACCGGGTACGACCAGGGCGGAAGTCCCGTCAGCACTTGGGACTTCACGACGCTCGCGGGCGCGGGCGCTCTGCGCTCCACCGTCAACGACATGCTCAAGTTCGTGGCGGCCAACATGGGGCTAAAGGAAACGCAGCTTCTTCCCGCCATGCAGAAGGCGCATCAGTTGCAGAGGGCCACGGGCACGCCCAATCTAAGCATAGGCCTGGGCTGGCACATATGGAACAATTTCGGGACTGAGATTGTCTGGCACAACGGCGGCACGCGCGGCTATCACTCCTTCGCGGGCTTCGATAAGAAGAAGGGGCTGGGCGTGGTGGTGCTCTCCAATTCCGCGAACGACATAGACGACATAGGCCTGCACCTGCTTGAGAGCCGCTACCCGCTCGCCAGGTACGAGCCGCCGAAAGAGCGCAAGGCAATACAGTTGGATGCGAAGATTCTGGACGCTTACGTAGGACAGTACGAGCTTGCGCCCTCCTTCGTCATCACCATCACCAGAGACGGCAACAGGCTCTATGCTCAGGCCACTGGCCAGCCGCAGATAGAGCTTTTCGCTCAGTCGGAAACAGAGTTCTTCATCACCGTAGTGGATGCTCAAATAAGCTTTGTGAAAGACGAGAAGGGACAGGTCACACAGCTTATACTTCATCAGAACGGGCAGAACGTGCCCGGCAGAAAGATAAAATAGATAGGGGAATTTACAGGGATAGACAGTATGTACAGGATAAAGAAATAACTGCTTCTGCTTTCATCCTGCTTATCCTGTCCATCCTGTTTGAATCTTCCTATTCTGCGAAAACCTCTCGCGGCGTTTCGCAGGATGCAAACTCGCGGCGGCAAGGTTCCTCTGTAAATATCGAGCTTAGCTAAGCTGGCACGTGGATTGAATTGATTCGAGTCCGGGGGCCGACCGACTTAAGAATAGCGAGGGCTTATGGACTCAGATAGACGAAAGCTTGTGAGGGTGCTGAGGGCAGCGTATTCGGGCGAGATGGCCGCCGCCTTCGCCTATCGCGCGCACTGGAAGTCGCTCGGGGATTTCTCTGAGAAGGAGGCGGTCTACCGCATAGAGGATGAAGAGTGGGCGCACAGAAGAGAGATAAGGCGCATGCTGGAAGCCCTTGGCTCGCGCCCGCAGAAGATTAGAGAGATGGCGATGTGGCTTACGGGCAGAGTGATTGGACTGGGCTGCTACTTTACGGGCCGCTTCATGCCCATGTACTTCGCCGGACTCCTGGAACACGGGAACGTCAAAGAGTACGACGCGGCGTGTTTGTATGCAGAACGGCTCGGCCTGAAAAGCTTTGAAGACGAGCTGCGGCAGATGGCCTTGACGGAAAGAAGCCACGAGCTATTCTTTATCAGCGCCCTTGAGGGCCACAGGCTCACGCCCTTCATGCGCGCGGTCTTTCGCTGGGGATGAATAGGCGGCTTAAAGTAAAACGAGGCGGAAGCGCACAAGAGCGTTGTGCTTCCGCCTCTTCTTCATTTTGAGCAAAGGTGTCCTGACTCTTTAGGCCGCCCTTCGCCTTGGGAAGCCCCTCAGCCTCTCCAGACTGTCCGGGCTAAACCCGTCCACTCTTCCGCTCATGAGTTTGACCCAGACCAGAACGCAGAGACCCAGCCGGGACTGCATGGTCATGGTGTTGATGACTTCTCCTGTGTGGCCTGTGAATAATCCCTGCTTGATGCGAACACTGTTACCGCTCTTGAACGATAGTTGGTCGTCGCCCATTACTGTCTGTCCTCCGTCGGGAGAGAGTGACCGTGCTGAATTGAACGAACTTTTTTTAGAGCGAGGTTTACTACCTAAAATAACAATGAACTTTTCCGGTGTAGATGTTAGGACAAAGACGAAAATACAGATTGTTTAAGAGGAGTGTGCAGCAATCGGGTGAAGATTTGATTGCATTTAGATTGTGTACGGCAGCGGACGTTCAACGGGCGCTTGGCTAATACGCCGGGACTGTGATTCTATGTCTTCAAGTAAAATTTAAGGATGCTTGCGAGCTATGACAGATAAACCGGGCAGAAGACTTGTAGTCGGCATGACGGGCGCGACCGGCACCATCTTCGGCGTGCGACTGCTGCAAATTCTGGAAGGCACGGGCATAGAGACTCATCTTGTGATGAGCAAGTGGGCCGCGCGCACGCTCTTGCACGAGACGCCTTACACGATGGAAGAGGTGCAGCAGATGGCTACCAGTCACTATCAGGCGCAAGACCAGGGCGCGAGCATCTCAAGCGGCTCGTTTCTGACAGAGGGCATGATAATAGCCCCTTGCAGCGTGAGGACGCTCGGCGCAATCGCGGGCGGCATGGGCGACAACCTTGTGCATCGCGCGGCTGACGTTACCTTGAAGGAGCGGCGGCGGCTGGTGCTGATGGTACGCGAAGCCCCCTTAAGCGAGATACATCTTGAGAACATGCTGAAGCTCTCAAGGATGGGCGCTGTTGTACTGCCGCCCGTGCCAGCCTTCTACAACCGCCCGCAGACGATAGACGACATGGTCAACCACACAGTGCAGCGCGCACTTGACCAGTTAGGGATTCACGTGGACGTGGTCAGTCGTTGGGACGGCGTGATGGCCAAAGGCAGGAACGTTTCAAAGGCCGAGTCCGAGCGTTGAAGCGTCAGAGCAGGAAGCTCTCGAACTTCTCTTTGACAATCGGGTAGCATTCGCAGACCAGCGCCTCAAGCCCCTCGCGGCTGAGGATGGTTACGCGGCCGCGCTGGTACCGAATCAGTCCCCGCTCCTGTAGCCTATTGGCTATCTCGCTCACACCGGGGCGGCGCACGCCGAGCATGTTTGCCATGAACTCGTGCGTCAGCTCGAACTCGTTCGTATCGGAGCGGTCTAAATACATCAGGAGCCAGCGCGCGAGCCTGCCCTCTACGTTGTGTCTCGCGTTGCAGACTACGGATTGAGAGATTTGAGTCATCAGCGCGTGCGTGTACCTGAGGAGCGCCCTTTGCAGCAGTCCGCCCTGCTGAAACTCTTCCCTGAGCAGCCCGGCCTCTATCCTGAGCGCTTCGCCCTGTGCCTGAACGGTGGCGACCTTCGTCTCTTCGCCGCCGAGTATGGCGGAGATGCCCACGACGCCTTCGCGCCCGACGAGTCCCACTTCCATCCCGCTCCCGTCCTGAAGCTCCGTCAGCAGCGAGACGATGCAGGTCGTGGGAAAGTAGGCGTGACTTATGCGCTCGTCCGGCCTGAAGAGCACTTCGCTCAGGCTCAACGAGACTCTTTTAAGATGCGCGGAGAGCCGCTCGTACTCTTCCGGCGAGATGGAATCGAGCAGGCGGTTTCCGCTTAATGACGACCGGACATCAGGCATTAGTTCAAGAGTCTCCGCAAACTTTTATTCGCTGTATCGTGCGAGCGTTTCGTAGCATTCGCAGGCCGTGCTGAGAAGCGTTTGCCTGTCCAGTATGCGTATGTGGCCGCGATTGTAGCTGATGATGCGCCTGTCCTTGAGCAGCGTGGCGGCAACGGAGATGCTGGCGCGGCGTGCGCCGAGGTGTCGCGCTATCTCTTCGTGCGTGAGCAGCAACGGGCCGTCGCCCGCTCTGTCGTGCAGCATCAGCAGCCACGTCGCAAGCCGCTCCGAGAGAGTGTGGCGGCCGTTGCAGACGGCCCTTTGTGAAATCTGCGCTATGCGCTCGCTGGCGTAGTTGAGCACGAGCCTTTGCATCGCTTGCCCGCGGTAGAAGTCCTCCAGGAGGACTTCTACCTCTACTCTAAGAGCGCCGCCGCCTATGATGATCTGCGACCAGTAGTTCGCGGGCGGCGCGTTGAAGACGGCAGAAAGGCCCGTCATGCCTTCTTTGCCGACGAGCGCGACTTCCGTCGTGTTGCCGTCTTCCAGAAGATGTACGTGCGAGATGACGGCCGTCTCAGGGAAGTATACATGGTCAATGTTGTTGCCCAGGCCGTAGAGGTAATGCCCCGCCTGTAGCGTGACCGGCTCCATGTAAGGCAGCAGGCGCGCGAAATCTTCGCCCGGAAGACGCGCGAGCAGCCGGTTGGTCATCAGTCCTCCGAACGGGGTGCTCTTAATTCCGTTCTGTCCCTGATGGATTGCCGCCGCGCGAGCATTGAAAGAGGATTTCCTATCGGGTCGTCCCAGGCGCACGTCTTTGCGTGTGAGGATGCTCTTGTTTATTACTTCACTCATCATCAAATCTCCGTTTCAAAGAGTTCCCGGCCGCGTGGAGGAGGTGCCGGAAATTTCGTGTCTAAGGTTTTCTAATATGAACGAGTATGGATTTCGTCTTCTCGCCGTTGGAGCGCTCGCTGATGCGCGCCAGCAGCACACGGACGGTTAGAGGGGCGTTCTCAATCTGACAGTTGAATATGAAGTTGTCGGCCTGAATCTCGCTCGAAGCGAAACGAGTGATGCGCCTGCGCAGCTCTTCGCCGTTGACGCACGGCACTATCTCTTTGAAAAAGTTCTGGCCGGTGAGGCTTGCGCCCGCGCCGTTCGAGGAGCGCCCGTCTGGCTCTACCCTTGAGTAAAGCACAGTCCCTGCGTCGTCCAGCTCAAAGAGGCCGAAAAAGTTTCTTTCTTCAATCTGCGAGGCGTTCATAACAACAACTTCCGTTCGATTCCCGGCGCGGCAGCCGTCAGTGGCCGCCGCTCTTTCCTATGTACCTTTCCAGAATGCGCTCAAACTCTGCGAGCGCGAACGGCTTCACGAGGTAATCGTCGCCGCCTTCGGCCAGCGCCTCTGCGCGCGAGGAGGCGTCTGCGTAGCCGGAGAGAAAGATTACGGGGACGCTCTTGAGCGCGGCTATCTGGCGCATCCTGCGCGTGGCCGCGAGCCCGTTCATGCGCGGCAGGTTAATGTCCATCAGCACCAGTCCGGGCCGCATGGCTTCTGCCATGTGTATGGCCTCTTCGCCGTTCTCCGCCACACGCACGTCGCAGCCGCGCACGCCCAGAAGGTACGTAATCAGAAAGCGCGTGTCCTCGTGGTCTTCCACCACCAGCACGAGCGGCTTGCGGCCGTCGCTCGCCGATTCGCCGTCCCGCGAGAGGGAGTCACTGTTCTTCTCAGGTTCGGCCAAAAAACCATTCATGGTAGTGAGATTAAGAGAAGGGCGGGGCGCTAGTCCGCACTTGTTAGAGTTTCAGGCCAGTGGATTGCCGTCACAAACAGTAAAGCCGGATTCTATTTTAGACTCGCGTACTATAGAGCCGAGCGGGAGGCTTTGAATATCAGGAAGGTGCGCCGATTCAGTAGGGATTTACCCTAATCGGTTAAAAAGTTAACTGAAGGAAGCTTCTCAATTCATCCGGCGGAAGCCGCTTTGCCGGAAAAGTTTACGACTATTCCAGAGAGCGTACCGACAAAAGACAAAAACTGTTTGCTAATGACAAAAGGGCAGGTGGGTTTGGGTCATAACCCGGCCTCTGCGGCGATTAGAGATATGAACTGAGGAGATCAGGATTGAGAGCTGGCTTGCTTGCCCCGTAAAAGCTTCTCTAAAGGTGCTTCCTTATCCATCCATTCTGTCCTTCCGTTTGGCGAGCCTTCGCCAGGGCGTGTCAAAGACTCTATCCATCTGTGACTCCATCAGCTCAAGACACTCGCACGAGCCCGCGAGCAGTCCTTCCGCGTCGAGTATCTTCATCTGCCCGCGCGTGTAGCTAATGAGCCCCGCCTTCTGCAACATGCCTGCGGCGGTGGAAATCGTGGGCCGGTGCACGCCAAGCATCTGCGCTATGAACTCCTGCCGCATGGGAAACTCGTCGCGCCGGGCGCGGTTATGAATGAGCATGAGCCAGCGGCACATGCGCTGGTCTATGGTGTGCAGGCGGTTGCAGGCCGCGACGGTCGAAGTCATAGTGAGGAAGGCATGCGTGTAGCGCGCTACAAGGATGTTGAGCAGTGAAGAAGGTTTGTCCATGACCTCGCGCTTGAAGTCCGCGCTGCTCATCACGTGGCCGCTGCCGTCCACCTGCACGACGGTTCGCGTAGGCGTTGAAGGCATACGCAGCCAGAACTGAATGCCTATCATGCCTTCGACACCCATCAGGCCCGTCTCAATGCTTCCGCCGTCCTCCATCTCCTGAATCGTGGAAGTGACGGCGTCGTAAGGGAAGAAGACAATCTCGATTGGCTCGTCAGGCTCTATGAGCGGCTCGTGCAGCTCTACCTTCGTCCATCTCAAAAACGGCTCAAGCCGCTGGCGCTCATCCTCTGGCAGCGCAGCCAGCAGCAGATTCTCCTTCCGCTCGGGCATAACAGGTGCTCCTTAAAATTACGGGCTGCGGGGATGCTGAAAATTTAGCCAGCCGAGGGGGCGGAAGTCGGTACGCCCTGATACCCAGTCGGTACGCATCGAAACCGAGTCTGTGCTGTAGCGAACAGAGAGAAACGTGGCGGGAAGTGCGGGAGCCGCAGGGCTGCTTAAAGATTTATTCCGCTGCAACAGCCTCTTTATCAAGCTCGCGCGTCTCTTCGGTGGAAGGCTTATCGAGAGGCTTGTTGTCGCCGTCGGCAGAGATAAGGGGGCTGCTTATTTTCGAGAGCATTTCGCGCTGGCGCGCAATCATCTCCCTTTGCCTCTCGCAAGTAAGGTGAATCCTTTTGTATTCCGCCTGTGCAAGCTCAAGGATGCGGTATGCGTCGCGTAGATTCATCGTATGCCAGCCGTCGAAGCCAGAAATTAGAACGACTGGCTAAAATTATAAATTAGATAAAAGGCTGCCGTCTGTCGGGAAGTTAACTTTATAGGCGTGATTAAAACCGGCGCTCGTCAGGTGTCCTGAAGCCAGCCTTGCAGCAGAGCGTAGCGCACTATGTCTATGCGGCTCCGCATGCCTAGCTTTCGCATGGCGTTGGCCTTGTGGACTTCCACCGTCTTGACGCTTATCTCCATGCGCGAGGCGACCTCCTTGTTGCTGTAGCCCCATGCAATCATGCGAAGCGCCTCCTGCTCGCGCTCGCTTAGCTCGGAAGGCGAGGGCGCGTTCTTGCTGACTGACTTGCCTACGTAGCTGCCTATGACTTTGGCCGTGATGGCCGGGTCAAGGAATCTCTGGCCTGTGGCGACGGCGCGTATGGCCGTGAGCAGAACGTTCGAGGCGCTCTGCTTAAGCACGTAGCCGGAGACGCCCGCCTTCAGTAGCTGTTGAAGGTAGCCGTCGTCCGTGTGCCGAGTCAGGGTCAGGATGTTCACGTCGGGGCAGCAGCGCTTGATGGTCTTGGCCGCCTGAAGGCCGTTTAGCTCCGGCATGGAAACGTCCATCACCGCCACGTCCGGCAGAAGCTCAGAGACGCCCTGCACGGCCGCGCGCCCGTCCGAAGCCTCGCCCACGCACTCCATGTCGTCCTGCGAGTCCACGAGCGTCTTCAGACCTTCGCGAAGCATGGCGTGGTCGTCTGCCAGAAAGATACGCAGCCTGCTCATGCGCCCTCCTCTCGTAAGTCCGCCGAGTCCAGAGCATCCGTCTTCATGGGAACGCGCACGAAGATGGTCGTGCCCTCGTCGGGCGCGCTCTCTATCTCTACGGTGCCGCCGACGAGAGCGGCGCGCTCGCGCATCCCTATAAGGCCCATGCCGCGCCCCTCGCGGACGGCTTCGACCCCTCCTGGGTCGAAGCCGCGACCGTTATCCTCTATGATGAGGACTACGTGACTGTCGCGGCGTTCGAGCAGCAGGTCAACGCTGGTCGCCCCTGCGTGCTTGGAGACGTTGTTCAGCGCCTCCTGCGCGATGCGGTAGAGGTTCGTCTCTATGAGCGGCTCAAGACGCGCGTCGCCGAGGCCCGTCGAGTGAAAGTTTACCCTGACGCCGAAGTGATTCGTCCACTCCTTCGCGTAGTTGGAGAGGGCTACGATGAGCCCGAGGTCGTCGAGCGCCGTCGGCCGCAACTCCCACGCGAGGAAGTCAACGTCCGTGTCGAGTCGCCGGGCAATGTCTACAAGCTCCGCAATCCTGCCCTTGAACTTGGAGCGCTTGCCAGCCTCTTCGCTTAAGCCTTCGAGCCTGAGCCGCAGCGCCGTCAGCAGCTGGCCCAACTGGTCGTGAAGCTCGCGCGCGATTCTACGTCGCTCGTCCTCCTGTGTGGAGACGATGCGTCGCAGCAGTTCCATGCGCTCCTGCTCTATGCGGCGGCGGCTGCTAATCTCCGCTTTGAGGGCGGAATTGGCTTCAGCCAATTCCGCCGTCCGCTGTCTGACGTGCTCGTCCAGCTTTTCCCATCCCCTTTGCAGCTCGTCCTGCGCCTCTTTCTGCGTGGTCAGGTCGCGCGCTATCTTTGCGTAGCCGCGCCCCAGACGCAAAGCTACCATGACGCCGCTACAGTAGAAGCGCGAGCCGTCCTTGCGTAGATGCCAGCGCTCGTCACGCGCGCTGCCCTCGCGGTCTGCGGTACGCATCTCCCGTTCGGGCGCACCCTCGGCCCGGTCTTCGGGCGTGAAGATAAGCTCGGTCGGCCGTCCTATCGCTTCCTCTCTGGTGTAGCCGAATATCTTCTCTGCCCCGGTGTTCCAGTCCGTGAAGCGCCCTTCGGCGTCCATGATGATGATGGCATAGTCTTTCGCGGTCTCGACCACGAGGCGCAGCCGCTCTTCCGAGACGCGCAGCTCTTCTTCCGCGCGCTTGCGCTCGTGTATGTCTGTGAAGGTGAGGACGACGCCGTCTATCTTGTCGTCCTGGTTGCGGTAGGGCATCAGGCGGGCCGTGAGCCAGCGCCCGTCCGTGGTGGACACCTCGCGCTCGACCGTCGCCAGCTCACTCAGCACGCGCTCGGCGTCTTCGACCAGCCCGCCGTAGTCCAGCCTGTGCGTGACGTGCGCCAGGGGTCGTCCCACGTCGCCGGGGATGATGTTGAATAGCTCCTGCGCGGTCGGAGTGTAGCGCTTGAGCCGCTGGCTCCTGTCCAGAAAGAGCGTGGCGATGCGCGTCGAGGCCATCAGGTTCTGAAGGTCAGAGTTGGAGCGCCCAATCTCCTCGACCTTCTCGCGCAGCTCGGTGTTAAGCGTCGTCAGCTCTTCGTTGACCGATTGCAGCTCCTCCTTGCCCGTCTCAAGCTCTTCGCTCGCAGAGCGCAGCTCCTCGTTCATGGCCTGAAGCTCTTCGTTCGAGGCCTTCAGCTCTTCGGTAGAGGTCTCGTACTCTTCTATGGTGGCGCGAAGCTGGTCGCGCGTGCGCTCAAGCTCTAACTCAAGCTGTCGCACGATGGGCTCAAGCGCGCTGGCCGGCTGGATAGCAGGAGCCTGCTCCGTGCTGCCATCGCCCTCGGCCGGGGCCGTCTCCATCTCTTCAAAGAGCACGAGCATGAAACCGGACTGGCCGGGATGAGAGGCGAGCGGGCGCACCTTGATGCGTACCAAGCGCTGCCCGCCATCCATATTGACTACCACGTTACTGGTCGCGGCATTGCCCTCCTGCCCGGCGGAAATCATCAGCGAGCGTAGCTCAAGCCTCAGGTCGGGGTGCGCCACCTTCAGCAGGTTGCGCGAAGGCTCGCCGCCCGACATTTGCAGGAAACGTCCCGCCTGCTCGCTCAGGTGAACTATGTCGTAATCAGAGTTGACGAGCACGCTCGGCGGCGCGAGGGCTTCTAGCATGCGGTAGTGCATCTCGCCGTAAGAGAAGCCTTCGGCCCGCGTGCTCTCCTGCGGCAGTTGCGGAAGCAGCGCGGGGCGCGGCACCCACTCGCCCGGCACGGGCGGCGGCGCGGCCGCCTTGAAGGCGGTGCCGTCCTCGCTGCGCCTGAAGATGCGGTACTTCTTGTCAATCGGCGTGAAGATGTCCGTCAGCCCTTCCGCAGACTCCGACGTGCCAAGGAAGAGAAAGCCGTCCGGCTTCAGAGCGAAGTGGAAGATTTCCAGTATGCGCTCCTGCATGTTCCGGTTGATGTAGATGAGCAGGTTCCGGCAGCTGACCATGTTGAGCTTAGAGAAGGGCGGGTCGCGCAGTATGTTGTGCGGCGCAAACAGCACCATCTCTCTCAGCTCCCGCCTGACGCGGTAGTACTGTCCCTCTCGTATGAAGAAGCGCTTGAGCCGTTCGGCCGACACGTCCGCCGCAATCGTGTTCGGGTAGACGCCCGCGCGGCCGTGCGCCAGAGCCTCGTCGTCTATGTCGGTGGCGAAGACCTGTAGACCCGGCGGGCTCGCCAAATTGTCCGCGTACTCCGTGAGCAGCATGGCCATGGAATAGGCCTCTTCGCCCGTGGCGCAGCCCGTCACCCAGACGCGAATCTGGTCGCCCTGTCCCTTGCCCGCGAACAGAAGCGGTATGACCTCCGTTTCAAGACGGCCGAAGGCTTCACGGTCGCGGAAGAAGTTGGTGACGCTAATCAGCAGGTCGCGCAGGAGACCCTGTAGCTCTTCAGGGTGCTGGCGTATGTGCTCGATGTAGTCGCGCAGGTCTTCCGATTCCGTGACCTGTAGGCGGCGCTCTACGCGGCGCAGCAGTGTCGAGCGCTTGTAGTTGGTGAAGTCGTGGCGCGTGCGTGCGCGAAGCAGCGCCAGCAGCTCTCTGAGCGCGTCCTCCTCAAAGCCGCGCGGCGGGCCTTCGGGCGAAGGCAGCTGTATGCGCTCGGCGTTGCGCCTCAGCGAGATGAGCTTCTGCGGCATGGACGACACGGGCAGTATGAAATCCACGAAGCCCGTCGCGATGGCCGCGCGAGGCATGGCGCTGTGCTGCGCCTCGGCAGGGTCTTGAACAAGAGAGACGCCGCCCTCTTCGTGTATGCTCTTGAGCCCTATGGAGCCGTCCGCGCCCGCGCCCGAAAGCAAGACCGCTATGGCCTTGTCCTTGTAGGCCTGAGCCACCTCGCGGAAGAAGATATCAATCGGCGCGGCCTTTGCGCCGTCGGTCACTTCAAGCTCTAGGAGCCTGAAGTGACCGTCAACGATGCTCACGCCCTTATCCGGCGGGACGCAGTAGACGCGGTTGCGCTCTATGCGCGCCGCATCCTCCACCTGCGTGACGGGCATGCGCGTCCTGGTCTGCAACACTTCGGCCAGATGGCTCTCGTGCTCCGGCGTCGTGTGAAGGACAACGGCGAAGGCCAGCTCGCCGTCCTCAGGCATGTGCTCGAAGAAGAGCAGCAGTGCGTCAACGCCCCCGGCGGACGCGCCTATGCCCACGAGCATCAGTCCGTTGCTGCTGTTACCGTTGATTTCCTGCATACCCTTCGGCGGCCTCGAAAAAAAGGTTCCGTCCTGTCAAGCTCTGTTGTCGTTTGAAGCTAGAGTTTAATGCAGCCGCCACGGTCATGTACAGCACAAGCAATGAGACGGCCCCCTTCGTGTTTTATATTCCGAAACGTGATATAAGGGTCGAGTCGCTTTCAACAAAACCCCTTCCCTTTGAGAACCTACAACTCTTTTACCCCGCAGGGCCGGGAGCGCTTAAATGCAGAGAAAAGATATTATCGTCATAGGGACTTCCTCAGGCGGGATACATGCGCTGAAGGAGCTTGTCGCGGGGCTTCCCGCCGACTTCAAGGCTTCCATCTTCATCATACTGCACGTGGCTCCCTACTCACTGGGCATACTGCCGGAGATACTTGAGCGCGCAGGCTCTTTGCCCGCCTCCAACGCCCACGACTGGGAGAAGTTCGAGCCGGGACACATTTACGTCGGGCCGCCTGACCGCCACCTGCTCATAGATGAGTCGGGCTACATGCGCGTCACGCGGGGCCCGCGCGAGAACCGCTTCCGCCCGGCCATAGACCCTCTCTTCCGCTCCGCTGCCCACGCCTTCGGCCCGCGCGTCGTTGGCGTCATACTGACGGGCTGGTTGGACGACGGGACTGCCGGGATGTGGGCCGTCAAGCAGCGCGGCGGAACCTGCGTCGTGCAGAATCCGGAAGAGGCTTTCGCGCCCGCCATGCCCTTGAACGCCGTCAAGCACGTAGAGGTTGACCACATCATTTCACTGAAAGAGATTGCGCCCCTGCTTGTGCGTTTGACGAACGAGCCCGCGACAGACGAGGAAGGAGTCTATCCCGTGTCCGAAGAGATGGAGACCGAAGTGAAAATTGCCAGAGAAGACAACGCGCTTGAGAGCGGCATAGAGCGATGGGGCGAGCCCTCGCTTTACGCCTGCCCCGAATGCCACGGCGTGCTCCTTCAGCTCAAGGAAGGCAACAGCGTGCGCTTCCGCTGCCACACGGGCCACGCCTATTCAATCGACTCGCTGCTCGCGGAATTCTCCGAGAAGACGGAAGACTCGCTGTGGAGCGCCATACGCGCGCTCGAAGAGAACGTACTGCTGCTGCGACATCTTGCGACGCACTTCGACGGCAACGGGCGTTATGACGGCTACGCAGAAGAGCTGCTGCAAAAGGCTCAGGAGGCGCAGCAACGCGCAGACCTTGTCCGCAAGGCCGTCATGACCCACGAGAAGCTGAGCACAGAAGCGATTGGGCAACAGGCGCAGGGAGATTAATTAACAGGGATGGACAGGATGAACAGGATAAAGAAAGAGCAATCAATTCTTCTCTTTTATCCTGTCTATCCTGTCCATCCCTGTTTATTTAACCGTGGCCGATAGAGCTTTCTCCAGTCTTCCGAAGGCGCTCTCAAGTATCTCGTCCTCACGCGCTATGCAGAGCCGCATGTAGCTGTCCCAATCGTCCCTGTTCGTAAATGCAGAGCCGGGAACGGCCGCGACCTTGGCCTCTCTTATCAGCGCTTCGTTGAGCTGCATGGCGTCCGTGTATCCCGCAGGGATGCGCGCCCAGACGTAGAAGGCCGAGCCCGAATCGTAAATCCTGAAGCCGAGGCGCTTGAGCGTCTCAACGGCGCGACGGCGCTTCTCCGCGAAGCGCTCCTTCAGCCCCGCGTAGTAAGCGGGATGCGCCATCAGCACTTCGGCCAGCGCTCTCTGCAAGGGCGTGGGCGAGCAGACGTAAAAGACGTTGTTGGCATTGTTGAGCGGTGCGACGAGCGAGTGGTGGCCGTAGACGTATCCCAGACGCCAGCCCGAGATGTTCCACGACTTGGAGAACGAGTTGACGGTAATCGTGCGCTCCCACATGTCCGGAAGCGAGGCGATTGAGATGTGCGGGCGCTCGCCCACGACGTAATGCTCGTAGACTTCGTCCGAGACGCACAAGAGGTCAAGCTCGCGGCAGACCTCCGCGATAGCATTCGTCTCTTTTTCCGTAAAAACTTTTCCCGTGGGATTGGCGGGCGTGCAGAGGATTATGGCGCGAAGCGGAAACTCGCTCCGCCCGCGAAGCTCTCTACAGCGCGACATCAGGGCGTCCGCGTCAAGCTCAAGCGTCGCGGCGTCCAGAGGCATCGTCTCCACCCTGCCGTCAAGCTCTTCCACTATGCGCTTGTGATAAGGATAGTAAGGCTCGAACACGAGCGCCGAAGCGTTCTGTAGATGAGCCCGCGCGATTGCCACCAGCGCGCCGGTCGCGCCCGGTGTAATCAGAAGCTCAAGCGGCCTTGCCTCCGCCGAAACCTCTATGCCGTTAAGACGCTTTATCTTTTCCGCGACGGCGCGACGAAGCTCTTCCGTGCCCTCGGCAGGGCTGTAATGGTTGCCGCTCGCGGAGATGATGCGGTCTGCGGCTTCTGCCAGTTTGGGGTCAATCGCAAGCTCGCTCTGACCCTGCACAAGGTTTCCGCCCGGAGGGACCAGGCGCGTGATGGCTCTGATGTCGGGTTGCTGTTTAGCGCTCATATTTTTCTTTCCGCCAGTGCTGATAAATTCGGATTGAACGGGATAGTACGCTTGCCGTCCTCTGAGTCAAGCGCATAATATGCCCGGTAGCGATTTCAGAATCTGAACATGCCTATTATAAAGGAATCGAGCGACGAGCTTAACCCGCCGGAGGTGCGGGCGGGAGAGGTGCCGCCCCGGACAAGCAGAAGCGCTGCGGATTACCTTGCGCTCGCAGTCGCCACCTGCGGCGTGGGCTACCTGCCGCTTGCTCCCGGCACTTGGGGCTCAGTGGTAGGCGTCCTGCTCTACCTGGTTTTCGAGGCGCTCATGCAGAGAGCTTATGCGCTTATCTCGTACAAGGGATTTGACGCGGCCACTCTCTACCTGCTGCGAACGATTCCGTTTGTCTTACTCATCTCGGCCATCACGCTCGCGGGCATATGGGCGGCCACGCGCACGGAGCGGCTGCTGAGACGCAAAGACCCCGGCATCGTAGTAGTGGACGAAGTCGCGGGACAACTGCTCGCCTTCGTCTTCATCCCCACAAAAGCTTCCGCGTGGGTGATTGTCGCCGGCTTCGTACTCTTCCGACTCTTCGATATATGGAAGCCGTATCCTGTCAGACGCCTCGAAGGTCTGGAATCGGGCTTGGGGATTATGGGTGACGACGTGCTCGCAGGGATTTACGCTGCAATCACTCTGGGCCTCGTATGGCTCATAGCAGTCCTGGGTTGAAGAGAAAGGAATTAACAGGGATAGACAGGATGAACAGGATAAAAGAGAAACTATTTCTTCTTTATCCTGTATATCCTGTCCATCCCTGCTAATTCTTTATCTAGGAGTTCCGAAGAGGACGAACGAGGCCCAGTGCGCGGGGTTGGGCCGGTCGCGCCTGACCTCAAGCATCGCAAGCCTGAGCGCCTCCGAAGGCATGTTGCTCTCAAGATACTTGACGAAGGCTTTCATCAACTGGGCCGTGGCCTTGTCGTTGACGCTCCAAAGACTCATGACCACGCGCGGCACACCTGCAATCTGAAACGCCCTTGAGAGCCCAATCACGCCCGCATCGTGAATCTTCCCCAAACCCGTCTGGCAGGCGCTCAGCACCGCAAGCTGTGCCTTGAGCCTTAACCCTTGTACCTCTCTGGCCGTCCAGAAGCCGCGCTTCAGGCTGCGCGCGGTGAGAAAGAGAAAGCCGCCCGTCAGCGGGTCGTCCGAGCTTGCGACGCCGTGCGTGGCGAAGTATAGAAAGTCTGCACGCGCCGCTCTCATCATGATTTCTCGTTTAGTGGCGCGTCTTCCCACAAGCGGCCTCGCCTTAATCATCCTTCCAATCGCCAGAGCCTCTTCCTCGGCTCCCGGAAGCGGCGGCACCCTCCAACTGCTATCCGGCGGCAAGTAAGGATTCCCTATTACCAGCCCGTTCGCATAGCGCGGCTTCCAACGGCTCACAGCCGTCTCTATGTCGAAAAGACTAGGCACGACGGAGACGGACATTCTATCTATCAGGAAAGCGTCCGAGTCGAAGGGACGCAGGAGCGCGAAGGGAACTGTTCCGAGCCCCAGTATCGGAGCGACTATAAGATGCCTGACCGAATCTAAGCGCGCGGCTACAGGAGGCGGAAGAAGCAGAGCGGTCGCCTCCGCGATGGCACGCTCAGGCGAAAGCTTTAATCGCACGTCGGGCGCAGGTCGAGGCGACTCTACAGGCTTGACAGGCACGGGAGCCCTCGCCGCCTGCAACGAATCAACCCCGAGCGAGTTCCTCAAATCATAAATGACCGCCTCAAGCTTTTGCTGCGTCAGCTCTCTCTCGCTGTAAGCCGCGAGGCCAGACTGGGTGACGAGCCAGACCTGAAGTTTCTCGTTCCTGTAGGCATAGAAGATTAGGGCCGTGCGGGCCGGGAAATTTGCTATGAGCGCTGCCGCGACATCCGGCAGCGAAGCGCTTCGCACGTATTCGGAAAGCGGCGGCGCGCCGCGCACCAGAAAGGATTGGGAAATCTCCCTGAGCGTCTCGGTCTCGGAGACTCTGCGTCTCTTGACTATCCTTGACGCCGCGCCTCTGGACATCATCAGGGCGCGGTAGCTTACAGTGTACTGGTTGACAGCCTCCTCGAACTCTCTCTCGGCCTCATCTTGCGCGAGCCCCGCGCCTTCGGCAAGCGTGATGAGGGAGAGGCAGATTATGATTTTGAGAAACGCTATCAAGAGCCTCATACTTCATCCCTCATCCTAAGGGGCCGTCTCTTACTTGATGCTGTCCAGATAGTCCTGAAGAAGCTTCTGCGCTCTCGCGCCGGGGCTTATCACCGCCAGCTTCTTTGACCAGTCGTAGCCGCTGAAGACGCCCACCAGCTCTGCCTTGTTGTTGTAGACGGGGCTGCCCGAATAACCGTCGCGACCGTCCAGCTTGGCAGACCAGTACTCCACGCCTCTAGTCATGTACGGCCCCTGGAAGACGCCCTGTCGCACCATCCTGCCTCCGTGCGGGCGCGCAATCAGCAAGAGCTTCTCGTCCTTGCTGAGCGTAGGCTGGAAGGTAGGCACGTCAATCTGTTTCGACGAGCGGCAGACTTTCAGGAGCGCGAGGTCTGCCTCTTCGTCCACCTTGAGCAGCGTCGCCTGACAGCCGTTGACGTAGACCTTGACATCCAACTGGTCTCTCGCGCCGAAGCCAAGCTGCGCCTTCTTAGAGACGCTCAAATCGCCTGACACAACGTGATAGGCCGTTATCATCAGGTTGTCGTCAACGAGGAAACCTGTGGCGTAACCGTTGGGCCCCATTTCAAGAAAAGAGAGGACGCGTTGCAGCGGGTTCTGCTCCTTCTTGCTGAACTTCAGCTCCAGAGACAGTGTGTAGCCGCCCTCTTTAAGGAGGCTCGTGGTATCTCCGGCACCGCAGACGGGCGCAAGCACGAAGATTGTTATGAGAACAAAAGCGAGGCTGCAAAGTTTCCTTTTCATCTCCGGTCTCCTTTGGAAAATGAGCGGTTACAGGCGGCTTTAGACAGTAAAGCCCTGAGCGCGCGTCGAGCGCTCCGGTTCAGCTTCGGCGAGGTTACTTTTTCAGAGAGGGCGAGGTCTCTTAGGCCCAATCAGCTACCGGCCTACAGGACTCGCCGTGGATTAAAAGGAATAAAGAATCGTCTTCCCCAGTGTGGGACGCGGACAGCCGCAACTTATAGCGCATCGGGAAAGCTTCTGGCAAGGAAAAGCTTGCAGGTCAGAACCGCCTGCGTAAGCCGGGCGGGTATTATTTAGGCATGACTCTAGCCCGGATAATACCCGCCCGCTATCACAGGCAGTTCTGACCTCTATGCTCTATTTAACTGGCTGGCCTTCCAGGTCGCGCACTTCTACTGCGCCCAGATTCAGCTTCTTCATCTCAGCCTCTATCTTGCTGCGGTCGCCCACGGCAACTATGACCATGTTGTTCGGCGTCAGGTACTTCTCGGCCACGCGGCGAATGTCCGCGACCGTGACGGCGTTTATACGCGCGGGCAGCTGCCGGTAATAGTCCAGAGGCAGGTCGTAGACGAAGAGCTGGCTCAGGCTGCCCACCGTCTGCGCCGTGGTCTCGAAGAGGCCCGGCAGCGAGCGCGCGAAAGCGTCCTTGGCCGTCGTCAGCTCGTCCGCCATCATCTCGCTCGTCCTTATCCTCTCAAGCTCGTTGAATATCTCGCGCGTGGCGGGCGCGGTGACATCCGTGCGGACAGAGCCGCCCGTGTAGAACGGCCCCGCGCCCCTCCTGAAGACGAAGGTCGAGAAGGCCCCGTAGGTGTAGCCGTTCTTCTCTCTCAAGTTCATGTTGATGCGGCTTGAGAAGAGGCCGCCGAGGCCCGTGTTCATCACCTGAAGTGGAACGTAATCGGGACTTGAGCGAGCCACGCCTACGTGCCCGACTCTCAGAACGGTCTGCGGCGAGCCGGGCTTGTCGACGATGATGAGACGGCGGCTCGCGCTTGCCTGAGCGTTGGGCACGGTCGTCTTAGAGCCCTTGCCCTCCCACTTGCCGAAGTACTTCTCGGCCAGAGCGCGAACCTCCCGCTCGGTGATGTCGCCCGCCACGACGAGCGCCGCGTTCTCCGGCACATAGCCGGTCTTCCAGAAGCTCATCATGTCGTCGCGCGTCATCGCCTTCGTAGACTCAGCCGTGCCAAGCTCTATGAAGCCGTAAGGATGCTTGTCGCCGTAGACGGCGTTGTAGAAGACGCGGTTCGAGAGCGCGTTCGGGTTGTCGCGCTGTTGAAGAATCTGCGTCAGACGGTTCTTGCGAACGCGCTCTATCTCCTTCTCCGTGAATGCGGGATTCAGCGCCACGTCCGCCATCAAATCGAAGGCCGCGTCCACGTTCTTCTTCAGCACTCGCGTTGAGACGGTGGACTGGTCGCTGGTCGAGCCGGTCTGAAGCACAGCGCCTATCTGCGCCACGTCGTCGGCAATCTGCAAGGTCGAGCGGCGATTGGTTCCTTCGTCCAGCATGTCGGCGGTGAAGGAAGCAAGGCCCGGCTTATCGGCAGGATTGCGCTCGCTGCCCGAGAGGACTACCAGATTGGCGGAGACGACGGGCAGGTTATGCTGCTCAGCGAAGAGAACTGTCAGGCCGTTCGGCAGCTTGAAGCTGCGCGGCACAGGCAACGAGAGAGCGCTCGCAGGGCCTACGCCCGGCTGTTGCTTTCTCCACTCCTGGCCGGGGATGTTGACGCCGGTCGCGCCCTCGCTCTTCTCCTCGTCGGCCGTCTTCGGAACGTCGTCCACGACCTTCTTGCCGGGCACGCCGTAAACAACCGCGCGACTGTTTTTCGTGAGCTTCTCCTGCGCTACCTTCTGAATGGCGGAAGCATTGGCTTTGTCGAAGCGCGCGAGGTCTCTGGCCAGAAAGCCTGGGTCGCCCAGATAATGATTGTACTGGTTAAGCCGATCCGCGACGCCGCCGAAGCCGCCAAGGACTTCAAGGCCGCGCACTATCTGGCTCTGAATCAGGTTGCGCGCCTGCTCGACTTCCTGCGGCCTCGGGCCTTCCTTACGCATCGCGTCAAGCTCTTCGTCAATGGCCTTCTCCAACTCTTCCGGCTTCACGTTCGGCTTGGCCGTCGCCCTTATCTGGAAGACCGAGCCGAGTATCAGCGAGTACTGAGAGGCCGTCACGTCCTGCGCTATCTGGCGGTCGTAGACGAGCCGCTTGTAGAGGCGGCTCGATTTTCCGCCGCCGAGGATTCTGGCAAGCATCTGCGCTTCTGCATCGCCCGGCTTGTAAATGGCATCAGTCAGCCATCCCATGTAAACGCGCGGCAGTTCCACCTGGTCAGGCACGACTGCGCGGCGCTCGGCCGTGATGGGCGGCGTCTTGGCGTCGATGGGCGGAACCGGCTGGCCCGAAGGCAGCGGGCCGAAATATTTCTCGACCAGCGCTTTCGTCTTCGCCTTATCTATGTCGCCGACGATGGCCAGGCTGGCGTTGTTGGGCGCGTAGTAGAGCTTAAAGAACTCTCGCACGTCCTTGAGCCGCGCGCTCTCTATGTCTGCGTGCGAGCCTATGACGGAGGCGTAGTAGGGATGGCCTTTAGGAAAGAGCTGGTGAAACAGCTCCTCTTCGACAAGGCCGTAGGGAGAGTTCTCGCCCTCTCGCCGCTCGTTACGCACCACGTCGCGCTGGTTGGCTAGACGCTTGGCGTCCAGCGTGTCCAGCAGGAAGCCCATGCGGTCGGATTCGAGCCAGAGCGCAAGCTCAAGCTGGTTGGAGGGCAGCGTCTCGAAATAGTTTGTGCGGTCAAAGTCGGTCGTGCCGTTGATGTCAGAGGCTCCCGCGCCTTCCAGCAGCTTGAAGTGCTGGTCGTCGCCTATGTTCTTGGAGCCCTGAAACATCATGTGCTCGAAGAGGTGCGCGAATCCCGTCAGGCCGGGGCGCTCGTTTGCGGGGCCTACGTGATACCAGAGATTGACGGCCACCATAGGCAGCCTGTGGTCTTCAAGCAGTATGACCTCAAGGCCGTTCTTCAACTTATACTTTTCAAAATTAAGAGCCTGCGCGCCAGGGAGCGGCGGCTCAATGAAAGGTTCCGCGATGTTCGGCACGGCCAAGCCGACGACGCTGTTTGAGGCTATGAGCGACCACATCGCCACGAATATGAAGAGCTTCTTAAGGCTTCGCATAGAGAGAAATCCTCCTTGGGATTCTGACGATTAATCCGCAAAGTAGTCTGGTTATGTTAGGGGCCTGAGAATGCAGAAAACTTGTATTCCAAAAAGCGCGGCCTGTCAATCAGGAAAGGGAATTAACAGGGATGGACAGGATGAACAGGATAAAAGAGAAAGTATTGCTTCTTCTTTATCCTGTCTATCCTGTCCATCCCTGTTAAATTTATCTGGTTAGACGATAGGAGACCATACCGTCCATAGAGACTGTGAACTCAAGATAGTCTTCGCGCTTGCCTCCGCTCTTTTCCCACCTGAGCCGCCAGCGTCTCTCGCCTTCGTCGCCGTCGTCCAGCCTTGCTTCCGTCAGGGTGTAGCCGCTCACGTCTATCTGCTCGCGGTCTATGAAGAGCTGCGTCATCTGCATGGCGCGCTCAAGCTTAAGCGGCGCGAGGGCCAGAGAGGACTGCCCCTGCCTGCCCTTTTCGTCCGACGGCTCAAGAGAGACGTAGTTGATGGCGGCCCGCCCGCAGGCGTCTTCGGCAATGTTTTTGAAGGTCACTTCGACAGCAGTGTCAGTAATGAGAGAAGCGTCGAGCGTGATGTGGTGAAGCGCCTTCATCCTCGCGGCCTCTTTGTTCTTGTAAACGTAGAGCGGCCCGTTGCCGTTCACGTAGACCTCGAAGCTGTCGTCGCACACCCCAGCCTCAGACCTGATGGTCAAATCATAAGGCACTGCAATCTGAGGGACGAAAAGCTTGACGGAGTTGGGGCGGCCTATGGTCTGGTATCTGGAAGTGCGGTCGGCGGCCATCCCCTTCGGCAGGGTCGCGTTAACATTGCCCCAGCCGCGCAGGTCGTGAAACTGCTCGTCCTCGGGGTTGCCTAAGTCCGCGTAATTGTCCGGCGCAGGCTCGCGCTTCTGGCCGAAGGCAGCGGTCGAAGCGGTGAGAGTGATAAGGACAGCCAGAGACAGCAGGCAAGCGTAAGGCGCGTGGTTTCTCTTCATGACAGAGGCTCCATTCATCTTGTCATCGGATATAGATACAGACACCCCAGAGATGGCAAAGGATGGCAAGAGGGATGTCCGATGATGAAAGATTAGCTCTTTCGCCCCCGAATAGTGAAGAGAAAATTAGCAGGGATGGACAGGATGAGCAGGATAAAGAATAAATAGTTTCTCTTTTATCCTGCTCATCCTGTCCATCCCTGGTGCTAATTTATGGCTGGCCGAAGCGTTTACGGTATTCGATGGAGTAGATGAAGCCGAATATCAGGTGGTGATAGTCCTTCGGCTGTATGCCCGCAGACGGTTTCCCGTTGGTAAAGACATCCACCCAGTCGCTCCATCCGGTCATGTTCGGGTCGTTCAAGGAAGGGTCTCGCCGCAGGTAGGCGAAATACTGCATGGTGACGAACCCGCGCGGGAAGAACCTGTCATAGACGGCCTGCTGCTCAACGAACGCCAGCAGGGTCTGCCCGACTGTGAATTGCCCGCTCGCGCGCTTCTGTATCAGCTCGTTTCTGCCGTACTGAGTCGGCTGGCCCGCGTTTGTGACAGCCGTCGCCGGAAGCGTTACACCCGCCGCCTGCTCAAGCTTGAGAATCAAAGCTTCGGCCTCGTTAGCCGCGAGCGCTCCCTGAAAGCGGTTCGTGAACTCCGGCCTCTGCGTGAAGCTCTCCATGTAATCCTGTAGGTTCTGCTGCTCCACGCTCGCGGGGATGCCGTAGCCGCTCAGGGTAGCCATGTCCGGAATAAACTCCGCGTAGAGCGGGAGCCTGCCCAGACCTACTTCGTACATGCGATAGATACGGAATCCCTTGTCCGTGAACTCAGGGCTGGCGAAGAAGCCGTGCGAGACGTGCGCGCGGTCGCAAGATAGCGGCGCTCCTAGGAAGCCTTCCTGCGGGCCGCAGTTGCCTAAGACAACCGGCCAGCCCGTGGGCGGATTCCATCCCGCCGCGTCGGGCTCCCGGCCGAGGAAGTCCAGATAGTTCTGGCGCACGAAGAACGCGTTATTCAGATACGGATTGTTGGCGCTGAAGGTCGCGGGCGTGCCGCTATCCGTGATGGTCACGGTCGCCTCTTTGACCGCTCCCAGATTAGCGCCGACAGGATTCTGCAAGCTGATTTTGAAGACTTCCGAGCCGTCCACGTAGCCGTCGTTGATGATGGGAATCTGTATCTGCTTCGTGGCTTCGCCTGCGGCGAACCTCAGGGTTCCGGCCACGGTCGTATAGTCGCAGCGCTGTGAAGCGAATCCCGTCACGAGGTCGCACTCGTTGCCTGCGGACTGGTCTGAGGTTGAGTACTGAACGGTTGCGGCTGCGGACGTATCTCCGCTTCGCTTGACGTTGACGGTCAGGGAAGTGAAGCCCTGCGGCGTGTTGATTGTGCCTTCGCTGATGCTGTAGGCCGCCTGACTGAACTCTATCGTGGCAGCCGCCGCGTCGTCGTTTGTGATTGTGCCTGTGCCGTATGTTTTAGCCAGAGTCGCGTTGGTCGGAGAGCCCAGCGTGAGCGCGAACACCTCGTTGGACTCGGGGTCTGTGTCGCCTTTAATCTTAATGGTGATGTTCTGCTCCGTGGTGCCGGGGAAGAAGGTGAGCGTGTCGCTTTGAGGCTCGAAGTCCGAGCCGCCCTGCGCCGTCACGTCCTCCGTGGCATAAGGCACGTTGATGCTGAAGACGGTCTGGCCCGAGACAGTGACTTTGAAGACCGCATCCTTCGTGCCGCTGTTGCCCTCGGTAATCGTGACATCGGTGATAGAGACCGTGGGCTTCGGGTCATTCTCGATGATGTTGAGCGGAACCGAAGTCGGGCCCGTGATAACCGCGCCGCCCGTAGCGTTGCTCAGCGTCAGGTTTAAAGCCTCGTCGCCTTCATAGTAAGTGTCGTCGGTTATCGGCACATCGAAGGTCTTGCTCGTCTCGCCGTTTAAGAAGGTGAGCGTGTCGGAAACCTTGCCGTAATCCTCAGACAAACTGGCCGAGCCGTTCGACGTAGCGTACTTCACTGTGACGCCGCCCGAAGCTCCGCCCGCGCGTGTCACCGTAATGGTAGCTTTGCCTGCGCCCTCGCTCACGCTGTAGCTCGCCTGCGAGAATTGCAGCGTGCCCGCCGCGGGCGAGACCACGTACATACACTTTGAGAACTCGGAAGTGTTGCCTTCGTTATCCGTGGCCGTAAGCGTGATGTACTGCCCCGCGAGGAACGCCGGGAAGGTCTTATTGAAATTGACGTTGTTGCCGACGGTCGTCACGTTCATGCCGCCCAGATAAACGTCGCCCTCGCCGTGACCGAGCGGGTCGCATGTGGTGTTGGCGAAGAAGTCCAGCCTGAACTGCGTGTTGGCCGTGGAGTTGAGATTCCCCACGATGCTCGTCAGACCGCCGGAATACTGCGCGGCAGTCACGACGGGGAAGTTCTGCAAGCCGTTCGCCCCGTCGTCCGGGTCGTTCGTGTCGTTGAGCGTGACGTTGTTGGCGAAGCCCTGCGCGCTTAAATCAATACCAAGCTCGCCGTTATCTACAATCTTGTTGGCCTGAATGTTGTTGTACTTCGAGCCGTTGATGGCTGTAATCCCTGCCTTGCCGTTGTAAGCGATGAAGTTTGAGTCGCCGTTGGTAATGCCGCCAATCGTGTTGTAGCGGGCGTTGGTGGATAAGAAAATCCCCGTGCCGGAATTTCCCATGCCCTGCGAGCCTGAGACGTTCGTGCCTATGTAGTTGCCCTTGATGATGGTGTACTGGCCTACGTTCGTGTCGGCGTTGATGGCTATGCCGGTGGCGTTGCCGGAGATAACGTTCCCCTCGTTCGTGCCTCCGATAATGACTCCCTTGGTGCCGTAGAGGTTAACGCCTGTGCCGGTGTTCCCAAGCTTAATGCCGTCAGCGCCCACGCCTATGAAGTTGCCCTGAATCTTGTGCGTATCGTCCTGCACGTATAGCCCTATGGAGTTGCCGGAAATCACGTTCCGCATCCCTGCCGCAGCGCTTCCGATGATGTTGCTGGTGCCCCTCAGCAGGATGCCGGTATCGTTGCCCAACTTTTGCGTCCCCGTCTTATCCGTGCCTATGTAATTGCCGTAGACTTTATTGCCCTGAGAATTGCTATGGAGGGATATGCCCGTATCAGAGCCGGAGAGGATGTTGCGGTCTGCCGGGGCCGAGCCGCCAATCTCGTTGAGCGCGCCTTCGACGCTGACGTTGGCGCTCGTGTTGGGAAGCGCGGCCGTGCCCGCCGCATCCGTGCCTATGAAGTTGCCACGAACCAGATTCGAGTCTTCAGTAATCCTGATGCCGTTGTTGAAGCCGTGGATTATCAAGCCGCGCACGGTGCAGCCGTTAGTCGCCAGCCAGAGGCCGTTGTCGAATGCGCCTGACGCGACGAGCGAGCCGTCGAGCTCTATCTTCAGAACCGCGTTGTTGCCCGTGCTCAAAGTATTCACACTCGCGCCCGGCTGCGAGTAGCCGTTAATCGTCACGGGCGTGGTTATCGTCGGAAGCTCCTTGTTGGCCTTGATGACGTGAACGTTCGTGCCGGGGATGTTGAAGGTGATGGTGTCCGTGACGGCGCTGCCGTTGGCGTTGGCCTTGAGGATGGCGTCACGCAATGAGCCCGGCGTCGGGTTGGCGTTGTCTCCGTTGTCCGTCGCAGTCGTCACGACGAAGCTGGCCGCAGAGACAGCCGGCTCAAGCTGATTCCAGACCCTTGAGGGAAGCACGAGCCAGCTTAAGGCGGCCAGCGCCAGAAGCGAGAGCGTGAGCCGCAGTAGTGCTGATAGAGGGCCGCGAGACTTTGAGTAACTCATATTCTTTTCAATCTCCATATATCAATCGCAACAAGATTCAGGGCGGCCTTCAGGCATCCTTATGCCGGGCCGAGCGCCATTCACTCGCGGAGAATAGCCGCCGCCAAGAGGTTGCGGCAGAGCATGAATATGCGTTTTTTTAAGAGGGAGATTTTAAGAGACGGCACACAGGTCAGAACCGCCTGCGTAAGCCGGGCGGGTCATACTTAAGCCAGACTCTAGCCTAAGTAATACCCGCCCGGCTTACGCAGGCGGTTCTGACCTG
>DATELK010000063.1:0-14911 GCA_035276685.1 Pyrinomonadaceae bacterium | reverse complement strand
CTGAAGGCAGTGACTTAATCCCTGAAGGCAGTGATTCAGTCACTGAAGGCTGAAATTCAATCTCTGAGGGCAGGGATTGAATCCCTGCCCTCAGAGATTGAATTTCCGCCTTCCGGGACTGAATCACTGAAGGAAGAAAATCCTCTTTTCAGGCCGTTTTTCGCAGTGGTGTACCGTTATCGTGCGCTGTTGGCGGAGGTGACGCCCGTGGTGCGGGGAGCGCCCGTTTGGGTGGCGTTTGCGTTCTCGTTCTGGTTGCCTTCGGCGGCTTCGGGTGCCTGCCATCCGGCCCGCTGAAGGAGCGTAATCGCGTAGCGAATGGGCACGGCATGGTTCGAGGCGGTGTTCTCCGTGAAGACCTCGAAGTTGACGCCTATGACGCGGCCCGACGAGCCGAAGAGCGGAGAGCCGGAGCCGCCCGTGGCGGTCGTGGCGTCGTAGACAATCAGGCGCGAGTTAGAGTCAAGGTCTGTGATGTGTCCCTGCGTCGTCAAGGGCTGTATGCGCTTGGACTGCGAGAGATAGTTAAGGAGCGATTCTATGGAGTCTCCATAACGCGCCGTCACGCTCATGCGCTCGGCGTCGGTCAGCAGGGCGAGGATTCTGTCCGGCCCGTTCGGATAGCCCATGAGCACCACGGCCTTGCCCACGCCGACGGAATCGTCCGAGCCCCTGTCCAGAGGCAACAGAGGAATCCCTTCGGGCAAATCCTTCTTGTCGAAGGTGCAGACCGCGAGGTCTTCCTGCTGTGCCGCCATCTTGAACTTGAGCGGGACGGGCTGCGTCGCTTCCGGGAAGAAGGCCATTATCTTCCTGACGCGCGGCTGTGCCGGAACGCTCGTGTTGAGCTTCAGAATGCCTTCGTCCGCGAGCCACGGCTGGACTACGTGACGGTTCGTCAGGATAAACTCGCCGCCGACGTAGAAGCCCGTGCCCACGAACTCGCGCTCGTAGATGGGGCCTTTGCCTTCGGGCGTCAACTGCGTGGGGTCTTGCTCGCTCTGACTGCCTTCCGCCGCTTCGCCTGTCTGTTCAGGATAACGAAGCGGGCGGCCGGTGCCTTTCTCCACGAAGTAGTAGATGCCGGAAATCAGGGCCACGCCCCGGTGATACTTCGTCCAGGTGGTGGGAGCGAACGAGAGGCTTTTGACGAACTCGTTGTTCTTCTCATTCAACTGGCTAATCTGCCCGCTCGTCTGCGCGACGTTCTCGCGCATCTCCTTCAGCTGCCGGTTCTGCTCGTCTATGATGCGGCGGCTCGTGACAAGCTCGCGGTACATGGCGAAGCCTATGTAGAGCATGCCGCCCACTAGAGCGAGCGCGATGCCGAGCGCAATCAGCTTGGTCGTGATGCTGATTTCTCGCACAAGCTCGCGCGTAAATTCTCGCAGGAAGATTTTCGCGTCGTCGCGCCTCGCGGTCGAAGATGATTCGAGCGCGGCCTGCTCTATGAAAGGCGCGACGTGCGTGTCCGGACGCGCGCCCGGCAGAACAGGCGCAAGGCCTCCCACGGAAAAGAAGGTCAGCATCACGTTGAAGGCACCGACGCGTATCTCGTCGCCGTCGTTGACGCGGCTGTTTGAGACTATGGGCTCGCCGTTGTGCGTGATGCCGAGCGTGGAATCGTAGGACTTGACGCGGTAGTGTCCGTTGGCTCTGGCAAGCTCAAGTATGGCGTTGTCCGTGGGAACCTCGGAAGCAGGAAGACGAAGCTCGCATGACGGGTGAGAGCCAATGCGAATGCGGTCTGAGGTGAGCACTTCCGTGTGCTTTCCCAAGCCCGCTACAACGTGAATCACTAAACCATTTGCCATAAAAGGGTAGAGCTTCTAAACCTCTCGACCGATAATATTACAGAAAAAAAGGGAAAGTAAAAAGGGAAAAGGCAGGGGTTTGATTAAAAGAAGAAATTAACAGGGATGGACAAGATGAACAGGATAAAAGAAGAAGCAATGCTTTCTCTTTCTTATCCTGTCTATCCTGTCTATCCCTGTTTGATTTTCCGCTTCTTTAGGCTGCGCTGGCCGATTCTTTAGGCTTCCATCGGAGGATAGGACGGCGCGCGGCTGCGGCTTCGTCCAGCCGCCCTATGCGCGTGGAGTGCGGAGCGTTTATGACCAAGTCCGGATTCTCTTTGGCTTCTCGCGCAATCGAGCGCATGGCCTCTATGAACTGGTCTAGCTCTTGGCGGCCCACAGATTCCGTAGGCTCTATCAGCATGGCTCCCTGCACAATCAGCGGGAAGTAGATGGTCATGGGATGAAAGCCGTAGTCGATGAGCCTCTTGGCTATGTCGAGCGTGTGAACGCCCTTCCTCGACTGCCGCTTGTCTGTAAAGACTACCTCGTGCATGGGCGGGGCGTTGAACGGCTTCTCGTAGTCGCTGGTGAGCCCTTCGGCTATGTAGCGCGCGTTCAATACGGCTGCTTCCGTGACTTCGCGCAAGCCTTCCGCGCCGTGCGTCAGGATGTAAGCGAGAGCGCGCACCATCATGCCGAAGTTTCCGTAAAAGGCTTTGACGCGCCCTATGGACTGCGGGCGGTTGTAGTCTAGCTTAAAAACATCGCCGTCTTTGACTACGCGCGGGACGGGCAGGAAAGGCTCAAGCTCTTTCGTGCAGCAGCAGGGGCCGCAGCCGGGGCCTCCGCCGCCGTGCGGAGTCGAAAAGGTCTTGTGCAGGTTCAGGTGAATCACGTCCACGCCCATGTCGCCCGGACGAGCCACGCCTACGAGCGCGTTCATGTTCGCCCCGTCCATGTAGACCAATCCGCCCGCCTCGTGAACGATGTCGCAAATCTCGCGTATGTTCTTCTCGAACAGGCCGAGCGTGTTCGGGTTGGTCAGCATGAAGCCCGCCACGTCGCCTGCGGCGCACATCTCGCGCAGGTGCTCAAGGTCTGTGAAGCCCTCGCTTGTTGAGCGAATCGCCTTCACGGTAAAGCCTGCGAGCATGGCTGAGGCAGGGTTGGTGCCGTGCGCGGAGTCGGGAATGAGCATGACGCGGCGCTTGGCGGAAGCTTCGCGCCCGTCTCTGGCATCTATGAAGGCGCGAATCATCATCACGCCCGTCATCTCGCCGTGCGCGCCAGCGGCAGGCTGAAGCGTAACGCCAGCGAGCCCCGTTATCTCCGACAGGTACTCCTGAAGCTCGTATATGACTTCGAGCGCTCCCTGCGAATCGCTTTCAGGTGCGAGCGGGTGAAGATTGGCGAAGCCGGGAATGCGCGCCACCTTCTCGTTCAGCCGCGAGTTGTACTTCATAGTACATGAGCCAAGCGGGTACATGCCCAGGTCAATCGAATAGTTCCACGTAGAGATGCGCGTGAAGTGGCGCACCACGTCCACCTCGCTCACTTCGGGCACGCCTTCCAGGTCGTCGTCGCGGCGAAGCTCCGCCGGGATAAGCTCATCCAGAGGCGTCTCGTCAACGTCCAGAGGCGGAAGGCTGTAGCCTATGCGCCCTTCCTGCGAGCGCTCGAAAATCAGGTGCTCGTTGTGCGAGATGTGCGGAGTAACTTTTGTGATGTTCGTCGAATCCATGAATCAATTAACCGGCTATTGAGCGAAGACCTTCCACGAGGGCGTCAATCTCCGCGCGCGAGTTGGTTTCGGTGACGCAGACCAGAAAGTCCGTCTCGCGCCCCTCGTAGTAACGCGAGAGCGCGAGACCGCCCGTGATGTTTTTCTCCGAAGCAAGACGAGAGAGAAGCTCGTCGGCGTTAGAAGGAGCGCGCACGACGAACTCGTTGAAGCGCGGCGCAGAGAAGGGAAGTGTGTAGCCTTGAAGCTCGCCTATGCGGCGGGCCGCGTAAGCAGCCTTCTGCGCGCACTGCCTGGCGGTCTCTTCTATGCCGCGCCTCCCCATCGTCTCCATGTAAATCGTCGCGGCCAGCGCAATCAATCCCTCGTTCGTGCAGATGTTCGACGTGGCCTTCTCGCGCCGTATGTGCTGCTCTCTTGTAGCCAGCGTCAGCACGAAGCCGCGCCGCCCCTGCTTGTCGTAGGCTTCACCTACAAGGCGTCCCGGAATCTGGCGCGCATACTTGTCGCGCGTGGCGAAGAGCCCCACGTATGGGCCGCCGAACGAGAGCGGCACGCCGAAGGACTGGCCCTCGGCTACGACTATGTCGGCACCGCTAGCGCCGGGCGAGCGGAGCAGGCCTAAGGAGGCTGATTCCGTGACGGCCACGACCAGCAGAGCGCCCGCCGCGTGTGCGCGCTCGGCGATTGCCGCGACCTCTTCGATGCAGCCGAAGAAGTTGGGCGACTGTATGACGACAGCGGCCGTCTTGTCATCGAGCGACGCCAGAGCCTCCGTAGAAGTGCGGCCCGTCTGCTCGTCAATCTCTAAACGCTCAAGCTCTATGCCGTAGTGCTGAACGTACGTGTCCGCGACCGCCAGGTATTCCGGGTGGATGGCGGAAGAGACAATCACACGCTTGCGGCGCGTGATGCGCTCGGCCATCAGCACGGCTTCGGCCAGCGCGGTCGAGCCGTCATACATGGAGGCGTTCGCCACCTCCATGCCCGTCAACTGGCAGACCAGAGTTTGAAATTCGAAGATGGCCTGCAATGTCCCCTGAGAGATTTCCGGCTGGTAAGGCGTGTAGGCCGTGAAGAACTCAGAGCGCGAGATGAGATGGTCGATGATGGTCGGAGCATAGTGCGAGTATGCGCCAGCGCCTAAGAAGCTGGGCCGCGTGGCCGCGCGGTTGCGCTCCGCCATGCGGTTGAACTTCTCAAGAAGCTCCATCTCGGAAAGCGCGCTCGGCACCCCGAGCGGCTTCTCTAATCGAATGTCTGCCGGGATAGAGTCGAAGAGCTGCGATGCGCGCTCAAGACCGACGGCGCGCAGCATCTCTTCGCGTTCGGCGGGCGAGTTAGGAATGTAACGCAACTTTTATTCTGTCTCCCCGCTAGTAAATTCTTCGTACTCGACCCCGGACAGCAGGCTGTCCACTTCGCCCGGACTGCTCATGCGCATGCGTATCATCCAGCCCGCGCCGTAAGGGTCGTTGTTCACCTTCTCGGGCTCGTCATTCAGCGACTCGTTGACCTCTACGATTTCGCCTGAGACGGGCGTGAAAATCTCTGAAACGGCCTTGACCGATTCGACCGAGCCGAAGGACTCGTGCGCTTCGAACTTTTCGCCAGCCTTCGGAAGCTCCACATAAACGACATCGCCCAGAGAGTTCTGGGCGTAATCCGTGATGCCTATGACGGCCACATCGCCTTCGACCCTGAGCCACTCGTGGTCTTTGCTGTACTGTAAATCCTCTGGTACGTTCGCCATGAATATCTCCCTTAATCAGTTTGCTGAAAACCGATTACTCTTTTTTTCGTTTATAGAATGGCGTCGGCACAATGCGAGCGCCGACGGCGCGGCCGCGCACGTCTATCTGAATCTCCTGTCCCTCTTTGGCGAATTCTACGGGGACGTATGCGAGGCCGATGTTCTTCTTCAGGTACGGGGCGGGGCTGCCGGAGGTGACCTGGCCCAGCCGCTCGCCGTTAATCAGAACGTCCTGATGGTCGCGCGCGATGCCTCTGTCCGTCACCTCAAAGCCTACGAGGCGGCGCTTGACGCCCTCTTCCTTCTGGCGCGCAAGTGCCTCGCGCCCTATGAAGTCTCCCTTGTTGAGCTTGCAAATCCAGCCCAGGTTGGCTTCGTAAAGCGTGGTCGTATCGTCTATGTCGTTACCGTAAAGGGCCATCGCGGACTCAAGCCTGAGAGTGTTGCGCGCGGCCAGCCCGCAGGGAAGAACGCCGTCCGTCTCGCCGTGACGACCCGCCTCAAGCATCCTGTTCCAGAGCTGCTCTGCCTTGTCCGCTGAAGCGTAGACCTCGAAGCCGTCCTCGCCCGTGTAGCCCGTGCGAGAGACTATCGAAGGCACGCCGTCCACCGCGCCTTCTCGAAAGTGATAGTACTTGATTTCCGAGAGCGGCAAATCCGTCAGGGTTTGGAGTATGCGCAGGGCGTCCGGGCCTTGAAGAGCAAGCTGGCAGTAGTCCGCGCTCACGTTCTTCAACTCCACGCTCTCTACGCCCCTGTGCGACTCTATCCAATCCCAGTCCTTCGGCGTCGTGGAAGCGTTGACTACGAGCAGCAGGCGGTCTTCGCTGAAGCGGTAGACGAGCAGGTCGTCAATGACAGTGCCTTCCGGCGTAGTCAGCGCTGAATACTGTGCCTGTCCGTCAACCAGCTTGGTCACGTCGTTGGAGGTGATGCGGTTGACGAAGGCTATTGAATCAGGCCCGCGCACGTCTATCTCGCCCATGTGCGAAACGTCGAAGAGCCCCGCGTGCGTGCGCGTCCTGAGATGCTCTTCTATGGTTCCGGCAGGGTACTGCACGGGCATGTCCCAGCCGCCAAAATCCACCATGCGAGCGCCCAAACGGCGGTGCGCCTGATTAAGCGGCGTCTGTTTAAGCTGAGGCGTGTCCACCTTACAAGGGTCTCCTACACACTGATAGGGCGAAAGATATGTAGAACGAAACTAAATGGCTGAAATGGCAAACTAGCACGCGGCTAAAGCGTGCGTCAAGCTATAGAAGGTAGTGTGAGAGTTAATGGACGGGCGTGCTAAAAGTCGCTCTCGCGGACGTTAATCTTCTGGAGGACGAAGACGACGCGCATGGTCTGCGGGCGCTTGTCATAAGAGGCCGGAACGAAGGCGGGGCCTTCCCTGAGCGCGTTCTGAAATTCGTCCAGCAGCCTGCGGTCGCGCGGGGCCTGAACCACGTCCGCAAGCGATGCGCGGCCGTTGCTGAAGACATCCGTGACCACAATCATGTCGTCATCCGTGGCTCGCTTGTCGCGCGTGGGCGTCCAGGCCAGAGCCGCCAGAGCTCCGTTCGGATTCAGGCTCGGAGATTCCACCCCTACGGCAGAGCGGCGCGCAGCCAGACTCTCAGGCGTGATGGGCTTGTTGATGTCGTACCCGGAGTCGCCTCCCTCGAAATAAGTGATGCGGTAGGTGGCCGCGAACGAGGCTCGCGTCGCGCGGTCAAAGGTGCGAAACGCCATCAGCGACGAGCGCAGCGCCGTGAACATCAGTATGAAGAGAAGACAGGAGGCGAATGTCCCCACGGTGTAGGGCATGACGCGCGGCTGTAGCCAGCGCATGAAGCGAGCCGTCAGGGGAAGCTTCGGCTGCTTGAGGACGGCCCCGGCTTCTATCAATAGGGCGTCGTGTATGGAGGCGGCTAAATAAGGCGGAGGCGCGGGCCTAGGCAGCGCAGCCAGCCCGCGCACAATCGACCTCATGGCCGCCAGCTCTTCGCGGCACACGGGGCAGTGGCGCAGGTGCTCGTCACACGCGGCACGCGCGGGCAGAGACAATTCGTCGTCCACGTAGGACGAGAGCGCCTGCTTTGTCTCTTCACAATTCATAAAAGCAAAAGGGGCAGGTGCCGGGTTAAAAACCAATGATACAGCCGCCACCTGAGTTAGCGAATGGCTCACCTACCCCGGCTGCTCCCTTATTTGATTAAGGAAGCAACTCTACGGCATCAAGGCTGGCGGCGCGGAAGGTTTCCCAAAAGGAGCGAGAGCGAGTATCAGAACGGGTGTTGCTGGCCACGTTTCAAATTCGCCCGCGCCTCCGAAAAAACCTGCTGGCCTCCCCCCCAGTAACCGTCTTCGTCACTTAGACCCAATTGGCACCGAGTTTATTGTGAAGCCGGGGTGGGTCAACCATTCGCTATTTACAGTTTTCATTAACTTGAAAACTGATTTACAAAGAGCTTTCCAGTTTGCGACGCAGCTCCATGCGGCCCCGCGCCAGTCTGGACTTAACTGTGCCGACGCTGATTTCCAGCGTCGCGGCAATCTCCTCGTAGCTCAATCCTTCTATATCCCGAAGGATGACGGCCTCTCTGTAGGAACTGCCTAAGGAGCGCAGCGCCTGCCTGAGCCGCCGCTCGCGCTCGTGCGCCAGGGTCGTCTGCTCAGGGTCTGGCTGCGTCGTGTCGCAGAGACGAAGCCCCAGAGGGCTCGCCTCGTGATTGTTAGAGGCGTCGAGCGAAACGGTCTGCTCGCGCCTGCGCCTGCGCCACCAGCGCCAGCGGTTGCGCGCCTGATTCACCGCTATGCGGTAGAGCCACGTCCTTAAATCGGCGTCGCCGCGAAAGTTGGCGATTGCCTGAAAGGCTCGCAGGAAAGTCTCCTGCGTCAGGTCGCGCGCCTCTTCCGGGTCTTCCGTCAGGCGATAAAGCAGGGCGTAGACCTCGCCAGAGCGGTCTTCCACGAGCCGGTTAAAGGCTGCGGGTTCGCCCGCGCGCAATCTTTCAATGAACTGTGCCTCGGCTGCCGCGCGTGCCTCGACCTGAGTCGCCTGCGCGACCTCGTCCAGTTCCGCGTGCCCGCGAAGGGCTATGGGCTCTCCGAAGCTCACTTAGCTATCCCCCGGCGGCTGGGAGCCGGACATGCGACTTCGCTGGCTTCCCGGACAGTCGCACCCTTAGACACCGCCTTAAACTGATTTGTTCCCGAAAATTTCCCACGCTTTTCAGAAGCTCAACCCTTCGATGACGGAACCGGGCATCGGCGTTCGCAAAAGATTCTTCTGGACGAGTGCTGACAAATCGAGGCGCTTTGGCTTCGGAGCCTATCACGGCTCGGAAAGAGCCGTCAATAACTACAGAAGACGCGCCCCTTGACAACCTCTCGCACTGCCCGTTAGAGTGACTGTTTCACTCTACGGACGATAAAAAGAACGCACTCGACAATGCGCTCTTGCAAGAGGAAAAGACGTGGCTAAATACAGTAAAAAGCGGCAGCGCGAGTTAAAGAAAGACCAGTTCCGCGACAAGACCATGCAGGTCTTAGACCGTGTGGGCGACCGGCTGGAAGGAAAGGGACGCCTCATCCTCTACATACTCGGAGGCATAGTTGCCTTCGCCATCCTGGCGGGCATCTTCTCCTGGTGGAGCAACAAGAAGAGCCAGGAGGCCGCGCAGGCTCTGGGACGCGCCATAGAGGTAGTCTCCACGCCCATACAGGCCCAGCCCGTCCCCGGCTCGACACAACCGAGCTTCCCCACGGAGAAGGCAAGGGCCGAGCGAGCGGCCGCAGAGTTCCAGAAGGTGGCGGACAAGTACAGCGGCCAGACACGCGAGATTGCGCGCTACTTCATAGCCGTCAGCAACCTGACGCTTGACCGCAACAAAGGATTAGGCGAGCTGGACGCTCTGACCAAGAGCGGATACAAGGACGTGGCGGCTCAGGCTCGCTTCGCGCTCGCGCAGGCCAGGGAGGCCGACGGACAGATGGACGGTGCCGTGGCCCTTTACCAGCAGCTCGCTCAGGAGAACAATCCCGCGATTCCGGCCGAGACGGTCAACCTGCGGCTGGCATCCATCTACGAGAAGCAGGGCAAGACTAAGGAGGCCGTAGACCTCTACTTCCAGATAGCAGACAACTCGCGCAAGGCTAAATCCCCGGACGGCAAGCCACTGCCCAAATCATCAGCCGCGCGAGAAGCCGAGACGAAGCTGCAAAAGCTGGACGCGGCGCGCTACGCTCAGCTTCCGCCCGAAGCCCCATCCGACTTACCGCTCTCATAAAATGCAGAAGGCAGAGTGCAGAGTGATGAATGAAGAGAAAGAGCTTCTTTAATTCATCACTGCGGCACTCTGCCTTCTGCATTATTTTCTATGGAGAATCTGACACACTCGCTCGTGGGGCTGGCGGCTGCTAAGGCCGGTCTTGAGCGTTTGTCGCCGGGAGCGACCGCGCTCTGCATAGTGGCCGCGAATGCGCCGGACGCGGACGTGGTGACGACGCTGTGGGGGCGCTGGGTCTACCTGCACCACCATAGAGGGATTACTCATTCCATAGTAGGTGTGGCTGGCCTTGCGCTGCTGCTGCCCCTGCTCTTTTACGGCGCGGAGAAGCTGGTCGCACTCATACGCGGAAAGCCTTCGCGCTTCAGGCTGCGAGGGCTCTTGATAGCTTCGCTTCTGGCCACGGCGACACATCCTCTGCTCGATTGGACAAACAACTACGGAGTGCGGCCCCTTCTGCCGTGGGATGAGCGCTGGATTTACGGCGACCTTGTCTTCATAGTCGACCCGTGGCTCTGGCTCGTCCTCGGCGGTGCATGCTTCCTGCTGACGAAGCGCGGGCTTCTTCGCACAGGCTTCTGGACGCTGCTCGGCCTGGTGCTCTCCGTGGCGGTTATCCTTCTTCCGCTCAGGTCTAACGGCCCACCTATCCCTTTGTTCGTACAGGTCGGCTGGACTCTGGGCGTCGTGCTCTTCATCCTCGCGCGGCTGTCTCACATGGACAAGCGCTTCGGGAGCAGGATTGCCGTGGCCGCACTACTTTTCGTGCCGCTTTACTGGGGAGCGCTCGGATTCATGCACTCGCGCGCGGCGAATGAAGCAAACAGGCTCGCAGGGGATTTCGCAGCGCGAAGGGGAGAGACGGTCAGGCGGCTGGCGGCCATGCCTTCACTTGCAGACCCCACGCTCTGGCGATGCGTGGCGGAGACAGACGGCTCCACCTTCCTTTTTAATCTCGATTTGAACAGGAATCCGGGGCCGCTTGGTGATGTAACTCTATACGAGAAGCCTTCGGGTGAAGCGGCTCAGCTTGTCGCAGACGCCAGCCGAGACGAGCGGGCGCGCGTCTTTCTCAATTTCGCTCGCTTCCCCGTAGCGCAGACGCGCGGCGATTGCCTGACGGAATTGTTCGTCCAATTCGCTGACTTGCGATACACTGAACCTGTACGCGGCGCGCGAGGCTCCTTTGCGTTGGAAGTTCCGATAGAGTGCCCGCCACAGGTATCGACAGAAGGTTTGAAGAAGTGACTAAGACTCCAGAGGTAGCGCACGCTGTCGCGGCGGGCGCGCAGGCCAAGACTATCGCGCCCGGCACGGAAGGCGCGCCGCTCATCACTGTGCGCTCGTCTCCCGCGAGCTACCTTTTCATAGCGCTCGCCCTCACGCTGCTGGCGCTCCTGCTGATACGCGCAGAGTATGACGAGGCGGCTATAGTAACGCTCGCCTGGGCGTGGGTCTTCACGCCTCTCGCGGCCTTCACAGACCGCATACGCATAGAAGGGCGCACGCTCTCGCGCACGGGGCTGTGGGCCATCCTGCACAAGATTTTCAAGGGACGCGCGCTCCGCCTTGATATTGATGAAGTCGAGCAGGTTGAAACATACGCCGTGCGGACTCTGAGGCGCGGCGGCTCGGTTCGCTATCGCTACCGCAGCGAAGTGGCGGGCCGTGGCTTAAGCTTCGTCTTCGCGTCGGGCGGAAATTATCGCCGCATGGTCAGGTGCCTCTTCTCGCTGATTAAGGACGAGAAGCTGGACGCGCGCTCTCGCGAGTTGAGGGATTATCTGTCAGAGCCGGGAAGCCTGCGCGAGATGACGAAGCTCCTGCGCGTGGCCCCTTCGTCCGTGCTGGAAGCGGCGGCGGATTTTCGCCTGCGAGAGAAGAGAAAGGGCGAGGCCGTCTACACGGAGCCGCACGCGCTTACTGCTTCTGAGAAGGAGCGCGGCCATCTGCTGCGACAGGTCGCGAACCAGCTTCGCGCCGCGGGACGTTTGCGCGAAGCGGCGGAAGCCTTCAGGCGTGCGCTATTAGTGTTGCCGCAGGACGGCTGGCTCCTCTATGAGTTCGCGCGCTTTCTTCGCTCGCAGGCAAGCGCTCTGGCCGATGCGCGCCTTCTTTCACGCTCGCGCGCAAGCCTGCGGTTGGCCGCGCGACACGCCGCGCAGGACGCACATCTTCTGGCGCGCATAGGCGAGAGCTTCTTTGAGTTCGGAGACATGACCAGAGCGTCGCGCCTCTTTCGCCTCTCGCTTGAAGCGCAGCCGCGCTCCTTCCGCGCAGAGACGGGGCTGGCCGAGATAGCGCTGAGGAACGGAAAGCTGGCGCACGTCATACATCATTACCAATCGGCCGCGCGCGTAGCGCCTGATGAAGCGGCGGCGCGCTTTGCACGCAGAGAGGCAGATTACTACGCGCTCCTGAATGACGACGACGAGTACCTGTCGGCAGAGCTGAAGCGCATCAACTGGCTACAGACTCTACAGGTGGTGAGACGATGGAGCGGCCGTCTCATGCTGACGAGCATGGTTCTGGCCATAAGCGGCGCGTTTCTGGACAACCTGGGCTTTGACCTCTCTTCGCTGGGCTGGTCGCTGACGGCCTCGTCTCTGGCCGCGTGGGTCGTGGCGCATCTGCTCTACAAACTGCTCATGCGTCGCCGCCCGCCTCCCGTGGAATAAGTTTAAATGCAGAGATAAAAGCGGCGGCTCCTGAGAAGCTTCTCAGGAGCCGCCGCTTTTAGCTTTTCAACGTGCCTTACGCCTCAGTTAGCCCGTGATGTCGCCGGGCGTGGCCTTCTTGGCTTTAGGCGCGGCCGCTTTCTTCGCGGCAGGCTTGCTCTTTGAAGCCGTAGCTGCGCGCTTCGTGGTGCCGCCCTTCTGTGCCTTGGACTCTGTGACGGCCTCTACTATCCCTGAGACTGCGTTGGCAGCATCAGAGACAAGCTCGCTCACGCCCGCAGCTATGTCCGCAGGAATCTCTCGCACGGGCTGAGGGATGATTGTGCGAGCGGCCTGCTCGGCCATGCTTGCCACGGCGTTCGTCTGAGACCCTTCGGGATTCAGAAAGCCGTCCCAGCGATAGCGCGGGCGCTCGTTCGCGGGCTGTGCCAGACGCCTGAACACAAGGTCTGTCACCTTTTCCGTCACCCAGTTGTGATAGTACTCGCCGACGGAGATTAGCTCCGCGTCGGGCGCGGGGTTCATGAAGTCAATCGCGTAGGGGATGCCGTCCTTGATGGCAAACTCCACCGTGTTGATGTCGTAGCCGAGTGCGCGGCAGAGCGTGCGAACATCATTAGTGACTCGCTCGCTCAGCTCGGGCGAGAGATAGTTCGGGTCGTTGATGTACTGCTCGCCCGACAGGTAAGCCTTGCGCGGGTCGTAGGGCATAATCATCACTTCCTCCTGCCCTATGCAGTAACAGCGCACGAACTGGTCGAAGTCTATGAACTCCTGCAAGGTCATGCAGAGCGTGCCCGTCTGGTCATACTTGAACCAAAGCTCTTCCAGAGTGTTGACGCGCTCGACGTTCTTCCAGCCGCCGCCGTCAAACGGCTTCATGATGGCGGGCAGGCCCACGTAATCCACAATCGCCTGCCAGTCAATCGGGAACTCCAGATTGCGTAGCGACTCCGAGACGATGCCTTCTATGTAAGAGTGCTGCGGCAGAAGCACCGTCTTGGGGATGGCCACGCCGAGCTTGGTGGCGAGCGCGTAGTTGAAGAACTTGTCGTCCGCAGACCACCAGAACGGGTTGTTGATGACGTAAGTGCCCTCCAAAGCCGCGCGCTTCATGAAGGCGCGGTAGTAAGGTACTTCGTGCGAGATGCGGTCAATGATAACGTCGTACCGGCGGGGCTCGTTCAAGTAAACTCCGCCCGTCTTGACCCATTCGGCAGTGACCTCTCCGGCTCCGCGCTCGTTGATTGAGCGTATGAGTGCTTCTGGAAACGTCTGCTCACGCCCGACCAGAATGCCTACTCTCTTCATAACTCTTAAGTTATCCTTTCTTCTAATAATTGCTGATGACGAGGGGCAAACTACGGGGCCCCAGACTTGGCCGTCCGCTCACATAGCTACGAAATCCAGGCCATTTTGAAACCTTGAACTCTACCGCCCCGGTGCCACATTGTCAATGCGTCAAACCATGCCGGGCATCCCCGCAATCCCGGGCGAGCATCAATAAATACTGGCTTTCACCAGACAGCGGCCGGGCCCGTCCGGCTGGAAGCGCTTTTAACATCGCTGTGTTACAATCGAATAAATGGAATGGCCAATCTCGCTCCCGTTTTAGCCGTTCAACCCGATAACAGATTAATCGTCTCGAAGGAGAAATTTTCAGTCTTGTTGCGACGCTACAAATATTTCGCCCCAGCCCTCATGCTACTGGCCCTCTCTCTGACGCAATCCTACGGGGTCGCCGAGGGGCAGACGACCGGCAACACTCAGCCGCAGCAGTCCGGCAGCCAGAAGACAGATGAGAAAAAGGTCACTGTCCCCAAGTCCAACGTAGAGGTAAATGCGGAGCAGGTGGCAGAGGCCGTCGTCTACGCCTACGGGTCGCGCGGCGCGCTTGAGCAGATTAGGCGCAACGGTGTGGAGCGGGGACGCCTGACCAGAATCGGCACGGACGGTCGCACGGAGGAGGCCAGCTACGAGCGCCGCTTCATACGCGGCACGAGCGCTGAGAAGGACAAGGTGCGCCTTGACCAGAAGCTTCCGACCATAGAATATTCGCTCCTCTACGGCGAAGGCCGCCTCTGGGGCATCATCAACGGCTCCGCCTTCACTCCGCGCGAGGACGCTACCATAGAGTTCCAGTCGCTGCTCTGGCACGGGCTCGACGCCCTTCTGCGCTACAAGGAGAACGGCTCGACCCTCTCCCTTGGAGGCAAGGACAAGCAGAACGGCGTGGAGTTCTACATCGTAGACGTGACGGACAAGGAGAAGCGCAGCACGCGCTACTACATCAGCACCCGCACGCTGCGCGTGATGTGGCTGGAGTACGAGACGCCTGCCACGGCTGGCGGCACGCCCGTCAAGTACATGCGCCGCTTCTACGACTATCGCTCGGCGCAGGGGACGCTCGTGCCCTTCCGCACGGTCTTTTTCGAGGACGGCAAACAGTCGCAGGAGACGCGCATCATGACCGTCACCTACGGCGTCAAGATGGAAGAGTCGCTCTTCCAGAACCCCGATGCCTCGCAGCGAACCTCCGCCAGCAATTAGCCCGGCACCAGTTTCAAGGATAAAGCGGCAAGCCTGTACCTTAAATGAGTACCTTGCCGCTCTCTTTATGCAGGTCAGTACCGCCTGCGGTAGCGGGCGGGTCGTATTTAAACTTG
>DATELK010000062.1:0-5100 GCA_035276685.1 Pyrinomonadaceae bacterium | reverse complement strand
GCCCGTTGACGCCGCCATCGTAGGCGTCATAGACACCGTGGACGTTATAGACGACTAAAACAGTCTGGACTTTTTTATGCAGCTTGCTCGTGTCATAGGGACTGTGGTCGCGACCGTTAAGAACGACTCGCTGGCGGGGCGAAAGCTCCTTATCGTGCAGTCTCTGAATGCGCGGCTTGAGCCGCAGGGACAGCCGCTCGTGGCCGTGGACTCGGTCGGAGCAGGGACGGGCGAGCTGGTCTTCTGGTGCAGAGGCAAGGAGGCAAGCTTTCCCTTCAAGCGCGAGGACACGCCTACGGATTGCACGGTGGTGGGCATAGTTGATTCCGAAGCGCACGTCACCAGAGGAAAGAGGGCCTAGATGATTCTGGCGCTCGTGCTTGGGAACGTGGTTGCGACGCAGAAGAATCATCGATACGCGAATGCGCGCGTGATGCTCTGCCAGCCCGTCACGCCCGAAGGCGAAGAGACGGGCGCGACTCTTCTGGCGCTTGATTCGGTTGACGCAGGCGTGGGCGACACGGTGCTGATTGTGCAGGAAGGCTGGGGCGCTTCGACAGCAGCCACGGGAGAGGCGGGCGCGGCCATAGACTCCGCCATAGTAGGTGTCGTGGATAGAATTGATTTACTCGAAGAGCAACGCGGGGGGACGCCATGAGCGCTGAACAGGATAGAGTGCGCGCCATCGCCGAGCGCATAGCTCAACGCGTCTCCGGGCAGGGCGCAGGCACGAGCGACGATGCCAGAGGAAGCGAACGCACGGACGAACTGAGCGAGGTGCGCGAGAGTCTGGCGGAGCTGAAGCGAAAGCTCGCCAGCATAGAAGAGCATCTTGAGCTGGAAAAAGAGGACGCTTCTTCCGGCAGGCGCGAGGGAACCGTTGCGCGCCCGCCGTCTTCCGCTCATTCTCCGTGGCTGAGCGGCATCTACGTCCCCGCGACGCATCCGAGCCAGGAGCGCTTCGGCGTGGAAGAGGCCGCGGTCTCCGAGCTTGTAGACTTTTTTGAGAAAGAGAAGGTCTGCGAGCTTGAGCCGGGAGGAAAGCCCTGCACCCACTGCGACATGTGCAGCACCAGAGGATTCTAAAAGGCAAGTCAGAAGGCAGAGTGCAGAATGATGAATGAGAAGAAAGACCTTCTTTAATTCATCATTCTGCACTCTGCCTTCTGCGTTTTATTTGTTCTGATTTCGACGTATGTCGTTGGCGTCAATCTTGGGCGGAGCCTGCGCAGCCGGGTCTGCCTTAAAGTAAGGCTCTTCCTTGAAGCCGTAGAGCTTGGCGGCAATCACTGTCGGAAAGCTGCCGCGCGTCGTGTTGTAATCCTGCACGGCCGTGTTGTAGTCGCCGCGAGACGTGGCGATGCGGTTCTCGGTTCCCGCCAACTCGTCCTGAAAGCGCAGGAAGTTTTCGTTAGACCTCAGGTTCGGATAGTTCTCCTGCAAGACCAACAATCTTCCGAGCGCAGCGCCGAGGCCCGCGTTGGCGTCAATGACGGCCTGCTTCTGCTCAGGCGACTTGTCGCCGTTTGCTCCCTGCGGCTGCGCGCTCGTCGCGTTGAGCAGCTTTGAGCGAGCATCGGCAATCTGCCCGAAGACTTCCTGCTCCTGATAGCCTGCCGCCTTGGCCGCCTCGAAAAGGTTCGGGATGAGGTCGGCGCGTCGCTGCAACTGGTTCTCGACGCCCGCCCACTTGGCCTTCACGTTCTGCTGCTTGGTTTGCAGAGTGTTATAGCCGCAGCCCGTCGCCGTCAGCGATACAAAAAACAGGAGTGACAAAAGCCCTATTCTTCTCTTATTCATCTCAAATTCTCCATTACCTGCTCAAGGCTCACCAATCGTAAATTCCGAGCCTCAAAACTGTTTCTCAAAGAGATGCCTTCGGCGGCCTTAGGCCGGAAGGCGGTCAACCGCTTCTATGACGCGCTCTATCTGCTGCATGTACGATGCGAAGAGCGAATTGGCCTGCTCGTCCGTCAGAGCAAACTCGTCCGCGCCCACGTCGCGCAGCGTAAAGATTTTTTCAAACGTCTCGCCTTCAAGCCCCAGAAGCTGCACCGTAGCCCTGACGGCGTCCACCTTCGTCACCGGCGGCTCCTCGCCGTGAAGTATCAGCACGGGGCGAAAGAGCGAGCTGAAGGTGCCAAGGCTCTCCGACATAAGATGCGCGAGCTTTGCGGCCGAGGCAGAGGCAGGGATAAAGGAGCGCCTCAGCTGTATGAGCTTCCCGCGCAGTTCGTACTCCGTCTGGTGACGCAGGTTCGCGTTCGAAAGCTCAACAAGCTCGAAGGGGTCTCGGCCAAAGAGGACTTTGCGCGTGCGCGCCATCTGATGAAACTCTATGGGAAACACGTCGGCCGCTTCGCTCAACTCGCGCAGCGTAAAGTAGACGGGCACGGGCTGGCCCAGTCGCTGCCACTCGCGCGCGGGAGCCTGTGCGAGCCTCAGGTCGGCGGGCGTGATGGTGTGCAGCGCCACCAGCACGTTTAAGCCGAAGCGCTCGGCCATCACGTCTCCGGCGGCCGCAGAGCCGTACATCACCACCGCAGCCAGATTCTCCTTGTGCGTCGAGCTTAAGTCCTCTACGAAATTCCTGAGCGATTCCTGAGTAATCTTCATAACAGGTGTCCAATCCTGCTTTAGACTTCTTTACCAGCTTCCGCCAGCGCCGCCGCCGTCAAAATCTCCGCCGCCGCCGAAGCCGCCGAATCCACCGCCGCCATCACCTCCACCGCCTCCGCCCCAGCCGCCGCTGCTCCACCCGCCCGATGAGCCCCAGCCTCCGCCGCGACCTGCGCTGTTCAGCAGAGAGCCCAGAAGCAGCATGTTAAGACAACCGCCTCCACCGCCACCGCCGCGCCTGCTGGACAGAAGGATAAAAAGAACGAGTATGATGACTATGATGCAGCATACGGAACTGAAGCTCCGGCGGCTACCCGTCGTTCGTATGGGCTGTTGAGGCCGTGACCTCGTCGTCGTTTCGGCCTGCGGGTATATGCTCGTCGTAGAGAAGCCTCGCTGCTCGGCCACCCTGTCTATGTAGGCGCGAATCGTGTCCGATATGCCTTTGCCATAATCGCCTGCGCGAAAGGCCGGAACGAGGTACTGCCGTTGAATGGAGCCGACCATGCCGTCCGGCAATTCTCCCTGAAGATGTCGGCTGACGAGCGTGAAATACTTGCGGTCGTCCACCGCGACCAGCAGCAGCAAGCCTTCCTTGCTGCCTTCCTCCGGGCCTATGCCCCACTTCCTGCCCACGGCCAGCGTGTAATCGAAAATCTCCTGCCCGCCCGTCGTGCGCACAGTCACGACGCCGAACTCCATACGCTGCTCCCGCTTGAGATTAATCAGCGTCTGCTCAAGGCGGCGCTCCGTCTCTGCGTCGATGATGTTCGCAAAGTCGTTGACGGCGTTTCCCGTCGGCTCGGGGATGGAAGCGCTCGACTGCGCACGTACAGACACGCCCGCCAGCAGCATGCAGGCGAGCGCGACGAAAAAGAAAAGTCTGGATTTATGCTGAATCAATGGCTACATCATACCAACTCGGTCGAATCAGTCAACCGAGAGCCTTCGGACGACTCTATAATATATGCCTGTGGTTGATGCTTTTGGATTTCCAGAACTTTACAAATCTCTATATTTCTATCAGGCGGTGCAGTAGATAAAAGAGGGCTACGCCTACAAAGACCACGAAGGAGACCAGCGGGTTCTTCTCCTCCTGGTGATTGACTTCCGGTATGAGGTCGCTGGCGGCGACATAAAGTGTGACGCCCGCGGAGAAGGGGAGCGTGTATGCCACTGCCTGCTCAATCCTTGATTCCAGCATCGCCACCACCAGCACGCCTGCCAGCGTTGCCATCCCCACGGCAAGCGTCGCCCCGCGCGCCTTCCTGAGGCTTCGCCCCGAGGCGAGCATGATGGAGGCGACCGTAAAGCCTTCCGGCAGCTTATGCAGCAGGATGGCTATGAAGACCAGCAGGCCCACCTTCCTGTCAACCATGAAGGCGGCCGCGATGGAGACTCCGTCGAAAAAGGTGTGGATTAAAAGCCCGCCTATGGCTGTGTAGGCCGCCGTCGGGCGAATCACAGACTCCGGGTGCGTCTCGGCCCCGAAATGAAAGTGAGGCGTGACGGTATGCTCCACGAACTGAATCAGCAGGTAGCCTCCGAGCAGTAGCGCCATGGCTCCCACGACAGCAGCCGAGCTGTCTCCTTCCCGCCCTTTTGTCCAGATTTCAACGGTTTCCGGAACAATCTCTATAAAAATGGCCGCCAGCATAAAGCCCGCGCCGAGCGCCACCAGATACTTCAGCAGGCGCTCGTGGCGGCGGTGTATGCCGGAGGCGGTCAGGAAAAGCCCGCCCGCTATGTTGGCTACGGAGGCCAGCGCCCCGAAGATAAGTAGTCCGCCAAAGCCCATTTAAATCTTCAGGTCTGCCTGCGGATAGGGTTCAGTTTGATAGAGCGGCATGGGCGCAACTATACATGATGCGCGGCGGCCTTGGCTATGCGAGTACCGGGTGAGTATCGAACTTAGAACGCTTAAAGGTGCTTAAGCACGGGCGCTCGGCGAGCTATTTTCGGACGCTCCGAGGGCCGTCGGGAGCCTCTTTTACACCATATCGTGCTTAAGATTTCTATGAAAAACAGTTTTTTTCTTCTTGACAGCAAAAACAAAGGGGGGGTACTATTCGCCGCAGGTGGAAAAAAGTGGCCAAAAGTGGGCGAAAGAGAGCAGCTTGCACCGGGCCATTAAAGTTTTACTTAAAGGTTTAAGCAGAGCCCGCCCCGCACCCTTCGCCGAACTCCTATGTTAAGAGGAAATTACACGGCGCGGATAGACTCCAAGGGGCGTTTGAAAATACCGACCCCGTTCCGGCGGCTCATGGAGGAGCGGCACGGTCGCGGGGTGTACGTTACGAGCCTGACGGGCGAGAACGTGCGGATTTACCCTCTGCCGGAGTGGGAGGCCATAGAGAAGCGGCTGGCTCTTCTGCCATCTATGGACCCTGCCCGGCGAAAGTTCCTTGACCGGACTAACTATTACGGCCAGCAGTCGGAGATGGACACGCAGGGGCGCGTGCTGGTTCACCCGCTACTACG
>DATELK010000061.1:0-18081 GCA_035276685.1 Pyrinomonadaceae bacterium | reverse complement strand
TAGCGGGCGGGTATTACTTAGGCATGACTCTAGTCTAAGTGATACCCGCCCGCTACCGCAGGCGGTTCTGACCTGTGTTTATTCTGACGGGATGCGAACGCGCTGGGCCGCCAGTGCCAGCTCGCGTGCGCGAGGCAGAAGGTCTATGGCCTTTGTTATCTGCGGGTCGTCGTGGTTGAAGACCTGAAACGCGGTCGTCGTGCCGTAGGCGGCGGTCGCAAGCTCGTAACGAAGCTGGCGCTCAATGAAGCCGCGCTCTTTATCGAGTTGAGCCGCGCTTATCTTGTAGTCCGTCTTCGTCGCCACGAAATCCTTGAAGGCTTTAAAGAGCGTGTCAGTGACGGTGAAGTCCGTCGTCTTAAGGTCAGAGCGATAGTCTATCCCGCGTTGCAGCTTGTACTGCTCAAAGCCCGCCACTCGCCCGCGCGACATCTCAAGCGCGAAGGCAAAGGCCGGGTCAACGAGTCGCTGCTGCGCCGTGGAAATCAGGCGCGGCTTGACGGTCTCGTCCGGCGTGATGCCGCCGCCGCCGTAAACCGCTCGGCCCGTGTCCGTGCGGCTCTCGGGGCCAGTGGGCTGTTGCGGCGCGGTCTGATTCTCCGTCCGGTAAGAGCCGCCGTTCGTGTAGTAATCGTAGAAGCTTGAGTTAGAATAATCGCGCTGAATCAAGCGGCCCGAAGGCGTGTAGTACTTGGCAATCGTCAGCATCAGCGCCGAGCCGTAATCCACGGGGAAGGGAATTTGAACCAGTCCCTTGCCGAAGGTGTTCTCGCCGACGATGATGGCGCGGTCGTGATCCTGCATCGCTCCGGCCACGATTTCCGAGGCCGAGGCAGTGCCGCGATTGACCAGGACTACGAGCGGGCTCTTGTCCGGCGCTTCGTTGTCGGCCATGTAGGTCTCAGAGCTTCCGCGCACGCGCCCCTTCTGAGTGACTATGAGCTGCCCGCGCTTGAGGAAAGTGTTGGCGACCTTGACGGCCTGATTCAGAAGTCCGCCGCCGTTCCCGCGCAGGTCGAGTATCAGCATCTGCATGCCCTGCTCGTGCAGCTTGTCTAGCGCCGAGCGGAACTCGTCCGCGGTCGTCGTGTTAAAGCCGCCCGTCATGGCTACGTACCCTATGCCGGGGCGAATCATGTAGGCTTCCGGTATGGAAGGCTGCGGAACGGCGTCGCGCGTAATCTCTACAGTCTCTGTGCGGCCGTCCAAGTGCTCGACCGTAACTCTGGCAACCGTTCCGCGAGGGCCGCGCAGGTTCTCTCTGACCTGCCCGTAAGGCTTGCCTACCATTGACTGGCCGTTGATGGCCGTGATTTTGTCGCCGTAGCGTAGCCCTGCCCTGTAAGCGGGAGAATTTTCAAAGGTCGCTCGGATGTAGGTGTTGACCGTCTCGGCCGTCCTAAGGTCGCCTATGGTCGCGCCTATGCCGAAGTACTCGGAGCGCTGGTCTGTGCGGAACTCGTCGAACTCCGAGCGGTCGAAGTAGTTCGAGTGCGGGTCAAGCGTTCTGAGCATCCCCGTGATTGAGGACTTGAAGACGGAGTTGTAGTCCAGCTTGTTGCCGTCCACGTAGTTGTCCTGAATCACGGTCAGGGCTTCGGCCAAATCCGTCTCTATGTCCTCGCTCGTGACGGGACGCGAGCCGCGCTCACTGCGCCCGGCGCTCTTGTCCGGGGAAGTTCTGTCTGCGGACGCTCCTTGCGCCACCTCTTTGGCAGACCTGCCCTGCTGAGCATGAATAAAGACGGGCAGTGCTATGGCTAGAATCAGAATGGCGCTCAGCGCAAATTGAAATCTGTTCCTCACGCGTCTTAAATCTCCTTAACCCTTCGCGGCCTTGTCTGATTTGGAAGGATGCCCAAAAAATTGCAGGCCGAAAAAAATGCTGTGACTTGCAGTATAGCACGGGAGTCGCGAGTGCGAGAGATTCTCCGAGCCCCGGCTTGTAGTACGTAAAGATGCGCTCGTCGGTTGCTATCCTTCTGTGCGAAAATTCCTGAGCTATGAGTAATTCTGAAGCCAATCGGTTGCCCGTCGCTTTGTCCATAGCCGGTTTTGACCCTTCCGGCGGAGCCGGGCTGGTCGCAGACATCAAGACCTTCACGGCCTTTGGCTGTTTTGCCACGGCCGCCGTCACCAGCCTGACATTCCAGAACACCGTGGGCGTCTTCGGCGCGGTCAATCAGAGCGCCGAGGCCGTGCGCTCGCAGGTGCTGCCTGTGGTGGAAGATTTCCGCGTGGACTGTGCCAAGACGGGCATGCTCCCGAGCCGCGAAGTCATAGAAGAGGTCGCGCGCCTCTTTAGAGAGACACCTTTGCCCCCGCCTGTGGTTGACCCGGTCGTGCGCTCAACCTCCGGCTACGACCTGATTGACGACGCGGCGCTTCGCTCGCTGGTTGAGCAGCTTCTGCCGCTTGCGCGCGTCGTGACGCCCAACATTCCGGAAGCCGAGCGCATCACGGGGCTGCAAATCAGGGACGAGGAAGGGATGCGCGAGGCCGCGAGACTGATGCGCGAGATGGGAGCGCAGGCAGTCCTCGTCAAAGGCGGACATCTTGAAGGGGAAGCGCTGGATTTATTAGACGACCGGGGAAGAGTGCAGCTCTTTCGCGCCGAGCGAATCGAGACTACTTCGACGCACGGCACGGGCTGCACGCTCGCCGCAGCCATCGCGGCAGGCCTGGGCCACGGTCGCAGCCTTGAAGAGTCGGCGGCGGCCGCCAAGCGCTTCGTCACAAACGCTATACGCCACGCGCCCGGCCTGGGCCACGGTCACGGCCCTATAAATAATGCAGAAGTCCGCAGTGCAGAATGATGAATGAAAAGCTGTCCGCCCGTTAATTCATCATTCTGCACTCTGCATTCATCATTACTCTACCGTTACTTTTTCCATCTTGATGGGTTGCGTGGGCTTGTCGTTTGCGCCGGTCTGTGTGGTGGCGATGGCGTCAACTACGTCCTGTCCTTCTGTGACGCGCCCGAAGATGGTGTAGTTCGGCGGCAGCGGATTGTCCTGGTGCATGATGAAGAACTGCGAGCCGTTGGTGTTGGGGCCCCGGTTCGCCATAGCGACCGTGCCGCGCTTGTAACCGCCGCTGTAAAGCCCCGACTTGGGATTTATCTCGTCCTGAAACGTCCCGCCCCACGCGGACTCGCCGCCGTAGCCCATCCCAAGCGGGTCGCCTCCCTGAATCATGAAGCCTTTGATGACGCGGTGAAAGATGACGCCGTCGTAGTAACCGCGCTCTGCCAGCAGTCGAAAGTTCTCCGTGGTCTTGGGCGCTTCGTCTTCGAGTAGCTCGAACCTAATCGTCCCCTTGCTTGTCTCAAGTATCGCCGTACGATTTGCCATATCCTCTCCTTCAAACGTTGATGATAAATTTTTCTATAGCCACGGCCACGCCGTCTTCGTCGTTGGTGGCAGTGACGTGCAGGCCCGTCTTCTCGCCGAGCAGCCGCGCATCTGCGTTTCCCATCAGCACGCCCGTGCCCGCGTAGTCCAGCATCTCAAGGTCGTTGAAATTGTCGCCCACGGCCATGACCTCTTCGCGCTCTATGCCCGCTTCGGCTGCTGCTGCGGCCACTCCCGCTCCCTTCGAAGCATCTCTGTTAAGCACGTCTATGAGCCCGAAGTCCATGCGGGGATATATCGTTGCAAAGACCTTGACGCTCTCGCCCAACTCGCACTTCAAAGCTTCGCCAAGTGACTCCATAGCGGCACAGGTGCCCGAGTAAGAGATGTGCAGCGGCTCGTGATTCAGATAATCTTCCAAAGACTCCACGCGGCGCACGCTCTCTTCCGCCTCGTCGCCGTGAATGCGGCGCGACCACTCTATGTAACGACGAAAAGCATGATTGTCATCGTTGATGTGGTCGTAGACTAGGACTCCCGCGCCGTGCGGGTCGTCGGAAATCATCGCGTCCAGATTACGCTCGCGCCCTACGCGCAGGACTTCCCGCGCCTCGCTCAATGGGAGAAGAGTAACCGAGACTGTTTCGAGCGTGCGCGCGTGTTTGGTGAGCGCGCCGTTGTGCGAGATGACGGGCGCGTCCAGTCCCAAAGAGAGAGCCAGGGGGCGCGCGTCACGAAAGCGCCGCCCCGTCACAAAAGCCACGCGCACACCCATCCCGCGCGCTTCCTCAATCGCACGACGATTGCGCTCAGACACTTCGCCGCGAGAGTCCAGAAGAGTCCCGTCCAAATCCAGAGCAAGTAAACGTACAGACATTCGAGACCCGAAGGTTACATGAAGAGGAAGCCAAAAGGCAAAAGGCAGAATTGTCGGGCAGTAAATTAGCGTCCGCGTTTCGGCAGCTTAGCAGGCAGGTCAAGCTCGTCGTCTATCAACACATCGGTCGAGACACCAACACGCCGCGCATAGCGCAGGAGGACGGGAAGCGGTGGCTCGCGGTTTCCAAGCTCATAAGCGGAAATGCGGCTGCGAGTGAAGTCCTCAGCCATTCCTAAGCTCTCCAGCATCCCGTCCTGAGAAAGACCTAGAGCCACTCGAATCTGTAGAAGCTTTTCAGCTAATCGTTCCGGCTTCTGGCGCGGCGCTCCCATCAGGAGAAACCTCCCGATAGAGCGGCCAGCTTGCTTTTAGACACAGTTGTATCTAAAATATGCCTGCGTAGTTGAATCGCCGTGAGTAAGACCTTCTTATCTCGCACGGCGATGCTCATTCTCTTTACTGTGGGAGTGAGCTACGCATTAGCCGTTGCCTTGTTTTCAAAGACTAAAACTTGGAGATGATAGCAGAGAGAGCTTAATTAGCTAAAGATTGAAGAGATTGGCCGCATGGGCCTGGTTAATGAGGTGCCGGTCATGTGCGGTCAGGGGCAGGGTCGTCCGACTTGCTTGGGAGAGCGGTCACGGCGGCCTTGTTCTATGTCTGGGACTTTTGAGGCAGAAACGCAGGTCAGTACCGCCTGCGGTAGCGGGCGGGTCTCTAGTATCAAGCATGACTCTTGTCTAAGTAATACCCGCCCGCTACCGCAGGCGGTTCTGACCTGTGTGTCTCCATGCGTTTTGCACTTCTGAGGCAAAGCTGAGCGGTGCAGGATATTTGTTACAGGTGACGGAAATTTAGGGCGAGCGTTATGATGGCGGGGAAGCTTTTGGGATTGGGCAGGGAGGTGTAATCCGGGGCCCGGTCTGGTTACGTATCTTAGTTGTTGAAGGGAATCTGGAATGAATGTGACGCATCTGGAATGCGCGGCCTGCGGGGAGACTTACGAGGCACGTCGATTGCTGAATCTGTGCGAGCGGTGCGGAAAGCCGCTGCTGGTTCGCTATGACCTGAACGGGGCCGCGCGAACTTTGACAAAAGAATCTCTGAAGGGGCGTGTGTCGAGCCTCTGGCGCTACCGCGAAGTGCTGCCCGTGGAGCGTGACGAGAACGTCGTCACACTGGGCGAAGGGTGGACGCCGCTCCTTCCTGCTAAGCGGCTGGCCGAGCGAGTGGGCCTGCGGGATCTTTACATAAAGGACGAGTCTCAGAACCCTACGCAGAGCTTCAAGGCGCGCGGGATGACGACTGCCGTCTCTATGGCGCTTGAGCTGGGGGCGCGAAAGCTGGCCGTGCCGTCGGCCGGTAATGCTGCCGGGGCTCTGGCGGCTTACGCTGCGCGGGCGGGGCTCGAAGCGCACATCTTCATGCCGCGAGACACGCCGCGCGCCAACGTCATAGAGTGCCTTGAGACGGGCGCACAGGTGACGCTTCTGGACGGGCTCATCACGGACTGCGGCAAGGCTGTCGCCGAGAGGAAAGAGCGTGAGGGCTGGTTCGACGTTTCCACTCTGAAGGAGCCTTATAGGGTCGAGGGCAAGAAGACCTTGGGCTATGAGTTGGCGGAGCAGATGAGCTGGACGCTGCCTGATGTCATCATCTACCCGACGGGCGGAGGCACGGGGCTCATAGGCATGTGGAAGGCTTTCGACGAGATGGAAGCTCTGGGGTGGATAGACGGGAAGCGCCCGCGCATGGTGACTGTGCAGGCGGCGGGTTGCGCGCCTATTGTGCGCGCCTTTGAAGAGGGGAAGAGGTTCGCGGACGAGTTCGCGGACGCTCATACTGTGGCTTCGGGCCTGAGGGTTCCGCGCGCCATAGGCGACTTTCTCATACTGGACGCGCTCCGGGCATCCGGAGGCGCGGCCGTCGCCGTCAAAGACGAAGAGCTGATTGCCGCCACGCGCGAGATAGGCGCAAGCGAAGGCGTCTTCGCGGCCCCCGAAGGCGGCGCTTGTCTGCCCGCGCTCAGAAAGTTGATAGAGAGAGGCGAAGTCCGCAGGGACGACCGCGTGGTGCTCTTCAACACGGGTGCTGGCGTCAAGTACCTTGAAAGTTTCGACCCTTCTTAAGTGGGGAAGTTCTACCAGTAGTTTTGGAGGAAGCTTTACACCATGACAGTTCGCAAGAGCCTGTTGCTGTTATTGCTGCTGCTCGTCGTCGGAGCCGTGGCGCAGGCGCAGCAGCCCCCACAAGCTATTAGAGGCGGGATGAGCGAGAAGGAGCGCGCACGCTTCGACGGCCTTCGCACGAGCGGCTTCGACGCTCTTTACAATCTGGATTACGAGACGGCCGCGAGCGCGTTTCGTGAGATAGAGCGTCTTTTCCCAGACCATCCGGCAGGCCCGCAGTTTCAGGCCGCGCTGCTCTGGTCGCGCACGCTCAACGAATCCCGCCGCATGAAGTCTTCGCTCTACGGCTCGGACGATTTTTACGAGGGCAAAGAGGACAAGGTGGACGAGAAGGTCGTGAACGAGTTCAGGGACTACACTCGTAGAGCGCGTCTACTGGCCGAGGCGCGACTCAAACGAGACCCGAAGGACGTTGAAGCGCTCTACTTTCTGGGCGCGACCGAAGGGCTCAGGGCAGCGTTCGCCGCAGGCGTCCAGAGAAGCTTTATGTCTGCGCTCAGAGACGGACAGCGAAGCGTCGACCGCCATCGCGACGTGGTAAAGCTTGAGCCCTCGTTCATAGATGCGGAGCTGACCATAGGGCTCTACGAATACGTGGTCGGAAGCCTGCCGCTTCCAGTCAAGCTGGTGGCGAGTCTGACGGGCGCACGCGGCTCTCGCAAGCGTGGGCTGGAAACGCTGGCGCGCGTGGCTGAGCAGGGGCGCTGGGCCAGAGACGACGCACGCGCGCTCCTGATTGTGCTTTACAAGCGGGAGAAGCGCTATGCGGACGCGCTCAAACTTGCGCGCGAGCTTGGAGAAAAATACCAGCGCAACTATCTCTTCAGACTTGAGGCGGCCGACGCGCTCTCTTCACAGGCAGCCCTTGAGCGCGCCGCCGGAAAAGAGGCCGAGGCTGATAATCTTGAGCGAGAGGCGTTCACAATCTTCGACCAGCTTCTGAGAGAAAAGCCCCAGCGTGGCAGCGCTCTCAGCAGCGCTCAGGACCAGATACATTTTCAGTACGGCGAGACGCTGATGGCTGCGGGCCAGTTCGACCGCGCCGCGAAAGAGTTCATGGCGGCGGCAACTACATCAGGCGCGGAAGCCGGTATGGCCACGCAGGCTTATCTTCGCGCCGGGCAGAATTTTGATTTGGCCGGGAGACGAAACGATGCGCTCGCGCAGTACCGCGTTGTAGTCAGTCGTCCAGACGTGTACGATTCGCAGGAAGAGGCCAAGCGGGGCCTGCGCGAGCCGTACAAATTGAAGCAGGTTGCAAGGACTTTATCGAAGCAGGAATAGGCGAGGCGCGAGGTCGAAACGTGATGAAGAAGAACGGAACGAACAACGGGGCCGGAGAGTCCAGACCGCGCAGGCTGCTGCTGTGCCTGGACGGAGTGCCGCTTGAAGTGATGCGTGCCGCAAAGAGTCGCGGTCTCTTCGACAACTTCAACGCGCCATCGCGACTGCTTTCGCCATTCCCCACGATGACGAACATAGCGCTCGCCACCATGATGCGCGCCTCCGCGCCGCTCGGTTACGAGAGCCTCTACTTTGACCGTAAAGCGCGTGAGATGCGCGGCGGCGTGGGCAAGTACATTGGCCGTCGCACGCCCGACAAGGTGCCGTCGACTTACATGGACGAGCTGGATTATCAGGAGCCTCTGCCCTTCGAGTATCTGGTTTACGTCGCGCCCGAGATGGTCTGGCGCGCGGACATGCGCCGCTTCCGCGAGCGCTTCCGAGAGGCTCCGCAAACGCGAGACTACTTCGCTTTCCTTAAGGGCACGGACGGGCTCCTTCACATACGCGGGCGCGAGCGTCTGGACGTGGCGCTCGTATCCTTAGACAAAATCCTTCGCGAGATTCAGGCGGGCTGCGGCCACGAGACGGAAATCGTGGTCTTCTCCGACCACGGCATGAACCTTGAAGAGAATCGCCGCGTTCATCTTCAAACTCATCTCAGGCGGAACGGCTATCAGATTACGGACAAGTTCCAGGAGCGCGCGTCGCGCCGCGTGGCGCTTCCGGCCTTCGGCCTCATAGGATTTTCCGCGCTCTACTGCGCCGACGAAGAGGCCGCCGCGACTCTTGCGGATTCACTCGCCGAGCTTGAGGGAGTGGACTTCTCACTCTTCAGCGAAGGCGCAGGCGTCGTCTGTGTTCGCGGAGAGAAGGGAAAGGCGCGCATTCATCGCCGCAAAGAGGCGGGCGAGACCTTTTATCGCTACGAGCTGCTTGAGAACGACCCGCTCGCTTTAAAAGAGATTGCGGGAAGACTCGCTGGCGAAGGCGAGATGAACGCCGAAGGCTTCGCATCGAGCGAAGCGTGGCTCAGGCACACTCACTCGCACATTTACCCCGACGCGCTTGAGAATCTGTTCGCCTCCCTTCAGGGCGAGCGCGTGCGTCATCCTGCGGACGTGCTCGTGAGCCTCAAGGACGGCTACTACTACGGCTCGTCCATCTTCAGCCGCTTCGTCAAGCTCGCGGCCACGCACGGCAACGCCATGCTCTCTTCCACTTCCGCCTTCATGATGAGCACGCACCGCCAGTTGCCGGAAGCGATACGCGCCACCCAGGCGCAACCCATCCTGAGAGCATAAAGCAGACAGAGAGTCACCCCACGCGAAAAGGCACGAAGCGGAACTTAATGCTTCGTGCCTTTTCATTTAATTTAGTCGTTAACGTATTAGACGCGCGCCGTTGACGATTGCTTGTTCGAGCCGCGCACGCGCTCCGTCTGGCTCTCGAAGATGAAGGCCAGAGACTTGTATATGAGCTTGGCGCAGAGGAAGGCCGAGGCCGTCTGTCCCTCCACGTAAGAGTACTCCGTCAAATCCATGCCCACGACGCGGCGCTTGCGCGCGAGCGTGCGAATGAGCCCTATGGTCTCGTACCAGCCCAAGCCCCCCGGCTCCGGCGTCCCCGTCTGCGCCACCAGCGACGGGTCAAGGCCGTCTATGTCCACGGTCAGGTAAACGTTCTCCGTCAGACCGTCCACGGCCTCGTCCCACCAGTCCGTGCGCCCGACAATGTCCTTGGCCCAGAAGATGCGCGTAGGATACTCATCAAGCGTGCGCGCCTCTTCCGCAGAGATGGAGCGAATGCCGCACTGCACGGACGGAATCTTCATGTCCTTGACCACTCGCGCCATGATTGAAGCATGAGAGTGCGGCGTGCCGTCGTAGGTGTCTCGCAAGTCCGCGTGCGCGTCAATCTGAAGCACGGAGAGGTTCTCGTACCTTTCGGCGTGCGCGCGAATGACGGGCGCGCTCACAGAGTGCTCGCCGCCTATCATCGCCACGAACTTCCCTGTAGAGACCAGCTCACGCGCCCTCTCATAAAGCGACTTCATCATCGCTTCCGGCGGCTCGACCGATGGAGTCTCCGCGACGGTGTGAATGCCCAGCTTGTAGACCTCCGCGTCCGTCTCTTCATCGTAAAGCTCCATGTTGCGAGAAGCGTCAATAATCGTCTCCGCCCCGCGCCCCGTCCCCGTGCCATAAGAGACCGTGCCCTCGTAAGAGACGGGCCACACCACGACACGCGCTCCCTCGAAACTGCTGAACTCATCCTCGGCAATCCCGCCGAAGTTCATAGGAAGATTTTCTGATTCGGACATAATACAGAACACAGAATTCAGGACTCAGGAGTCAGAATAAAGAAAGAAGTTTTTCTTCTGACTCCTGAGTCCTGAATCCTGACTCCTTTACTACGGTACTTCAATCGTCAGGTCTTTGCCCATGAAGGTGAAGTTGGGGCGCTTGCGTCCCTTCATGTACTTGGCTGCGGTCTGCGAGAGCGCGGTGACCAGGATGGGGAGCGCTATGGTCGCGTCGCAGTTGACGTATGCGGTCAGAGCGCCGCGCGACAGTTTCCCGAAAAGCAGAGAGTCGTCGCTGAAGGTGGAAGCCGAACGACCGCCCGGATGCGGCGCGTCCGTAGAGACCGTTATCGCGTACTTGTGGCCGCGCGCCGGAATCTTGAAGATGTTGGTCGAGACCTCCGTCTGCTGTATGAAGTTCTTGGCCGTGCCGCCGCCTAAGTTTATGACGCCCGAGACGCGAGCGCGAGCGCTTATCTGCGTCATGTCCAGCACGTCCTGCACTATGTCGAACTGGAAATTGTTCTTCTTCTCGAAGCGAGAGCCTGCGATGCCAACGGCTATGGAGCTGTTGGCTATGTTCGGGCAGAAGACGGGCACGCGCGCCTTGTAGGCTGAAGTCAACACGCCGTCTTCGGAAGCTATCTCGGCCAGCTCGCGCCCCAGGAGATGAAGAAACTCGCGCGTCGAATAGGGCCTCGTCTGGTCAAGCTGGTTAGTGAAGCCTCCGACCCACTCGTCCGCCTCGCGGTACTCTTCGTCCGAGGCCAGCAAGTCCCACATGCGATTTATCTGCGACGCCTCAAGCTCCGCGTCCGTCATGGACGGGTGGGCCTGAAAGTGATGACGGCCAAGCGTCTCGTGCAGGTCGTGGAAGAGAATAGAGCCCGAGAGCACCAGCACGTCCACGAAACGATTCTTGATGACGTAGGCCAGCAGCCGCCTCATACCCGAAGGGATGAGCGCGCCCGAGGCCGCGACGAAAATGGTCGTGTTGTCGCCCAGCATGTCCAGCCAGATGCGATGCGCCTCGGCCAGTTGTCTTGCGCCTAGCCCGGTGCCCTCCATCTTTTCCAGAAGCCCTGCCACCGAGCGGTCGCGGTCTACCTGAATGGGCCGCGTCGGGACGGTCAGATATTTAGAGGGTTTAGGTTTTCGCTGCGTTACCATAGGTTTCTCCGAAAAGCAGTTTTCAGTTTTTAGTTTTCAGCCGTGAAAAACTGCTTGCCTTTACTGAAAACTGATTACTGAAAACTGTCTTATTCTTTTCTGCGCTTGCCGCGTGTCCCCTCGCCGTTGACGGCCAGGTAGGTGTAAGCGTCATAGCGTGATTCGTAAAAGTCTATTATCTCGGCGGCTTCTGCTTCCGAGAGCTCTTCGTCCTTGACGCGCTGTGCCACCTGTCTGCGGAAGCCGTCGTGCAGCAGGCCGCGCTCGTAGCGTGCGCGCTCCGCTGCCTGTCCGACAGTCGTGCCGCGTATCACCTTCTTTATCAGGTAGCCTTCCTCGTCAATCCATATGTGCGCTTCGTTGGGCGTGCCGAAGAGGTTATGGTTGTTGCCCATCACTTCCTGGTACGCGCCCACGAGCATGAAGGCGAGGTAGTAGGGCTCGTCCGGCTGGAGCTTGTGTAGCTCAAGCACCTGCTTGACATCGTGCAGGTCTACGAACTTGTCCACGATGCCGTCCGAATCGCAGGTGATGTCGCACAGCGTCGCGTATTCGGTCGGCGGCTTGTTGAGCCCGTGAATCGGGACGATGGGGAAAAGCTGGTCAAGCGCCCAGTGGTCGGGCACAGAGCGGAAGACCGAAAAATTGGTCAGGTACTTGGCGCACAAGAGCCTGCGAAGGTCGTCGAACTCTTCGGAGATGTACTTCGCGGCCTGCGCGTATTTGTCCGCGCGCTCGCACACGTCCCAGAAAAGGACTTCGCCCTTGGCGCGGTCTTCGAGCGATATCAGCCCCAGGTTAAAGAGCGTGAACAGCTCTTCTCGATGCTCAAGCGCGTCGTGGTAATACTCTCTATAGTTCTTGACGGAGATGGACTCTCTCAGGTCTCCAAGCTCTACCACTACCTGCGGGTCGTCCTCGTCAATCTCCATCGGCGAGATGTCTTCGACAACGGTCTCAATCTCGTCCACGACGTTCGTCACGATAATGGCGTGATAGGCCGCTAGGTAACGCCCGGACTCTTGTATGATTGTCGGGTGCGGCACGTTCTCGTCGTCGCAGACAGTCTTGATGGTGTAGATAACGTCGTTGGCGAACTCCTGCGCCGTGTAGTTGGCCGAAGAATCAAAGGCCGTCTTGGAGCCGTCGTAGTCAACGGCCATGCCGCCGCCTACGTCCAGCAAGTCAATCGGAACCTTCATCTGCCGCACCTTGCTGTAGACGCGCGCGGCCTCCTTCATGGCGTTCTTGATGCGCTTGATGTCCGTCAGCTGCGAGCCTATGTGAAAGTGCAGCAGGCGCAGCATGTCTATGCGGCCCGCCTCGCGCATGCGCCCTATGACTTCAAGAATCTCCGTAGTCGTTAAGCCGAACTTGGCGGCCTCGCCGCCCGACTTCTCCCAACGCCCCGAGCCCTTGGAGTAGAGCTTGACCCTCATGCCGACCATAGGCAGCGGGCCTTCGTGCTGTTCCGAGAGGCGAAGGATGTGCTCAAGCTCGGATAATTTCTCGATGACGATGACGATACGTTTGCCCGCGAGCGCGCCTATGAAGGCGAGCCGTATGAACTCTTCGTCCTTGAAGCCGTTTAAGACGAGCAGGCTGTCGGGCGATTGATCCATGGCGAGCGCCGCGTAAAGCTCCGCCTTCGAGCCAGCCTCAAGGCCGAAGTCGTAGCGCGTGCCTTCTCTCAGATACTCTTCGACCACGGCGCGCTGCTGGTTTACCTTCATGGGATAAACGCACATGTGCGCGCCCTGATACTCAAACTCGCGTATGGATTTACTGAAGGCGCGCTGTAGTTTCCGCACCTGCCCGGCGAGTAGCTGAGGGAACCTTAAGAGTACAGGCGTAGTGATGCCTCGACGGCGCAGGTCGTCTATTATCTCCTTCAAGTCGGCCGCGCGGCTGTCATTTTCCGCCGGGTGGACTATGAGATTGCCCTTGCGGTTAACGTCGAAGTAACCGGCCCCCCAATTCTCTATGCCATAAGTTTCAACCGTCTGTTCGATGGCCGTGGTCAATTCTGAGATTCCCCCCTTGCCTGCCCACTCGCGCTGGCGCGCAGGCTTACATTCAACGAGGCACGAGAGCGGCCTCCCATATTCAAGTAGCGGAGATTCATGGCTGGAACACTAAGACTCGGCAATTTAACAGAAAAAGCGGGGCTGGTAAATAATTTTCTTCTGACAGGAAAAATGTCTCCTAACATTGCAAGTCTGCACGCTCGAACAATTTAGGTTGTAAAAGCAACGGTTCTTATCTTTTCATGAGACTTTTCTGTCACAAAAAAACTTGACATAGAGGTGTGCGCCACTATAATGCAAAGCTTTTTACGGTCGTCCGCTGTATGACGGCAGATACATCTAGAACACCACCCTCGGTTCTTACCCTACGGCCGCGCGCGTCGCTTCAAACAGCGCGGTTCGTACCCCCAACACTCCCAAAAAATAGTTATCAGGAGAAGATATGAACGCTAAAACTGCCTTAAAATATGCAACCGACCAGGGAGCAAAGTTTGTCTCCGTGCGTTTCACAGACCTGCCCGGCGCTTGGCATCATCTGACCTTTCCGATTAATCAGCTTTCCGAAGACTCTTTTGAAGACGGGTTCGGCTTTGACGCCTCATCTTTACGCGGCTGGGCTTCGATTCACGAATCCGACATGCTGCTTATCCCGGACTCCACTCGCTATTGGATGGATCCCTTCTCGGACGAGCCGACCGTCTGCTTCATAGGCAACGCCGTCGACCCCATCACCAAAGAGGGCTACGGCTTTGACCCGAGGAGCGTGGCCGTGCGCGCCGAAAGCTACCTGAAGTTCACGGGCGTAGCCGACACCGCCTTCTTCGGCCCCGAGGCCGAGTTCTTCGTCTTCGATTCCGTCAAGTTCCACAACGAGCAGAACTCTTCCGGCTACACGATTGACTCGGACGAGGCGCACTGGAACTCCGGCCGCAACGCCGACGAGTTCAGCGGCACGAATCTGGGCTACCGCATTCGCGCCAAGGAGGGCTATGTGCCTGTCCCTCCGGCAGACTCATTAAGCGACCTGCGCTCGGAAATCTCCCTGACGCTCGCGGCCTGCGGCATCAACGTAGAGTGCCATCACCACGAGGTCGCGACAGCCGGACAGTGCGAGATAGACTTCCGCTACTCTACGCTTCTCGGCACGGCAGACAATCTACAGCTCTTCAAGTACATTGTCCGCAACACGGCCTATAACTACGGCAAGGCGGCGACCTTTATGCCGAAGCCGATTTACGGCGACAACGGCTCTGGCATGCACTGCCACCAGTCGCTCTGGAAAAACGAGAAGCCGCTCTTTGCGGGCGACGGCTACGCGGGAATCTCCGACGTGGCGCGCTACTACATAGGAGGCCTCTTAAGACACGCGCCCGCCATCGTCGCCTTCGCAGCGCCTACAACCAACAGCTACAAGCGACTCGTGCCCGGCTTCGAAGCTCCCGTGAATCTTGCTTACTCGGCGCGCAATCGCTCTGCGGCCATACGCATCCCCATGTTCTCCACCAATCCTAAACAGAAGCGTCTGGAGTTTCGTCCGCCCGACCCGTCGTGCAACCCGTACCTGGCGTTCTCTGCCATGCTACTCGCGGGCCTCGACGGCATACAGAACCGCATAGACCCGGGCGAGCCGCTCGACAAGGACATCTACGACCTGTCGCCGGAAGAGTTGAAGGACGTGCCGAGCCTTCCGGGCTCGCTCGACGAATCGCTCAAGGCGTTGGAAGCCGACCACGAGTTTCTATTGAAGGGCGATGTCTTCACGCCGCAGATGATAGACCGCTGGATTACCTACAAGCGCGAGCGCGAGATTCAGCCCCTCAACATGCGCCCGCACCCGCTTGAGTTCGGCATGTACTTCGACATCTAAAAGGCAAGTCAGAAGGCCGCAGTGCAGAATGATGAATGAAGAGAAAGAAGCTTTTCATTCATCATTCTGCACTCTGACTTCTGCATTAAATTTTATGCTGGTTGAACCTGTGACACTCGAAGGCCGCTTCGTGCGGCTTGAGCCTTTGTCTCTCTCTCATCTGGCGGAGTTGTCGGACGTGGCGTTTGATGAGGAAATCTGGCGCTACACGACTTCCGTGATAGAGAAGCCGGAGGACTTGAAGGAGTACGTAGAGACGGCCGTCAGGTGGCAGACGGAGGGGACGGCGCTCCCCTTTGCCACGATTGATAAGCGGTCTGGGCGTGCCGTCGGCAGCACTCGCTTTGCGGCGATTGACCGTGTGAACCGTCACATGGAAATCGGCTGGACGTGGGTGGCGAGAGAGTTTCAGCGCACCTACGTCAACACCGAGGCGAAGTACCTGATGCTCGGCCACGCCTTTGAGAATCTTGGCTGCCTGCGTGTTGAATTCAAGACGGACTCCCTGAATGAGAAGTCGCGTCGCGCTCTGGCCCGCATAGGCGCGAAGGAAGAGGGCACCTTCCGCAATCACATGATTATGCCTTCGGGGCGCATGCGCCACTCCGTCTACTTCAGCATCATCGACTCGGAATGGCCCGAAGTTAAGTCTGCGCTCGAAGAGAAGCTTTCACGCAGCTAGAGATTCGGCGTGACGCGCAGCGTAGGCTCAGGCACAGGATAAGGCTCTTCTTTCATCAGGCCCAGATTATCTTTCCACCTGGGCGTCTTCATGAATTCGCGTATGCCGTCCAGTAGCTCTGCCACTTTTTCTCCCCACTCGGCCTTGTCCGGAAAGTAGAGCCCTTCGCTGCGCTGTAGCTCTATGAGCGTCTTGTAGTCGAAGATGACAGGCTCGTCCGCCAGCACCTTCTTCAACCGCGCCAGATTCTTCTCAAGCTCTCTGACCAGCACGCGGAAGCGAACCCACTGATGCTGCTCGAACCTGAAATACTGTAACAGCTTCTCTCCGGCAAGCTCGCCTTTGACGACCACCTCCTTGATGATGTCGGGCGGCATCTCCAGATTAAGGCCGCCCTCTTTGTCAGAGAGCGCTATGCTCACGATGCGCTCGCGGTAGCCGGGCAGGTGCGCCTGCGTGTTGTCGCGGTAGTTCTGCGCGATGTTGAAGATTTCTCCGAGAAAGCGTGTCAGGCTGGGAATCTCGACCCATGTCGGCAGCAGCTCGTCGCGTATGCCCGGCAGAAAGACTGCCTGAGAAGTATCCTTATTGCCTTTGCTGCTTATCTCCGCTGCGGCCTGCTCCGTCACGAGGCTGTAGTTATCCAGCTTCACCTCCATCATCTTCTTCGTCTCGTCCCCGGAGGTCTTCAGCCTGCTCTCCGGCTCGTAATCGTCCAGCTTGCTTTCCGGCAGCGAAGTCAGGTTGACGCCGAAGGTGGGGCGGCTAGGCAGCCACGAATCGAAAAAGTGTATGGGGAAGTTGCTGCATATGCCGCCGTCGCTGAAAAGATTCTCCTGCATGTGCTCCGCTTTGAGCGCGACCTCACGCCCGCTTTGCTGTGCTTCGATTACCTCCTTGTCGGGCGTGATGGTGTAAAGCGGAACGGCCGAGATGAGCACGGGAAAGCTCAGGCTCATGCGCGTCGCCACTACCACGGGAAAGTCCTTAGCTTCGGGCAGGAACATGTAGCCTGCGGGAGCCGTGTAGCGAGTCTTGGCCGCGCCGATTTTTATCTCCTTAAAAGCGCTGGCCTTCTCCTTCATGTGATTGAAGACCTGTTCGGGGAAGAGAGCCTTGAAGTCTTCGAGGCGGAAGAGAAAGAGCGTGCCTTCCAGAGGCAGGACGTAGGGCTGGCCCTGGCTCAGGTTGGATGTCACCATCGTCAGGTCAATCTGTTTCGCGTCGTCCTCCTTCTCCTTGCGCCACAGCTGGCCGAAGGTAAGCGGAGGCCCGTCCCTTTCGAGGCCCGCCAGATGATTTATCTGCTCGTTGAGCCAAACGGTAAGCGGCGGGATATTGTCTGGCCTGTCGCCGCTCTTTCCGTCGCAGATGCCGAAGCGGTTCCCCTTCAGCTCATGAGTTATGACGTGCAGCAGTCGCTTCACGCCGTTTATGATGCCGCCCGCCCAGTTGCCCGCCATTCCTACGACGACAGCGACCGTCAGCGTCAGTATGGCGAGCGGCCAGAGAGCATCCGGCCAGCTCACGGTTCTGCCAAAGAGCTGCGCCGCGACGAGGTAGTAAAGAAGGAGCGAGAAGATGGACACAAGCATGGCCGCGCCCGCGCCTGCTGCCAGCGACCTGACCCACCACTCGTGACTGCCCTCTTCAAAGGCCACTGCGTCCGTCTCCCTGAAGCCTCTCCTGATAGTTGAGATAGCCTTCTGCGGGCTCTTGTTCCAGCCCTTATCAAGACGCGGGCTCGTCAGATATAGAAAGATGTCTAAGAGCGGTTTCGTCTCTGTCGTCGGCTGGAAAAGGTCGCGCAGGTTTGTGCCTTTGCCCAGCCAGTCGCGTACCTCGTCAAGGCGTGTGAAGGCTTCGCGCCCGAGCTTACCGAAGCGTCGCCCGTGCTCGGCGGCAGCGGTCACGGCCGCCGCTATAGCGCCCGCGCTCGTTCCTCCGACGTTGCGGAAGCGGTACTTGTGCGAGAGCTTAATAACGAGCGGTGGATAGACTATGCCGCTCGTGATGCCGCCCTTCATTATCAGGTCGCACTCCTTGAGGCACCCGTCGTCCCCGCACAGGCAGCCCGTCTGCTTATCCTTCGGGTTCGCGGCGCAGTAGTCGCTACAGTAAGGGCCGTGGCCCTCGGGCACCTTGCAGGTGCAGCCTTCGTGCGCGCATGCTTTGCCGGTTTCGTCCTTTGAGGAAGAGGTCTCGATTTCCTGGGGCATCTCTTTGACTCCTTATCGTAAGGCTCAGGCAGGAATTCCTGGACGTTGGTACGCAGGTCAGTACCGCCTGCGGTAGCGGGCGGGTTATATCTACACTTGAGACCC
>DATELK010000060.1:0-14160 GCA_035276685.1 Pyrinomonadaceae bacterium | reverse complement strand
AGAGAGTGGGGAGGCAAGGCCGCGCCCAACGTAGCCATACTCGATTGGGCTGGCCTGCCCACCGAGAGCGAGTTTCTTTTCCTGCGCGATTACTTCGCGGCGCACGGCCTGCCGTCAATCGTCACGACGCCCGAAGAGCTTGAGTACGACGGCCGTCATCTTCATAGCGGCCCGTTCCGCATAGACCTCGTCTACAAGCGCGTGGTGATTCACGAATTCCTTGAGCGCGCAGACGAGACGCACCCGCTCGCGCGCGCCTTCCGAGACCACTCGGTCTGTCTCGTGAATCCCTTCCGCTGCAAGATAATGCACAAGAAGGCGGCCTTTGAGCTTTTGACGGATGAAGAGTGCGCTCGCTGGTTCAGCGAAGATGAAAGGGAAGTCATAAGCGAGAGCATTCCGTGGACGCGCCGCGTGGCGGAGAGAAAGACTACTCATCGCGGCCGAGAGGTTGACCTCATGGAGCACGCGCGACGCCATAGAGATGATTTCATACTCAAGCCGAATGACGATTACGGCGGGCGCGGCATCTTCTTTGGCCGAAGCCTGACGGAAAGCGAGTGGATGGATGCTCTCTCGACTGCCCTTGCCGACGGCGACTACATAATTCAGGAGGCGCTTCAGCTTGAGACGGAAGTCTTCCCCGTCTTTGACGCGGAGCGCTGGTCGCTTGAGCCGGTTTACGTGGACACCAATCCCTTCCTCTTTCGCGGGCGCGTGGAAGGCGCGTTCGTGCGACTCTCCGACTCTCCGATAGTCAACGTCACCTCGGGCGGCGGCGAGACAGGCTTCTTCGTCATAGACGGCAAAGAGTAGTGTTTCGGTTTGGGAGGATTCAAACAGGATGGACAGCGATTGTCAGGATAAAAGAGAAACTATTTCTTCTTCTTTATCCTGACAATCGCTGTCCATCCCTGTTAATTTCTTCTTCTCTTCAAACTGAACCATTACCCGCTAAACTATCTGCCCGAGCCAGCCGCGCCGCTCCATCCACTTGACCAGCTCAAGCACGGGCGAGACGGTCGCGGCCAGTCCTATGATGATGAGCCAGTCGCGCAGCGTCAGGCTGTAGGTGTCGAACATGTCGTGCAGGTAAGGCACGTAGATAATCAGCGACAGCAGCACAAGCTCCCACAGGATAGCTATGTTGAGCCACTTGTTGGCAAACGGTCGATTCAAGACCGAGTGGCGGTCTGAGCGGAAGTTGTAGGCCTTGAAGAATTGAATCAGGACGAGCGAGACGAAGGTCATCGTCATGGCCTCTTCCACGTCGCGCCCGGAGTTGCGCGCCCAGATGAAGAGCGAGAGGTTGATGATGGTTGACCAGATGCCTCCGGCCAGCATCAGCGCCACAACGGGACGCGTGAAGATGCCCGAGCGCGGGTCGCGCGGCGCTCGCCGCATCAAGTCTGCTTCGGGCGGGTCAACGGCCAGAGCAAGCGCGGGCAGCCCGTCCGTGGCAAGGTTAACGTAAAGAATCTGCACGGCGCTTAAGGGCAAAGGCAGGCCTAAGAGAGATGCCCCTGCCATCAAGCCTATCTCGCCTATGTTTGAAGAGAGCAGGTACATCAGATACTTCTTGATGTTGCTGAAGATGGCGCGTCCCTCTTCTACGGCGGCGACGATTGAAGCGAAGTTGTCGTCCGTCAAGGTCATGGCGGCCGCTTCTTTGGTGACATCAGTGCCTGTGATGCCCATGGCAATGCCTATGTCCGCTTTTTTAAGCGCGGGCGCGTCGTTAACGCCGTCGCCCGTCATGGCGGCTATGTCTCCGCGCGCCTGAAGGGCCGTCACGACCCTTAGCTTGTGCGCGGGCGAGACGCGAGCATAGACTTCTATCTCTCCAACAGCACTCGCGAACTCTTCGTCATCAATCACTTCAAGCTCCGCGCCCGTCACCAGACGCCCTCCCCTTAAAAGTCCAAGCTCTCGCGCCACGGCCTCGGCCGTCAAGGGATGGTCGCCCGTTATCATTATCACCTTGACGCCCGCGTCGAAGCACTCCCTGATGGCGTCTTTGGCTTCCGGGCGCGGCGGGTCAATCATTCCCACAAGCCCCAGAAAGGTCATCTCCTGCTCGGCTGTCTCAAGCGAGGCGTTGCGCTTTTGTGTTACGACCAGCACGCGCAGGGCCTGGCTCGCCATCTCCTGCGCCGTGTGAACAATCTCGGCTCTGGATTGACGGCTCAAAGGGGCTTCGCCTTCATGAGTCAGAAGGTGCGTGCAGGAGTTAAGAAGGATTTCCGGCGCGCCCTTTGAATAAGCCACAACGCCGTCGGGCGTCGTGTGCAGCGTCGTCATGCGCTTGGTTTCGGAGGTGAAGGGGATTTCACCCGTGCGCGGAAATTCTCTATCGAGCGCTCCTTTATCCAGACCTGCTTTCGCGGCGGCAACAACCAGCGCGCCTTCCGTCGGGTCGCCCTTGATGCCAGCGCGCCCGTCATCCTTCGAGCGAGAGAGACGCGCGTCCGACGAGAGAGCCGCTGCGGTCAGTAGCAGCTGAAGCGGCGCGGTCGTTTCAACCGCGGAGCCGTCACGCACGAACTCTCCCGCGGGCTCGTAGCCAGCGCCAGTTACTTCGTACGTTTGCCCCGCGACGAAAATCTTTCTCACCGTCATCTCGTCTTTGGTCAGCGTGCCCGTCTTGTCAGAGCAGATGACCGAGGTGCTTCCAAGGGTTTCCACGGCAGGAAGACGGCGCACGAGCGCGTGCCGCTTGACCATTCGCTTGACGCCTATGGCGAGAGAGATGGTGACGACGGCGGGAAGTGCTTCGGGGACGACGGCGACCGCTAGAGCCACGCCGAAGATGAACATCTCTATGAAGGGCTGGCCGCGAAAGAGGCCTAGGATAACTATGAGAGCGACGACGACGAAGGCGGCGCGTGCAAGCTGTTTGCCGAGCTTGTCAAGGTTAACCTGCAACGGCGTCTTGCCCGTCTCCACCTCTTCGAGCATGCGCGCAATCCTGCCGAACTCGGTCTTCATGCCCGTGGCTACTACAAGCCCACGGCCGCGACCGTAGGTGACGACCGTGCCCGCGTAAGCCATGTTCTTCCTGTCGCCTATCCCAAGCTCTTCGACTTCGAGCGGCTCCGTCTGCTTCGTGACGGCGACAGACTCGCCCGTGAGCGCGGACTCTTCGACCTGAAGATTGACCGCATCCATGAGGCGTATGTCTGCGGGGACTTTGTCGCCCGTGGTGAGAATGGTGATGTCGCCCGGCACCATCTCTTTGCCTGAGACTTCCAACTCCTGCCCGTCGCGCAGGACTGTCGCCGTCGGCGCGGCCATCTCTCTCAAAGCTTCTATGGCACGCTCTGCGCGGTACTCCTGCACGAAGCCGAGGCCCACGGCGAAGAGGACTATGACGGCGATGGCAACGGCTTCGAGGCCGTGGCCCAGAAAGAAGGAGAGAGTGGTGGCTATGAGCAGTATGATGATGAGGACGTTCTTGAACTGCTCGAACAGAATCTCCCAAGGCGAGACGCTGTGCTTGGTTTGAAGCTCGTTCGGGCCGTAGAGGGCGAGGCGGCGGGCGGCTTCGGCGGAAGAGAGGCCATCGGGGCCGGATTCCAGCCGCTCAAGAGCCTTCTCAATGGAGAGCGTGTGAAAGGGCGCAGAGTCCGTGACTTCTGCCACAGTCCTGGAAGCAGTCGTGTCCAAGTTCGTAGAGTGCAGAAAGATTGCGATTCAATGTAAACGGAACGGCCTTATCACAACACGCAAGCGCACTTGAGCGCAAGGCAAAATCGAAGAGAATTAGCAGGGATGGACAGGATAAGCAGGATAAATATTTCGACTAAGGACAAAACGAGTTGCAATTGAAGCAAATACAGTTGCAATCGCTCCGAGAACGTTTGCAATTACTCCAAATACATCTGCACCGGCTCTGATTACATATGCAACAGGAGTAATTGCAGTCCGTCTGAGGCTTCCGACAAACAGAATAACTCTAATAATATCTTGACTTAGCCCTGAAAAGAGCTGTTTTGCGTAAAAAAGGTCAGTACCGTCACATGGACATATAAGCCGAGTCCGTGTGTGACGAGGACGAAGACGAAGACTCGGACGGAGGCGAGGATGAGGCCGAGTACGGCTTCATACGCTGCCACTTGCCCGCCTCTACCGTGTTGGGGTCTGAGGCAGCGTCTTTTGTCATGACGACCTCTCCCTGCTTGCTGGCCCAGTAACCGGCGTAATCCGACGGCAGTTGCAGGTTGGATGAATCGAAGGGACTGGCGTAGGTCTCAAGCCCGCCCAGGTCTTTTATCAAGGCGATGCGCTCGCGCTCTGCCGCATGTTGCCGGGACTCCCACGCGCTGCGATGCTTGTTGCGTATCTCGTCCTTGCGCTGATTCCAGACTACGCCGGGCGTCTGCGTCATCGCATAAATCATTCCGCGTCGCTGCTCCTGATACATCTTAGACTGCATAGGGTTCATGAAGGGCATCTGCGGGGTGATGCCCGTCTGCTGCTTCGTTATATTCTGAAGAAATTCCATCTGCATGTAATCCAGCACCGACGACCAATCTAAGGTGTTACGCGTAGAGAGCATGATTGATGCCAGTAAAGGCGTCATCTCATCCAGCGTGCCTGCCGGGGCGCGAGCAGACCATGCTCCCGTGTACCACTGTACGAGAAATCCGTTCGGGTGAGTGAATGCTGATGTGAGATATACATCTTCTTCCCACATGCCTCCGCCCATGTTATAGGCGAAGCGCAAACGCGTGAGGTATGCTGACACGTGCGGAAAGTTGCGTCCCAATTCCGCCGAAGCTTGTTGCAGGGGCGAGCCTCCCATGAACTGGGCCATGCGCAGGTGTTGTAACGGCCCGTCCATGTAAGCCACCTGCAAGCAGTGGCGCGGTTCCTGTGGCGGCGGCATGACGATGGAACCCATATAGTTTGAGCCGGGCGGCATGGAATTCATCGAAGGCTGTGTCATCCAGTTGAAGCGCTTTGCCGGAAACGTCTGCACGGAGGCTCCGGTCTGAGGGTCAGATACGCTCGTGACCAGGCTGGCCTGTGCAGACAAGTCCGGCGTCCACACGAAACCACCCTGACGCTTCCAGCCTGCGGGCACGAGCATGGTCGCGCCCTCTATGTCTATCACCTCCGGGTCGCGTATCGTCTCTTTGTTAAGTTTCATAGCCGGTAGCTTCTCCTTTACACGCCTTCGAATATTATTTCATGCCGCCCGACAAACTCGGAGGGCCATTATGAACCCGCCTGCTTAAAATGGCTCGTTAACATAGCCTGTGCCATGACAAGCGCCGTGTCTTTCCTGAACCTGTCCTGACTCGTTGCACGTAGTACAGGGCATGGTTGTCGCACAGGTGCCTGTGCCCCCGCATGTTCCGCACACATTGCCGGCCTGAGTATAGTCGGCCCCACTTCCGCCACAATTCGGGCATTTACCATAGCCACCGCACTTGGAGCACAGCATAGTTGGCGGGCACGCTGACGTGACCCATCCGGTACCGCCGCATCCTTCACATATTTTCTGCATTATTAAGCTCCTCTTAAGGAGTAGGTTGGTTTGAGCCGGTACAAAATACGCGTAAAGAGAGAAATTGGCAATGAAAATTATTGGACCATTGATGCTTTGAAGCGCGAAATCAAATTCGCGTTCACCTTGAATAGCTTGTTAGGACTGTTGAGACGATTCGCCTCGCACAGTTTCAAAGCTCCAACTGCGAGAGAAGCGGGAAGTGGTCTGAGGCCTGTTTCGCGGCGTCTGTGTTTATGACTTCGCAGGAGAGAAGCTTCGGGGTGAAGGCGGCGGGCAGGAAGATGTAGTCCAATCTCAGGTGCGGGTTCCAGACGGGAAAGGTGTAGCCCTTGTCTTCGGGGTGAAGCGTGCGGTAACCGTCCGAGTAAGACGCGTCCAGCATGATTTGAATAGTCTCGCGCTGTATGTCGCGCCCGCTTATCCAGACGAGCGCGCGAATCCAGCGAGGCATGTTGCGAACGTCCAGCCGCTCTCCCGGCGCGAGCGTGTTGAAGTCTCCCACCAGAACGTGAAAGCCAGCCTGATGCCGGCTGATGCCGTTTAAGAGAGCGCGAATCTCAAAAGCCCTGCGACGCTCGCTCCACTTGGAGAACCTCGCCTTGAGGTGCAGGCCGAAGATGCGCGCCTCGCTTCCTTCCAGCACTATCTCAAGGAAAGAGTGTCTAGCGCCCTGCGGGTAATGCCATTCGTGGTAGGAGACTGGAACGCGGCTGATGAAGGCTATGGAGTGAGCGGGGCGTGCGGCCCACTCCTTGAGGCCCGTCTCTTCCGCGACCCTGCGTATGACGCGCGTGTCGGTCGCCTCCTGAAAGACGACGATGTCCGGGTCTGCGGCTTTAATCACTTCCGAGATGCGCGTCTCGCGCCCGCGCCCCCCGAAGCGTATGTTGTAGCTCAGGAGCTTGAGCGTCACACCTCTTCTTGCGCCTCTTTCTCTTCTTCCTCTTCCTCTGCTTCTATGATGGTGAAGTAAGGCTGGTTCATCAGCACGTCGCGCGCGAAGAGAATCAGGTTACTGGTGGCCTGCATGTTCACTGGCCGCCCGACGAATCTCTGAAGCGCCTCGCGCAAAGGGTTAAGGCGCGGCGCAATCGCGGGGTCTTTGTCTCCCAAAGGCTTCGTGTGCAGGGCAGGTATGTAGTAGGCGTCAGCGTCCCAGCATTCCATCACTTTGTCGCCTATCAGGGTCACGTCCAAATCGCTTGTGCCGGGGCCGTCCGCGTCAAAGGGCGCGCCGTCCTCCCATCGCTCAGCCGTGACTACGCTGCCGCGAAGCGCCACGCCCGTTCCCTTAGGCAAGCCTTCACGCAACTGCTGGCAGAACTCTTCAAAGCGGCGCGCGTCTCCATTGAATCCGAGCCGTATGATGCGCCCGCGCATCTCTTCCTCAGACATCTCCTTAGCGTCTCTGACCATATATGATTTCCCCGCCTCTGTTTCCAGCCAGACATTAAAGCATAAATATTTCGGCAATCCGTAGAAAGTTTAAGCGGCACGGGCCTTGCCAAGCAGACGGCGTGCCCGCCGCGCGGCCGCTCGGGCGCGAAGCGGTTTATAAACGCTCACGACGAAACGAACAGAGGGAAGGTTAATTACTTAAAATGGTTGAATATATACACGTTAATCAGGCAGAGAAGATACTACGTTTATCATGCGAAGAGGTGCTTGAGCTACTGGAAAAAGGCGAGATAGCGGGTCGACCGCCGCGTCTGCTTTCCGCATCAGCAGGGTACGATTACTGTACAGGCTGGCTCATAGAACGACGCAGCGTTGAAAGGTACTTATCAAAACACGGCCGCTCACGCCGCAAGACACAAACCCACAAAGCAGAAGTTCCAGCAGGACTACTCACAGGCAACAACGGCACACCACAGATTAATACCGGATTTTAAAATAAAGCTTTTGACAGACAGGTCAGTACCGCCTGCGTAAGCCGGGCGGGTCTCTTTTAGTCTTAATCATGACTCTAGCTAAACTAATACCCGCCCGCTACCGCAGGCGGTACTGACCTGCTTAATTCCGCTTACCTAATTTCTGCGAGAGAAGCCACGGCAGCAGCTCTGGCTCTTTCATGGCGTTGAGCCAGACGTTGTGGCCCACCCCTTCGTATTCGCTGTAGCGCACCTTTCCCTTCACGTCTTTTATAGCCGAGACCATCTGCCGCGATTCGCTCACGGGCACGACCCTGTCGTCCGCGCCGTGAAAGACCCAGACGGGCGTTTGAGCGACGCGGCTGGCAATCGTCCTGAACCTTTCGCCCGTGCGTAAGGGGCTGCCGCCGCAGATGGAGACGAAGGCCGCGAAGGTGCCTGCGTGCTCCGCAGCCATGTGCCAAGCGCCGTAGCCTCCCATGGAGACGCCTATCATGTATAGACGCTCGCGGTCTGCCTTGAACTCCGAGACCGTGTCGTTCAGAGTCGCCATCACCATAGCTTCCATCTCAGGGTCAGACCAGTAGCGTCCCTTCTCGCACTGAGGCAGCACGACTATCGCCGGAAGCCTCTCAAGGTACTGGCGAATCAGTATGGCGGCAGCGCCCTTGACGAAGCCGCCCGTGCCGCGCTGCCCTATGCCGTGAAGGAAAAGAATCACCGGCAGCCGCTCTTTGCCTGCCAGCTTCCCCGGCATGTAAACCTGATAGCCGTAGCTTTTATTCCCGACCTTGACGTTTCGCGTGAGAAGACCGCTGTCTTCCGCCCGCGCCCTGCCCGGCGCGAACAGGCTGAAGACTCCGCCCACTAAAATAGAGAGTAAGATAAACCGCATGACTGTTGCTGCTTAAGCCTTCCTTGTCGAGTTGTTCTGAATTTAGTGGCGCACTCGCCAACCGGCGTTGCCTTGATTTTAAAGCCAACACGAGGCTTTTTCATTCAGCTTCTGCTAAAATCACTGAACTCATTACAAAATATATTTCGAGCATCGGAGCCGATTGTCGTGAAGCCAATGGATAAGCTGAATGTTCGTGTCGTTCCCACGAAGCCTTTCGACGGGCAGAGGCCCGGCACCTCCGGCCTGCGTAAAAAAACGCGCGTCTTCATGGAGCCCGGCTACGTGGAGAACTTTGTGCAGGCGGTCTTCAACGCCCTGCGCTCGCTTGACCCTTCGACAAGTTTTGAGCGCGAGACCTTGGTCGTCGGAGGCGATGGCAGGTACTTCAACCGCGAAGCCATACAGACCATCATACGCATGGCCGCTGCAAACGGCATGGGCCGCGTGCTCGTAGGCCGTGGCGGCATACTCTCCACGCCCGCCGTCTCCGCCGCGATTCGTCGTCGCGGAGCCATGGGCGGCCTCGTGCTTTCCGCCAGCCACAACCCCGGCGGCCGTGATGAAGACTTCGGCATCAAGTACAACATACGAAACGGCGGCCCCGCTCCCGAAGCTGTCACCGAGCGCATCTTCGAAGAGACGAAGCGTATTACTGAGTACCTGACCGTCGAGCACCCGGACGTTGACCTTGAAAGGGAAGCTACTCTGAACATAGGCGCGACGGAAGTTCAGGTCATAGACTCTCTGGCGGATTACACAGCCGTCATGGAAGAGCTGTTCGACTTCAAGCAGCTCTCGGCCCTCTTTGCGAGCGGCTTTCGCATGGTCTTCGACGCCATGAGCGCCGTCACAGGCCCCTACGCGCAGAGCATTCTGGAAGAGCGGCTGGGCGCGCCCGCAGGCACTGTCATCAACGGCACGCCACTGGAAGATTTCGGCGGCCATCATCCGGACCCGAACATGGTTCACGCGCACGAGCTTGTTGAGCGACTGAGCGCAAGCGATGCTCCGGACTTCGGCGCGGCCTGCGATGGCGACGGCGACCGCAACCTGATACTCGGTCGCAGCTTCTTCGTCACTCCCGGCGACTCTCTGGCCATCATCGCGGATTACGCGCCGCGAGTCATACCCGGCTATCGCGCGGGCCTTAAAGGCGTGGCGCGCTCGATGCCTACCAGCACGGCCGTTGACCGCGTCGCTGAGAGCTTAGGGATAACCTGCTACGAAACTCCCACGGGCTGGAAGTTCTTCGGCAACCTGCTGGACGCGGGGCTCTGCACCATGTGCGGCGAAGAGAGCTTCGGAACCGGCTCAGACCACGTGCGCGAAAAGGACGGGCTCTGGGCAGTCCTCTGCTGGCTCTCCATACTGGCCGCAACGCGCAAGAGCGTGAAGGAGGTCGTGGAAGAGCACTGGCAGCGCTTCGGTCGCAGCTATTACCAGCGACACGATTACGAAGCGCTGGAAGCCGCGCCCGCCGCAGAGATGATTGCGGAGCTGAGAGAGAAGCTCGATTACCTGCCGGGAGAGAAGATAGCCGGGAGCGCGATTGTCAGTGCCGACGACTTCAGCTACACAGACCCCGTGGACAAAAGCACCAGCACTCATCAGGGCATACGCATCTTTCTCGAAGACGGCTCGCGCATAGTCTTTCGCCTCTCCGGCACGGGCACGCAGGGCGCAACCCTTCGACTCTACTTCGAGCGCTTCCTTGAAGACGGCGGCACAAGCGATATAGACGAGGTTCTATCTCCCCTGACAAGCGACGTGAGCTCCCTGCTCAGGCTCAGGGAAAGATTCGGGCGCGACGAGCCCACGGTCATCACCTGAAAATGCAGAAGGCAGAGTGCAGAATGATGAATGAAGAGCTTCTTTAATTCATCATTCTGCACTCTGCCTTCTGACTTGCCTTTCCATCCCTGTTAAAATCCGCTTCGTCACATTTTCCTTCTCTCCTGAAGCCTCTCCTGTTCAAAATGCGGCGCTCGCCCGAAACTCTCGTCGGAGAAATTCTAATGACAGCTCTTCCGCTTGAATCCCTTGACAGGTACAGGGACTACGCCGCGCTCTTCCTGCGCCTTATGGTCGGCCCCTTTATCATCTGGGGCGTGCAGGACAACGTGCTTAGCTGGGAACAGATGCTTGAGTTCAGAGACTTTCTGGCAGAGCGCGGCGTGCCCTCTCCGCTCCTCGCGGCTCACGTCTCTGTTTACACGCAGCTCATCTGCGGCATCTCGATTCTGCTCGGAGCCTTCGTGCGCCTCACCTCCATAGCCTTCATCATCAACTTCATCGCGGCCCTCCTCATAGCCCATCGCGGCGACTCCTTCAGAGGCATGTTCCCGGCGCTGATGATGCTCTCTGTAGGCTTCTTCTTCCTCCTTCACGGGGCTGGCAAAGTCTCCGTGGACGAGTGGTTAGGCAAGCGGAAACGGCGCTGATTTCATCTAAGTCAAAGCGACAGTCGCCGGGCCGTTGTGTTATACTGTTTGGTTCGCGAGACGACCCGAATTTAGCCGGATGATATCTATAGGACAGGCGCTTTGAATGCGGATTACTAACCTCACCAGCTTACCCGAACCACTGGTCTCGGCCGTCTCGCGCAAACGCGAGCCGAAGCCGGGGCAGATTTCCGTCACAGAGCTGATTAGCCCGCCGCAGATGCGCGCCCTCACGCTCAAGCACTGGGCAGAACTGACCGAAGATGCTTCAGACAGAATCTGGGCCACTATGGGACAGCTCATGCACAAGCTGCTGGAAGAGCATGGGCGCGAGTCCTCGTCACACCTGATAGAGCACACGCTCACCTCTGAGGTGGAAGGCGTCACGGTCACGGGCACGCTCGATTTGTATCACCCGGACGGCGTGTTGACCGACTACAAATTCGTCTCCGTCTGGACGACCATCGACGGCGTCAAGCGCGAATGGGAGCAGCAGCTGAACCTCTACGCCGAGTTGCTGCGCCGCCAAGAGTTTCCGGTCAACCGCCTTCAGCTGGTCGCCATCTACCGCGACTGGTCCAAGACGCGCGCACAGGAAGCTTCCTACCCGCAGTCGCAGGTCTCAGTCTTCGAAGTCCCTCTGTGGCCCGCGGAAGAGGCCGCGAGGTTTCTGGAAGAGCGTGTGCAGCTTCATAAGCGAGCCGAGGCAGGCGAGTTCATAGAATGCACGCCCGAAGAGAGATGGGAGCGCCGCACGAAATACGCCCTCATGAAGCGCGGCAGAAAGTCTGCCGTCAGGCTCTTCGACACTGAGCAGGAGGCCGCGAGCGCCGTCTCTCAATCAGACCAGTACGTGGAGATGAGGCCCGGCTCAAGCATTCGTTGCGAGTCCTACTGCGCCGTCTCCGCCTTCTGCCGCCAGCGCGCACTGATGTGTGACCCTCACCAATAATTGCCAGTAAATCTGCTTGTCAATATTTATTTTTTGTAGTAATAAATCCCGCCGACCTTGGAAGTTCGCAGCCAGCCCGTACGGAGGAGCTTATTGATGGCATCCACAAATTATGTGACTACAGACGAAACGACCAAAACCGTTATCATTCGCCAGGAAGTCTATACGCTCGAACAGGGGACATTCCGGAAGGGCTACCACCACATAGTTTATGCGACGACTGTCAACGTGAAGAAAGGATTCGTGAATCCCGGATGCGACCTGACGATCTACTGCGCCCGGCTTGTTGTGGACTCCGGGGGCGGAAAAATAGACGTGAGCGGAGAAGATGGCGCGGGGTACAGTGAAGGGAATCGCGTGGATGCCAACACCACCAAGGGCCAGTCCTATGACGGTGGAGACGGCAAGGACGGTGCCGACGGCAAACCGGGACAGAACGGAGGTAAAGTAGACATCCACGCCGCTCGCATTCTCGGAGGCACGCTGGAGATTATCAGCCGGGGCGGCAAGGGAGGTCGAGCCCAGGACGGTGGCAATGGCATGGACGGCAGACAACCGACAGAGCGTGCAAAATCGCCTGTGCCAAAACAGGTGAAGGTCGGTGAAGTGTGGGTGGAAACAGGCAGTGGAGGCCGGGGCATGTACCAACCACAGTATGGCTGGGGCGACGACGTTAAAAAAATCGGACATGATTCTGTTGGAGCTTATTTGTATGTTACTCACTGGGCTGAGGGCGGCGTGACCGGAGGCAACGGGGGGAACGCAGGGCTCGCGGGCAAACCCGGAAACGGCGGTAATGGAGGCTCAGTTATCGTGCGCTCGCTAGGCGATCTCACGGTGGCTATCAAGACCGAACTTGGCGCAGGCGAAAAAGGGGCACAGGCGAAGCACGGCAAACCTGGCAATGGCGGGGGCGGCGGGCTCGGCGCAAAGTACCTGTACAGAAGCAGCATCCGCACTACTACCACCGACTGGACGGCCTTCGACGAAAGCGAGGAGCTCCGGGATTTTTGGGATAGGAGCAAGAAGCAGTGGTTCGATTATTACAATCTTCTGGACGTCGATAAAAACTATATAGACGGCGAAGGAGATAACAGAAAACTGAAGTTGCGAGCCGGTTCCGGAGCACAGGGAAGAGCCGGAGGCTACGGCTCAACAGGCGCGGCAAATCAGCCAGCCGTCCCGTCAGCCGATAACGGTCGCCCCGGCAGCTACACCCCAGTAAAGGCAGAGGCGGCCGACGCCGCGTATCGCAAAGTCTACTACTCTTATCTGACGATGCTTCAGCGCAGCGCGACGGGTGCCTTGTTGAACCACAACAACGATGAAGCTGGCGACACACTGCGCTGGCTGATGCTGTTGACCACGTACTACAGGAACGCCAAATCGAACGCGCCAAAGGATGACAAAGAACGCCAGCGCCTCTATTACGAGGCGGAGCAGGCCCTGTTGACGGTTGACCGTGATGATAGCGCCGGAAAACGCGCGCTTCGATGCGTCTACAAGGACATCGATAAATACGCAAATTTCGTGGAGACGCATCTCGATCACATCATTGCTCAGGAAAAGATTTTCGATGACTATCTGAAGTCCGAAGAAAAAGCTGCTTCGCTAAAGAAGGTCGTGGAAGATAGCATCGTAGAGGCAAAGAGTCACATTAAACACCTGACCGGAGACACATCGGAAAAGGGCAGCATCACCTACTACCTGGAAAAGGAAAAGCAGCTGAAGGCCGCCATCAGCGACCTGGACGTACAGCTCCTGGATTACAAGTACAAGTTGGAGAGTATGGAAAGGCTACTGCAAGAGGAAATAGACGGTGAGATTCGCAAGAAAACGGAGATGTCCGTCTGGACCGTCCTTGAGCTTGTCGGCATGGCCGCAGGCGTTGCCATAAACTTCGCGGGGGCGGTGGGCAGCCTGAAGAAAATGGTGGACACGGTGAAGGATTTCTATAAGACGACGATGGAGCTTTCGACTATCGGCGACATATTGAAAGAGGGTATTTGGAAGAAGGAATTCACACAGGTGAAAGAAGACCTCGCCAAGCTCCTGGAAACCGATGAATGGAAAAATCTCTCGGCGGATAAAAAGAAATTCATTACCAGCGTGACGGACTTCCGTGCCAAAATCGCCGCGTACGACGAGATCGTCAAATCTCGTAGGAACGTCAAGTTCGAGCTCGACTCGCTGGACGTCGAAGCCAGCGTTTTGATCTTCGATACGGCCAAGCTGGAACTGAAAAAGCAGCGCAACGAGTTCGAAGCCTTTATCCGCAAGTTAATTGATGAATACAAACAGGCCCAGAAGTGGAAACATCTTTTTGCGGACTACTTCGACACGGCTGAAACTCGATTTGACATGCTCGCCCACCTTGCCGATATTCAGGCCGAGCGGCGCGAATTGGAATACCAGCGTGCCGCGTGCCAGCGCAATCTGACGCTGCTGAACGCAGAACTGGACAAGCTCAATTTCAATCCCGA
>DATELK010000059.1:0-35369 GCA_035276685.1 Pyrinomonadaceae bacterium | reverse complement strand
ATTGTCCCAGAGATTGTCCCCGAGATTGTCCCCGAGATTGGCCCCGAGATTGGCCCCGAGATTGGCCCCGAGATTGGCCCCGAGATTGGCCCCGAGATTGGCCCCGAGATTGGCCCCGAGATTGGCCCCTCTCTGTTGGAGCGCGCCGCGCTCCAACAGATTCATCACTAACTGCGCGACCATCGGGCCGTCACACCACCAGAAGTACGGAGTCTTTAATCCCCGCCTCTGGTAGAAGTCTGTGATTACCCGCTCTGTTGTCGGTCGGTCGGCCAAGTCTGTGCAGAGACCAACTTGGAGCCAGTACTCACGATGCGCGGCCAGCGCCGTCTCCTGCGCAGGTGTCATGCTGTCTAGTTTTGGCACAGTGTAGCCTCCTAATCTGCGACGTTGCGAATCTCTTCCGGCGAGTACTCGCGTTGGCGCGTCACCCGGTAGGTGCCGCCTGGTATCTGAATCGTTGCGTGCTCTTCGTGGCTGAGACTGACGCCGCGCTCGGTGACGATGAAGCGCTCTCCGGTCTCAAGTTCGAACTGCTCTACGCCCGCGTCCGCGATAGCGTGCGCGTGGCCTGTGACTTCACCGTAGGCAAGGATGACGCGCCCGTTGTCGCGCGGCACAACCTTATGCGGCTTGCTCCTCACGTTGCTGCGCACGCGCTCTATGAGCACGTCGCCCTGGCGGAACTGTGTCTCTTTCATAATCTCTCCCTTCAAAATTAGGTTGCGGGTTAATTGTTTACAGAGGCGAGGGCGGGTCTACCGCCTCACTCCTGCCATGTCGTCAATAACAGCTATGAGCTGGTCAAGGGACATGTCGTTGATAGCGACGCCGCCGTGCGATTGCTTCAGGTATCGCTCTACGTCGCCTTCGTCCCATTCGTGCTCCGCGAAGATGGCCAAGACTTCCGCGCGCTTCGCTTCAATCTCTTTCTTGGCGCGAAGCTTCTTTAGCGACTCAAGGGCATCACGCATCTTCGTGGTCGTCATGGCCGTGGCTTTTGAGACGGCCTGCTGAGTCTTGGTCTCGTCATAGCCGAGGCCGACACACTCCTGACGGATTTTGTGGATGAGTTCCGAGCGCTCAACACCGTCGTCTATGGTCTCGCGCGAGTTGACAGGTTGGGCGCTCTCTACCGGGGCAGTCACTGCGGGCAGAGCGGGCTCGGAAGTTATCACTTCCATCTCGCCGTCTTCTCTGACTGTGACTTGCTCGCCTAATTCGTCGGGCGTGTAAACCGGGCCGGCGAAGATGTCAGGAGTGAACCACTTCGCGCCGTTCGAGATGGCGCGGGCGAAGTACATGTTGCGCGGAAACTTTCTCCAATTGTCGCCGGCCAGAAGACCCGCGAGGCGCGCGTCGTCTGCGTCAAACTTGCTTTTGCCGACCGGCTGGCCGTCCTCGTAAAATTCGATTTCGCAGCCGTCGTCCTCCATGCGCAGCACTTTGTAGTTGTAGCGGGCTGAGCGCTTGATTGCCGCCGCGATAACGTTGGCCGAAAGAGTGACGCGCCCCTTAACGATATAAATACCGGTCATGGAAGCGACGGGGCCTAAGCCCAGTTCGCGGCCCGCGAGAATCTTTGCGATGGCCTGCGACGCGCCTTTGCTATCCTGAAAGAAGCCGCTCTCCGCAAGCACTCTGCCCACCTCGAAGACGTTCATCTCGGTAGAGGTGGCGCGGGTTGCGAGAGCGGTTTGTTGATTGTTGGCAGTGGACATGATTACTCCTGTCTGAGGTCGAATCCGGCGCGGTGTAGCCGCATCAGGTCGGAATGGGAAACGGAAGCCTCCCATGATTGATTGATAAGAGGTTGCGCGACGGGTTGGGTCTTCTCAGCAAGAAACCTGTTCAGGGTTTCCACTATGTCGGTGTACCGGTCACGATGGCAGATAAGTGTGTTGCCGCGCATGATGCACCAACGCAGCTCTGTCCACCCGTAGGGGACGCGCCGCTCGATTGTGTAGCTGCCGGTTATGATTGCCATCGGTGTGCCTCGTTAGATACGAATGCCCTTCACGCGCTCCGCGGGCCTGTGGGACGAGCTGGCCAGTACTGCGTTGTCCATGCGGGCGTTCGGAGAGATAGAAACTTGTGTGGTCGGTTGCACGGGTTTGCCGGGTGTCTGCTGCCATTCGTGCGCGCGGACGGCTTGGGTGTAGAGCTGCCAGATGCGGGCAGCTGCTCGGTGCTTACAGGGCCTGTGAAATTCGTAGGCCGTGCAGAAACAGTTTCGGTCGCTGGCCTCGTAGACTTCATCGGAGGTCGGGCTGAAGATGAGCATGTGGGTGCCAGCCCAGTGAAAGCGCTCGGGATGCTCGGTGATTTCTTCTACGGCGCGCTCTATGGCGTGTATCCAACGTTCGGAGCCGAGAGTGGCGTGTTTGGCGGATTCGATTGTTTGCTCGAAAATCTCTGGGTGTTGAATGTTGAGCATCTGCCTTCTCCTATCTGGAAAGCATATTAACATGGAATGCAATGCAATGCAATAAAGAAAATGCATTCAAACGTGATTAATTTTAGGCGGGAAATAATTGGAGGTTTTAGCGGTTTTGGTCAGAGACTAAATGAAGGCGTTCGTACGGCGGGGAAAAGGTTAGCCCCTCTTGGTAGAGAATCCAGCGGCGCTTGGGGTCGCCAGTCGGATACATCTCTACGACTAATCCTACGATGTCCAACTCGGATGCTTCGCATTTATACGAAGGATATGACGAATGGTAAGAGGCGACGTAAATAAGACCGTCTGTGGTTTGATTCAGGCTAACCAGCGTCGGCCCGTCCTCTGTTCTGATTACGTGCAGCCCTGCAAAATTCATTGCATCAAACTGGACGTAAAGGAAGCCTCCCGGTTGCATGATGAATGGCGGGTCTTCATTAAACACGACCCGCAGGAATTTATCACCCGGTTTAGCGCACAAAGGGGACGGCAAGTCCCCTAAGCCGCTATTGATGTCAGCGACAGAGCCCATAATTCAATGCAAATTTTTTGCTGCCGGGAGTAAGTTTGGAGTTCTGAAGGTTTAGCTATCGCCCTGTCTTATGGCCCCGCTTTCGACTTCGGCGGCCTTCCTCTGTTTCTATTCGTGGCGCGTCTTTCGGATGCTCATTTGCACGATTATCGTTGTCCAATGTTCCATTATTTCGTGTTGGCTCAAAGAGCAATCCGTCTCGATTGTAGGCCGCTACGCCTCTTTCGAGCAAGGCACGGGCCGCTTCATTCTGCTTGCGCCTCTCCTTTATCGCTATATCGTTGATGGTTTCGTAAATCTCATCAGATACGCGGAAAGTCACTTGTGATTTCAATTCAGCCATACGCATAAGAATGCCTCGAAAGAAATATTTGTCAACGTATGCATTTTCCCCCTTGCAATGCATTGCAAGAGCATGCTAATCTCCCGCCAGTGAGGTTCAAGAGATGAAAAAAAGAAAAGCCGCACTTCAGACACAGGTCACGTTTCGCATACCGGACGATTTAAGAAAGTTCTACGAAAAAGCCGCAGAGCGCGAACAGCGTAGATTGTCCGATATGCTCCGCATTGTCCTACAAGACCATAAACCGATTATCGAAGAACGCCAGCAGATGGCTTAATTCCTGCTGATTTTATCAACCCATTCAGAGGCGGCGCGTGGTTATGGCCTAAGCCAATCAAGAGTTTCGAGCAGGCCATGTGGCCCACCTTAAAACTTTAACCCTCGGATTTCTACTCAATTCCTTATGTCGAAATTGGAAAGGCCAGCCCCGCCGATTCGCAGAGAAGTAGAGCTTGAGCAAAGGCCGCTCTACCAGACAGGTAGCCAGAAGATTGCCTGTCAGCATTCGGGCGAAGACGAGGGCGAGTTTTCCAGACAGATAGACCCTGAGCGCCACAAACCACAGTCGAATCTCTTCCGCATTATTCAGGAACTTTACGGTGACGCCGAAGCCGACCGGCAGCTTCGAGCGCAGGGCAAGCCTTCAAATATCACATGGGGCAAAGTCGCAATCATTGTTCAATACGTGGAGAAGTTCACGGGCTGTCAGAAGCCTACGCCGAAAGAGCTGCGCGACCTGACAGCCAATCTCTCCGATGCCATCTCAGAGACCATGAAGCAACTGCCGGAACTCAGCTACACGGAGCAGTGGGCCGTAACCGAAAAGCTGGTCCGGGTCGCTAATGAGTTGGCAAACGCGGCTAATGCCTGGCGCGACGGCCTGCGATTCAAGGGCGTAGAGAATAGCCCGGACGGCCAGCTACATCATTCGGAGCATTTGTCTTGAGGTTGACGGGGTAAGCCCAAGCGAGAAGTGACGCCGGTTCGGTGGGAACCGGAAGTCCGCTTGCCCCGTCAATGATTAGCCGATGAGAAACACGAGCAGGCCATCAATCACGACCCAGACGACGCTCGGATTATCCGTGTTGCCGTCGGCAGATGGATTGTCAGTATTACCCGGCACGGTGGCGCTCGGGTTGTCGGTGTTTCCCGTGACGGAAGGGTTATCGGTATTGCCTGCCTGAGCGGTAAACGACAGCAGGCCAATGAGCAGACACACGGCTAGCATGTGGCGCAAGCGGTTCATTTGATTTTCTCCTTTGAAATGAGACGGGCGACCATCGCTCGAATCTGAAGCGAAGTATAAATGAGTACGACCCAAAAAGATTCTCAATTCTTACCTGCCGAATTGAAAGAGCGGCTTAGTGAATATCTGCGCGTCGGGGCGGTTGACGCGGCGCGGGGGTTCCTGAAGGATGCTCTGGCCAAGACCGCATCCGACGACACAGAGTTAAGGCTGCGGATAAAGAGCAATCTGGGGATAGTCGAGCGCAAGGCCGGAAGATTCTACGATGCCATCCAAGCCCTGACCGAAGCCGAGTTCTTAATCCCATCAACATCTAATCAACTTCTCATCGGCAATCATAGACACACGTTCGGCGTGTTGTGGCAGACCATCGCGGAGCATGAGGGAATCGAAGAGTATAACGGTCGCGCGGTCCGGCTCTACGAGGAAGCCGGCGAATGCTACGAGCAGGCGGGCGCGACGCGCGAGCTGGCCAGCACAAAGAACTGCATAGCCTACCTCAGTATTCAAATCGGAAACATTGAGGATGCGCTCCGCTACGCAACATTGGCGATAGAGGCCGCCAAGCCGCTTGGCGATGAACCTCTTATAGCTCAATTCGAGCATACGCGAGCGCAGGCGCTTCTTAGAGACGGGAAGCTAGGCGAGGCGCTTGTGATTGCTTCACGGGCCGCTGAGACCTTGCGAGCGCACAGATATTCGGGCGTGCTGCCTGAAGTCTTGGCAACGATAGGGAAGATAACAGCAGCAATGCGTGAAGAAGTGGGGGTGCTCTGAATTAAATGGCCAGAAGCAAATATGCAGAGCGCACCAATCCGCCCTACTGGCGCAAGGCCACGCGCCCCCACGTCTGCTTTAACTGTGACGAGAAGATTCGTCCCGGCCATGACGTGCTGATATTCCCCGGCATTCGCTCACAGCAGTCTCGTCATAGTGGCGCATGGTTGGGCGAGCGCGGGGCCACAACTTATGCCTGCGGTGAATGCGGCGATGAAGAGCTGCCGCGTCGGCGTGAAATCACTTTAGAAGAGGGGGCGTCATGAGGCGATTACTTTCCGCTGCGGCTCTAGAGCTTGAGGTCTACTGTTTTCTTTATCCCAACTCTTTGACTGCGGTGCTTGTTTCCGAGTTTGCAATGATTTTGCATTTAGAGCAGGGGGGGGGCGCATGAATAGACGCCAACGCTTCCACGGTCGCGGAATCCTGACGGCCCTGCTCATAGCCCCGCGCGATTTCAACTACACGAATTGCGAGAAGTGCGAGCGGACTCTTTATTACACCTATCTCGGTGAAGCCTGCCCTTGCTGCGGCAACATCATCACTGACTTTCAACACGGACGACTTCCGAAAGCTAAAGGCAATGGACATTCCCCAAAACGTGAGGGGAATAAGAGAGCGCGGGGCCGGGGGAATCGCCACAAAAGGCGAGCGTTCCCGCGCTCACGGAGGGATGGGCGCGCCGGCGTGCAGGCTAATCCTGCTACGAAGGCAGTCGCAGATAGTGTCACGGGCAAAATGTGACCTGCGATTAGTTGCGTATAAACGAGACCCGGCGACAGGGATACCCGCTTAGACGGGTCAATTTTCATTCAATGCCGGGCAACTGGCGCTGCCGCGCCCACTTCCCCACTCTTATCGAAACGGAATGAGACAATCTTCTGAAATTCAGGACGGCAGAGAAGACTTGCCGATTTTCATCCACTCGGCTTTGGATGATTACGGCCTCTCCGCTATTGAGTTTCGGGTCTACGCAAGGCTCGCCAGGCGCTGCGGTCGCGGTTCGGGGTTCGAGAGCGTGCCTAACATGGCGCAGGACTTTGAAGTGTCCGAAAGGACTGTCCAGCGCTGCCTCCGCCTGTTGGTCGAATGCCGCCTCATCAGCGAGCAGCCGCGCCCCGGAAAGCCTACGCTCTACACTCTTAACCCTCAGAAGCTCTGGCAGCATAAGTCCCTCCTGAAGGAAACCCGGACACGGGTCTTTTCCCGCAAAAGCCAGAATGTCACCGGTGACACCACAGCCGGGGGTGACATACCAGCGGGGGGTGACACGAGAGACAGGGGTGACACTGCGGAGGGGGGTGGGGTGACACCAGAGACGGACGAAGGTACTCCCTTAGGTTCTCCCTCTAAGGTACTCCCTAAAGAACCACTACCTACGGCTTCGCCTCCGGTAGTTGTCGTCTCGGCTGACGCCGAACCGACGCCGCCGCAAACCCGCACCGCGCAGGCCGTTGAGATTTTTAACTTCTGGAAAGTCGAGAGGGGCAAAAACGGGCGCACCATCTTCGACGACAAGCGCAAGCGCGCTGTGCTGGCCCGACTGAAAGACGGCAACGATGTGGACTATGTCAAGCAGGCGATACGTGGGATTAAATACTCGCCTCATCACATGGGCCAGAACGAGCATCAGCAGGTCTATGACGACCTTGAGTTGATTTGCCGCGACCAAAAGCACCTGGACAAATTCGCCGAATTGGAAGAGAGGGAACATGGACAAGCACGACCCCAACAAGATGGACAGCTTCAGCGAGGCTCTAACGTCTCCGCGCGCAGCGCGCGACAGAATCGCAACGCAAACGCGCTCCTCACTACAGCCCAACAGCTTAGAGCAAGCGCAGAGGGAAGAATACGCGGCGGCGGTCAGTCTAATCATTCTTGAGGTTTACACGCTCTTTGACCTGCCCCTACCGGAAAGCACGAGCCTGGACGGGATGCCCAGCGAACAGGAGCGCGTGATTTCAATCTGGACTAATGCCCTTATTCGTACCGTGCCCGCGAATGAGCTGTACGCCGCACTGGATTATGCGATTGACCATCATACGAAAGACCGCGCGATTAACGCGATGGACATCAAGCAGAACTATGGCGCGATGATAGCGGAGCGACAGGGAAGGGCCGAAGATGGCCAACAAAGAGCGGAGGCCCTGTCGGATTGCCGGTCGTGTGATAACGCACGCACAAAGGAAATCTGGTTTCCTTCAAGCGGCGAATCCGTCACGCTCCCGTGCCAGTCGTGCCGACCGCAGGCCTTCGCGACCGCGCGCGAACAGTGGCTTGAGCGCAGAGGGGGCGAAGCCCCGCCCGCCGGCTCTATTGAGCTGGTCAAGAAAGCCGCAGAAGAGTTAGTCAGCCAAGCAGAGCATTGAGCAGTATGCATACGGCCGTCGTAGAAAAACCACCTACCCAACTAACCCCCTCGGACTTCTTTCAGGTCTTCAACGGCCTTGAAGCGTTCGAGCGCGACACCCGCCTGCTCATCCCTACCCTTGAGGATGAACAACTCGTGCAGGGCATACAGGCCGCCGAAGCTCTCGGTGATACCGCCTGGAGAATCCGCGCCGCCTTCGCCGAAGAGATTGCTACGCGCGCCAAGCGACTCAACGGAGGCCGTGGCCACAAAGACACCACCGGCCAGGGCGTGACGAAGGCCCTCGTCCGCGTCGCCGCTGAAGCCGGCGTAGAACTCCGAACCATTCAACGCGACCGCCAGATACTTTCCACCTTCGGGGAAACCTGTGCAATCAGCGACAGGCGTTTATCTCGCGCATATTTCGAGATTGCCTTAGCCGCGCCCGAGCCGACGAAGGCGATAGAGGTCGCGCGGGATAAGTTGGATGAAGACCCTAACTACAACGCGCGCCAGTTCTCCGCGTACGTGCGCTCCCTACAGGAAGAGCCGGATGCTTCGAAGCACGTGGAGCTGGAGAAGCCTTTTTACCTTGAAGGCGTCCCTATCACTCAGGAAGCGCGCCGTGCGCTCGTGGGGCTGTGCAAACGCAGAAACCTGAAGCCGGGCGAGGTTATCAGCCAGGCGCTAATTGACGCGGAAGAGTGGGCCGGAAAGTGAGCGGAGAGATAGCAGTCGGAGCAATGGCAGGACTTCTACTTGTAGCTATCCTTACGCTCTCACATTACTTGCAACGGAAGGAGAAATGATGGAGCCGAAAAGCCCTGTACTGCCGGGTGAGGATTGGTCGGAGGTTAAAATCGCGGAGCATCAGGACGAGTTTGTCACTGTCCCGACCATCCCGCTTAACCACGGCACCTGTCTGCTGTCACGTTGGGAATTATCTGAGGAAGATATGGAGCGGATTAAAGAATCACGCTGCATATACTTTTATCAATGGACAGGAGGGAAGCCTATGCAACCCGTCTCACTCACGACCGACAGGCCGCAGTTGCGAGCATTAACCGAATCAGACCACAGGATAAGGTGAGCCATGCCGACGCCAGTTTACCCAGTTGACCCGAAGAAGCTAAAAGGCCACGGAGTCCTTACCAGCGACGGAGCCGAAGACCTGCCCGTGCTAGTACGTGCCGATGGCTACATAGTCACCCGTTGGCAATTCTCCATCTGGGAAGTTATACGCCTGCTCTTCGGCGCGCACCTTTTCATAGCCCAGGACACTAAATACGAGCCGCCGCAGGCGCTCTCGCTTGAACTTGAGATTCCAGACGAAAATCAGTGATGGCTACCGGAGAAAAAGACATCAGAGGCGCGGGCCGCCAGTGGCTCCGCTCTAACCTTATGGGCCACCGGTTCGGCGACCTCATACCTCTGTACCCTGTTCGCTACACGGTTGAAGGCGGCTGGTACTGGTTAATGCTCTGCGTTCGGCGGAGGGACGGGCAGCCCTGCTACCGCACGCGCGAGGTCTCAGCCAAGTACAGACTCAACACGCGGGCCTGCGCCGGCTGCACGGGACAGGCCAAGCCTCATAACTACCCCCGACGGAAATTGATAATCGTGGAAGCTAAGAAAGTAGAAGTGACTCGAAAGAACGTGGACGAGCTGCGCTCTCAGTTCTCGCCCGCGCAGCAGGCCCGCTATCGGCAAATCATGGGAAGCAGGCCCGACGAAGGCGAGGAAGGTCTTATCAATAAGCGCGAAGCTGTGGAGATGGTACTGCTCGGAATGGACAGGTGATATGACATCTTTAGAGGTCGGTATACTTGAATGCGTATGAATGAAGAGCAGCGAAAAGCGGCCAATAAAGAGCGCCTTGAGCTAATAGACAAGACCATCCGCGGGCTCGTCTTACGTGTCATTGAAGAGCTTGAAGAGAAGGGATGGCGACCCCTCCTGGCCAAAGACGTGTGGCGCTCGCCCCAGCGCCAGCTTGAGCTTTTTCAACAGGGCCGCTCTCAGGTCAGATGGGGCTTCCACTGTGCCAAGCGAAGCGATAAGCCCGCATCGCTTGCCGCCGACATAGTGGACGCTGACCTGCAATGGTCTGCCGTGCGCGAGTTCTGGATAGCGCTAGGACAGGCGGCGAAGCGCTATGGCCTTAACTGGGGCGGCTACTTCGGTCTGACGAAGACACAGCGGACTGCGCTCTCTACCTACCTTGACCAACCGAGAGGCATAAAGATGCCCTTCGGTTGGGATGTGGCGCATGTGGAGACTTCTGCGCTTACCTTAAAAGAGGCTCGAAACCTCTACAGCTAATGGAGAACAGAGATGAAGTATTGGCTATCAGTTTTACCCCTCGCAATGGCTATGGTCGGCGGCTATCTCGTCGGTCGTGACGCAAACACTACGGGCGGAGATGATGAGATGGGAACCCTCCTGACGGAAATCTCGCCCGACATGCCGCAGGTCATTTCAGGCAACGAAAAGGCTACCGAAAAAGTGATGCGAGTCATGTATCGGATTTCAGGCTCATACCTGAAGAGACGCAACGCCCTGCCCGCAGAGTAAAGAGGTAAGCGTGTTTTATTTGCTGTTCATGGTGGGGCCGGAATCCCTGCCGGAAACTATCTGGATAACGCTGCTCAAGGAGCTGGGCCTGCCCTTAGTCCTATTGGCGGCCCTCCTATGGCTGCTTTATAAAAAGGGCCTGCCATACCTTGAACGCCAGAACGCTCGCCTTGACGAGCAGCGCACCAAATTTGAACAGACGCTTACAGAGCAGGTGGCAGAGGCCCGTCGGACTCGCGCCTCTGAACTGAGACAGTTCCTTAACGAGCTTGATAAGAGGGACGAGATTAACAAGGCGCACACGGCTGCGCAGGCCAAGCATACCGAAGTGCTGGAGAGCTTGGTTACGCAGGTGAGCGACCTTAGAAACGAGATTAAAAAATGATCCTTTACCTACTCTTTCAAGCCCTTCACACGGCCAGCGCCCTGCACCTCTTCTGGTTTACCGTGACCTGTTCGGACGCCATTGCCGACATCCTGATAGCGTTCTATTCCTTCAGGAGCCAGAGCCGGTTCGGCAAGTTCATGGGCATCTTCCTTGTGGGCCTGTCGGTAGAGGCAGTTATAGCCGCCGCCTCGCTGCTTATCTTCTGGCAGATAGAGGTAGAAGTTGCCCCGGCCTTCGCCATCTCTCGAACTATCGGCCGCACCATTAAAATGCTCTGCGCCTGGACACTTTTCCTGTACCTGAACTTGTGGGTAAGGAAGGGCGATGCTGGGCAGCATACGAGCATAGGTTGACATAAGTTGACGACTGAAAAAGCGGAAAACTCGGTAAAGAAATACAGGCCCCGTAAATGGATGCGGGCCTTTTTGACGTGCCTGGCAGAACAGGGAGTCGTGAAGCTTGCCTGTGACTCAGCGAAGGTCAGCCGCGCTCTTGTCTACAAGGCTAAGACCGAAGACCCCGTCTTTGCCGAGGCGTGGGACGACGCGATGGACTCAGCCGCTGATGTACTGGAGGCAGAGGCCCGCCGGCGCGCATACGAGGGCGTAGAAGAGCCCATAGGCTTCTACAAGGGAGCGCCAAGCGCGCACGTCAGGCGATATTCCGACACTCTCATGATATTTCTGCTGAAGGGCGCACGGCCCGAGAAATTCAGAGAGCGCCACGAAGTAACCGGCAAGGACGGTGCGCCACTCATGCCTGACGTGGTGACTATAGTTAATAAAGCTTATGGCGACGGCGACGGCACAACTGAATGACGCAGGTCGTGAGGCCCTGACCCGCATGGCCATGACGGCAAAGCGCGTGGGCGTGCCGAAGGACGCTCTCTTACGCTTTCTGGCCGCTGGTTATGGCCCACAACCTAAGCAGATGCTCTTCCACGGGGCTGCGCGCTCCTGCGACCGCGAGGACGGCCCTACAGAGGCGGGCTACGGGGGCGTACGCGGAGAGTCGAAGTCTCATGCCGCTATAGCTCAAGTCGCGCTTGATGATTGCCAGCGCTTCCCCGGCCTCAAGTTCCTATGGCTCCGAAAGGTCGGCCATGCTGTACGGGAGAGCTTTGAAGACATCCGGGCTAAAATCTTCGCCCGCATCCAACACGACTACAGACGAGGCGACGGTGTTGTAGAGTTCGAGCGTGGCAGCAAGATTATTTTAGGCCACTACAAAGACGAGAAGGACATAGACAACTACGTCGGCCTTGAATATGACGGCCTGCTGATAGAGGAAGCCAATCAGCTCACCAAGAATAAGCACGAGCAGATAGCAACCTGCCTTCGTACCTCTAAAGAGGGTTGGCGTCCCCGCGCCTATTTCACCTTCAATCCGGGCGGCGTCGGCCATGCCTACCTGAAAGAGAAATTCATTCAGCCGTGGAGGGCGAATACCGAAACAGAGACTCGCTTTGTCTTCGCCGCTCGGGGCGATAATAAGTTTATAGACCCGACCTACCAGACGAGACTTGACAAGCTCACGGGTTGGCTCCGGGCCGCGTGGCGTGAGGGCGACTGGGACATAGCTGCGGGACAATTCTTTACGACCTGGCGTCATGACATCCACGTGAAGAAGTTGCCGGTCGGCTTGCCAGCGCACATGGCGGCGTGGGCCTCTCTGGACTACGGTTACCAGCACCCGACAGTGAGCCACCTCTTATCGGAGTATGACGGCATTACCTTTGTCTGGGATGAGTTCTGGGCTCAGAAGCAGCTCGTGCCTCAGAATGCTGAAGAGATAAAGCAGATGCTTGCGGGGCACAGCGTAGCCTTATCACGTCTGAGAAACTTCCCGGCAGGCTCGGATTGTTTCGCACAGAGGGGCGACCAACAGGGCAAGACCATTGCCAACCAGTACGCGGAGCATGGCATCTACCTGACCCCTGCGAATACCGACCGCATACAGAGAGCGGCCACCCTGCTCAAGCTATTAGGCGACGTGGAGCATAAGATACCTTCGCGCATCGTCATCTCCGACAGGTGCGTGAAGTTAATTGAGTGCATCCCGTTATTGCAGCACGACCCGCTCTATCCTGAAAAGGTGCTGAAGGTAAACGTAGACGAAGACGGCAACGGGGGCGACGACCCCTACGACTCTGTAGGCTACGGGATAATGTCCCCGGGCTCAGAAGGGATATTCTAATGGTAGCTGTCAAAAAGTATGGCGGCGGCGAGCTTGTGCCTTATACCAATCGCCCCGGATTCGAGCATCTACAGGGCATAGACAATATCAGCGCCCAGATAGATAGGTTCGGCTCTCTCGGGCTGGACGCCGAGATGAAGCGAGCCTTCGATGTTATCCCCGCAGGCGTGAAGGGTCGCCCACAGTATCCCTCTACGCGCATCCGTGACTTGCTCGGCTATCATCGAAAGAGCGAACTTGTCTACGCCTGCATTGAGAAGATAGCGCAGGCCGTGCAAGACCCGCAGCTCATCATCCAGAAGAAGGACGGCAAAGAGTGGAAAGAGATAGAGGGGCATCCTATGCGCCGTCTCATCATGCGACCTAACCCGCTCGATTACTCATCATCTTTCTTCGCGGCATGGCTCACCTCTGAGCATGTCGCCGGTGTCTTCTACGCCGAGAAGGTTTACGAGGGCGGGAGGCTTAAGCAGCTCTGGCCGCTTGACCCTTCAAAGATGCGGCCCGTTCCGGGCAAGGGGCCGGATGGCTCTCCGATAGAAGGTTACGAGTGGAAGGACGGCGCGGACAAGGTAGAGTTTAAGGCCGAAGAGATACTTGTCCGACGCAACCGTGATTTGACCTCTAGGTTTCATGGTCTCGCGCCTCTGGCCGTCGCTATGGGCTCTGTTGATATGGATATGGCCCAGACTGACTACGTGAGAGCCTTCTTTAATAACGGGGGCGTCCCTTCCGGCGTCCTGAAGATTAAGAACCAGAATCTGAGCGAGCAGGAGGCAGAGAGAAAGAGACAGCTTTGGATGGCTCGCTACGGCCGTGGCGGTGTGGGGGCGCAAGGGCCTGCGGTGCTGAGCGGGGATATGGAGTACACAAAGGTAGGCTCCAACATAGACGAGTTGGAGGCAGATGCCCTTCGCGGTCACTCACAGTCCAACATCTGCATGGTCTTCGGTGTCCCTCCTATCCTAGTCGGCGCATACGTAGGACTGCTGCTCGTCAATCAAAGGGCTTCGGCGCGAGAGGCACAGCAGGACTTCTGGATGAATAAGATGAGCCCGACACTGGCGAGCCTGAGAGACTTCCTCACGTGGAATCTACTCATGGAGTATGAGTCGGAAGAACTCATCTTAGGTGATAGAGTCCGCGCCTTCTGGGACGTGTCCCACGTGGTAGCCCTACAGGAGGATGAAGACAAGAGGCACACGCGCGCCAGAGAGAATGTGAAGGCGGGCATCTGGACGCTTAACGAGGGCCGAGCGGCCACGGGGCAAGAGCCTGACGCCGAAGGCGATTTTTACCTGCTACCGGCAGCGATGAATCCGAGGACGGGCGAAGTGCTCTTGACTATGGCGCAAAGGCAGCAGACGAGCGAGCCGCCCCGCGAGTTAGAGCCTGCGAAGTCGAGAGACATCTTTACTGAGATGAGGGCGAAAGGGGCCAAGCTCCTAGAGGCGAAGACCGCGACCAACGCAGATGGATTGAAGCTCTCGCGTGAGCCTCGCGGCGTGGAGATGGTCATAGACCTTAAGGCTATAGCAGAGGCTCCACGTGCTTCAGCCGGTGACATTAAAACCATTCTTTTAGACCTGAGAAAGAAGCTAATCGCTCAGGCTGTGAAAGACCTCGTAGAGCGCGACCCGGCAGAGCTTCACAAGGTAGTCCTGACGCCTGACCCGAAGGTTTACAAGTCGGTGCGCTTGAGGTTGAACGATGCTTATAAGCGAGGTCGAGCGCTAATTGTGCAGGAGTTCGTAGCGCAGACGGGCAAGACGAAGCTCATAGAGCAGACTAAGGCCAGCGGCATAGAGGACGCTGACGACGCGGAGCTTGAGACGTTCACCGACGCTACTGTTTCCCGCGTGATAAACGATGTCCAGAGCAAGGCTGCGTCTCTCTTGGGCATGCTGGCCATGTTGCGGGTAGCAGACGAGGATAGGCAGGAGCGCATAGAGCGCGAGATGTCCGACAGTTCCACCTCTTTCATAGAGCAGGCCGCGAACGCTGCGGCCAATGCCGCCGTAAGTCTTGGGCGAGATGCCGAGATAGAGGCTCGCTCGGATGATGTTATAAGAGTTCTCTATAGCGCTATACTCGACCAGAGCGTATGCGACCCCTGCGAGGAAGCGGACGGGGCCGAAGGTCAGAATGTGGAAGACCTGCCGCCCGCGCCGAACGAATCATGTCAGGGCGGCGACAGGTGCAGGTGCTTTCATGTTGCTGTCTTTGCTGAAGAGCAGCCAGCAGGAGAATAGTAGTATGAGCGAGCCTGATAAGAAGAACCCCGCGCTAACTTTGCTTGACATCATCCTTGATTTTGGCGTAGCTCCTGAGATGATTAACCGACCCCTCGTAGACGAGATGGCGATGTACTGTGACGAGCCCGTAGACGAGAATGAGCCTAACGCTATGCTTGTCGGGAATAGTGAAGGGAAGATTAGCCTGATACCTATTAGGCGCTACAGAAAACGTCCCACAAGCCCCTCATGAGACTAGACCTATAAATTTACCTGCCTCTATATGACATCTTAGCTTATTTGCTTAAATCGCGTTGAGGGAACGGCCTTGCGCGAGTTTAAGTATCTACCAGCCTTCATTAAAGACATAGATGATAAGACCCGCTCGGTGGTCGGCATCTGCTCTGTCTTTAATCACATTGACGACATAGATGACCGCGTGTGGCCCGGCTCTTTTCAGAAGACCCTGAAAGAGGGCCGCCAGCGAGTGCGCCACCTCTGGAATCACGACTGGTCGTCACCTACCATAGCCTCTATCACCAACCTACAGGAAGTAAGCCGCGACGCTCTACCTGAGAAAGTGCTTGAGTATGCGCCGGAAGCTTCCGGCGGCCTTGAGGTCACGCGCAGCTACTACGAGAACGTAGACCTTTCCAACTGGGTGTATGAGGCCATCAAGCGGGGCGATATTGACGAGATGTCGTTCGGCTATGACGCCATTCGTTTCGAGTGGACGATTGAAGGTGAAGGCTCTGCGGAGAGAAGGATAAGAGAGCTGCGCGAATTGAAGCTCTACGACACTTCGGACGTACTCTGGGGCTGTAACGATGCGACGGTAGCCGCTAAGGGCCTACTTCCTCTGGACGCCATAGCGTCGAACCTGACCTTGCTCCACCAGGCTATCAAGTCGCACAAGGCCGGGAGGCGCAACGCCGAATCCGACCTGTCCATGATTAACACCATTCATAACCTTTGTGTTGACCTGGGCTGCACGACCTGCGCCGGGGTCAGTGAAACCGAAGCCGGAAAAGGGAAAGCCGCGACCGATAGCGGGACTATCATCGCACTACCCCCTCGTCAGGCAATGGATAACCTCCGAATGGCCGTAGTCTTTGGCGGTCATCGTTCATAGCCCTGAAAGGATTAGTGAGATGAGTAAGGAGAGAATCAAAGCGCTTAATACGCAAATCGAAACGCTGTCGAATAACGCCCACACCCTCTACGCGGAGATGGAGTCGGACGAAAAGAAGCGCACATCTGACAACCGCGAGAAGTGGGAGAAGATGCTGGGCGAGGGCGAGGCGCTCGTTAAAGAGCGTGACAACCTCGCGCGCATGGAGATGCTTAGCCCCGCTCCGAAGACGGAGGCTAAGGTGGGCGGACAAGGCGGCCAGCCCACGCCCGAGACGGACGGGCTTGCTCCCGTCTCTGAGACCGTCAAGGCATGGGGCAAGAGCGTTATTGAATCCGACGCCTTTAAGGGCGCACAGCAGAGCGGCGTGTGGCCCGCTGCTGTGAAGGTTCGAGGCATGAAGGGCGTCACCTCTGACGCTGCATCGGCGGGCTCCCTTGTTCGCACACAGCGAGAGCCGGAAGTCATAGACACCGCGCGACAGCGCCCCTTCTCGGTGATTGATATTGTCGGCAAGGGCGAGACGAACAGCAACGGCGTGGAGTATGTGGAAATCTCCAGCCGCACCGTCACCGCTGACTTCGTTCCCGAGCTGGACACAGGCAGGACTCACGTCACCGCTGGTACGGGTATCACCAATGAGATGATTGCCTTTGACAACGGCAACCTTCAGGAGAACTTCGCCACGAAGCCTAAAGGCAATCTGGTTTTCAACCTGAAGACCGCCTACGTCAAGACCATCCCCGAGTGGATTCCCGTCGCCCGCTCCATCCTGAGAGACGCCCCCGCTCTCGAAGGTCTAATCAACGACGACCTGACCTACGTGCTGCGCATGACTCTTGAAGAGAAGATTCTGCTGGCTAACGTGTCGGGCTTCGTCGGCATACTGAACGCGCCCGGCGTGGCTACCCGCGTGCATAAGGTGTCAGGTCGCGGCTTCGATGCCAACGACAAGGTGGCCGACACGCTGCGCAGGATGCAGACCGACATACAGATGTCTTTCTACGAGATGGACGCTTACATCGTAAGCCCGCCCGTCTCGGAGAAGTTGGAGCTTGAGAAGGGCTCCGATGGCCATTACGTTATGGTCTACGACCCGGTAACCCAGAGAGTGTGGCGCAAGCGCGTCGTGGTCTCTAACGCGCTCAACGCGGCCAACGGCCACGAAGGCACGGCCATTGCCGGAAACTTCGCCATAGGTACGAAGCTCTGGGACAGAATGGAAACCGAGATTCGCATAGGCGAGCCGGGCCTGTTCTTCCTTCAGAACGCTCTCGCCATCCTGGGCGAGCTTCAGGCAGCTTTCGCGGTCATACGTCCCTACGCTTTGGAGAAAGCTACGGGCCTGCTGGCCTAGCATGAACCGAAGGGGAAGGGGGGCCGCTCGCCTTCTTCCTCTTCATCACTAATGGAGATTGAATTATGACGCCCATGTATACGCCCACAGAGGATAAGGAGATAGAGGACAGCAACGGCATTACCCGACAGGTGGCCGTGAAAGGCGTCCCAATGCCTCTCTCTGATGCCGTGCGCTACGGCCTTGTCTCGCCAGACGAGGCTCGCAAGTTGGCCGGCGGGCAGTTCCGCCCCGCTGAAACGAAACTGGACGCTGCGTCTACTCTCAGCGTCAATAACGCCGACCCTACGGCCTCATCTTCCGGCCCTGCCCCTGCTGCCCCTGCGGGTTCTGCCAGGCGCACGACTGCGCGGAGAGGCGGAGCCAAGAGCGAGGCGGGTGATAAGAGCTAAGCGATGCCTGCGTACTGCACAGCATCGGACATCACCTCTCAGGCTTTCGAGTCTTTAGGCGACGTGGAGCCGGAGGTGCTTGGGAAGGTGGCAGAGGCCGCGTCTCGCATCTTTGACCGGGCGGCTCAGGTTCCGTCCGAGTATTTCAAGCCCGCGGAGGATGCCTCTCCTGCGGTAGAGAAAATCTTTTATGGCGAAGGCGCAGACCTTTTAAGGTTGCCGCCTTACGTCGCAGGCTCTTTGACAGAAGTATCACTACCTGATGGTTACGTGCCTGTCGAGTACGTAGAGGTCGAAGGCGGGTTGATGTTTGCTTACGCGCCTGTATCTACCTCGCTCTCTCTGCTTGACCCTACCAACTGGCCTGCGCGCTCTGAGTGGCAGAACAGAAGGTATGCGGGCTGGCCGGCAGGCGTGGCGATTTACGTTACGGCTCGATGGGGCTTTGCCGCAACTCCTGCTGACGTATGGCAGGCGACCGTGCAGATAGCCTTACAGCTCGCCAGGACGAGCGACCCGGCAACCGTTAAGGCGAGTGACATAGATAACAGGGTGACGCGAGAACCGTTGCCCCCTACTGCGCGAGAGGTAGCCGACTACTGGAAAGCTCGCGCCTTGCTCTTTAACTAATGCCGCTTCGTTTCAAATTCGAGGTAGAGGGGCAGGTGCAAGTAGACCGCGCCTTCCTACAGGTCGAGCATGGCGCTGACGACCTAGACCGCATCGGCGTTTGGGAAGCAGCCGCCGAAGAGTTCTACGAGATAGAGCGCGACGAGTTTCAGACGGAAGGGCAGGGAGATTGGCAACCGTGGAGCCTGGCCTATGAAAAGTGGGTACTCGCTAACGACCCCTTTCCCATGCTGATGAGGAAGAGCCAGAGGCTTTACCTCTCGCTCTCTCGAAAGCATCACGAGGACGCTGTGTATGAGGCGAAGCCAAAAGAGCTATTGATAGGCTCACGAGTTCCTTATGGCAGGTATCACATGACTCGCTATAAGAACCGTCCAGCGCGCCCGCCTATCAACATGACGCGAGAGGCTTATAAGCGACGAATGACGAAGGCCATACAGAAGAAGCTTGTGGAGTTCCTGAGAGGCGTCACGGGCAGCGGTAGAGGCAGGGGCTTTGTGCAGAGGGAGATTATAGATTTCTGATGTCCGATTGGACTAACAGGTACGAGGCCGAGTTCTTGGAGCCTATCGCCAAGAACCTGAGCGACACGATAAAGCGAGATGCTTTAGCAGCGCTCACATGGGCCAACGCTGGCGCACCTTTGCCGAACTTCAAAAAGGTAAAGAAGACCAACGTGGGGCGGGTGGATACGGTCTTTCCAGTGCTGGCGGTCTTAGGTCTTTCAACCGTGCCCGTCTGGGCGGATAACGAGAAGGAGCGAATCGGCGAGTCTCATCAGCTAACGGTAGAGATGGCCCTAACCGGGGATGATGAAGAGAAGCTGACGAGCCATTGTTACAGGTACGTGCGAGCGGTCGCGCACATCATTCTGGGGATAAGCTCCGACGACCTTTTTAAGGATATGACCGCGCTGGCAAATAGACGTGTAGACATAGAGCTGGACGAGCTTAACTATGACACTACACGAAAAGGCGGCACTAAGTATGTGCGGCGACCATTTATAGACGTGACTATTCGCGTGATGGAGGTTTGAGATGGCGAAGGCAACAGGCGGGGCCGGTGATGCGGCAGAGACTAAAGAGGTAACCGAGCGCAGGCCCGGATTCAATGATAAGGGCGAGCCTTACCCCGGCGTGGATAAGGACACGGGCGAGCGCAAGGCCGTCACGCTCGAAGGCTTGCGTGATGAGTTCGGTAAGAAGGAAGGCGAGCGCATCTATTTTGAGATTGCTCGTATAGGTCAGTTCGGGCCGACCGCTAACGACCCGACGAATAATACGCCCGCTCTTGCTATCACGGGCCTAAGTAAAGACAAGCGCGAGGAAGTTCAAAAGCTTCTCGCGTCAGGCGTAAAGGAGTAAACCGATGCCCGCAGGTACTACCAACTTCAACAAGCAAAAGACCATGTGGAACCCCGGCTATGTCTATTACGGATGCGCCGTCCCCGCGCCGGGTGCAATCATCACGGTGGTCATAGACGCCAACGGCATACCTACGCCCGACGCGACTGAGAATCCAAACCACATCCACCTCGGCTATACGCCGAAGGGGACGAAGTGTCTCTACAAGTGGACTAAGACGGATGCGACCGACAATGAGCACACGATGCCGCATGATGTTCGTCTCACCGGCGAAGAGATGACCATTACGGGCCAGTGGAAGCAGCTCCTTGACGCCGACCTTCTGGAGAAGATGAGCGTCGGCGGCACGAAGAGTTCTATCACCGGCGGCACGCTTATTGACTTCGGCGGTCAGGACGTTCTGACTCCGGCCTGCATTGCGGTCTTCGCCCCGCGAAAGGAAGACCCGACGAAGATAATCCAGTTCGTTCTTTACTCTGCTTACAACACCGAGGGCGTGGAGTTCACCAATGATAAGGACGCAGAGGCCGATTCGCCGTTTACCTTCGTGGGCCTATCACTGGCAAACCGCCCGAAGAAAAAACAGGCAGGCTACATCTACATCCCGTCGCTTAGCTAAGTGACACATACAGCACGCGAGTTTTAAGGGGCGATAACTTATCGCTCACACTGTCTCAGACGTTCAGAGCTGGGGACTCGTCACCTTGTTAGTAGGGTGATGAATCCCCAGCCTATTTATTTTGGAGGTTCGCATGACGAAGAAGAGTTTAGCAGCGAGATTCAGGGAAGAGCTTAAAAAGCGAAAGGCGGAGCCGCCTAAAGTAGTGGAGCGAGAGTTCGCGGGTATGCCCTGCGAGGTGCAGCCGTTGGATATACGAGCCTGGATTATCGCTGGCCTCATACCTGACTACCTCGCAACACACATGTTTGCCGTTGGCAAGGGCCTGAAGAAGCAGGACGACGCAACGCCGAAGGAGTATCAGGCCGGAATACAGGCTCAGAAAGACATCCTCTGCGCCTCGCTCGTGAACCCCCGTCTTATCCTTGAAGGGGAACCGCAAGAGGGCGAGTTCCTTTATAGCGAGTTCGTGAAGCACTTCATGGACGTGGCGCAGGGGATTCTCGATTGGCAGATGGCCGGATGTCCCGACGTGAAGGTGGCGGTGAAAGGGGGTGAGGTCGCAGTCGCAGACCTGAAGAACTTTCCTGTTGAACGAGATGGAAGTGGTGGCCCTGGGGATAGCAGCAGGAGCGCAACGACCTAGCCACTTCATAGGGCTTTATGAGGAACCGTTCGCCGCCGCCTTCGATAAGGCGGTGAGGCTAAAGCTCTGGCTGCACGAGCAGGAGCGAGAGGACAACCGCATAAAGGCTCTCCGTGACACGATGGTCAACCTCTGGACTGTCCCGAAAGATGACGGCGGAGCACCGGTCGAAGAGGAATGGGTGTAAGCGATGGCAGCAGATGAGCTAAGCCTACTACTTAGGATGAAGGGCGAAAGCTCTCAGCTTAAGTCCGAAGTGTCGGGCGCACGCGCTCACGTCACTAAGGAGACGACTGCCATCGCTCAGGCCGGGAGCGGCCTATTCAAAAACCTCGCGGGCGACATAGAGGGGGCCACCTCTCGGATTCCTGTTTTCGGCTCTGCTCTCTCAGGCTTGGCCGGGCCTATTGGTGTGGTCGTGGGGGCTTCTACCGCTCTGGCTACTGCCTATGTGGGTATCGGTGTTGGGCTCTTTAACCTCACACGCGCGACAGCAGAATATGACGGTCAGCTTAAAGACCTGAATCAGCAGACAGGCATCAGCGTTGAAACACTCTCAACTCTCAAGCTCGCTGCTGACAATTCGGGCTCAAGTATAGACGGTGTCAACGGCTCACTCTCTCGCTACCTCAAATCAATAAGCGATGCCGTTCATGGCAATGAAGAATTAAGAAAGCAGTTTGAGCGGGTCGGCTTCACTTCAGCAGACCTTCAGCGTGCTTATAGCTCATCGGATGAAGCCGTAAGCCTGCTTGTCCAGAAGATAAGCCAGCTAGGGAACGAGGAAGACCGCCTGAATGCTTTGCAGCTTATCGGCGTCCGAAATGGCAAGGACTTAAACGGTGTCATAAACGAGATGAACGGCTCTCTTGAAGACTTCCGAGAGACAGCCGAAGAGATGGGTCTTATCGTGACCCCTGAGCAGGCCGAACAAGCTGATAAATTCAGCGCCAGCCTTCACATTGTAGACCTTCAGCTTAAATCCATCGGCTATACCTTTGGTCGTGAAGTAATGCCCGAGTTCCAAAGGGGCATTGATGGTATGTCGGGCGGGCTAAAGGACAATCAAAACCTGTGGGACGTCTGGGCGAAACTCGCGGCAAGCGGCATTCGGCTTGTAGTTAATGAAATGGCGGGCCTGACCCAGCTTTTGAAGGTAACACCTCTCGGCGTGCTGGCTGGCTTAATGGGGTCAAATGCTGACGTGCGACTCGGCTCTATGGGGGGGGCAGGCATAGAGAATATGCTGGGCTCTCTCATTCCCAGAGACTTAGGTGATAGGGAAAAGAAAGGTGGTGCGGATAAGGCGAGACAGGAACAACTCAGGCTGCTCGACGATGCCATTAAGAAAGAGGAAGGTTTATATAAGAAAGAGACAGAGTTTCTTAAACGTGAATATGACCTGCAATTAAACTCTCTACAGTCTTATACGGCCTCTGCGATTGAAGAGGAGAGGACGCACTATCAAGAGCTTGAAAGAGCCATCAATCAGAAGATTGCGTTGGCCAAGAAAGATAGCGAGCGTGAAAAGTTTCGTCTTGAGCTACAGAAGGCTCAGGACGAGCGGGATAAGGCTATCCAGAGGCTCAGAGATGAGCAGCAGAAGAAAGAACTTGAATCTTTGCGTGAGCATCAAGACGCTCTTTTAAGATTGTCCGAAACTTATGATGAAAGAAGAAAGGCGAGCATTAGAGCTTTAGCAGAGTTTCGCCTGATTACCGAAGAGCGAATGGAATCTGCCATCGCTCGTATCGAAGAAGAGGCTTTCAACCGCCAACTTGAAATACTTTCTGCTCAGGAGCGCGCTATCTATGAGCGCGCTGGCTTCCGCTTCGACGCGCTGGGTAACATGATTGAAGGCTTCGGTGATTTATCGAAGGTCAATCTTGAAGCCGTGCGAAAGATGAATGATGCCATTGCTCAACTCACAGCAGAGCAGGAGGCGCGTCAGGAGGAAGCAGAGCGAAAGATAGAGGCCGCAAGGCAACGAGACTTTGACAACGAGATAAAGAGACTGGACGACCTCTATCGAGCGCAGAGGCGCTATGCTGATGGATGGGAAGAGCTGGAGCGTGAACGTTACGAATGGTCTATACGGTATGGCGGGCTAAGTATTAAGACCCGCGCATGGGTGATAGCCAACATCGCGCGTCTGGACGTAGACGCAATCTATGCTGAGGCGGAGCGCAACAAGAAGGCCCTTGAAGATGATGAAGCCAAGCTTATCGAAGCTGCCCGTAGGGAGATACAAGACGAGGAAGAGAAACAGGCTCGTATAAAGGCGATTCAAGACCAGTATCGTGCTCTTAAAGAATTAGAGGATGAGAAGGCCAGGGAACGTGACCGCCAGCGGCAGCGGCAGGCAGAGCAGGACATCTTTAACGCCCAACATCCGGGCTTGGGCGGGTTCCTTGATTCCAGCGGCCTTAGCCAGCTAGGAGACCAAGCTGCGCAGGTCGGCGTGATGGGTGCGGCCCTTCAGAATCTGGGCGATATAGCGGGTAACGTCTTTGCGTCAATGGGTCAGGGTTTGGGCCAGATGGTAGGCCAGTGGACTCTGCTCGGCAATCAGGCTGACATTAGCATTAGGAAAATGACCGCAAGCGTGCTCGCGGGGCTCGCTACTCAGGCAACTACTATGGCGTTCTTCTTCGCCGCGATGGGCGTGGTCTCTTTGACTCCGTGGGGCGCGGCTCTCTTTGGGCCTGCTGCGCCGTGGTTTCAGGGAGCGCTGCTCATGGGTGCTGTCGCGTTGACGGCCGCCGCGTTGGGACGTGTAGTGGCAGGTAATAGCTTTCAGAATAAGTCCTCATCAAGAGCACTCGGCGGGGGCGGTGTCTCTGCCGGTGGCGGAGCTGGCGAAGGTTCGGGCGGTAGAAGGACGACTACCGGAGGCTTCTATAGCGGGCAGGATGATAAGACTATAGAGCAGGGCCGCAACCAGCTACCACCGCAGCACATCTACCTGCACCTTGAGAGTAACGACTCTCACATTCTGCGCGTGATTCAGGATGATGTAAGCAATAATGGCCCTACTCGTAACCTGATTATCGAAACATCCAGCGCGGCCTAGTTACTTGGCTCGCTTGAAATAGTAGCAGGTTATCACGCTATCTGTGACCGCTATCAACTCCCACTCTTCATTGCCCAGGCTGTTAAGTTGAGATGTTGTTAGACCTGTTTTTTCGCAAGCCTGTTTGTATTCCCACGCTTGGGGCTTAGGTCGGGGAGCTTGAAAGGTAAAAGCCCCGACGAAGAAAACAGTCACAAGAGCGATGGCTAAAAGGATTTTGTTTCTCATGTGCCAGAAATTAACACATCTTTAATTTTCCTTTCTAGCGTGAATAAGTTGAAGGCGCGCGGCTTGGTTGCGAGAGCAACGCAGCGCCTCCTCCGATAGCAAACAGCAAGAGGAACAGGAGTAAGTTGATTGTAACTACAATCACGCCTGCTAGAATCACACCCCAAGCAATGGTAGCCGTCCACCCTATTCGACTCACTCTTAATTCGGAGTATTGTTTTCCACAGTGAGGGCAGATGACCGGGAATTTAGCTATACGCCCACCACATTCAACACAGGCGGCGAGTTCCTGATGGCTTGATGGCTGTGGCGCTTCCTGCTGCGCCCTAGCCTCGTTTAATCCTAATGTAGACATTGCGTGCTGCCCTTCCGTTAGGAGTCAGAGGAAACGATGGGGAGAATATCAGAGCAAAATAAAGATAGGCAAGCCTTTACCCTTATGTTATAATCCCGCTTGAGTTTTAAGAGAGCATCGAAGGCAATCGCCTCTGCTCTCACTGTTTCGGAGGATAGAGCCGAAGACTCGTCTTAGTTGACGTTTCTTCGGCTCTTTTCTTTTTGAGGTTCCTATGCCCGTCAGCGCGTACCCGAGCAAGACCACAGGTGGCCCACGGTGGCTAAAGTATCAGAGGCTCCTGCCCGACCTCATGGACATTACTACCATTCATCGTTACGAGGACAAGGGCGCGTCTTTCAATACCACCGGTGACGTAGCACCGCAGAGATGGATCATTGAGTACGGAGTGCTACAAGAAGCGACTGCTGCAATCTTGGACACCCATCACGAAGCAGCAGGCTTCACGCAGCCTTTTAACTTCACAGACCGCGAAGGTGTCCTGCATACCAACGTGCGCTACCTCGAATACGAGGCGGACAATCCGAAGTTCGACAATCAGACAAGGCGAGTAGTCCTCATTAAATACCCGAGCTAATCATGCCGATTTCAGAGCTGCTAAAATCTATTTATAGAAACGTCAATCTGGGCATAGACGGAAAGCTCTCACTTGTCTGTGAAATCTATGAGCCCGACACGCTTCCCGGCGTAGACGGCTTTGACCCCGCCGACGCGCTGGCCTGCTTCTCCGGGGCCTCCGTGCCAGATTGGGCGGGCTATCGGGGCAAGACTTATCACAGGCTTGTTAAGAAGTGGGGGCCGATTGACCGCTCTGGCGGCACTGAGTTCAACTCCGTAAATCTGGGCTTCGCCAACGACGGCGAAAAGTTCATGGCGTCTCTCATACTCTCTCAGCCGCTCGGGACGTTCGAGGGCTATCATCTCGTTATCCGCATCATCTCGCGCGACCAGTCTGTCACGCTTCAGGATTCCGACGTGCGCTTCTGCGGGAAGATTGATAAGCCTTCGGACATAACAAGAGAAGACTTCCCGCTATCGGCTAAAGAGCATATAGGAACCATTGACGTTGTTATCCCGCGCCGTAAGTTTTCCTATGATGATTTAGAAGGAAGAGACCCGGCAGACCCGCTCTTTGAAGGTTATCGTTTCCTGCCGACGAGCGGAGAATTAACCTTTAAGGTGAGAGAGCGCAGGACTGACATCTTAGGTCTGTTCGGCCTGAAGAAGACCGTCACTAAGACGCTTCAGTACAGCTCTCACTCTGCCTTAGACGCAGGCCGCGCCGTGCCCCTCGTCTTCGGTCGCTGCCAGATGCTCGGCATTCACATTGGCTATGCAGACGTGGGCAACTCAATTCCCATGCTCACGGCCTGGGCCGATGGTGGAAGGTACGGCATCTGGAAATATGAGAACCTGAGAAAAGTATCTCCGGGCTTTACGCCGCTCGTCACGCTGGACGCAGCTCCTACCTATCGCTATGGCACGGCTGGCGGGACGGGCACGCAGTTTCCCGTCTTGGTTCCTTCGGCGGCTGACAAGATAGGCAACGGCTATTACTCGTACACCGCATGGACGTACACCTTCGTCAACGGCTCGGAGCTGGATCAGGATGACGCCGCGCCCGACTTGGCGTCAATCATCTTCGGCTGCATCATCCCCCTGCCGGATGCCACGGGAGCCTTCACGACTACAGGCTTCTCTGATAACCCCGCGTACATAGCGAGATTCATTCTCACAGACCCTTTCCTGATGAACATAGACCCGGCCTTTATCGACGACGCCGTGTGTGTGGAAACAGGCAAGTGGTGCGACCAATACATAGAGGATTCTAACCAGACTGACACGGTGCAACTGCCCGACTCTCAAATAGGCATCGCGGGCACGAGTTATCATCTCTACAAATCCAGCTCGTCTATTAACGCGAGACATTTCAAGTACCTGCTCGGGCTGGATGAAAACCCGTATATTGAGGAAGCCGAATATCAATTCTTTCCGCAGGTCGCGCCGACAGAGCCGCCTTTCGAGCCTCCCGAGCCCCTTCCGATTCCTAACCCGTTGACGCCTCGCTTCGCGCTGCGGAGAAGGTGGACGGCGAACGTGCCTATCACCGAGCCTCAGAAGGCCATAGACTTTCTGAATAACGTCCTCTTTCCCGGTACGGCTCTCTACAGCACACAGGGCGCGAACGGAAAGATTCAGATAAGGGTGAAGAAGCCCGTAGACTTCGCGCTCGTCAGAGGCTCCACTGTAGCGGGCATCGTAGAGATTCCAGTTGATTCGGTGCTGCCGTGGGTCAATTCCTTAGACGGGAAGATTTACATAGGCGAGGACGGCGGCAGCATTAACAGCGAGATTAGAAAGCCCACAGGCTGGCGCTACACAACTGCCGGCAACTCTATCACTCTGGCCAAGACAGGAAACGTCACTCTTTCAGGCGCTACCTTCTCGGGCGGGAATAACACGACCACGCCAGCGAGCGCCACGCTCACCTTCACGGGCGGCGGGCTCATCTCCGTCACCATTGACGGCATCACTCTTACTCATGTTGCTTTCGGCATTGATACTACATCCACGCTGGCCGGGTGGTTCGCCGCAGCCATTAACGCGCATCCTACGCTCGGCAGGTACATCAAAGCGACGTGGAATACCTCTACGCCTACCATAGTCTCGCTCACTTCTAAGATAGGCTTTATTCAGTTCGCTACGCCCCTACAGAAGACCCACGCGGCAGCCGAGAAGGTCATGAGGATAAAGGCCAGCTTCTCCACCGGCGCTGCGGCCGTCGCCGACCTTCAGCGCTCGAACGTTATAGATAATTCTTTCAGGTGGCCGGGAGGTAGCCGGCAGAGTTCTTATAACGTGGTAGAGCTGTCCTACAGGGACTCTTCGCAGGACTGGCGCTATACGACGCTTAGAGTAAAGAGCGACCCGCACATAGCGCAGATAAAGAAGCGAGTCGTAAAAGAGGTCAACGGCTCCTGTATAGACAATCAGAATCAGGCGAGTAGAAGGGCGAATCAGATAATAGCGGAGCTGCGCGACTGTGACTTTTTCGTGCAGCATGCCTCAGACGGCGAAGCGCTCCTAGTCGAAGAAGGCGACGTTATCTGTATTAACACAGACGATTTTGTGAACCTGCCCATCAGGGTTGAAGACCTTCGCCTCTCTCCTGACCTGGCTGTGAGCTTTGTCGGTCGGCGTTATCTAAACTCCATCTTCTCCGACGCGGCTGAAGAGCGCATTGTCCCTATCCCGACACTGCTTACCTACATGAACCACCCGCCCCCGGTGGCGACGAGTTTGACGCTCACGGAGGTCGGCGCTTACGGGCCGGATGGTATGTGGCATGCTCGCCTTCGCGGGGTCTTCAACTTCGGAGCCTACGCAGGCCCGCAGCAGGCCCGCGTGAAGGTGGACAGAGCAGGCGGCACGAGTTACCGGGACACCAATAACCTGATTAGACCTGACGCGAATAATCAAGGGACGTTCGAGATAGACGTAGCCGCGGGCCTTCATAGCGTCCAGATAATCACCGAGAATAAGTATGGTGACAAAGCCTCGTCAGGACATCTCACGGGCTCAAAGAATATAGTAGGCACGGCTCCGACGCCTGCGGCCCCCACTGGCGGCTTAATGTTCTACGACCCGATTGCGGGAGAGATACGAGGAAGCTTCACGCTCTCGTCAAGCCCGGACGTTGCGGAGTATGAAGTCTATAGCGTGGTCGGCGCAGTTGAGACTTACCTACAGACGGTCTACTCATCTCAATTCACTTTGCAGCCTCCGACGAACTGGAGCGGAGCGCTCACATATAAAGTTTACTCTCGCAATAACTCGCGCACACGTTCGGCGACGGGCCTTACCATGCCGTCCATCTCTCCGCCTGCTCCGCCCACCATCGGCAACTTCTGGAATAAGGATAAAGGGCTTGGGCGAGAGACGGTCTACTCTTTCACGGTGTCGAGCGAGCAGACGGGCGTAGTCTACGAAGTTTATAAGACCGTGACGGGAGCCACGCAGGTCTATCCCATCCCGCCGCCTCTGCCTGAAATCTCTTACGAGCCTGCTAATACTCGCTACACTGGCGGCACGCCTTCGACTCTCATCTATCGCGGGCCTGAGAAGCAATTCATACTTAATCAGGACAACCCGCTCAATACTTCTAATCCTTACGTGAGAGCCGTTGATAGGTTCGGCAACGTGGGCCAGTGGACGCGAGGGGATGACTTTTTTCAGTTTAACGACTATGTGACCACAGGTAACGAGGTCACGGCGCCGACGATTAAGGTAGATACGGCGGCGAGCCGAAACGGGCTGATTATGGTACGCCTCACGACCTCTAACGCTATCGGCAGCGTCTCTACTACGCGAGTGCAGGTCAGGCAGCAGGGCGGCGCGTGGCCATCGTCGGGCGCTGAAGGTGACTTTGAAGAGGAAGGCTTAAACCGCACCATGCCGATTACGTGGCTACGCGGCGGCATAGTAGAGGTGCGGGCCATGTTCACGGGCTCGCCCGACAGCAGTTGGTCTTCTACTGTCACGCACAAGATTTTCGATGATATTCAGGTCTTAGCCTTCTCTTCGGCGGGCGGCATCTCCTCTACGATTATCCCCGCACAGTCCACCGTCTGGGAGAGCTTAACAATTCCGGGCGTAAATCAGGGCGATGTCGTGTCGGCGTCTGCGACCTATAAATTTGCGTCGGGGATACTCTACGGCGGGGCCGCTGTTGAGAATGACGGCGGGCTGGTCAGCCTCAAGTTCGGGAACATAACGAGCGGCGACCTCTCAGCTACTATTCAGGACTGGCACGTCCACGTCACTAAGAAGCGGCCCACTAATCCAGAGCTGCTGCGCGACCTCGTGGCCCACTGGCGAATGAACGAGGCTTCAGGTACTCGCTACGACGCGCACGGCTCAAGCCACCTGACGGATAACAACACCGTCACGACAGCCACGGGCAAGATAGGAAGCGCCGCGCTCTTCACAGCCGCCAACAGTGAGTACCTGTCCTGCACCTCAAATTCCAGCCTTCAGATGGGGGATATAGACTTCACCATTATCGCGTGGGTCTATCTCACATCGAAGGGCGCTCACAGGATGCTGGTCTCAAAGATGGATAATGCGGCCCGCGACGAGTTCCTGATTTACTACAGGTCAACCGCAGACAGGTTCGCGTTTGAGGTGAGACGCGACACGGGCGCGTATCTGGACGTGAACGCCGACGCGCTGGGAAGCCCTGCCATCAACACGTGGTATCAGATTGTCGTATGGCACATCGTCGCGGCGCGCACAATCAATATTCAAGTCAACAACGGGGGCGTCAACTCGTTGGCGACTGGCGGGCCTCTGGCTGCGGCGTCCACCTCGCCCTTTATGCTGGGCGGTTGGGGGTACGGCGGGAGCTATCACGACGGGCGCATTGACTCTGTGAGCGTCTATAAGCGGCTGCTAGGGACGGGAGAGCCCGGACTACTCTACAACTCAGGCAACGCGCTGGCCTATCCCTTCTAGGCCAACCTTAATATTCCGAGCGGCCCGCCCACGAATGACGCTCCGTCAGATTGTCGCCCTTCACCTGTACAGACTGCTCAATTACAGGCTCATCCTCTTGGCAATAGCAGGTGATTTCACCACTCGGAAGAAAGACCATCCAACACGTTAGCGTAAGAATTACTTCAATCATCACTCTATCTCCTTCATGCGAAATTCATGCGAACGGGACAAAGGCGGACAAAGGAAAGGTGGCGTGTAGGGCGTGTAAAAGTTAGATTTTCACGCCCCACAACACCGGGCAAAAGTAGGGCTTGGTTACAACACTTTTACAAGATTTACGACTATTTACCCCTCTTTGATGACATTTACACGGGCGAAGCGTACTTTGCGATTGACCTCGCAAGGGAATGTTTGAAAGCAGCGAAAAGGAGAGATTATGAGAAACCGTATTCCGAGAAGCATATTCAGCATTTTTGCAGCGCTCATACTGCTTGCAGCGATAGTCGCAGAGAACGCTTTGGCCAGAACCTCAAGTAGTCTCGTGGTGCAAATCCCCTTCGACTTTCAGGTGGCAGGCAAGACGCTTTCGGCGGGCCGCTACGTGGTAGAGCGCAGCACGCTCTTTTCAGCCGACGGCCTGAGCCTTCGCAACACGGAGAAGAAGCAGAGCGCCTTTGTGCTGACCTCCACGGTTCAATCGAACCTGAGACAGAGCGAATCAAGACTGGTCTTCACGCGCTACAAAGACCAGTACTTCCTTTCGCAGTTCTGGACTTCGGGCGAAGCCAGCGGCCGCGAGCTGATTAAGTCGGACAGGGAACTCTCGGTCGAGCGTGAGCTGGCCAAGGCCGGAGTCTCGCCCGAGCGCGTCTCCGTCGCGGCGGTGCAGAAGAAGTAAGGAGTTCGCATCGACTGGCCGTGATGCGAAACATGAGTGACAACCGGAAACTATGAGTCCTTCCGGTTGTCACTCAAAAAGGGATGTTGCCGAAGCCTCTTTTCCTATTCCTTTCTGAGCTTCGGCGGCTGGCGGTGCAAAAAGAGGGGAGAGCGCTCTCACAATGCTGGTGAAGGTCGCGAATTCAAGGGCTAGAAGGCGCGGCTGAAAAGGGGCGCTCTCCCCGCACCGTTTTATACAATCTGCTTTTCCTCTCTCAATTGCTTTGCAATCAAAGGCACTATGCGGCGCGGAACGGCTATGGCCTCCTTTATGTGGCGCGCGTGCGTGAAGTGTCCCGCGACGTAAACTCCCGGAACGTTCGTCTCGAAAGTCTCCGCATCGTAGACAGGAATCTGTGTCAGCCCCGCAGGCGCTGTCTCAACGCCTAGCCCGTGCATCAACGTAAAGTCTGCCTCGCTTCCCACGAGTATGAAGACGACATCGTTCGGCATTGTGATAGTCTGGCCGTCTTCCCTCAATATACGAACCTCTCGCTCTAGTATCTCTTCCAGCGCCTGAAAGAAGATGACCTCAAGGCTGCCTTGCGCTATGACGCGCTCCAAGGGCCCTCGCACCCAGTGCTTGATACAGCCCTTCTTTGGGTCAAGGTTCTCCCAGTCGGCCCGCCAGATAACAAGGCTCGTGCGAGCGCCGTGCTCTGCCAGAAAGAGCGCGGCTTCGGCAGCAGAGTTTCCTCCGCCCACGACCATCGCGTCCTTACGCACGTAAGGGAAGGGCTCAACGAACCTGTAGTGAACCTTCGGCAAATCTTCGCCCGGAGCGCCCAGCCTTCGCGGTCGAGCCATAGCGCCCGTGGCGAAGAGCACGCGCCGCGCCCTGTAATTTTCGCGAGTCGTCTCTACACGAAAGCCTTCCGTCACGCTCCCGGCTATCCGTATGACCTCTTCCTCCGTGTTGATTCTCAAGTCACGCTCAAGCGCGAAGTGAACGTAGTGCGACAATAGCTCTTCTCGCGTGGGCTTTTCACGACACGGCTTGAGCGTGCCTTCGCGCATCTCCAATTCGTTGACGGTGGAGAAGACCGTGAGCCCGACCGGATAGCGATAGACAGTGTCGGCAATCAAGCCCTTCTCGACTACAAGGTAGCTCAAGCCTTCCTCTGCGGCCACGTCCGCCGCAGACAACCCGGCCGGCCCTGCGCCTATGATAAGTAAATCCAGATGCACTTCGCTCATAGATAAAAAAGTCTAGAGTCTGCACTCTACAGAGTCAAACGGCCTTTCCCACGCCGTCCCTGTTTAGAAGATTAAATGGCCTTCCGCGACGATGACGGAGGTGCCGCCGACGCGCACCTCTTCGACGCGCCCGCGCTCGCCGCGAATCTCCGCGTCTATGCGGCTGGGGCGCTCTATGAAGTCGCCCTGCTCTATGCGGAAGCGGAAGACGCCTTCGCTCGGCTGCACAGAGAGCGCGCCGTGATAGACGAGATAGCTTGAGAGCGCGCCCGCGCAGCTTCCCGTAGCAGGGTCTTCGGGGATGTTGTCGCCGGGCGCAAACATACGCATGTGCGCGGCAGATTCTGCGCCCTCTCGCGTCTCCCTGGTGAAGACGCAGCAGCCCGTGGCCCCGTGCGCCTTGTAGACGGCCGCGAGCAGCGTAGAGTTGATGCGGCAACGGCTAAGCGCCATCAGAGAGTTGACAGGCACTAGCAGGAAAGAGATGCCTGTCGAGACCACTTCAATCGGCAGGCTCTCGTCGAAATCTTCCGGCGCAAGACCTATGGCGCGCTCTATCTCGGCACGCTCGTGCGCGCCCTCAACACTTCCCAGTCGCTTATACTCGCCCTGCGTCATCACAACTCGACCGGGCTCGCCGTTCTGAAATTCTATGTCAACCGGCAGCACTCCTATGCCTATCTCCTGATGTACGCGCACCAGGCCCTCGCCGCCTTCGGGGGGCGGCACTACGCCTTCGTGCGCCAGCAGGTTCCATGTGCCCACGACCGGGTGGCCCGCCATGGGAAGCTCGCTCGTAGGCGTGAAGATGCGCAGGCGTCTTAGTGCGCGCTCGTCCTCGGGCGGAAGCACGAAGACCGTCTCCGACAGGTTCATCTCGCGCGCAATCTTCTGCATGGCGCTCTCTTCTATGCCTTCGGCCTCGGGAAAGACCGCGAGGGGATTTCCGCTGAAAGCATTTTTCGTAAAAACATCCAACTGTATGAAACGATGCCGTGCCATATTGAGGCGTCCGCCTTTCGCTAACAGAGTAATGACCGAGCATCATTGCGGCAAACGTCTCGTCGGGTCAAGTCCGTGGAAAATTAGCTGTTGACATTTGTATTTACTGAGATTATCGTGCCCTCGCCTACAGGGTTCCAGTGTTCCGGCTTGCAGATGCACTACCTTCATTCGCCTCGCTTTTAATCCTGAATTCCAGAAGGCGGATTCCGAGCTGGCCTTTTTATATCGCAAGGGTTCTCAAAAAACTAAAGTCTTACCGCAGGCGCATCTTCAAAAAGATGTAGCTCTGCGCACGCGTTCCTTGTAACCACCCTCCGCGCGGGGCTGTCATTCCCGCGCCGGAAGACACACACATTCTTTACTCACCTGAATCGACACGCTCTTCGCGTGACAGTAGGAGAAGACAATGCTGAATATAGAAACCCTGGACAAAGTAATAGCGATGGTGGTCGTCCTTCTGGCCCTGAGCCTGTTCGTTCAGGCTTTGCAAGGATGGATGAAAAAGCTCTTCAAGATTAAGTCGCTACAGATAGAGAATTCGCTCGTGCACCTGTACCACTACGTGCTGAACAAAAACGTCATGGAGAACTTAACCAGCGTCACGGACAATTCGCCTTTCCTGCGTATGATTCTCCCGCGCACGACTCACCCTTCGGAGCGCGACCCGCAGGTCAAGGCCCTGTACGACGGCGTGATGAGGGAGTTCAAGAAGGTCGGGCGACTGACGGCGGGCGGCAAACTGATGCTCGACTCCATCTCGCAGGGCGACCTGTTGAAGTTCATGGGCCGCATGCCCGTGGCCGGAATCATAGCGAAGCTGTTCCCCGACTCGGCCACCAAGTTTGACGAGATGCGTATACAGATTAGCTCTTTCCTCACGGCCTACCAGCAGATTAAGGCGGCGTCTCAGGAGGTAGTCACGGGCGCGGAGTTCCAGAAAATTGAAGAGCTGCTGACGCCGCTTCTGACCGACATAGATAAATTCTTAAGCGGCGCGAGCGACGATTCCGGCGTCATCCTTGACGACATAGTCAAGCTCAGGGAGATAAAGGCTGAGGAAGTGCGCCAGCTGGTTAATGACCTTCCAGATAAGATTGCCGCCATCAAGGCACAGGTTGAAGCGGGCGGCGGCAGTGACAAGACGAAAGGGGCCGTGCTCACTGCGCTCACGACTATGGAGACGGCTATGGAGAAGCTCTCCGACGGGATTGAGAGCATCATCGCGGGCTTCTCTCACATACGCGACCTCAAGACGAGCATCGCAAACTGGTACGACACAGTGATGCAGAGCTTCGAAGAGCGATACGCGCGCAGCATGAGGACGTGGACTATTATCCTCAGCGCGTGCGTCGTCATAGTGATGAACGCCAACATCGTCAACATCTACCGGGACATCTCCACAAGCTCTGCCAAGCGCGCTGTCTTTCTACAGCAGGCCGATACGTTACTTAACAGGAGCAGGGCTGCGGCCGCTGCTGCCGCCGCCGCTTCCGGGGCTGCGCCCGCCCCTTCACCTAGCCCCGGACAAGCGCCCGCGCAAGGTGCTGCCGGCGCGCAGAACAATAATGTTGAAGTGGAGAAATTTTTAAACGAGGGCAAAGATGTTATAGAAACCAACGCGAACTACTTAACCGCGATTGGTCTTAAAGGCCCCACGTGGTTCGGGAACATCAGGCCCGTCATGGCCAATCTGCGCGCAGACCCCATGTGGGTTCTGGGCGTTATTTTCAGGACGCTCCTGGGCTGGCTCATCATGACGATGCTGCTGAGCGTCGGAGCGCCGTTCTGGCAAGACGTGCTTGAGTCCCTCTTCGGTCTCAAGAACAAGCTGCGCCAGCAGACGGGCACCGAGAACGTAG
>DATELK010000058.1:0-6686 GCA_035276685.1 Pyrinomonadaceae bacterium | reverse complement strand
CTTCAGACCTCCACGGCAGCATGCCGAAGGGGACGTAGCGGCTGGCAGGGTCGAAGAAGCGCCAGCCGTCAGGCAGGCGAACCGCCACGGCGTGCTGCGTCATGAAGTAGCCGGTCGTGATGTCTCTGTCGAAGAAGATGCGGCTGCGGTCGCCCATCTCGACTATGTTGGCGTCGAGCCCGGCGGCGTTGGCCATGGCGACGAAGAGCATGTCTATGTCTTCGCCCGTGCCCTGCCCGCGCTTGATGGTGTCGGCGGGCGACTTGTTGGTCTTGATTTTGGCGCGGTCTTCCGGCGTCAGCCCAATCGCGTCGTCGTAGATGTTCTTGATTTTGGCGCGCACGTACATGTCTATGCGCTTGAGCTTGTCTTCGGGCGTGGCGGCGTCGCCGACGGCCTCGGCCGTGGCTCGCTTCACCTCGTCGTTCACTTTAAGGTCGGGCTGGTGAACGTCGTAAATCAGCTTGCCCCAGAGAGCCCAGAAGAGCATCGGCGGAGCCTGCGACAATTCTTTGCGCGAATAGTAGATGAGCATCCAGCTTCGCACCTGGTCTGCGGGCGGCATGCGCGGCTCCTCTCGGAAGGCGGGCATGTTCCGCATGGTGACGCTGTAGAAGCCGTTCTTCTCTTTCTCGATGGGCGGGCGCTCGCCGTTGAACATCTGCATCCTCAGGATGTTGAAGATGTCGGAGGCGAAGGGCTTGACGTAGTACTTGACCTGCTGCACGGGAATCTCTCGCTGAAACTCAAGGCTCAGGTTGTTGGCCCAACTGTTGCTCAGCGATTCGCGCCAGCGGTATTCGATAATCACGCCCGGCTCTATACCGGGCAGGGCGAAAGACTTGACCTTCTGCTTGACGCCGCTCGTGCGCAGCACCTCTCGCTCGAAAATATCCTTGGCGTTGAGCTCTATGATTGTGCCGTCCGATTTGATGGTGCGGGCGGCTATGTCTTTAATCTTGACTTCGCGGCCGAAGATTTTACCGAAGGGGATGTCAACTTTGCTGAAGGCTTCTTTGCCGCGCTCGTTGAAGATTTTGACGCGCAGGTAATGATTGAAGACCAGCGAGCCTTCGTCCGAATCGTCCACGCGCACGTCCCAGAAGATGGCTTCCGCGTCGGCGTCCTTTTCGACCACGGGCTCCTTGAGCGCCAGCTCCGAAGGCTCGACAGGCTTCCAGTCCTTGTCGCTTACGGCCAGGACTGGGGCAGCCAAAAATATAGACAGCGCCGCGAACGCAATGAGCGAGCGCGTCAGTGCAGAGGGGAATCTCATCACATAGTACCTTTCTCAAGCGGGCTGAAGCGTCGGGCGCAGATATCCTAGCTTGAATCTGGAGTTTGAGGTTTTACAGGCATATCGCGCGAATGTTTTTTTGGAGGGCGCGAAGGTGCTGATACGGCCAAACCGTCTCTCCTGCTGGGCCTATCCGAATCCAGGAGAATCGGCGAACGAATTGTATAACCCAGCCGACAGAGTTTTGTCCAGCGAACAAGCGGGCAAACTTTATTCGACGCGCTCGGGCGGCGGGAGGACGGCTGAGAACTCTTCTACGAAGCGTCGGGCGTACTCATCGAGCAGCTCCGTGACGCGCTCGGGCGTTGCGGAGCGCACGACTAAGCCTACGTGATGGCGCTTCCTGACGCGGTAGACAACCTCCGGGTCTGTGAAGCCCGAGGTGTCGGGGTGCTCCTGCCGCGAAAGCGAGAGCGCGATGCCCGCGTACTCCTTGCGAAGCGCTTCTATCTTGACCGGCTCGCGGCCCCCGTTAATCTCTATGCGCGCCCACTCGTGCCAGATGTTGACGCCGCTCGCGGCATCAAGCACCTCGGCTATGAAGGCTCCGCCGACGCGCGCCGCTATCTCAAGAAAGTAGAACTCGCCCGTCTCGGCGCTCTTGATAAATTCGGCGTGCGTTGCGCCGCGCACGAGCCGCAGGCTTGAGATTAGCTTGCGGTTCAGTTGCAGCAGCTTCTTCTCGTCCGAGGAATTGCGCTTGACCGTCTGCGAGATGAAGACGCCGCCTTCGTGCGCCACGCTCATGGGAGGCCGCCCGTAGCGGTTTGCGCCCGCGAACAGCACGCGCCCTCCTTCTACAAGCGAGTCCACGTGATAAACGTCGCCGGGAACGAAACGCTCAATCAGAAAGTATGAGGACTGCTCGTGCGGGTTCTCTCGCTTGTCGAGAGCCTCTACCGCGCGCCACACCTGCTCCGAGTCGTAGAGCTTGGTGATGCCTATGGCCGACACGTCCGAGCGCGGCTTCATCACCCAAGGCGCAGGCACGCGTTCCATGTACTCGCCAAGCTCCTGGTAGTTCAGCACGTGAACGAAATCCGGCACGGGGATTCCGGCATCTCGCGCGGCGACGCGCATGGCGAGCTTGTCTCTGAAGCGCCGCGCTGTCGTGACGCCCATGCCGTCCAGCCTCAGGTGCTCGCGTATGAGAGCCGCCGTCAGTATGTCGAACTCTTCTAGGGCGACGAGGCGGTCAATCCGGCGCTGGCGCGCAAGCTGCGTGACCGTGTGTATGAAGCTATCGGGCGCGGCGCTGTCCGGCAGGCTTATGATTTCGTCCAGACTCTCGCGCGGCCACTCTTCGCCCAGCAGCTTCTCTTTCGTCACCAGAATTACTTCGCAGCCCTGCCGCTTACACTCGCGCAGGAAATCCACGCCCTTGAAATAACTGGCGAGACAAACGACCCTCAGGGGTCTGGGAGATGATTCAGCCATGCCGCTATCTTTCCACGAAACAGCGCCGCGAGGGAAGCCCGCGAGCGTCAACGCCAAAGGGAAGGCGCGCTTGTTTTGTCCGGCCCGTTTGATGTATCAATGATGTATCAATACAAACAGTCTTGAATCGAAGGAAAACTTTAGAGTTGATGGCTGAACAAAAACATGAGCGAGCGCCTGTAACGCTTGGGCAGGTGGCGCGGGCGACAGAAGGGAAGCTTTACGGCGATGAGACGCTTGAGGTGCTGGACGTAACTCACGACTCACGCCGCGCTGGCCCCGGCTCGCTCTTCGTAGCCGTGCGCGGCGCAAATATGGACGCTCATCGCTTCGTAGAGCAAGTGATGAAGGCGGGCGCTCTCGGCGTCATCTCTGAGTCGTCGCGCCCCGAAGGCTTCTCGGGCGCGTGGCTCGAAGTCAAAGAGATACGGCGCGCCATGGCTCTCGCAGCCGCAGAGGTTCATCATCATCCTTCGCGCGAGTTGCAGCTTGTGGGAATCACAGGCACGAACGGCAAGACGACCTGCGCTTACCTGATTGCTTCCATCCCTGAGGCGGCGGGCGAGCCTGTGGCCATGACCGGCACGGTCGAGTACAGAATCGGAAGCACTCGCTTCAAGGCAGAGCGCACCACGCCGGAAGCCACGGACATGCAGAGGCTCCTTCGCCGCGCCGTTCAGGCGGGCTGCCGAGTGGCCGTCATGGAATCATCCTCTCAGGCCATAGACTTTCATCGCTGCGACTCGCTCTACACGAGCGTCGCCGTCTTCACCAACCTGACGAGAGACCACCTGGACTATCACAAGACCATGGAGCATTACTGGTCATGCAAGCGCCGCCTCTTCGACGGGACTTTGGGAGAGCCGCCTCGCTCGTCCGTCATCAACGTAGACGACGAGCGAGGCGTGAAGTTGGCCGAAGAGCTGGAAGCGGAGGGGCGTCGCGTCGTGCGCTACGCGCTCAACTCCGAGGCGGAGGTCACTGCGCGCGAGGTGGAGCATAAGCTGGAAGGCATGAGCTTCGAGCTTGTCACGCCCGAAGGCACGCGCCGTCTGCGTTCTCCGCTCGTAGGCCGCCCGCACATCTACAACATACTTGCGGCCGTCGCGGCAGGCCTTGAGCTTGGCTACGGTCTGGAAGTTATCTCGCGCGCCATAGAGAGCTGCACGGGCGCGCCCGGCCGCTTCGAGCGCGTCCCTCACGCGGGAGACTTCGCGGTCGTGGTGGATTATGCTCACACGGACGACGCGCTTCTGAACGTGCTGCGCTCCGCCCGAGACGTAGTCAAAGGCGGGCGCATCATCACGGTCTTCGGCTGCGGCGGAGACCGCGACCGCTCTAAGCGCGCCCCCATGGGCGAGGCGGCCGGGAGCCTCTCCGACGTGGTCATACTCACCTCAGACAACCCGCGCACGGAAGACCCAGAGAAAATCCTCTCGGACGCGGAAGATGGGCTGCGACACACCGGCAAGCCTTACGAGAAGATTGCAGACCGCCGCGAAGCCATACGCCGCGCAGTGCTACAGGCGCGCACGGGCGACCTTGTGCTCATAGCAGGCAAGGGCCACGAGGATTATCAAATCATAGGACACGAGACCTTTCACTTCGACGACAAGGAAGTCGCACGCGAAGCTCTCGCCGCACGAAGCTAGCCGGAAGGCAAAAATTGCTGTGGCTAAATTGATGTAGGCGGCAATAATGCCACGCGCTCACACGGCCCCTGACTCTTGAGCCAGACGGCTCTCTCACGCTCCGAAGCCTGATAATTGCGGGTCTTTAATCCCGGGCTGCCGCCTCTTATAAGCCCGGCCCGGCTCTTGCTACTAGCCTGCGCGTGTGAGGCACAGGGCCTTATCTTAAAGAAGACTCAAAAAAGGAGCGGATAATGAGACGAGTAATTGTTCACGGTGCCCTTTCGGCTGTGCTTGCCCTCTGCGCGTTGGCACCTGCGGCGATGGCCAAGACGAAACATAGCGCGGCCAACAGGGCGGCGGTCAAGAAGTGCAACGAAGAGTATACGGCGGCCTTGAAAGAGGCCAGAACAAAGAAGGGCAAGGAGCGGCAGGCGGCTATGGAAGCGGCCCGCAAAGCACGTAAGGACTGCATCAGTCAGGCCCCGCAATAGACGGCAGTCAAATTCGCTTTATCAAAGGCCCGGCTATCAATAGAGAGCCGGGCTTTTTTGTGAGCGACATCGTTGTGGCAGTTTTGTCTGCCCGCGCAAGAACGCCACGACAAAGGCTGAGCTAAGAAGTCAGGCCTCGCTCTGATTTCTCGAAAATACTGTAGACCTTGCGAGCCCTCTGTCTGGTACGGGCCTTGCCGGTAAGAAGGCCGCTTGTAGAAAGAGATGCAAGCGATGAGGAAGGCACGCCTCTGAAAAAGTATTCAGTCGCCGATTACTACATGAGCGGCATAAATTCAGCGAGCGCCACGAGTGATGGCGCTTAAGGAGGAACATGAGAAACAAGATAGGCATCACCCTGGCCTTGATATTCGTCCTTTGTTTCGGAAGCCTCGCTTTCGCACAAAACAGTAACAGCAGCACCACGACTACCACTACGCAGCGAACCACAGCGACCAGAAGCAGCCGGAGGAAGCGCCGTCACATGAAGCGTCGTCACGCCAGGCGTCGCTCTCGTCGCAGGGCAAGGCAGGGCAACACTAACACCAGAAGCTGAGCAAGCCGTGTGAATTTTCCCGGCGCGAGAGCCTTAAGCTGTAAGGGGAAGAGCAGGGAGGCTTGCGCCGGAGATTCCTCTCGCATCAATACGTGGCATGATTGTGCGAGCAGGAGTGCGCGGGCCATCATCTATATAGACACCGCCCGCGCATACAAGAAGAGGGCGCAACTATTTTGAGGAGGTAGTTGCGCCCTCTTCTCTCTATTTTGAGCAGCAGCCGACGGGCGGAAAAGAAAAAGGGAAGATGCGCGGGAGTAATCCTCCGAGTTACATAAGAGCCGTGGCTGTGATGGCAGTCATGGCCGCCCTCTCTTCTTCATGCTCTACGCGGCCCACGCAGGAGACCGTGACCATTGATGTCGGCCGGTTCGTGGACGCGAAGGAACAGGCGGTCGCCATCGCGCCGCAGTTGCCGGAGCGCGACCCTGACCTGGAAGCGGCGGGAGACCACATCGCCGAAGCCATCACGCGGCTCCACAAGAGACAGAATGCTGCGGCGCTCACGGCTCTATCCGGCGCTGAGCTTTCCGTCAACCGGGCGCTTCGCACTGGGAAGCAGCCGGAGCAGGCTCTTAACACTCTGAATGCCTCGCTCAAAGATATAGAGGCGGTGCGGCGTGCCATCCAGCGCGGCGCGTGGCGCGAGGCGCTCGCCGAATTGAAGGCGCTCAATAAAAGAATGGACTCTCTGGCCGTGACGCCCGACCAGGCCGGGATGAGATGAAGCGAGCATGCCTGAGAGCGTGGGCACTCTACCTCGCGCGCTCCGATTCGTGATAGCATCCGTCGAGCCGTGGCCATTCGGAATTTTGATTGATGCGCGCTCCTTAGAGGGCTAAAGACCTTCCCTTCTATGAAACCCCTCAAGCTTCATACCAAAACGACGCTGCTCGTTTCGGCCATCACCGTCGCCGTCATGGCCGTCGCGCTCTCCATCGCCACTTCCAGAGTCGCGGAGCTTGTGCGCCAGGAACAGAAGGCGCGTGCGGAGCTACAGGCGATTAATCTGGCCGAGCAGATAAGCGCTATGCCAAGCCCTAGAACGGCCGAATCACTGGCGCGAGCGGCGACTCTGGCCAAGGGAGCGCGCCCCGGCGTGGTGGCCGTGCGGGTATGGGAGCGCTCGGGCGGGATATATGTCGAGACGGCACGCGCAGGCGGCTCGGGCGCTCCCGCCGAAGAGATACCGGAAGAGACACGGGCTGCTCTCAGAAGCGGCCTCTCTTCCAGCGTCGTCACAGACAGGCCCGAGTACGAGAGCCATTCTC
>DATELK010000057.1:0-1702 GCA_035276685.1 Pyrinomonadaceae bacterium | reverse complement strand
CAATCTCCAATTATCTTGAGAGCGGAGAGCCGCCTGAGAGTGATTTACCGCCGGACGCGATGCTTGAGCACGACGCGCTTTATCTGACTAAATCCTCCGACCTGCGCTACGGCGAGAACCCGCATCAACGCGCGGCGCTTTACAGAATCGAAGACCCTTACAGAGAAGTCACGCAGCAGGGCATAGCGCTCGCGGAAGTCCTCTCCGGCAAGGAGATGTCTTACAACAACTACGTTGACGCGGACGCCGCCTGGCAACTCGTCTCGGATTTTGATGGGCTGACTTGCGCCATCATCAAGCACACGAATCCGGCTGGCGTGGGCACGGGCGCGACGGCCGAAGAGGCTTACAGGCGCGCTCTTGAGACAGACCCGGTCTCTGCCTTCGGAGGCATAGTGGCCTTCAATCGAAGGGTGGACGAGCGTGCGGCGCGAGCAGTTGCAGAGATTTTCACGGAAGTAGTAGTCGCGCCTGATTACGACGAGGCGGCGCTGGACGTGCTCAGGTCAAAGAAGAACCTGCGCGTGCTGCGATTGGGCGAGACGATGCAGGCCGAGGGCCTTGAGTACAGGCAGATTTCGGGCGGGATGCTTGTGCAAACGCGCGACACGCACCACTTGTCGCCGGACGCTTTGAAGGTAGTCACGCGTCGTGAGCCAACGGAAGAAGAGATGCGCGCCCTTCTTTTCGGCTGGACTGTAGCCAAGCATACGAAGTCAAACGCCATTGTCTACACGCGCGACGGGCAGACCGTCGGCGTCGGCGCGGGCCAGATGTCCAGAGTTGATTCAGTGAAGATTGGCGCGATGCGAGCAAGGATTCCCGTAGCGGGCTCCGTGCTTGCGTCCGACGCCTTCTTCCCCTTCCGCGACGGCATTGACGAAGCCGCGCGACACGGCATCACGGCCGTCATACAGCCCGGCGGAAGCATGCGCGATGCCGAGACAATCGCGGCCGCCGACGAGCACAACCTGGCAATGGTCTTCACGGGCGTACGACATTTCAAGCATTAAAGCTGGCGGCTGATTGCTGATAGCTGACTGCTCTTTTATAATCCTAGCTATCTTTTCTCTTAAGGGAACGGGAATTTATGGAAAACCAGGAATCAGTTACCAATGGCGAAGGGCGCGAGTCGGTGCGCTGCCGGTATTGCGGCCAGTTGAATCAGACTCGGGCCGGAGGCGGGGCCGCGCGCTGCGGGCGATGCAGACTCTCTCTGTCGGACACGCCGCACAAAAAGTTCGCAGACCTTGATAAGCACGACTACGTGCATCCGGCTGACAGCCGCGCTCTGGCGGCTCTGAGAACCATTCCGGGCATAGACTCTGCGCTGAAGAAGCTGCTGGCCGTGACTGGCGAATCCGCCATACGCGTCATCTTCATGGCGAGCGCCGTCAAGGTCACGCCAGAGCAGTGTCCAGACCTGCACGCAAAGCTTCAGGTGGCCTGCACCACTCTAGGCGTAGACATGCCTGACCTCTTCGTGCAGCAATCGCCCATCGTCAACGCCTTCACGGGCGGAGTCGAAAAGCCCGTCATAGTTCTGCATTCGTCCCTGCTTGAGCGGCTGACGGATGAAGAGGTGCTGGCGGTGGTGGCTCACGAGGTCGGCCATATACACGCCGAGCACGTTCTTTATCTGACGGCTGCTCGACTGATAGAAGCACTGGCCGGGGCGGCTCTGGCAGCAGCGCCCATAGCT
>DATELK010000056.1:0-31326 GCA_035276685.1 Pyrinomonadaceae bacterium | reverse complement strand
CTCAGCAGAAGAAGTGGACGGTCAGGTGGAGATTAGCGTTCGTGATACAGGGCTCGGCATGACTCCCGAGGTGCGCTCAAGAATATTCGACCCCTTCTTCACTACGAAGGGTAAGGCGGGGATGGGACTGGGACTGGCGGTAGGATACGGGATAGTCAGAAGGCACGAGGGAATAATTCTGGTCGAGAGTGAAGTTGGCTCAGGCACTACTTTCCGTATCCGTATGCCCATAGCCGAAGGCGTGACGGCTGTTGATTTGAACGAGCAGGCGGACGACGCGGCTTCTTCTGTCCCTGCGGCACTGCCGCCTCATACAAAGATTCTGGTGGTGGACGACGAAGACTACGTGCGCGAGCTGTTGAGCGACATACTTGAGAGCGAAGGCTACTCCGTCACGCTCGCCGCAGGCGGCAGCGAAGCTCTCTCGCTCTACGACTCCATGAAGTTCGACGCCGTCTTCACAGACATAGGCATGCCCGGCATGAACGGCTGGGAGCTGGCCCGCGCCGTCAGAGAGAGAAATCAGGAGATTCCCATAGCCGTCATCACGGGCTGGGGCGAAGCCGTCGGCTCCACGGAACAGAAGGAGGCGCAGGTGGACTGGGTCGTCACCAAGCCGTTCACCACCAGCCGCATCATAGAGCTTGCACAGGAAGTCTCAGAGCGCCTCGCGCAAAGCACCGACAGGCCACACCTCAGAGTCGTAGCCTAAAAGCAGTTCTACTATTTCTTCGTCTGCCTGCGGTGGAACTCAATCGCCTTCTCTACGCTCTCCTCTACAACTTCTAAGCGAAAAGGCTTGAGCAGGTAATGGAAGGCTCCGAGCTTGAGCAGGCCCTGCGCGTGCTCCTGGTCTTGTATGCCTGTGATGACTATGACGGGCGTGTCGGGGTGGTTCTGCCTCATGTAGCTCAGCAGTTCAAGGCCGCTCAATCCGGGCATGGAGATGTCTGTCAGAATCACGTCGTAATGCTCCGTCTCAAGGTAAGAGAGAGCCTTCTCGGCCGTCTCCGCCAGGTGACAGCGATGAGTCTCTTCAAAGAGGTCGTAGAGCATGTCGCGTATCGTCGCGTCGTCGTCAACTACTAGAATAGCCGCCATTCAGGTTCCTCTTAAGCCAGGCCCACTACCAGAAAAGTCGTATCGTCTTTGGCCGCCGCGCCTATGCGAAAGCGGTCAAGCTCTGTGAAAAAAGCTTTACCAATGCCCCCGACCTGCCTTGCCTCCACGCGCCCCAGGCTCGCCCTCGTCCCTTCCAGCTCGTATGTCACTCCGGCAGTGTTCTCTGCATCCGTAACGCCGTCGCTAAAGAGCGCGAGCCGCTCTCCCGGCATGAAGCGAGCCACTCCCGCCTCGTACTCGCTTCCTGGAAGCAGGCCCACGGGCATCCCGCTCGCCGCAAAGCCGCGCTCTTCGTCTATGCGCGGGTGAACCCAGACGGGCGGCAGGTGTCCCGCGTTAATGTAGCGCAGCAGCTCGAACTCTGCGGAGAGCACGCCTAAGAAGAGCGTGGCGTAAGTTCCAAGGGGCGCGACCTCCGTCACCTTCTTATTCAGCTCTGCCGCGAGCGTGGCCAAATCCTTTTCGGCTCGCACGAGCGCACGCAGCTCCGTTTGCAGCGTCGTCATCAAAAGCGCCGCGCCGATTCCCTTGCCCGACACGTCCGCCACCCAGAAGGCGCACTCGCCCGTCGGCAGCATGACGGCATCATAAGTGTCTCCGCCAACGTCGTAGCAGGCCTGACTCATGCCCCACGCTGAAAAGGGTCGTGGAAGATTAATAAGTCCCGGCGAGGGCAGAAGCCGCTGCTGAATCTTTCGCGCAAGCTCAAGCTCAGTGGAAAGCAGCTGAGCGCGAAACGCTGCCTGTGCCAGCTGCTCGCGCTCCACGGCCACAGCCGCGACGGCCGCGAAGGACTCAAGGTAAACAAGGTCGTGCGCCGTGAAGCCTTCATTGCGGGCGTTGATGGCCTGAAGCGCGCCCATCACAACGCCTCCCATCTTCCTGAGCGGCACGCAGAGCATTGTGCTGGTAGTAAAGCCCGTCCTCAAATCCGTGGATGGGTCAAAGCGCGGGTCAGCGTGCACGTCATCAATCATCAGGCTCTCGCCCGTCTCCGCGACGTAACCGGCGAGCCCCACGCCCTTCTCAAGCACTATCTCTATCTGAGTGGAGCCTGTCATCTGCCGCGCGTGAAGCTTTCCTGTGCGCTCGTCCTGTAGGAAAGCGGTCGCGCGCTCGCAGTTGAGCTGTGCGGTGATAAGCTCAAGTATGGCATGCAGAATATCGTCCAGCCCCGAAGCGCGGTTGAGCGTCTCGCTCGCTTCGACGAGCGCTTCAAGTCGGAGTATTCGTACATCCTGTGGCAGATTGCTGAGAGCAGCGGTCGCGCTTGCCAATGCCTGAATCCTTCTCCTTAAAGGCTATCCTAACATTTTTCAGACAGGCGCGAATAATAAAGAATGGCGTGCGTGTGAAGAATCTTCACACGCACGCCACCTCTCTTCTCAGGAATAATCGTCTAAGCGACTATTCCAGTTGCTTACCTAGGGCTACTGGCACGAATCGTCAACTCCGTGCCGTTTCTAAGCTCAAGGTCGTCGCGCCCCTGCACGTAGACTGAGCCAGCGCCAGCGCCTGCACCGATGGCCGCGCCGATGGCAGCGCCCTTGCCGCCGCCAGCTATGGCCCCGATGATAGCGCCGACAGCACTACCGATAGCCGTGCGCTGAACGGTGCGGCTGGTCTGGTTGCTGTCACGCACGCTGCCCTCGTTGTCGACGCGTACGTTCTCGCCGTTGAGGGTACGCACGGACTCCACGACACCCGCGAACCTGTAGGTCGAGCCGTTCCTCAGACGAATCGAGTCGAAGTTAAGCGTCATCTCTGAGCGCCCGGAAACGCGGCCCGAACGATTCAGGTTAGAGACGTAGCCTTCTATGACGGCACCGTCAAACTGCGCGGGCGAGCGAACCGTCATGGTGAAGCGGTCGCCTTCCTGCGACGCCTGCGTGTTCAGGTCTGAGTTCAGCACGGCCACGAGCTGCATGTTATCCGGCACGACAAAGGTGCCGTTCGCTGTGGTGGTGCCGGGGTAATTACCATAGGTCGCGCCGCTGCCGTTGTAGATGTTCAACTGAGCAACGTCCGAAGTCCTCTCGTAAAGGCTCTGCACCTGTACAGGCTGGTTGAGACCTTCGACCGTGACGCGGCGCGTGACGCGCATGCGCTGGCCGCCATCGACCGGGTCAAAAGTCACTTCAAAATCGTTGCCGCGGTCGCCCGTAGTAGAGACCATAAGCTGGTCGCCTGTGAACATGGCGCGCGTGCGAATCTGTCGCCCGCTCGGCATAGTCTCGGTGCGATACTGCCCGTCGGCGTCGAAAGAGATTTGCGGAGCGCGCGTCGAAGCTATGGTCACGTTGCGGCCCCTGCGGTCTATGGCAATCTCTGTCGGAGCCTCAAGCCGCGCCGTCAGAGCGTTAAGAACTCGCTGACGGTCTCTGTAAGAGATGTTGCGCGTGGCTCGCTCGGCTGCGTCGCGCGGGTCGTCGCTTCTGGAAGTATCAAGGCGGAACGTGCCCGTTAATTGATTCCTACTTCCCTGTCCATAACCGCCCTGTCCCACGCCTGCGCCTACACCTCCGCCGTAGGTCGGCTGGGTGCTCCAGTTCCAGTTGATGTTGTAGGCTGACGCAAGCTGGTTCACATCCGAGCGCAGAGCCGCCCAGTCGTTCTGCGCGTTCGTGTTCAGACGGTTGCGCTGCATGAAGCGGTCTATGCGCGACGCTATGTTGAGAACTTCCTGCACGTCCGCGCTCGTCTCCGAGCGGTTATTGAAGCGCTGGCGCAACTGCTCCACGGCGTTGTCGAAATCTTGAATGAACTGGTTAATGTTGTCTTCGCGGCGTGTGCCGTCCAGGCGGCTGCGGTCGAGCGCCGCGTCCATGCTGTTGCGGAATTGGTTCGTGCGATTGTCTAAGCGGTTCAGGATTTGTCGCACGGCCCTGTCGTTGCGATAAGGGCGCTGCGCCTCTACGGTGACCGAGACACCTGCGAGCGCGAGTACCAGCGCCGTCATCAACACGTATTGCAATCTTCTAATCATTCTCTTTCCCTCCAAACTTTGCTGTTCGGCCTCTTATCATTCCAAAGAAAGGGGAGTCATGATTCGCCAATGAAGCGGGAGAGACCGGAATCTTGATGGCGGCTCGCCTTCATGTGGACGAGCCTTAAAAGCCACATAGCCTTCTGGCAATCATTGTGCCGAAGCTAAATCCGGGGGGAAAATCTTCGGCCAGCCTAATCTCAACGAGCGAGGGATAATCGCTTGTTTTGATTAGATAAGCTCGCGCGCAGGTTGTCGCGGGCAACCCGATTTTCATCAATTCGCAACAATTTGGCCTTGAAACACGGCGCTCGGGCTGCACCATATACCGCAAACGGGGGAACTATATCCGTTAATTGCTACTCGCTACTTTTTGCAGAGCTTTAGAAAAGTGCTCACATTTTTATCGCGGCCCGTGCCTTCATCAGTCGTCACGGCTGCGTCCCGACTTGAATACACTCGCGCGCAGAGACTGTCTGCTATTGCCTCACATCCCCGCGCCTCTATGTTATGCTTTCGGCCAGACAGGAGGATGCTGAATTCTATGGCAAATACGGATTCAAAGGCTGTGGTTCACTTCGCCGGAGACGACCTTTTTATAGGCATCACGCCCAGCGGCCACGCGCAGGTGCTGGACACTAATCACGAGAGGGCTAGCGCCGCCACGCCCGTTGAGCTGCTGCTGATTGCCCTCGGAAGCTGCACGGCCGTGGATGTCGTCTCCATCATGAAAAAGAAGCGCGAGCGCGTGACGGATTACCGCGTGGAGATTCGAGGCGAGCGGCGCGAAGAGTACCCGCGCAAGTTCACTCGCATGGAGGTCAGGCACATAGTTCGCGGCCACAACATCTCTGAAAAGGCTCTGGCCCAGGCCATAGAGTTGTCGGACGAGAAGTATTGCAGCGTGGCCGCGACGCTCAGGCCCGGTGTTGAGATAATATCCAGCTACGAGATAATCGAAGAGGAAGCCGCGTAGAGGGTCTGAAGCATCCAAGCAGAGTCCGTCACGGGGGATTTCACAAGGACAGAATTTATGGGTCTACTTTCATCTCTGTTTCTCATCTACGTCCTGAGCCTGGCACCTGCCGGGCCGGGCACAACGGTTGGCAGCCACACTATTAAAACGTCCCTACAGTACGCGCTCGACCGGGCCGAGCCTCAGGGCGACGACGCGCTCGGAGAAGTTCGCGCGGCCGACCGTGCTGTGCTTACACCGGAAGGCAAGCTCGGGCAGCTTGCGGCGCAGGAGCACCTGAGGCGCGCGGGCGTCTACATGACCAACCGCGCTTTCACGGAAGCACGCGCACATTTTCAGGCAGTCATAGAGCGTTATCCCACAGACCCTCTGGTTTCATCTGCGCTCTACGGACTCGGCCGCTCCTACTTTCAGGACCGCCGCTACGAGGAGTCCATTCCCTTCTTCGAGCGCCTCGCGCGCGAGTTCTCCGAGACGAAGGACGGGCGCGAAGGGCTCTATTCTCTGGCCTCGGCCTATCTTCGCATGGGGCGGGCCGTTGAAGCAGTGGAGCAGTATCGCGTCTACACGGAGAAGTACCCGCAGGGAGAGAGAGTCGAAGCTGCTTACCTGAACGTGGTGGACGGCCTGCGCGAGGCGGGTCAGCCTGCCGAAGCAATCACGTGGATTGCGCGCACGAGAGAGAGATTTCCAAACACGGCTACGGACAAGAACGCTGTCTTCGCGCGTCTAAGACTGGACATAGCAGCCAGGGACTGGGCGCATGCGGTAGAGACCGCCAACCAGTTGTTTATCTTCTCTACGCTTAAGGGGACTGCGACATCGGCGGACGAGCTTTTTTATCTTCGCGGGCTGAGCCTTGAGCGGCTGGGGCGAAAGGAAGAGGCGATTAACAACTACATGTCTGTGACAGACTCGCCCGACTCCTATTACGGGTGGCTCGCCAGCGACAGGCTGATGGCTCTGGCGGACGCGCAGCGCCGTCCGAGCGTCGTGGCGCGCATGGGCCGCACGCGCGCTCAAGCCTCTTCGAACGCTTCTCAATACCCGGCGCAGTACCGAGAGATAATTCTGCGCGAGGCTAACAAGCGCGGGCTGGACCCAAGGCTGATACTTTCGATTATGAAGCAGGAGAGCGGCTTTAGGCCTCGCGCAAAGTCCATAGCGGCCGCTCGCGGGCTTCTTCAGCTAACGATTGACACGGCGCTCCGTTACGCCGCACGCGCGGGCTACAGCAACGTGAGGGAAGACGACCTCTACAGGCCGGAAGTGAACATAGCCATAGCCGCCGAATACATAGCCGAGCTTAAGAGGCTCTTCCCCGATTTACAGGAAGCGGTCGTCGCCTCCTACAACGGCGGAGAAGACAACGCCGCTCGCTGGCTCAAGCGCAGCGCGCACAGAGACCCGGCCATCTTCGCCTCGGAAGTCGGCTTCACAGAGACCAAAGGCTACGTCTTCAAAGTAATCTCCAACTACCGCACTTACCAGCAGCTCTACACGAAAGAGCTGATAAAGCAATAAACAGTTTTCAGTTTTCAGTAAAAAGCGACTCCGCTTCTTGCTGAAAACTGAAAACTAAAAACTGAAAACTGCTTTTACGGCTCGGGGCTGTAGCGGCGGTCTTCAAAACCCGTGGAGCGCTCGCGCCGGTCAACCGGGTCTGGATAGACTGGGTAGGGGCGCGGCATAATTCCGAGCCGTATAAGGGCGTCGCGGTACTCGTAGCGAATGCTCACCTCTGCGGCCACTCTTGAATCCAAATCAAGATTCACCCAGCGAACGTCGTTGCGCACGTTGCGGCCTATGCCGGTCGCGGCCGCTTCGTCGTCCGGCTGTGGGTAAACGTCCGAGCGCTTTTGCCTTGCCGTGTTCGCGCTCGAACCGGCAGAGCTTGAAGGCGCGCTATCCTTGCTGGACTCCGCGCGGTCGCTTCCGTCTTCATACGGGCGGCGCGGCGGCGGCACGACCGTCACGGGCTGTCGCTCGCGGAAGAAGACCGCGGAGATTATCCCCAGGTTCGCCGTCTGCCCTATCTTGGCCCCGTATGAGTCACGCTCCGAGGTGAAGTAGAAGCGGCGAGCGCGTGCGCTGCTCATCTGCCAGCCTCGAATGGTGATGCTCTGGTAAGGCTCAATGACCCACTTGCTCGCGTCCCAGGCCGAAGACCTGCGCGCGTCAATCGTGTTCATCCCGTCCACCGCGAGCGCCACCGCGACTCTGACGCCGAGCGGGTTCCTGATTCTAAGCTCGTACTCCGCGCCCTTCAGAGCCTCTATGTAGCGTCGGCCCCGCGCCATGTACTGCGCGAGCGGCCTGCCATTCACGTAGACCTCAACCTCGAACCCTCCGCTCGGGTAATAATCGGTCTGCCCAATGGCCGCGTCGCTCAAAACCGTTTCGGCAAACCCTGCCGACCCGGCGCTCGCCGTCTGGCGCGCGGAGACGAACAGCAGAATCGCCAGCAGGCTCGCCCCTATGCACGCCAGCCCAAAAAACTCTTTCCTCATGGCCTTCTCGCTCCTCCTTTAGCCGGATACAACTCTCCCACCGCTTGAAGGAACGAGCCCCCGAGAGCTTTCTTGCAAACCTTGCCGGACTTATCAGAGAGAACTTTATCTGTTATCCTGAACAATGACGTGAAGATTTAGCGACAAAGTTCTGCCATCTTAAGGGTTAAGTAATTCCCCTCCTCTTAATTACCGCGAAATTTGCGCGGCCTCTTTCGGACACGGAGGCCGTCAGTATGTGAGGTGAGCGTCTAGGATGAAGACGATGGAGATAGACTGCGGAGCAGGCTCTTTTTACGACCGGATTGCGGGGTTGTACGACATAACTTTCAAGTTCAACCGCTACAGCCATTCGCTGGAAAAGTATCTGGAAGAGCACCTGCCGCCGCTGCCCGCTCAGGCGCGGGTGCTGGACGCGGGCTGCGGCACGGGGCTGCTGACGCTGGCGCTCCTGAAGGTGCTGGACCAGCCGCTACGCATCACGGCCATAGACCTCTCTTCAAGCTCTCTGACGACGGCTCGCAAGGCGGTCGCGGAAAACTCCGGCCGCACGCAGAGCGTACGCTTCGCGCAGGCCAACCTGCTTCAGCTTCCTTTCGCCGACGACACCTTCGACCTGATTATGACGAGCGGCGTGCTGGAATACGTTCCCCTCGGCGAGGGCTTCACGGAGCTTGCGCGCGTCATAAGGCCCGGAGGCTACATGCTGCACCTGCCCGTGCGGCCTTCGCCCGCGAGCAAGCTGCTGGAAGTTATGTTCCGCTTCAAGGCGCACCCGCCGCGCGAAGTCGAGCGGCAGACCACACGCCACTTCCGCGTCGTCAACGAATATCGCTTCCCTCCGCTTGAGCCCATAGGCTGGACGAAGACGGCCGTGCTGGCACAGAAATTCTAAATTAGCAGGGATAGACAGGATAAAGAATAAATGCTTTCTTTTTCATCCTGTCTATCCTGTCCATCCCTGTTAATTTCTTTACTTGACCGGGACGAGCTTTAGAATGCGGTCGTCATCAGGAGCGCCGCTCCCGCGCCCGTCCCTGTTTGATGTGGAAAAGTAGATTGCCCCGTCCGGCCCTTCCGCGACCTCACGTATGCGGCCGTAGCTGTCTTTGAGCAAATCCTCCTGGCTGACCACGCGCCTTCCGTCCAGAACTACGCGAATGAGCCGCTGCCCTCTCAGGCAGCCGAAGAAGTAGTTGCCGCGAAACTGCTGAAAGAGCGAGCCGCGATAAAAGGTGCCGCTCGCGGGCGCGCAGGCAGGCGTGTACTCAAGGAGCGGCGATTCCAGCCCCGCCCGACCCTGCCTGTGATGAATGATGGGCCAGCCGTAGTTTTTAGCGCGCTCGACTATGTTGACCTCGTCGCCTCCGCCTGGGCCGTCAAAGCCCGAAGGCCCGTGCTCAGTCTGGAACATAAGGTCTGTGCCGGGCTGAAAGTCTAGCCCCTGCGCGTTGCGGTGGCCCAGCGTCCAGATTTCAGGCCTCGCGCCCTGCTGCGAAACGAAAGGATTGTCTGACGGCACGCTCCCGTCGTCATTCAGGCGCAGGGTCTTTCCAGCGAGCGAGTCCATCCTCTGCGCAAGCTCCCTGTCGGTAGCGTCGCCCGTAGTGACGTACAGCTTCCCGTCCGGCCCGAAGCGCAAACGACAGCCCGCGTGATTCGGCGCGGCCGGAATATTCTCTATGACGACCTGTCGCTCCACTAGCGCGTCGCCCGTCTCTCTGTAACGCACGACTCGCACCATCTGTCCATCACCGCCCGCATAAGCATAAGAGAGATACAGAAGATGATTCGCTGCGAATTGAGGATGAAGCACGAGGCCCATCAAGCCGCTCTCGCTCGCGGAGCGCACGTCCTCTATTGTAGCTACGGGCTGTGGCCGCAGCTTTCCATTCTCAAAGACTCTTACGCGTCCCGGCCTTTCCGTGATGAACATGCGGCCGTCCGGCGCAAAGGCGATTGACCAGGGAACCTCAAGCCCGCTCACCACTGTCTCCACGCGAAACTTTATGCTGTTTCCCCCGGCGCTCTCTATCTCGCCTGCTCCGCGCCCCGTGGGAGGACTGCTCCCGCACGCCGCAGCGAACGTGACGCTCAAAGCCAGAAGTAGAAACAGAAACCGCTTCATACTGAAGGCTAGCCTTTCTCTCTGCTTAAAAAAGGATGCTGTTAGTCAAAGCCTCCGGCAGCGGCTAAAACAATAACGCCACTGCCAGAGGCTCCCGAAAAAAACTATAGCTTTTCCTGATGCTCAGGTATTGATGTATTCGTGCAGGAGTTTCAGCTCGTCGCCCTGCTCGCTCACCTCTACGCGCAGTATGTCGCGCATGGAGAGCATGCCGACCCATCGCTCGCCCTCTACCACGGGCAGGTGTCGGCGGCCAATCAACTCCATCCTTTCCAGCGCCTCGTGCGGAGTGTCCGTGGTTTCTATGACGGCCTGCAACTGGCCCATAGCCTCCATGATGGGGACTGTGGCCGGGTCGCGTCTTTCAAGCACTATGCGGTTCAGCAGGTCGCGCTCGGTCAGTATGCCTACAAGACGACCGTCTGCGTTGAGCACGCAGACGCCCCCGATTTTTCGCTCCGCCATGTAGCGCGCAGCTTCAAGCACAGAGGCCGTGTCGGGAACAAAATACGGCTCGCGGTTACAAATCACGTCCCTGATGGTGACCATCTTCTTCGACCACCTCCCTTATTTTGTTAGGACTGCTGCGAGAGGCTTTCATTATAATGAAGAGGGCGCACCGCGAGTCAATCAAAAAGTTCCCGCTGCGGGCTCGGGCGGCGAAAAGTTTTCTCATTGTGAAAATAGGCACCACGCTCGTCGTGCTTGTTGAAGCCGAGGCGAGCCGAGTGTATGCGGAAAAGCTGCTCGATTGCCTTCCAGTACTCGCCGTGGCCGCGCATGCGCTCGCCGAAGCGGCTTGAGTTAAGTCGGCCTTCGCGCGTCTCGCGTATGCGGCTGATGATGCGGTCTGCCTTAAGCGGCAGCCGCTCTCTCAATCTCTCTTCGAAGTAGGGAGCGACTGAGCCGGGAAGCCGTAGGATGGTCATGAAAGCGTGACGCGCGCCCGCATCCTCCGCGCGGCTCAGAAGCTCAGGGATGTCCGTCGAGAGGCCGGGAATGACGGGCGCTATGCCTATGCCTGTCTCGATTCCTGCTTGAGACAATTCCTGCATGGCGCGAAAGCGCGCGTCGGGCGAAGGCGCGAAAGGCTCAAGCGCGCGTGCCACGTCCGCGTCCGCGAAAGGGACTGTGAAGAAGACGGAGGCACGCGCCTCTTCGCTCAGTCGCTTGAGGATGTCTACGTCACGTCTGACGAGCGCAGACTTTGTGACTATGCCAACGGGGTTGCGAAACTCAAGACAGACTTCCAGGCAGCGGCGCGTCAAGCGGTAATGCGATTCGAGCGGCACGTAAGGGTCTGAGGTGAAGGAGAAGACGAGCTGCTCGCCCTGCCAACTCTTACGCATCAGCTCCTTGCGAAGCAACTCGGGAGCCTTAACTTTCACAACTATCTTGCGCTCGAAATCCGTGCCCGCGCCGAAGCCTAAGTATTCGTGCGTCGGGCGGCTGAAGCAGTAGCTACAGGCGTGCGAGCAGCCGCGATAGCAGTTGACGGAATAATCGAAGCCCACGTCCGGGCTCTGGTTGTGCGTGATGATGGAGCGCGTCTCTGTCTCTTCAAAGACTTCAAGCTCTGCTTCGGGCGGCTCGCCCAGCCACTCGACCGTGTGCCTGAGCCAAGGGTTCGGCGGATTATTCACGTAACGCATAAGAAGAGAGATTTCCCCGTAGAAGCTTCGGGAGGAGCCGGAATTTATTCAGCAATGAGTCAATTATAAGCGTATTCAAACAGGATGGACAGGATAAAAGAGAATGCAGAAGGCAGAGTGCAGAATGATGAACGAAGAAAAGATTCAAGTTGAATAATTCTTTTCATTCATCATTCTGCACTCTGCCTTCTGCATTGCCTTTCCATCCCTGTTAATTCCCTTCTTACTCCACGGGGCCGCGCGGCAGCAGCGATTCTATGGCGTGCATGACCAGAAAGACCGTGTCGTGTTCATCGCCGCCCTTGGAGACTTTCAGCGCGACGTAATCGTTGGTGACATCACTCACTTCCCCCTCGTAGATGCTGCCCGAGCAGGTTTTGATGTTGACGACGTGGCCGCGATAGCGTCTCAGCAGATTCTCTACGCGCTGCATTTGACTGCTCCTTTCCGAGTCAATGGGTGAAGCTCTTTGAAGTTGCCAGTCTAAAGCGATTCGCCGGGAGTATCTTGAAAAGCTCGCACGCTTTCTTCGTCCCAGGTGACGAAGAAGAGCCTGTACTTGTCCGGGTCTTCGAGCGTGATGAAGCGGCCTCCCCAGCCTTCATCTACCGGCGGGCGCAACACCATGCCGCGCGTAACGAGCAGCCTGTAATAAGCGTCCACGTCCGTCACGCTCAGAAAGAAATGCACGCCGCGCCCGCGCCTGAGCATCGTCTCCAACTGCTGTACAAGCGTGATGCGCGTGCGCCCTACGCGCAGCGTCAGCATGGGAGGCTCCGCCTCGGGCGTGTACTTCAGGACTTCCAGCCCCAGCTGCTCCTTGTAAAAGAGCAGCGATTCTTCCAGGCTATTGACTTCCAGAAACAGCAGGTCTAGTCCAGTGATTTCCATACGCTCGCCGTCAGACAGCCGTCATCACCAGATAGACGCCGTAGCCTCCCGCGCAGACCAGAGACCAGAACGCGGCCTCCTGCAATCCCTTGTGACGGTGCGCCGGGTGCGTCACGTCGTACTGCTCGCGCATGGAGAGCATAGCGCCGTGCGCCATCAGTATGCCGAAGAGTATGACGAGCGCCGCCAGTATCACCATCGGCCACAGAAACCACATCCACTGAAAGCGCACCAGCAGAAGCAGGAAGACTCCCGCCCCCAGACAGAGCGCCGCGCCCGCGAACTGGCCCGAGACGACATCTGCCGCCGCCGAAGGCGACGAGACGGGAGAGTATGATTCATAAAAGTCAGACTCGTACTCTTCGGCGCAGCCCACGCGCTCCGCGTCATAGGCGCGGCGAGTGTCCGCGTCCTTCAGTACGCCGTAAGCCTCGTTGAGCGCCTTCATCTGCTCTTCGCAGCCGCCCCTGTCCGGGTGATGCTGCACCGCCAGTCGCTTGTATAGACGCTCTATCTCGCCCTGCGAAGAATCCATTTCCGCGCCGAGCGTAGAGTAGTAGTCCTTGTTTGCGTCGAAGTGCGCCATAGGTTTCCGGGATTTTAGATTCTGGACACTCTATTTGCAACGGCTTTCTTCTCTCCTTGAGTGGTTTCACCCAGAGCCGTTCGTTTGTGTTAAGCTTCGTCGCATCAAGACCGGATATCTCTTCTTTCAATAGAGGCTGTGGGGTAGGCTATGGCTCATCAATTCTCTGCGGGCGACAATCTAATCTTTCAGCTTGAGAGCGGCTTCGGCCTGCTTCGCGTGCTGGCCGTCGAAGGCGACGAGCGCGAGACCGTTTGGCACCTGAAGGCATACGAGGAACTGTTCCCGGACGTTGAGACTGCCGAAGCCGCGCTCTCGTCACCCGAAAGCCTTGGGACGCGCGTGGCGCACATGGCGCTCACGGAAAGAGCGTTTGAGCGCACGCCTGCCGCGCGCCTCAACAACCGCCCCGTGGAGGAAGAAGAGCTGCTGGCCTATAGAGAGTGGAAGGAGCGAGGCGGCGAAGTCTCAGACCGCTCGGCGCTGTTGATGCTGGGCCTGCGTTAATCTCTCCTCGGACTCAAAAAAAATTCGCCTGAAGGACATTCGATGACAAGAAATAGAGACGCTTTGCGCCCGCGCTTTTCTCTTACACTCCTGGCCCTCATCTTTCTTCTCTCGGCCTTTCAGCTCGCGCTGGGGGAAAGACGCGAGCGCGTCGTGGACACCTGGCGTCCGCTCGACTACGACGTTCAGCTTACGCTGGACGACCAGTTGGCGGAAATCACACGCGCGCGAACGAAGATAAGCATCTACGTCTTGAAGGGGCCGCTCTCTGTTATCGATTTGGACTTCGGCGCGATGCCTGTGGACTCTGTGCTGGTCGGAGACCGCGCCGCTCGGTTTGAGCGTGGAGCGGACAGACTGCTGGTTACACTTCCGAAGGCAGCTAACAAGGACGAGCGGCTGGAAATCATCGTCACCTATCACGGTCGCCCCGCAGACGGGCTGATACTGACGAAGGATAAGGCGGGGCGTCCTTCGGCCACGGGCGATAACTGGCCCGACCGCGTGCATCACTGGATTCCCTGTCTTGACCATCCTTCTGCCAAAGCCACTGTGCGCTTTACTGTCACTGCTCCGCGCCGCGTGCTCGTGGTAGCCAACGGGCAGCTTAAGGATAAACGCGAGAATGCCGACAAGACTCTCACGTGGGTCTACACGGAGTCGAAGCCTATTCCGGCTTACTGCATGATTATAGCCGCAGGCGAGTTTGCGCTCGTGGAGCCGCCGGGACGCGCGCCTGCGCCGCTCCTTTATTACGTGCCTCAGCCAGACCGCGACTACGCGCTCAAGGGATTCGGCGCGGCTCCTCCATCGCTTGAGTTCTTCAGCGAGCGCGTCGCGCCTTATCCATACGAAAAGCTGGCGCTCATTGTCGCCGCCACTCGCTTCGGCGGGATGGAGAATTCGAGCGCGATTGTCTTCCCCGGCACACTCTTTAACGAGCGCGTCGCTCAAAGCATGAGCAAACGATTCGGCATACGGCGCTCGCTCGTTGAAGTCACGGCCCACGAGATTGCTCACCAGTGGTTCGGCGATTCCGTCACGGAGAGCACATGGGCAGACCTCTGGCTGAGCGAAGGCTTCGCCACCTACTTCGCGGGTCTCTTCATAGAACAGGCGGAAGGGCGCGCGGAGTTTCTGGACTACATGCGGCAGCAGGCCGCGACCTATCTGGTCTTCGAGCGCGAGCGGCGCATCCCGCTTCACGACACGGAGACGCCGGAGCTTTTCTCGCTTCTAAACGGCAACAACTATCAGAAGGGCGCGTGGGTGCTTCACATGCTGCGCGGCATCCTGGGCGACACAGTCTTCATGCGCGGCATACGCGCCTACTACGACGCGCACAAGGAAGGCAACGCTTCGACAGAAGATTTGCGCGAGGCCATGGAGAAGGCGTCCGGACAAGACCTCAAAGAGTTTTTCAGGCGATGGGTCTACGCGGGCGGCCACCCGCGTTACGAAGCCGCGTGGTACTGGAAGCAGGCGGGAGAGTCGGGCGGCACGCTCTATATCACTCTCAAGCAGATGCAGCGAGACGAGCCCTTCCTGACTCCGCTCACGGTTGAGCTCACTATGCCGGACAGCACTCCCAGGCGCGAGCTTATGCGCCCGACAGGCAGAGAATTTGTCGCAAGCTTTAATCTTCCTCGCAGGCCCGTGGAAGTTCGCATAGACCCTGACGAGTTTCTCCTGAAAGAGCTGAGCCTCAGGGAGGCGAGATAAATTCAAACAGGGATAGACAGGATGAAAGAGAACGTGCTGCTTCTTCTTTATCCTGTTCATCCTGTCCATCCCTGTTAATTCTGCTTAAGAGCGGTTGCCTGAGCTGGCTTTAATGGCTATGATTCCGCTATTAGAAAGGCAGGAGCCTATGTTAAAGCGTATTCGTGGCCGAACCATCTGATAACTCGACCCGGAAGAGTTCCGACAACTCATCGCCCCGTACAGGCGAGGGGATAGTGATAGACATAGGGACGGGCGACGGTCTCTTTGTATACCAGTCTGCGCGAGAGAACCCGAAGAAGTTCTACATAGGCGTGGACGCCAGCACGCGCCCGCTGGAGAAGCTGTCCGAGAAGGTTCACAGAAAACCGGCTAAGGGCGGGCTCTCCAACGTTCTCTTCCTACAGGCTTCCGTGGAAGACCTCCCGCCTGAGCTTGACCAAGTAGCCGACGAGGTTCACATACACTTTCCATGGGGCAGTCTTCTTCAGGCCGTCGCGGCAGGCAACACGCAAGTTCTAAGGAACGTGCGGCGCGTCTGCGCCCCTTGCGCGATGCTTGAGGTTGTCATAGGCCTTGACCCAGAGCGCGACCGCACGGAGTTAGTGCGACTCCAAATCCCGCCCTTAACAGTCGAGCACGTAGACGAAGTGCTTGCGCCCCTGTACAGAGAGGCGGGCTTCGAGATACTTGAGCGGGGAATAATCTCTGCGTCCCGCTGGCCTGAGCTTCATACTTCTTGGGCGAAGCGATTGAAGGGGAACGCGAACAGGTCTCTGCTCTACATCATCGCGCGGGCCGTGTAGACGTAAAGCCTTTTAAGTCTGCTTTAGAAATTAACTCCGAGCCGCACCCTACTCCGATTTATTCATATCTGAGGCATTCGATGGGGTCCAGGCGGGAGGCTTTGCGGGCGGGCCAGACGCCGAAGACCAGGCCGACTGCGACGGAGACGCAGAGACCTGATATGACGGCCCAGGCCGGGATGGAGGCTGGCAGAGACGGGATGAGAAGCATTATGAGCTGGCTGATGCCTACGGCAAGGATGACGCCGAGGAGGCCGCCTAGAAAGGTAAGCGTCATCGCTTCAAATAGAAACTGGTAGACTATGTCGCGGCGGCGGGCTCCTATGGCTTTTCTGACACCTATCTCCTGCGTTCTCTCGGTCACGGAGACGAGCATGATGTTCATCACGCCTATGCCGCCAACGAGCAGCCCCAGGCTTGAGATGGAGATGGCAATCAGGCCGACCATGCCGGTGATGGAGTCGAACTGCTCTATGAATTTATCCGCGGTCTTGATGTCGAAGTTGTTGGGCTGGCTGAAGGAGACGTTGCGACGGCGGCGCAGAATCTCTTCGGACTGCTCAAGCGCCTCGCGCACGAGGCCGGAGCGCCCCTTTATGATTAGCAGCAGGTAGCCTTTGGCTGGCGCTACCTTCTGGGCCGTGCGGAAGGGTATGAAGACGGCATTGTCCTCTTCGTTCTCGCCGAAGAAACCGGCCTTCCTCTTCTCCAGCACTCCGACTATCTCGAAATTGTAGCCGCCCATCTTCACTTCCGTTCCGGCGATGCCGTAGGAGCGGCCCGGGAAGAGGGCTTCAGCAGCGTTGACGCCTATCACCATCACGTAGCGGCGCTGGTCGTTGTCGGCTTCCGTGATGAAGCGGCCTTCGCGTATGGCGATGTTGGTAATGTCAGCATAGTTGGGAGAGACGCCCTGCGTGTTTCCCCAGCGATAGTTGTGTCCCTGATAGGTGATGTTGTCGTCGAAGGGGCCGCCCGAGTAGCCTACGTTCGGCGCTACGTGCGCCACGTCTTCCACGGCAGGAGCCGACTGCTTGATGGCATCGGCGTCGCCAACGGTGAGCGGCTTGCGTAGTCGCTCGGAGCGGTCTTCGCTCGTGCGCGGGCCTGTAGAGAGGTGAAAGGCGTAGATGTTGTTCGTGCCGTACTCTTCTATGATGGAGACTATGGACTGGCGCATGCCCGTCAGGAGAGAGGCTATGATGATGGCCGTCATGACGCCTATGACTATGCCGAGCACGGTGAGAAAACTCCTGAACTTGTGCGCGCGAATAGAGTCGAGCGCCATCAGCAGAATCTCTTTAGGGAAAACTTGTGGAAGTCTTAAACGCACGGCTCTCTCTCACTTCTTCACTTCTTGGCAAGTGCAATAATCGGGTCAAGGCGCGCGGCCTTAAAGGCGGGATAGATTCCCGCAATCATGCCTACGGCGCTGGACACTATGAGCGCCAGCAGTATGTAGCCGACCGTTATGGTCATAGTAATACCTGCGGCGACGGTAATCAGCCAGCAGATGCCCGAGGCGAGCAACAGTCCCATGACCCCGCCGAAGGCGCAGAGCAGCGCGGACTCAATCAGGAACTGCATCAGAATCTGCTTCTTGGTCGCGCCGACAGCCTTTCGCAAGCCCACCTCGAAAGTCCTCTCCGTGACGGAGACGAGCATGATATTCATCACGACGATTCCGCCCACGACGAGCGTGATGAAGGTGATGGGAATAATCACGCTGGCTATACCGGCCGTGAACTGGTCTACCTGATTGTTAATCTCTTCGACGTTGACTATGCCGAAGTCGTCCTCGTCATTTCCCTTCAGCTTGCGCTTGTCGCGCATGGCCATGCGCGCCTCTTCCAGCGTGGCGGCCATGTTATCGCGGTTAGCAGACTTCCCATGAATCTGTAGGCCGTTTGCGCCGCGCCCGAAAATCTGTATGTGCGTCGTGACGGGGATGTAGATGTGCCGGTCAATCGAATCGCCGAAGAAAGAGCCGCGCCTCTCTTCTACGCCCACGACGCGAAGCGGCATCCCTCGCACCTTCAGTATGCGGCCCAGAGGGTCGACGTTCGGGAAGAACTTTTCCCTGATGTCGTCGCCTAAGACAACTACGAGCGCAGAGCGTTGAACTTCTTCGGGCGTGATGAAGCGGCCCTCTGCAACCGTCTTGTCCTCTATGTCTATCATGTTAGCCGTGACGCCGAAGACGGCCGCGCCGGGAAACTCCGCCCCGTCCTGGCTAAGGTCTGCCGAGCCATTCATCTGCGCGCCAATCTCGGAGCAGCTCTTGCAATGGTCGCGCACCCACTCGTACTCCTCCCACTCGACGCGCTTGTTGCGTCGCATGCGGCGCTCGAACTCCTCGTCCGAGAGGCGGCCCACGTTCGCCATGCGCGCAATGACGAAATGATTCGCGCCAAAAACCTTCGAGACGCGATCGACGACGTAGGTGTTAAGGCCGCTGATAGAAGCGCCGACTACGACCACGGATGCCACGCCTATGATGATGCCAATCAGCGTCAGAAAGGCGCGCAGCTTGTGCGCCAGAATCGACTGCACAGCGATGCGCGCGGCATCCAGATAAAATGTGTAGACACTTCGCATGAGAGAATTTCCGAACGGGTGCCAGAGCGGCTGCCTCAGGCCCGAACCGCTTTACGAATATAGACGATGGAATGTTTAGATTTATTAACAGATGCTGGCAGGATTATTGAGCAAAGAGCAAAAGAAAACAGCCGCTCTGTTAAAAGCGACTGTTTACTTAAAAGTCGGGGCGAGAAGATTCGAACTTCCGACCTCTCGGTCCCGAACCGAGCGCTCTACCAGGCTGAGCCACGCCCCGACAAATCGAACTTGGATTCTAAGTGAGCCAAGCAGTTAAGTCAAACTCGCTCGCTTACTTCGCCTCTGCGGCTGCGGCGCGGGCCTTCTCACGCCGCGACTTTATGTACTCTATGATGGGCGGCAGAAGTGAGAGCGCGACGACAATCACCACGACCTTCTCTATGTGCTCGTCCAGGTTGATGCCGAAGCGGGATTTGAGGATGCTGCCCAGGAAGTAGCCGGACAGAATCATGGAGAAGACCCAGAGGAAGCCGCCCGCGACGTTGAAGACGACGAACTTGCGGTAAGGCATGTTGGCCGCGCCTGCGACTATGGGAGCGAAGGTGCGAACGATGGGCACGAAGCGGGCGATGATGATGGTCTTTCCGCCGTACTTCTCATAAAAGCCCTGCGCCTTCTGCAAGTGGCTCGGGCGAAACAGAAGCGACTTTTCTTTGCGAAAAATTCGCGGCCCCATCTTCAGCCCGGAATAGTAGCCGACGGCGTCGCCCACGACCGCCGCCACAAAGAGCGAGACCAGAAGAATGAAGACGTTCAGGTCGCCGCGCGCGGCAAAGAGTCCTGCGACGACGAGCAGGCTGTCGCCGGGCAGGAAGAATCCCGCGGCCAGTCCCGTCTCGGCAAAGACCACAAAAAAGAGCACGACGTAGCCGGCACTGGCTATGGTCTTGGGGTCAAGGTACTGCTTGATATGATTAAACAGCTCGTAAAGTGATTCCATAAACTTTCTATCAGAGCTATGTCTGCGCAGACCAGCCGTAGTGCCCTATGAGCGGGACGAAGGCGCACGCGCCGTGGTCTTCAAACTCGTAATTATCCTCCGTGCGTATGGCGCGCACCATGTGCTGAGACTCTCGCGTGTCGCCCACGGGAATCACAAGGCAGCCTCCTATCTTCAACTGCGCGAGCAGAGGCTCCGGAACACGAGGAGCACCCGCAGCCGCCAGTATGCGGTCGTAGGGCGCGTGCGCGCTCCAACCCAAAGTCCCGTCAAAGCATTTTACGGTGGCGTTGTGTATGCCGAGGCTGCGTATGCGTGCCTGCGCCTGACGCGCAAGCTCCGGTATGCGCTCTATGGAGTAGACCTGCGCGGCGAGCTTTGCAAGCACCGCCGTCTGATAGCCCGAGCCAGCGCCTATCTCAAGCACGCGCTCCGTCCCCTGCAATTCCAGCAGCTCCGTCATCTGGGCCACAATGAATGGCTGTGAGATGGTTTGGTTGGCGTCAATCGGCAGCGCGTGGTCGCCGTAGGCGCGAGACTCCAAGGCTTCTGGCACGAAGAGGTGGCGCGGCACAGTCGCCATGACATCCAGCACGCGGCTGTCCCGTATGCGGTAATGGTTGCGCAGGCGCTCTACCATGCGCTCGCGCGGAATGCGATAGCCGGAAGAGGTGGAATTAGGCCGCAGGGGCGCGGAACTCAAAATCTTTACTCCGTATTACTATCTACTTTTCCTGTAATACCCGGCTTGCGTCGATGTAATTCCAGGGCTCTATGGCCGTGAGCGCGTTGTGGTCAGTCATGTCGCTCTTGAGCGGCGTCACGGAGATAAGCCCTTGCTCGACTGCCTGATAGTCGGTGCCGTCGGCCGTGTTCCAGCTAAAGTGCTCTTCGCCTATCCAGTAGTAAGGCTTGCCGCGCGGGTCTATGTGCTCGCTGATGACGGGGCGCGCGTTCTTCAGGCCCTGACGCGTGACGCGCACTCCCTTTATCTCTCCCGGCGGGATGTTGATGTTGAGCAGCGTCCCTTCGGGCAAGCCCTCTCTGAGAACTTTCCGAACGGCCGTGACGGCAAAGCGCGCAGACTCCGTGAAATCGAAATTCTCTCGCGCCACGAGGCTCAGCGCAACTCCCGGCACGCCGAGGATGGTAGCCTCAAGCGCTCCGGCAACAGTGCCGGAATAGGTCGCGTCGTCGCCCAGATTTCCGCCGTGATTAATCCCCGAAGCGCAGATGTCGGGCCTGACCTCCGTCAGAATCTTGTGAAGCGCAAGGGTCACGCAATCGGTCGGAGTGCCGTCCACAGTCCAGTGTCTGTCGTCTATGCGACGAATGCGAAGCGGGCGGGCGAGCGTCAGACTGTGCGACGCCCCGCTCATCTCGGAGGCAGGCGCGACCACATACACGTCTCCCACTTCGCGCAGGGCCTCTTCCAGCTTGATGAGGCCGTCCGAGTGTATGCCGTCATCGTTGGTGACGAGAATACGCGTCATCTTATACAGGCTAATCTTTCTGCTATTAAAGACATTGATGCGCGCCGCAGTATCTCAAGCCGCCCTCGTCGCGAAAGCAAAGCGACGGGGCGACCGTGACGAGCGACGCGCTCATTTTCATAAACTGGTTGAAGGGAAAGCTAGTCGCGCGGGGGGCGTGAGCTGCGTTTCTTCTTGTTGTTGCGTTTGCGCGCAAGCGCCGATTTGAGCTTCGCCTTTTGCCCCGGCGGCATGAAGAAGGCGTGCTTCTTGGCGTCCTTAATTATCTCTTCGGTCATCACCTTGCGCTTGAAACGGCGCAGGGCCGACTCGATTGACTCACCCGGATTAACATTGACTACTGCCATGCGGTAGAAACTTCTCCATTCTCCTATTTAAATTAAGATTCGGTTCCTTCAGAAGCCTTCTCAACGGGCCTTTGAATCACCTATTAAACACGCCCGCGCGCGTTGCGGTCAAGCTCGCACGAAAGAACCCCGCGTCGATTACAGCTTGAGGGGCGGGGTTCTCTCGAACTCTAAGCGCTGGATTGAGCGGCCGCGAGCTTAAGCCGAGACGGTCGCAGACTCCGTCTCTTTGTTGCCGCGGCTCAGTCCCTTAATCTGCACAGGCTTGTTGGCAGGGTTGACCTTGCCCTTGTTCAAGACCATCTCCTGATAGAGCTTGCGCATCATCTGAACCTCTTCGTGGGCCGTCTTCGGGCCTTCCATCTGAGGCTTGTTCGGGCGCTCAAGGTCTATCTGGTTCAGCTTGAGCCCGTGCTCGTTGGTGTCCAGGTGAACGTCCTTACCGGCCGCGAAAATCTCGTGACGTCCGTGCTCCTGATACCACTTGGCAACGGTGGCGTTCTGGTGCATGTTCTCAATGATGTTGCGCCAGCCTATGCCAGTGTTGTAAGCGCAGAAGGAGATTTCGCCTTCCTGCGTGCCGTAAGGGATGATGCACATCTCCGTGCGGCGGAAGTCGTAGTTGAACAAGTCCTGGAACCACATACCGGCTATGAAGAGGAAGTTCCAGCGGTCTGAGCGGCGCTTCTCAATGTCATCGTGAGAGCGCTTGCCGTCGACGCGGCCGTAATCCTTGCCCGTCAGGCCGAAGGACTTGTCGAACTTCTTAAAGAGCTCATAAAGCGTGAAGTTCGAGGGCGACTTGTACGGGTTGTAGTGCTTCAGAAGCGTCAGACCCATCATCAGGTTCGACATCCACTTGCCGCGCGCAGCGTCCGTAATCTTCTGCATGTCTTTGACAAGACCCGGAATGTTTAGGAACTCCGGCACGGGACGCATCTCTTTGGTCTCTTTATCAATCATGACGGCCGTGCCCACGCCGCAGTTCGGGTGGCAGCCGCAGGAGACCTGTCCCCACTCGGCATCGGGCCCGTGAACGAGGTCTGCGAAGTCCGCGAAAGCTCCCATAAGACTTAGCGGGAACCAGTCGCGCGTAGGCTCCGTGATGCCCACCTGGTCTTTAACGTCGTGCGCCAGGTGCGACAGGGTGTAGCGCTGCTGTAGACGGCGCTGCTCCGTAATCTCTTCGTCGCGGCCCGTGAAAGAAACAGGCTGGAAGGAGAGGAAAGCAATCTTCTTCGGATTGTCCAGAGCGAAGCGGATGATGGAGCCAACCTGGTCGTTGTTGATGCCGTTAACCAAGGTGGTCACGAGCACAATCTCTACGCCAGCCTCGTGCAGGTTGTTAATCGCACGAAGCTTCACGTCGAAGAGGTTTCCGACCTGTCGGTGGCTGTTGGCATCGTTGCCTATGCCGTCGAATTGCAGGTAGACGTAACGAAGTCCGGCTTCGGCAGCCTCGCGGCAGAACTCCTTGGACTTGGCGAACTCTATGCCGTTTGTGGCAGCCTGCACGGAGTTGTAGCCGACCTTTCTGGAATACTTGATGGCTTCTATGAAGTGCGGGCTCAAAGTAGGCTCGCCGCCCGAGAACTGCACGGACATCTGACGGCGCGGCTTAATAGAGATGGCGTTATCAAGAATCTCCTTGATGTCGTCCATGCTCAGCTCGTGCACGAAGCCCACCTGGTTGGCGTCCATGAAGCAGGGGTCGCACATCATGTTGCAGCGGTTGGTCAAGTCTACGGTCAGAACCGCGCCGCGACCGTGCTTGATGGTCGAGGAGCCGTGGTTGTGCAGCTTCTCGTCGTTGTGCGCCTGAATGTCGCGGCCGGGGAACATGGCTTCAATGTGCTCAAGGAACTTGGCATCAATAGCCATCATGTCTTCTATGTGACCGTGGATGGGACAATCCTTCACCATCCAGATTTGGCCGTCGCGCTCTATAATCTGCGCCTTAATCTCGCCCACCTTCTCGTTCATCAGCACCGTGTAGTCGCGCTTCCCGCTGATGATTTCTTCGCGCGCCTCTATAACGCACTTGGGGCAGAGAGAGTCGGTCGTGCGCGGCCAGCCCAGGGTCGGCTTGGTCTTCTGCCATGACTTTAGAAGCGGCTTGTCCGACCACTTCGGCGTAAATGACGGGTTCGGCTTGTACTTGTTGAAGAACTGAATCGAGTTGAAAAAGCTACGGGCCACAAGGGTCAAGCCTTTCTCGGCATGTTTAATCGGTCGCATTATCTTTCCTTCTCTTCTCGGTTATAAATTATTGCTAAAGCTCTCGGTTAGGCCGCCCTCAGCAAAAGGCGTGAGATTACACTGATTCACTACAGAACGCAAATTGTCGGAAGCACCGGCGGGCGTCCGGCCTGAAATCTCCGGCCGGCTCCCGCCGTACTTCCAACACCTTTTCCCTGTAAATCTTGCCCTTGCATGCGTTAAGCAAATCGGCGGTTTTTCAAGAGCAATGAGCGTGCCGCCCCCCTGAGACTAAAGGTAAGGCTTATACTTTCAAGAGTTTACAGGCCAACGGCTGAGCCAAAAGGCGAAGCTTATAAGAGGCCGATTCGTGTCATAGAGCCTCATAAAGGCCACCGGGCCAAGCCGTGCGCCATAATGACACCGACAGGCTATCACAAAGCCGCGCCCGAGGCCATATTGACACCCGCAAGAATTAAATCATTGACTTAATCGCCGGACTTGGCATAAGAAACTTACTGCTTTTCCCAATACCCCCTTGCAGAATCGAGTTAGAGATAAATGAAAATCCTTTTCGCAGCCGCAGTTCTCTCGCTTATGGCTTTTGCCTGTAACCTCTGTAACTTAAGCGGTAACCAAAACAGGAACGGCTCTAACAGCAGCTCAACCAGCTCTACGCCGTCGCCCACGGCCACGCCGAAACCGACTCTGGCCGACGCCTTTCCTAAAAAAGTAGGAGATTTCACCCTGGACGCCACCTACGAGAAGGGCGAGTTGAAGGGTGACGACAAGTTTCTGCCGGGCGCAGACGACGTGATGGGAGCAATCTACAAGTCGTCCGCGAACAAGAAGGAGCAGGTCATGGCTGGCTCTTATTCTTCTGCGGCTGCGGCCGAGACGGCGCGGGCCAAGCGCGTAGGCGCTTCAAAATATCTGGCGCGATGGACTAAGGGGAATATTCTCTACGTCGCCACGGACGCCACTTTCAAGGATAAGCTCTAAGGCATGATAAAGGGGCTCTCATCCTGAATGGATGGAGCCCCTGCTCCCTTCCGCCCTCCCGGCAGGCCGTCAGGTCTGACAAGCCCCGACAAATTTCCTTGGCCTTTAGGCAAAAATTGCGCACAATGGCTTCTGAAATTATGGTTTATAGTACGAATTTTCAGAGCAGCATCTTTTGCCCATAGCGCCCGTGCTTAAGAGTAGCCTACAACTCACGCTCATACTGCTGCTGGCCGGTCTCGCGGTCGCGCCCGCAGAGGCTCAGATTGCGAGCGCAGCTGCGCCCGAAGCATCGCCCGCGCCTGCGCCTGCCGCTTCAAGCGCGCAGAAAAAAGTGCTGTCGCCTGTCAGGTACACGGAGCTTGGCAAGAGCGTTAAGGGGACTCCGATTCTGGCCGCGACCTACGGCAGCGGTAAGAAGCGCGTCGTGATCTTCGGCGGCATTCACGGCAACGAGCCTGACTCTTCCATAGTAGCCAAGGCCCTTATGGGCTCTCTCATGCAGGAGCCAGCGCCGGAGGATTTGACCATCATCGTGGTGCCGGATGCCAACCCGGACGGGCTCTTCGCCAACACCAGGGTCAACGCAAGGGGCGTGGACATCAACCGCAACTTCCCTTCCACTTCATGGAGCGGTGATTATTGGGACACGAACCAGTTTCCGGGAATCGTGCCCGCGTCCGAGCCTGAGACGCAGGCGATTATCAAGCTGCTTGAAAGCTCGCCGCCGGATTTCATCATCACGCTTCACGCGGCGCTGGGCTGCGTCAACTGGGACGGCACGGGCGAACAGCTCGCTCGCGTGATTGCAGGCGTCAACGGCTATCCTCTCTGCCCTTATCTGGGCTACGAGACGCCCGGCTCGCTAGGGACACTCATGGGGACTGACAAGAAGCTCCCGGTGGTGACTATAGAGCTGCGTAACTCCCGTGCGACCGAGCTGGTACAGGAGAACCTCCCTGCCTTGAGAGCCGTTCTCTCTCACATAGCTTCCTCCAAGTAAATCACAGCCTCAATCGCCAGCGCTTCCCTCGCCTATCGCGCCGGGCCGCCATTATTTACTTGCGCTCTATAGTTCCAATCTGGTAATTGATTCAGCATGGCCGACCTTCTTATCGCTGACGACGAGCCAAGCATGCGTCAATTCTTGACCATCCTGTTCCAGCGCGACGGTCATCGCGTGCGTGTGGCAGAAAACGGTCAGGCCGCTATGACGCTTCTCAGGCAGGAGCCCGCCGACCTGATTATCTCGGACGTGAAGATGCCGGACATGAACGGCATAGAGCTCTTGCGCGCGGCCCGCGAGCTATTGCCGGACGTGGCCGTCGTCATGATGACTGCGTTCGCCACCGTTGACACCGCGCGCGAAGCCTTCAAGCTAGGCGCAGACGACTTCATACAGAAGCCCTTCGACAATGACGAGCTGAAGCTGATAGTCAACAAGGCGCTCGAAAAGCTTGCTCTTGTAAGAGAGAACCGCGCCTTTCGTCGCGCACAGCGCGAGCGCGGTAGCCTCGGCAACATCATCGGCCGCTCCGACCGCATGCAGGCCGTCTACCAGATGATAGAGACCATAGCGGCTGTTCAATCAACCGTGCTGGTCACGGGCGAGTCGGGCACGGGCAAGGAGTTGGTCGCGCGTGCCATACACGACCTGAGCCCGCGCGCCGAAAAGCCCTTCATCTCGATTAACTGCGGAGCGTTCACGGAGACGCTGCTCGAATCCGAACTCTTCGGCTACGTCAAGGGAGCCTTCACGGGAGCCAACACCAATCGCAAGGGGCTCTTTGAAGCTGCCAATCGCGGCACAATCTTTCTGGACGAGATAGGCGAGATGTCTCCGGCCATGCAGGTCAAGCTGCTGCGCGTGCTGCAAGAGCGAAAGGTCAGGCCCGTGGGCGCGCACGAAGAGACAGATATTGACACGCGCGTCATAGCCGCCACCAACCGAGACCTCAGCCAGATGGTCAAGGACGGCACCTTCCGCGAAGACCTCTTCTATCGCATCTCTGTCATACCGATTGAGCTGCCGCCTCTGCGCGAGCGCAGCGAGGACATCCCTGAGCTTGTAGAGCACTTCGTCAGAAAGTTCTGCGAGCAGTCGGGCCGCAACCTCGCGGTGACCCCTAAGGCCATGAGCCTGCTCGAAGCATATTCGTGGCCCGGCAACGTGCGAGAGCTTGAGCACACGATTGAGCGCGCGGTCGCGCTCGAAGGCACGCAGGAGATTCAGCCTGACCGCCTGCCTTCTCAGGTTACTAACTACGACGCCGCGCGCGTCTCCTCGGCGCTTGACCTGCCGGAAGAGGGCCTCAACATAACGGCCTTCATGGAGCAGCTTGAGAAGACATACATACTGGAAGCCCTCAGGCGCACGGGCGGCAACCAGACCAAAGCGGCGGAGCTACTGCAACTCTCCGTGCGCTCGCTGCGACACCTTCTGGACAAGCACGGCATACGCAACCTCACGGCCCAGATGCGGGACAGCGCTGCACGCGGCGCAGCCGAATAAGAGAACAGAGGTTAGAGGTTAGCGATTGAGTCCACGCAGCATTTCCTTTTGTCCCTTTAGGGACATTTGATAATAGCCCAGCACTAAAGTGCTGGGTATAGTTGCGAGAGAGACAGAGAGTCCCGTAGGGACGACTGAAAAAGATGCTCAGCCGTCCCTACGGGACTACACTTTTTATCCGGCTGCTTACCCCAGCCATAAATGGCTGGGCTACTTTCAATCGTCCCTGGCGGGACTAGCGACGATGGGCTCGCTCTACTGACCTCTGACGTTTGGTCTTCGGCCCTCTCAGTTGACGGAAAGCGTCACAGACCGACTGCCGTAATTTGTCAACCAGCCCCTTTTGTCACCCACCGGCGGCTTCTTTTGCCGCTCTCTAACATTAGATAAACAGCAGCATTTCCCTGATTTTTCAGGCCTATTCCGCGCTTATTCCCTCGAAAATCTCTTACGGCACGCGGTTTGTTAAGGCTAGTGCGACTGTAATCGCGCACGCCGAGCGCGGCATGTGAGCCTAAGACCTGAGAAGCGCCGGGCGCGAAATATCTCTAGCTTCTAACCCTTGACCTAACTTTGAAGGAGTAAACGAACAAATGCAGACCAAACGCCAAGAAGGCTTCTCTCTCATAGAGCTTCTGATAGTCGTCGCGATTATCGGCATCATCGCCGCCATCGCCATCCCTAACCTTTTAGCTTCGCGCCGCGCGGCTAACGAATCTTCAGCCATCGCTACGCTTCGCACCATCGGCAGCGCCGAGGCTACCTACCAGTCGACGGTCGGTGCCGGCCTGTACGGCGACCGCGCAGCTCTGATGAGCAACAGCCTGATTGACTCCGTCGTAGGCGCTGGCACGGCCAAGAGCGGCTATGTCTATACAGTAGCCACCGCTTCGAGCGGCACGCAGTTCGACGCTGCTGGCACCTCGCAGAGCACCACGTCCGGCAACCGCAGCTTCTACACGAATGAAGCCGGCGTCATCTACGGCAGCTCCTCGGGCACGCTGACCGCGCCTTCGCGCACCTCCAGCGGTGTTTCCGGCGGCTCGCCCGTTCAGTAAGAGACAGCTTTTGCTAACAGAGGCCGCGACACACCTTAACCACGTTTGAGTAAAAAGAGGCGGCACCCCTCCTGCCGCCTCTTTAATTCTCAAACAGCCTACATCTACCGAAAAGGATTTAATTGCAATGAGACAGCACACCAACGAAAAGGGATTCTCCCTGATAGAGCTTCTGATAGTCGTGGCGATTATCGGCATCATCGCCGCCATCGCCATCCCCAACCTGCTCGCCTCACGTCGCGCGGCCAACGAATCTTCAGCCATCGCTACGCTTCGCACCATCGGCAGCGCCGAGGCTACCTACCAGTCGACGGTCGGCCAGGGCTCCTATGCAGACCTCTCCACCCTTTCCTCCAACAACCTGGTTGACTCGGTCGTCGGCGGCGGCGCAGCCAAGAGCGGCTACGTCTATGCCGTGACCACCGCTTCGAGCGGCACGCAGTTCGACGCTTCCGGTACTTCCCAGAGCAGCACAAGCGGTAACCGCAGCTTCTACACAAACGAAGCCGGCGTTATCTACGGCAGCTCTTCCGGCACGCTGACCGCGCCTTCGCGCACCTCCAGCGGCGTTAACGGCGGCTCGCCCGTCCAGTAAGAGACAGCTTTACAAAGTGGACGCCGCCTTTCAGAGGCGGTAATGACCCAAGAGCTGAGAGAGGCGGCGTCCCCCAAAGGGAGCCGCCTCTTTTTTTTAATCGGACTCGCCCAGAGCGATTAAAGGAAACATTGACAATGAACCGCCAAACTAATGAAGAAGGATTTTCCCTGATAGAGCTTCTAATCGTTGTGGCAATCATCGGTATCATTGCCGCTATCGCTGTCCCTAATCTAATGGCATCGCGCCGCGCCGCCAACGAAGCCTCAGCCATCTCAGGCGTGCGTTCTCTAAGCTCAGCCGAAGCTGCCTACCGGCAGACTATCGGAGCAGGAGTTTCATTCGGCTCCGTCTCAGAGCTTGTGGCCCATAACATGATAGACGCCTCTATCGCCGCGGCTACGAGCCCAGACACTCCCAAGAGCGGGTATGTTTACAACATCACGCTTCCGGCGGACAACTCCGGCTTTGTCATAGGCTCTGCGCCCATCAACACCCATGTTGGCAGCCGCAGGTTCTCCTCCGACATGCCCGGCGTCATCTATGAGGACACGGCCGATGTCACGACTGTTCCGACGGCCGTCTCAGGAACGCCATTGAACTAGGTCTCCTACGCGAGCGCTCGCCTACACTGTCCAAGCGCTAAGCGCCAACGTTTCGCCGCCAGCCCCCTCTGGACGAAACAGAACCTCGAAAGGTAACGGATCTCTTATGACGAACGATCCCTTAAAATCTTTTGCCCCCGAACCTTCCGCCTCTGAACCTTCCGTTCCCGAAGCCTCAGGCCCCGCCAGATTCTTCACAGAAGGACGCATCATCTTTCTGATTGTCTCGGCCTGCCTCCTCTTCTACTCGAACGCGCTCGGCGAAGAGTTCGTCTACGACGACATTCAGCAGATAATTCAGAACCCTAGGATACGCTCATGGGACAACGTGTGGCGCGGCTTCACCAGCCACGTCTGGGAGTTTCGAGCGCTGATTGGAACGGACGTTCCGCCGCCGCCCTACTACCGCCCGCTCTTCACAGCCTACCTGACGGCTGGCTACCAGACGTTCGGGCTGTGGGCGCAGGGCTGGCACCTGGCTTCCATACTCGTGCACACGGGCGTCTGCGTGGCCCTCTTCTACCTGCTGCGCCGCCTGAGCCGCAGCAACGCTCTGGCAGGACTCGCCACGCTTCTCTTCGCCATCCACCCGGCCCACGTAGAGAGCGTGGCATGGATTAGCGGCGTCACAGACCCTATGCTGGCGCTCTTCTTCATCCCATCGCTCAACCTCTATATGAAGTACAGGGAAGAAGGCGGCTTGCGCTGGCTACTGCTGTCTCTGCTGCTCTACGCTCTGGCTCTTCTCTCGAAAGAGCCCGCGATAGTTCTTCCGGGCCTCATCTTCGTCTGGGAGTTCTTCAGGCGCAGCGTCGGCCTGCGCGCCTTCAGCCTTAACATGTTCAAGCGGCTGCTGCCTTACGCGGGCGTGACGGCCGCTTACATGGCGGCGCGACTGGCCGCGCTTGGCCTGCTCGCCTGGGGCAAGCCTGAGGTGGCGCTTTATCCTAAGTGGGTTTACGTGATGATGGTTCCGCGCGTCTTCATGGAATACATGCTGCACCAGGTTTATCCCGTGAAGCTGAGCCTGATGTACGACGTGCCATACGCTAAGCACATCTACGACCTGGGAGTCGTGGTGCCCTTGGCCTTCCTTCTGCTCGTCGCGGCCCTCATCTTCATCAAGAGGAAAAAGCTCTCCACGGGTGTCTGGGTGTCGCTGGCCTTCATCATTCTGCCGGTGCTGCCCGTGCTGAACCTGCGCGCCATGAACCGCGAGTGGATTGTGCAGGACAGATATTTCTATCTCTCTTCGATTGGCCTCTGCTACCTGGCGGCGATGTTTACCTTGTGGGCCGCGCGCAGGCGTCCCAGGATGACGGCGGCGCTCTACATGACGCTTCTGGTCGCGATGGGCGTCAGCACCGTGGCGCAGAACCGCATCTGGATGGACTCGCGGCTGCTCTGGGCCCGCGCCGTAGAGCAAGCCCCTTACGCCTACAACTCGAACTTCAATCTGGCCATGGCCTATGCAGACCACACGGAGCCGGAGAAGGCGCGCGACTTCTTCCACAAAACGCTGAAGCTGACGAAAGACCCGCTGTCCCTCTCCCAGATATACAATAACCTGACCATCATACACATGAGGCTCGGGGAATCGGACGAAGCCATCAAGGCGGTAAACAAAGCCATAGAGTATGACCCGAAGCTGATGGAGGCCTACAACAATCTAGGCATGATTTACCGCGAGCGCGAGGACTACAAGAGCGCCGCCGCACAGTTCCGCAAAGCGCTTGAGCTTGTGCCGCACTCGACCATGGCTCACGTCAATCTGGCGAACACGCTGATGGACATGGGCGAGGCCAAAGAAGCGCTCTCTCACTACGAAGCCGCCATCGCGCGCGAGAAGGACGACCTGCTTCTCAGGTACCAGCTGAGCAGGTGCTACGCCGCTATGGGCAACAAGGACAGGGCCATCACTGAGCTTGAGTGGCTACTGAGCCACACGGACGACCCGCAGGTCATCTCGTTCCTGCAAAGCAAGCTCAAACAACTGCGCTCCGCGTGAAAACAGGTCAGTACCGCCTGCGGTAGCGGGCGGGTATTAGTTACGCTTGACTCTAGTTTAAC
>DATELK010000055.1:0-28698 GCA_035276685.1 Pyrinomonadaceae bacterium | reverse complement strand
GTTCTTGAGTCCGTGCGCGCCGAATGCGCCCGCCGCGACGGCTATGCAGGCCGAGACGGCTCCTATGGCAAAGAATACGCGTTCCATTTATCAGGTTCATCCCCTTCGGATAGATTAGCCAGACATTCTAGCCTCTCGGGCCCGCGAAATACAGTTACGGCACATCCCTGCTTCTTAACTTGTGTGTACGGCGGATTTCAAATAAGTTAAGAGGCGCTCAGAATCAAAACTGCCGGAATGGAACGTGACATGAGAAACAGGAAAACCAGTCTGTTCGCCTCTTTACTGCTCGTCTGCCTGTCGGTCGTCGCTCAGGCTCAGGATAAGCTACTCACGATTGACGACATCTTCGACCCAGCGAAGCGAGTCAACTTCAGCGGCACCGCGCCCTCCAATCTACAGTGGCTTAAGGACGGCGACTTTTATCTTCAAAGCAAGACAGACCCTCAGACCCGAACGACTCAGCTTCTGAAGGTCAACGCCAGAACCGGCGATGCCTCGCCCTTCTTCGACGCCGCGCGCATGGAGGCGGCGCTGATGAAGATACAGGGGATGAAGGCTGACGACGCGCGCAGGCTCTCTCGTCAGAGCTCTTATCACCTGAACCCGGCGCAGACAGGCGTCTTGCTCAATTCACAGGGCGACCTCATCTATTACGAGCTTGGCACAGACCGCGCAGTGAAGCTGACGAACAGCCCGGAAGAGGAGATGGAAGAGGACTTCAGCCCGGACGGCGCGATGGTGAGCTTCGTCCGCAACAACAACCTCTTTGTTCTGGACGTTGCCACGGGGCGCGAGCGGCAGTTGACCACAGACGGTAGCGAGAAGGTCTTCAACGGCCGTCTCGACTGGGTTTACGAAGAGGAGCTTTACGGGCGCGGCGACAAGCGCGGCTACTGGTGGAGCCCTGACTCGAAGCAGATTGCTTATCTGAGGCTGGACGAAAAGGACGTGAAGAGCTTTCCCGTGGTAGACCACATCCCCACCGTGCAGGTGCTTGAAGACACCGCTTACCCTCTGGCCGGAGCGCCGAACCCGCTCGCGCGCTTAGGCATTGTCAGCGCCACGGGCGGGACTACAAGATGGGCGGACACTTCCAAATATGACCCGAAGGATTTTCTGATAGTGCGCGTCACGTGGTCGCCGGACAGCCGCCGCGTCATCTACCAGGCGCAGAACCGCGAGCAGACCTTCCTTGACTTAAACGCGGCGGCGAGTGACGGAAAGGCCACGACGCTCTTTAGAGAGCAGACGAAGGCTTGGGTCGAGGCCGTGGCCAACCCGCGCTGGCTCAAGGACGGCTCGTTCCTGTGGAGAAGCGAGCGCGACGGCTGGATGCACCTTTATCATTATGCGCCTGACGGCAAGCTTATAAGGCAGGTCACTCAGGGTAAGTGGGAGGTGCGAGAGCTTGACGAAGTGGACGAGACGGCCGGAATGATTTACTTCCGCGCGACGGAGCACAGCCACATAGCAGAGCAGGTCTACCGCATCAAGCTAGACGGCTCTGGGCTGACGCGCCTGACTCAGACCGAGGGCAATCATCGCGCGAGCTTCAATCCAAAGGCGACGCTCTTCATAGACTACTGGAGCGATGTCAACACGCCGAATCAGGTCAGGCTCTTTAACTCGGACGGAACAGTCGCTCGCGTGATTGACGAGAACAACGTGCAGACTCTCAGGCAGTACAGGCTCGGGAAGACGGAGCTGATGCAGGTCAGGACGCGCGACGGCTTCGTGATGGAAGCGATGATGATTCGCCCGCCGGACTTCGACCCGTCGAAGAAGTATCCAGTGATGCAGTTCACCTACGGCGGGCCGCACGCGCCGCAGGTGAAGAATAGCTGGGGCGGCTCCACCTACATGTGGCATCAGCTGCTGGCGCAGAAGGGCTACATCATATGGGTCTGCGACAACCGCACGGCGAGCGGAAAGGGAGCGGAATCCGCGTGGCCCGTCTACAAGAACTTCGGCACGCTCGAATTGCAGGACATAGAGGACGGGCTCAGCTATCTGAAGACGCAGCCCTACGTTGACGCCTCGCGCATAGGCATCTGGGGCTGGTCTTACGGCGGCTTCATGACCTCGTTTGCTTTGACGCACAGCAAGAGCTTCAAGCTCGGCATAGCGGGCGGCACCGTGACCGATTGGGCCAACTACGACTCAATCTACACGGAGCGCTACATGCTGACGCCGCAGCGCAACCCGGAAGGCTACAGGCGCGGCTCGGTCTTAGCTGCCGCCGCGAACCTGAGCGGGCGGCTCCTGCTGATTCACGGCACGATTGACGACAACGTTCACATGGCGAATACGATTCAGCTTGTTTACGCCTTGCAGAAGGCGGGCAAGCAGTTCGACCTGATGCTTTACCCCAAGTCGCGGCACGGCGTCACAGACCCGCTTCTCTTAAAGCACATGCGCCAGATGATGACGGATTACATCGTGGAGAATCTGTGACATGATGACGACTCAATTCCGGATTAGAGGTTGCTGAAAAGATGACAAAGCAAAGTTCACCCGCAGAACGTGTGACGGAGATTCAGCGCGCACTTCGAGAGGCAGGTCTTGACGGCTGGCTCTTCTACGATTTTCGCAAGAGCGACCCGCTCGCCTATCGCATACTGCTGCTCGACCGCGAGACGTTCGCCTCGCGCCGCTGGGCCTACTACATCCCAACCGAGGGCGAGCCCACGAAGATAGTCCATCGCATAGAGCAGGAGAAGCTGGACTCTCTGCCGGGCCGCCAACTGGTTTATCAAAGGTGGCAACAGCTTCACGCGCACCTGCGCGAAGCCATGGGCGTCAATGGGGAAGGAAATGGCGGTGGCGCTCGACTGCGTGTAGCCATGCAGTACTCGCCCAACAACAACATCCCTTACGTCTCTCGCGTTGACGCGGGCACGGTTGAGCTTGTGCGCTCCTTCGGCGCGGAGCCTGTGACGAGCGCAGACCTCGTGCAAGTCTTCGAGGCCGTCTGGACGCCTGAGCAGAAGGAGACGCACGACCGCGCGGCCGACAACATTCACCGCATCATCCTTGAAGCCTTCGCGGAGATTGGACGACGCGTCAGAGCGAATGAGCCCACGACCGAATACGACATACAGCAGTTCATCATGCGCCGCTTCGAGGAAGAGGAGATGACGAGCGACGACGACCCGCCGATTGTGGCCGTCAATGCCAATAGCGCCATGCCGCACTACATCCCAAGTGCCGCGCAGCATTCTCCCATCGCTCGCGGGGACTTCGTGCTGCTGGATGTCTGGGCGAAGATGAAGCAGCCCGGCTCTGTCTACGCAGACCAGACGTGGACGGGCTTTGTGGGCGAAGAGGTGCCGGAAGAGCACGCGCGCATCTTCGAGATTGTGAGCCGCGCACGCGACTCTGCCGTGGAGTTCCTGCGCGAGCAGATTGGTGCGGGCAACTACGTGCGCGGCGCAGAGGTGGATGATGTCTCGCGCGGCGTGATTGAAGGCGCGGGCTTCGGCGAGTACTTCACCACGCGCACGGGCCACTCCATAGGCGAAGAGGTTCACGGCAACGGTGCCAACATAGACAACATGGAGACGCCGGACTCGCGCCGCATCATCTCGCGCACCTGCTTTTCCATAGAGCCGGGCATCTATCGCGAGAACCTCTTCGGCCTGCGCTCCGAGATTGATGTCTACGTGGGCGACGGCGAAGTCGAAGTCACAGGCCAGCCGATACAAAGAGAAGTAGTTGCCATACTGAGAGAGGGAAATTAACAGGGATGGACAGGATGAACAGGATAAAGAAAAGACAGCACACTCTCTTTGTATCCTGTTCATCCCTGTTTGAATCCGCAGCTTTATTAATAGCGCTGGCGCTCTTTGTTTCATTGGCCGGTTGCAAGGGGTCTTCAAGCGCTGGCTCTGCCAGTTCTGCGTCTACTGTCATCGCTGCCGTCAACGACCGCACAATCTCGACTAAGCTTTACGAGATGTACCTGAAGAATGGTCAGGAGGCGTTGGGGATTGACGCGTCTTCGGACGAGGGCAAGCGTAAGCTTGAGCTGCTGCGGGAGGGCATCGTGTCGGAGCTGATTGACCGGGTGCTGATAGCGCAGGAGGCTGAGCGGCGCGGGCTTTCGATTTCGCCGGAAGAGATGCAGCGCGCCGAAGAGCGCACCGTTATGCAGTTCGGAGGCGATAAGCAGTACGACGATTATCTCTCTAAAAACCGTCTCTCGCGCGAAGAGTACAAGGAGGTCATACGCTGGGAGATTTACGGCGCGAAGATGAGGGACGAGCTGGCGAAAGATATTTCAGTCTCGGACGACGACGTGAAGAAGTATTACGAAGAGCACAAGGGGGACGCTGCTCTTCAACTGCCCGAGCGCGTCACTGCCTCGCACATACTCGTAGCCGCTCGCCCCAACCTCGTGCGTATGCAGCTTGAGCGGGAAAAGAGTCTCGCGGGCGATGCTCTGGAAAAGGGCGTGCGGGATGAGATGGAGAAGCGACGCGCCCGAGCGGAAGAGCTTAGGCGCAAGGCTTCATCCGGCGCAGACTTCGCGGGGCTTGCCAGAGAGTCCTCCGAAGACCCTTCCTCGCGTGAGCAGGGCGGTGACCTTGGCCAGTTCACGCGCAACTCTCACCCGAAGGCGTTTGACGACGCGGCGTTCGCTCTCAAGCCCGGCGCGATTAGCCAGGTGGTGCAGACTGACTTCGGCTATCACATCATCAAAGTCGCGGCGCACGAGACGGCTCGCGCCAAAACTCTTGAGGAAGCAGCGCCCGAGATTCGCCGTCAACTTGCGGGAGAGCGGCTGGCCGCGCATTTGAAAGAGTGGCTCGCGGGCTCAAGACGCTCCGCCAAGATTCGCATCAATGATGCCTACCGCTTCGGCTCCTTAAAGCAGGAGTTTCCCGCAATGTAATCGCAAGATTCGCCCGACCCTCGCAACCCGCTCGTAACATTCTCTTACCTCTTAAACTCACCTCAAGTTTTCCTCAAGTCCTGAAGGCAAATTCAGAAGCGCTCTTTCCCCCGAAAAATCGCCACTTTTTCGCTTTTTCCGAAGCCTCAAGTTTTTCTCAATCCCCGGCCTCTATTTTGTGCTCGTTGATTAGCTGGAAATAGACCTTAACCCAAGAGCGAGCACGAAAACGGAGGCCGAAGATGATACGAAGAATTACGGAAAAGCTAGCAGCAGCTTTTATCCTCTCGACAATTTTTTCCATAGCAGCTTCTGCCGCGACCCTTAGCCCGAAGCTTCAGGCAGACCTCAGGCTTCAGCCGGACACTCTGGACGCAGGACTGGTCATAGTCTCTTTCGACACGGCGGACGGCCTGAAGGAGTCGCACCTACAGGCACTGCGGGGCCTTGGCATCACGCAGGGCATCACGTTGCAGAATCTGGGAATGGTCGCCGTGCCCGCCACGCTCGGACAGGTCAGGCAACTGGCAGCGATGCCGGGCGTTCGCTCCGTCTGGTCAAACGACAAGCTGGAATATTTCATAGACCAGGCGAAGATGCTTGCGGGCGTGACTCGCGTGCTCAACGACTCCAATCTAGCGCGCTCGAACGGCGGCGTGCCGGTTTCTGGCAAAGGCGACTTCTCCGTGCTGGTGATTGATTCGGGCGTGGACGCGACGCACGAGGATTTGAAGTTCGGTGACGCCGTCATACAGAACGTGCAAATTCTGACCAGCACGCAGCTCGTGGACGGACAGTTCACGCCGCTCGTCTTCTTAGAGAACGTGCCGAACACAGACCAGTCCGTGGGGCACGGCACGCACTGCGCCGGAATCATAGCCGGTCGCGGCACACGCTCGGGCGGTCGATACGCGGGCGTTGCGCCGGGAACAAAAGTCATTGGCGCGGGGCTCGGCGCTGGCCTCTTCGTGCTGAACGCGCTGGGCGCTTGGGAGTGGGCAATCTCCAAGCAGTTCACCTACAACATACGCGTCGTCTCCAACTCTTACGGCAGCTTCGCTCCCTTTGACCCGAACGACCCGGTCAACATAGCGAGCAAGATGATGTACGACCGTCAGGCGGTCGTGCTCTTCGCGGGCGCGAACTCCGGCCCGGGGAAGGGAACCTGGAATCGTTACGCGAAAGCGCCGTGGGTGATTGGCGTGGCGATGGGCAACAAGGACGGCGGGCTCGCGCCGGATAGCTCTCGCGGTCTTCCGAGAGAAGAGCGATTGGGCAACAGCGACCCGCTCGACGATTACGACGTTCCGACCATCACAGCGCCGGGCGACGGTCGCGAGTTTCCCACAAGCTCTAAGGGATTCACGGCAGACATAGTCAGCGTGCGCTCTACTTCAAACATCTCTGCCAACGGCGGCGCGAACGACACGGAGATTCCTGCGGCGTTCATCCCCTTCTACACGCAGATTCACGGGACATCAATGGCGACTCCGTTCGCTGCGGGCACGGTCGCGCTGATGCTGGACGCAGACCCAACGCTCTCGCCCGATGAAGTCAGGAGCATACTGACGGAGACGGCCACTCGCATGCCCGGACGCGAAGACTGGGAAGTCGGCGCGGGCTACATCAACGCTTACGCGGCCCTAGACAAGGTCTTTAACCGCTCAAGGTCGTACGGCTCATTCCTGAATCCGCAGTTCAACGCCACGCTCTCTACCACCGGGCCAGCGCCCGAAGCTTTCACCATCCCGTTTGACCCTGTGGCGACGCCGGGGCCGGATTCCGTGAACGCCAGAAGATTCAACGTCGAGAACGGCACGAGCGTGCTTGACGTTTTCGTCACAGTGGCCGCTTTCGGCGTGACGAATCCTGTCGGCATAGTGCTGACAGACCCTGACGGCAAGACCTATTCGAGCGGCGTTGGCCTTCCCGTGCTGAACGCTCCTACGCGACAGGTGCTGGTGAGGAATCCGAAGGCTGGCCCGTGGGTGATGGAAGTCCGTGGGGCGCGCGGCCTGACGACTCAGGGCGTGAGCACTCCGCTGATTCCGACTTCGGGCGCGGCGCTTCCGGGCGACGTGACGGGCACGATTACGCAGAAGCGAATCACCATCTCGCCCTCCATAGCCGACATCGCGGGCCACGAGAATCAGACCGAGATAGAGCTTGCGATTATCAATCGCCGCATGGACAGCTTCTCTGACGGCCTCTTCCGTCCCAACGATACGGTGACGCGCGAAGACTTTGCTCGTTCGCTCTCCCTGAACACTCCGCTTCGCCAGTACACGGGCGCGCGGAAGTTCTCGGATGTCTCGCCGGAACTCGCTCCCATAGCGGAAGCAGTCACGTCCAGGGGCTCGACCCTGCGCGACTACCTGACTGAGAACGTGTCGGGCGTTCCGGGCGCGATGCTCGGCTCGCAGGGCTCATCTTTCTACCCGGCTGACCCGGTCACGCGTCTTGAGCTGGCCGTGGCTTTCATACGCGCTCTGGGCCTCGATGCCGAAGCAAAGGCTAAGACGGGCGCGACCGTCACTTACCAGGGACAGGTAGTCATAGACAACTCTGACATACCGTTCACGCTGCGCGGCTACGTGCAGCTGGCCATAGACAGAGGCTTCCTTGAGGTCTATCCGGCTTCAGTGAAGCAGACCGGGCCGGGACAGTTCGAGGTCATGCCGGGGCCGCGCGTTGAAGTGCTAGGAGGTGTGACGCGCGCTTCTCTGGCGGCGAAGCTCAACGCCTTCGCGCAAAGGTTTGTCGCGGGAAATTAACTCTCCCGCCCGTTCGGGGCGTCGCTCTTTGGGGGAAGGCGACGCCACGAACCTTTTTCCAGTTTCCCAACATTTCAAAGAGGCCCCCTTTTCAAGTGGAGGAACAAATCTAGACAACGCAACCAGCGGAGGCCATGAGAGATGTTAAAGAAGCTCGTCAACGTTCGCATCGTCCTACTCCTCGCAGCAATTTTCTTAGCCAGCGCCATCCTGCTCAACCGTGCCGCGACCGTAGAGGTCGGTGCCGCCGGGTCGGCTTCCGTCATAGTTGAGTTTCGTGAAGACCCTGCCGCCGTCTACAAGGCCAAGGCAGAGAAGTCGGGCGCAAAAATTTCAGACGACCAGCTACAGGCTTATCGCAGCCAGTTGCGTGCAGCTCAAGACGGGTTCCTCGCGGAGCTAAAGTCGCGCGGCGTCTCTTACACGATTGACGGCGTGGACGTGCCTGACTTTACAGGAGCCGTGGCCGCACGCGCGGACTTCCGCTACACGCTCGTCCTCAACGCCATAGCTCTACAGGTGCCTGCCACGGCACTCGACACCATCAAGGCCATGCCGCAGGTCAAGCGAGTTCACCCGAACACGACTCTGAGAATCAACCTTGAGAAGAGCGTCGATTACATCAACGCTCCCGCAGCTTATGGCAAGTATAAAGAGCTGACCGCGACGGACGACTTCCGCGAAGGCTACGAAGGGCAGGGCATCAACATTGCCGTGCTGGACACCGGCATCGACTGGACGCACGAGATGTTCGGTGGCGACCCTACGCCGCCGCGATTGGGCGTCGCGCCTCCCGTTGCAGCCGCGAACTCAAACAAGAAGGTCATCTACTACATGACTTTCACGGGCGGACTACTTGACGACTTCGGGCACGGCACGGCCGCTTCTTCAAATGCTGCTGGCTATCTTGGCTTTGCTCCCGGCGCGGATAAGCTGCCGGGCACGGGCGACGAGGTGCGTGTTCACGGCGTAGCTCCGCAGGCTAGATTGATGGGCTACAAGGTTTGTCTCGGCGTTGGAAGCTGCCTCAGCACCTCCACGATTATGGCTATTGAAGACGCAGTGAGCCCGCAGACTCTAACGCTTCAGCCCAAGCCTGTGGCGCACGTCATCAATCTTTCTTTGGGCGGCGCGGGCAGTCCCGACGATGCCACGGCCGTTGCCGCCAGCAACGCTGCTCTTCTGGGCACAACGGTCGTGGCCTCTGCCGGAAACGAAGGGCCCGGCGAGAATACCGTGGGCTCTCCTGCCGCTGGCCGTCACGTCATAGCCGTGGGCGCGAACAACGACCCCGCGAGCGGCTCGAACACGGTTGACCACATAGGCGGTCGCACGGGCATGATTGCCAACCTGCTTGACGGCGCAGCAGCCATCACCGCCGACATCACACAGAACTACGTCTACTGCGGTCTGGCAGAGACGCCTGACCAGGTGCCTGATTCCGTGCGTGGCCGCATCGCGCTGATTGAGCGCGGCGGCACGGTCAACACTCCCGACGGAGCGCCCGTGAGCGCGGGCACAGGGCTCTTCTCAAACAAGGCTGCGTTCGCGTTTGCTAAAGGAGCTGTCGCCGCCATCATCTACAACAACGTTGACGGCGAGTTGTCGTCCGCCACGGTGCGCGCCTCCACCATCCCTGTCGTTGGCATCTCGAAAATAAACGGCGAGTACCTGAAAGAGAAGATTGGCTCCACGGCTGTCGGCGCTGTCTCGACCACACAGATTCGCCTCAACAAGGCTCTGCTCTTTAACCCGCAGACGACGGACTTCTCTTCGCGCGGCCCTGTGGAAGGACTCGGGCAGGTCAAGCCTGACGTGACAGCGCCGGGCTTAGGCATCCTGAGCGCGACGGTCAGAGTCGGAAGCGCCGACGCGAACACGGCCACGATGTTCAGCCCCACGGGCTACATCCCCGCGAGCGGCACTAGCTTTTCCGGCCCGCACGTCGCGGGTGCGGTCGCGCTCATCAAGCAGGCGCATCTGGACTTTACGCCTGACATGATTCGCGCCGTGCTGACGAATACTTCGACCAACCTGCGAAACGCTGCCGGAACGCCTCGCGGCGACGGCGACGCTTCGGAGTCGATACTGGCGCAGGGCGGAGGCCTTGTTAACGTGGCCGCAGCCATCAACGCCAAAGCAGTTATGGGTGTAGAGGGCGACGGCATCATTGAGCCCGCGATTCTCGCCAGCCATTCCTTCGGAGAGATGCCAATTCTAAACAACCGCATCTCCAACACACGCAGCGTCACCGTCACGATTCGCGATACTTCGGGCGAAGGCGGCACCTACAGTCTTTCGACCGTCAACAATCGCTTCACAGACCTGGACGGCGCGACTACTTCCGTCAGTCCTTCGAGCGTCGACGTTCCCGCAGGCGGCAGCGTGACCTTTACCGCCACAGTGACTCTGGACGGCGACAAGGTGCGCGACACCTCCGCGCCAAAGCAGTTGCAGTGGTACGTGGTGGCGCGGCGCTCCGGCAATAGTGAGACGCTTCGCATGCCTCTGTACCTTAAGGCGAATCCGACGGAGCCTACTGACCAGATAGCCGCGAGCAGGACAGAGACTTTGAGCGGCTCGACCGTGGCCAGCGACGGCGGCCTGCAACGCGACATCCTTGAAGCCTTCGTCCTCGCGGGCATCACCTACACGGACGTAGAGGTTCAGGTCGGCGAGGCCACGACGAAGCTGGAAGGCACGCTCAACTACGAAGAGATTCAGGAGAGCGGCGTGCCCGACCTCGACTTCATTCTCTACGGCCCCGACGGCAACGAGCTTGACCGCTCTTCTGAGACGGGTGGGCCGGAGCACGTCAGCGCTCCCGTCAGCAAGGCCGGGACATACATCTACCGCGTTTACGGGTGGGCCAGCGGGCCTACCAACTTCACCATCACGAGCGTTCAGTCCATGGCGGCAGCGCCGCCCGTGTTGCAGCCCTTCGCGAGCGACTTCACTGACGCTCAGGGAAGGCGCACGGACTTTGACGGCCAATACACCTTGAGTTGGGAGGCGCAGGCGGGCGCGCTCCGCTACGAGGTGGAAGAGTCCGTGGACGGCGGCGGCTATCAGGTCATCAGGAACTTGGAGAGCAATACTACGAGCGTGGCGTTTCAGGATGTGCCGAACGGGACGCGCAGTTACCGCGTGCGCTCTATCACACCCGGCAGAGTCGGCTTCTACGTCACGGTTCCGAGCAACGCCGAGAGCATCACGGTTGACCGTCGCGGGCTGGTGGACATCACCGCGACTACTACGACGGCCATCTCGAACGTCTCTTTGGCTGGCGGCATCTTCAAGCTCGATTTGGACATGACGAACGGCGCGGCAGACACGTACGTCCCGCTCGTTGAGATGAAGATTGTCGGCATCAATTCGGGCTCGGGCACTGTGAGCGTAGCGAACGCCGACAACGGCGGAAGCGGAAAGTCTGCTTCGAGCGCGGCGCTCTTTGCTTACTCAACCTTGCTCGGCTCAGACCAGTTGTTTACTCCCGGCGAGAAGACGGGAGTCAGGACGATTCAGTTCCGCAACACGGCCGCAGAGATGTTCACCTTCGACGCGCGCGTCACGGCTTACCAGCGCGGCTCGTCACAGGCTGGCGCTGGCGGCGGCGGCGGCGACGGCGCTTCGAGCGCCGCAGGCTCTGGCTCTTCAGGCTCGGGCAACGTGTTGCAGTCCGTGACGAAGCTGATGCGCTTTACCGTTAACCCGCTGACGAAGACCGTCATCGTCAAGCTGCTGTAGCTAAGAAAGGGAGAATGAAAAATGGCAATCAAACGAGCACGCAGAATCCGGTATAGCGTCCTGTTGCTTCTCACTCTCGCGGCTTTCGCGGTCTCCTTCAGCTCGGTCTTTTACCTGCCGTCTGCGGGAGGCCGCGCGAGGGCGCAAACTCTCGCGGCTGCTCCGACCGTGAGCCTGGGCGGGGCGAAGGTTGACCCGAAGCTGCTCTCTTATCTAAGCAAGAGCGTGGCGGGCACACTCGCTCCGGCAGTCATCACCTATCAGAAGATGCCCATGAAGGCGGAGCTTGACCGCCTGCAAGCGGTAGGCATCAGGAAGGGCTTTGCACTGAAGGAGCTTCCGATGGTGATTGCGCCCATGAACGCCGTTCAGCTTGCGGCCGTGCGAACGCAGCCGGGCGTGCGCTCCGTATGGGGCAACCGCATCATGAAGACCTTTACCAACGAGAGCCGCCGCTTCATAGGTGTGCCGCAGCTGATGGCAGACCGCGAAGCGTCGGGACGCAACCAGCAGAATCCGGGCATGGCCTTCTCCGGCAAAGGCATAGGCATTGGCTACATAGACACTGGCATCGACGCCACGCACGCAGACCTTCAGTACGGCACAAAGACAGTGCAGAACGTCATACAGCCAATCTCGGAGATGAACGTCGGAGACGGCGGGCTGGCGCTCGGCGTGGGCTACAACATCTTCGACATCATCTATGAGCAGACGGGCTTCTATTCGCCCGTCTATCTTGAGAACCAGCAGCACTCTGACGTTGAGTCGGGACACGGCACGCACGGCGCGGCCGTCGCGGCAGGCACGGGCGTTCAGAGCGGCAACTTCTACGGCGGCGTAGCTCCGGGCGCTCATCTGGTCGGAGTCAACTCGGGCAACGAGCTTGGCCTTCCGCTCGTGGCGATACTGGGCGCTTACGACTACCTGCTCATGAAGCAGTGGCAGTACAACATTCGAGTCATCAACAACTCATGGGGCGGAACGCTCGCGTCCTCGCCCGAGTCCTTAGACCCGAGCGACCCTATTAACGTGGCCACGCGCACGGCTCACGACCGGAGGATAACGGTCGTCTTCGCCGCCGGTAACGGCATAGACGCGGTTGGAGACGTGGACGGCGCGATTAATCCTTACTCGACTATGCCGTGGACGATATCTGTCGCGGCCGGATACAAGCGCGGCCTTGGACAGCCCACGAGCTTCAGCTCTCGCGGCCAGAACAACGGCGACGGCACGGACGTAGCAGGAATGCCCGCAGACGTGAACGCGAGGCCGAACCTGAGGCCTGACATCACTGCGCCCGGCTTAGACATCAAGAGCGCCCGCATGAAGGGGCCGGGCCTGACCAACACTGCGGGCGCGATTCCGCTCTTCGTGGGCTCGAACGACCTGTGGACTATACCGCCGGCGTTCCTGCCCTTCTACACGACTTCGCAGGGAACAAGCTTCGCGTGCCCGCACGTCTCAGGCGTGGTCGCGCTGATGCTCGAAGCCAATCCTAACCTGACGCCGGATGAGGTTGTGACTATCCTGCGCGAGACGGCCAACCCTATGCCGTACACGGAGAGGGAAGTCGGCGCGGGCTATCTGGACGCGCACAACGCCGTGCGCCGCGCGCTTGGATTAAGCTCAGTCCCGCATCCTTACAATCTTTTCCCTGACCTGAATGGGCCGGAGGTCACTGACCCTGAAGGCGACCAGTACTTCGAGACGGGCCTTAACGCCGCAGGCTCTACGGACGCGCAGGACATACTCAGCGCCGATTACAGTTACGACGCGTCGACGCGTCAAATCGTCTACACGTTGACGCTCAAGAATCTGGGACTCAAGTCCACGGGCAACTCCTGGCTGATGAGCTCAAACTTCGGGGACGTGGTCTTGTACGTGACGGCGACGGCCGTTGAGGACGGCTCTGTCTCTTACACCTACGGCAAGATTGACAACAGCGGCGAGGTGTCGCAGCAGGTTGATTTGGGCGACGCAGACTCGGGCGAAGTCAACGGCAACCAGATAATCATACGTCTCTCGGTTGACAAGCTTAAGACTGCGGACGCGCTCGGCTATGACCCCGTGGGCAAGACCTCAACTTCCACGGAAGCTCGCGCGCAGGTAGGCATAGGACTGCTGCTGGCCGTGGACACAGCCAACGGCAGGAACTTCAAGGTCGAGTAAGAGCGCCTTGAAGAAGCAGCTGGTTGTTTAAAGCTTGTGCCGGTTTTTTCGAGTTCAATCGCGGCGCATTAATTAGATGCGAACCGGCGTCGCGATTGCCGTGCAGGCTCGGCCTGATGTTGTCGGGGCATGAGGTCGAGCCTGTACAGAAACCCTGTGGGGAGAGAGAATTTTCATGAGAATCGAACGCGCAATTTTCGCCGCAGCTTTGACTCTAACGCTCATGGCGGGTGCAAGCCTTGCGACGCCGAAACTTGACCCTGAGCTTAATCGTCGCTTGGCCACGGCCGCTAACAACGCGCTCTTCGGCGTCATACTTACCTTCGAGGGCGAGCGCTTGACGGACGAGCAGGTCGCACGCGCGGGCGCGCTCGGCATTACGACGGGCCTACGCATGAACAGCTTTCCGATTATGGCCGTCAACGCCAGCCCCGCTCAGATAAGAGAGCTGATGGGATGGAATGACCTGCGCTCTATATATTTGAACTCGCCCGTGAAGCTCTACCTGAATCAGACCAAGCCGCTGATAGGCGTTGACCGCCTGCTCAAAGACCCTAACCTGACGCGAAATGGGCTGCCCATAGCGGGCAATGGCATCACCATCGCCATCAACGACACGGGCGTGGACGGCTCGCATCCTGATTTGACCTTTATCCCGAACGACCCTGGCAACAAGACTATCCAGAACGTGCTGGTCAATCCTAACGACAGGGACGGGCTCGTCATCAGGCCGTCTGCGGCGGGGAATCTGGTCGCGGGCATCACGCCCATGACCTTTGTAGAGAACGTCGTCAACTCCGACACGAACGGCGGGCACGGCACGCACGTAGCCTCCATCGCGGCGGGCTGGGGCACCGCTAGCGGCGGGCTCTATTCCGGCGTGGCTCAGGGAGCAAACATAGTGGGCTTAGGCTCAGGCGGCGGCCTCTTCATACTCGGGCAGATAGCCGCCTTTGAGTACGCCGCCTCTAAGCAGTGGCTCTACAACATACGCGTCATCAACTGCTCTTGGGGAAACTCTGCCGCAGAGGTTGACCCTGACCATCCGATTAACGTCGCCAGCCGCAGGCTCGTGGAGCAGAACGGCATTGTCATAGTCTTCGCCAGCGGCAACGATGGAGATTCAGGCGAAGGGACGCAGAACCGCTGGGCCTCCGTGCCGTGGGTGATTACAGCCGGAGCCTCCACGAAGGAAGGCCGTCTCGCGGGCTTTTCGTCTCGCGGCAATTTCGGAGACGCCGTTATTCGCCCCACCATTTTGACGCCGGGCACAGGCGGCCCCGCCGAGAAGGGTTTCACTTCGGCCGTAGTAGCCGCGCGAGCCAGGGCGAACCTCTCGCAGAATGGCTTGAACGCGGACGCGGAGATACCTGCGGCTTTCCTGCCGAACTACACGCAGATTAGCGGAACTAGCATGGCCGCGCCGCACCTCGCGGGCGTCATCGCCAGCATACTTTCTGCCAACCCGCAGCTACAGCCGGAAGATGTCAAGGCGCTGCTTGAGAAGACCGCGACGCCGCTCGCCACCTATGACGAGTATGAAGCGGGAGCTGGACTGGCTAACGTTCACGCGGCAGTCGATTCAATCTTTAACCCATCGAAGCCTTACGGAAATTTCGGCTTCACGGGAAAGGGGCTCGCGCTGACGCGCATGATTGGAGACAGCATTCAGGGGAGCGTCGCTCCTAATTCTTCGCAGTCGCACACCTTCAACATTCCATCGAACGCTCGCTTTACCTTCGTGCGGCTTGAGTGGGGAGCGGCTGCGGGCGAGGACGCGCTCATCGTTGACAACACTAAGCTAGTGGCAAACGACCTCGCCTTAACGGTCAGTTACAGAGACCCGCAGAAGTCGCCAGCCAACCAACAGGCTACGTCCGACGGCATCAACCTCGCAGGGCTCTTCGGCCAGCGAGAGACCGTTAAGCTTGAGCTGCCCGCGAGCGGCATTGCCACGGCCACCGTCAAAGCAGGCTTATTCGGAGCGGGCGTACTTGCCAGCCAGCCATACAGGATTGTGGTCACGCACTATCTTTACGATTCAAACGAGGCGGCTGACACCTCTGCTCTGGACGAAGCCGCGCGGCTCAAGGCGTTTCGCTTAATCTACGACCGCGTGATGGGGACGGACGCAGGCGCGTTTCGTCCCGACGATGTGCTGACGCGCATGGAGCTTGCGCGTGCGCTGATGATGGGAGCGCGCGTGATGCAGTACGTGCCTAACCGCGCGAGCTTCTCGGACATAGCCTTGGGAAGCTCCGAACAACTCTTTGCTGAGTCCCTGAAGCGTGAAGGCATCATGGGTGTGACCGGGACGGCGTTCGGCCCGGGCGTCGGCGTGACGCGGCTGGAAGAAGCCGTGGCGCTCGTGCGCGCTCTCAGGATGGACGCGGACGCAAGGGCTAAGGCCAATACGAACGTGACCTTCAACGGACAGGTCTTGACGGACAACGCTGAGATACCCGCAGCCCTTCGCGGCTACGTGCAGATTGCGCTTGAGCGCGGACTGTTGCAGGCTTTCCCGGCAGAGATAAAGCAGGTCGGGCCGGGACAGTTTCAAGCCATCCCCGGCCCGCGCTTCGAGCCCTCGCGCCCCGTCAAGCGCTCCGAATTCCTCTCGCCCATGACGAAGCTCGTCTCAGAACTTTTCGGAGAGTAAGAAGCTTCAGCTAATTCAGAAACATTCAACCGCCGATTTCTCATTAACGAGGAGTCGGCGGTTCTTGTCTTTTCATTGCAAGACGAAGAGAAAAAGTTATCGCTCGCAAGGAGACTGCAACATTGATTGCCGTGTGCGAATGCTTCCGCTACAGATTTTAAAGCAGAATGAAAGCGGTCGTGCCCGGCCTCAAGTTTTCGCCCCTGCGACTCAAGTTTCCACTCTCAACTGCTCAAGTATTTCTCAAGTCGAATCCTTAATCTACAACCATGCCGATTCTTTTATTGACGAAGGAGATGAAGGGGATGAAGTCCAGAGCAGCTAAAGCGAACATCGTTTACAGGCTGGCCGCGCTCGCGCTTCTTTGCGCGATGATTACGGCCATCTATTTCCCGCTCAACCGCACGAAGGCGTCGCCGAACGATAAGAACTCCGCCAATGGAGCGTCGCAGCTTTACAAGCGGCTGGTGCCGAACTACGACCTGAACGCGACACGCGCTCTCGCCAACACTCGCGCGGCCACGAGCCAGCAGGTGGCGGCGCTTGAGCAGCTGAAGGCGGCCGCGAACGCGCCGAAGGCGACTGTGCGCTGGAATGATTTCGGCGGCTCGCCCGATGTCGTTTACGACTTCGCCAGTCAGCCTTACGCCGGAACGCCCGAAGAGGTGGGCCGTGCCTTCCTTCAGGAGAACGCGGCGCTCTTCGGCATAGCGAACGTCGCGGACTTGCGTCTCGTCAGCAACAGGCAGGCGCTTGGCGGCTCGCTCCTGAGGTTTCAGCAGACCTTCGGCGGCATTGATGTCAAGAACGGCGGCGTAGGCCTCGTCATTAAAGAGAACCGGGTGATTGCCGCGTCCGGCCCATACTTCAACGGCATAAACGTGAGCACGCAGCCGACCGTTTCCGCCGCGCAGGCACGGCAGACCGTGGACTCAGACCTCGCGAAGTATCAAATCAACTTCCCGGCCAACATCTCCAAGCTCTTTGAGGCGGGGCTAAGCTTACTCTCGAAGCAGCTCGCGCCCGTCAGTAATCTTGAGCCGCGACTGGGAATCTATCCGACCGCCGACGGCTACAGGCTGGTCTGGAAGGTGGCGAAATTCTCCGTCAATCCGTTCGGACTCTTCCTGACGGAAGTGGACGCGAACACCGGAGAGATTGTCTCGCGCAGGGATTTCATAAGCTTTCAGCAGAGCCCGGTTCATCCTCTGACGGCTGACATCTATCCGAAGTATCCTGACATTACACAGGAGTTGAAAGACCAGTCCATCATCTCCAACTGCAACGGCACGCCCTGCGGGCAGGAGCGAGTCAAGCTGCGCTCCTTTGACCTGTCGAATCTGACGACCGGATTGAACGGCACGCTCACAGGCCAGCACGTCGTAGTCAACAACGCGCTCGCCTCCAAGCAGCCCTTCGCGCAGGCGGCTCTAGGCACATGGCACTTCCGCGAAGACAATCCTTCTAACTTCGAGGCTCGCACCAACGAGCAAGACCAGTTCGCGGAGCCCGCAGAGCATCAGGATGAAATCAACGCCTTCTTCTTCGTCACGTACCTGCTCGAATACGTGGACTACCTGCACGTGGCGGGCGACCGCCAGACGGTCGGAGGCGCGGAGGGCGATTTCCCGAACACCTATCCGGGCAAGACCGCGCCGCTCACGGCCACGGTTCATTTCCCGAACATGTATCTGGCGCTCAACGTGGTGCTGCGTAATCAGGTGCCGGATGCCACAGACCCTAACCTCGTGTTCAAGGCGCTCGGCATGGACAACGCTTTCGCAGCCGACGCCACGGGCATCTTCGAGCTGGTGACGGGCGTGCCTGCGCCGGACGGCGTGGCGAATCCTACGGCCTACGGTCACGGCTTTTTGATGAACGACCTGGCGCTCGAAGGCACTGTGCCTTATCACGAAGGCATGCACGCCATCACGACTCCGATTGCGGGGCTCGGCAGCGGCATCGAGGCCAGCGCTCTGAATGAAGGACAGGCGGACATGTGGGCCTTCACGATTACGGACAATCCTTCTCTGGGCGAGTACGTCATACAGGCTAAGGGATTGCGCGACCGCACGCGCAGCCGTGGCCAGGACCCGGATTCATTGCTTTACGTTCGCACGGCGAAATCTACCTTGAAGTATTCCGACATAGGCACGCTCTTCTGGCCCGCAGAGCCCGAGATAGTTCCGCTCGTGCTTCCGGCCAAGCCCGCGCGCTACGACTTCGAGGAGCATTACGACGGCGAAATCTACATGTCGACGATGTGGGACGTGCGAGAGATGCTGAATCGAGTTTATCCGAGTGATGCGACCTACAAGCGGCCTCAGCCGTCGGACGGTCTGCCCGGAAAGAAGATTAAGAAGGGCACCGAAGTTTTCGAGCGTGACTTTCTGGGCTCCATGTACGTGCTCGGCACTATGGCTCCCGATACCTTCGTCAAGTCGCGCGACGCCATGCTCATAGCAGACCAGATGCTCTATCCCACGGACTCGTCCGACCTGACTTCGCCCGGCAAGCACCGCGCCCTGATTGAGCAGGTCTTCGCCGCGCACGAGATGGGCGTCAACGCCAAGGAGGTTGACGGAGGCGGTAAGGCTACCATCTCAACACAGGTCTCCGAGTTCGCGGGCAGCCAGACGGCTCCTGCGGTTCCGTCGAACGTTCAGGTCAGCGCGGCCAGCCCTCGCTCCATCAACGTCAGCTGGAACGGCGTCGAGGGTGCAGTCGCTTACGAAGTCCTGAAGCGAAAGATTGGATACGAGAATCGAAGGCTTCCGAACGGCGGGCGCGAGTACGCGGACGGCGATGCCTCAACCACGGGCTTTCGTCACGTAGGCTTCGTTGGCGCGAACCAGCTCTCCTACACGGACGCCGGGCCGATTCACGAAATCTTCGCGGCCTCCGGCTTAAACGACCTCTTCGAGAGCGAGTACGTGGTCAGGGCCATAGGCGTTAACCAGACGGGGCAGCTCGGCTGGTCTAACCCTAGCGGCGCAAGCCGTGCCGTCAAAGCCACGCAGGACTTGACCACGCAGATTGACGCGGCCATCTCTAACATCACCTTCTCGAACGGCGTGATGTCCTTTGACAACAAGCTGACGAACACGCGCGGCGCGTTCAGCACGGACAAGACGGCTTACGGCCCCGTTCAGTTTCAGGTTGTCAGCATCTCGAATCCTATGGTGACCGTCAGGAACGCAGACCAGAACGGCAACACCTTTATCTACAACCAGACCCTGCCGCTAGGGGCCACAAGCAACGCAAGACGGCTTGAGTTCAACGACCCTGCGGCACAGCTCTTCACCTTCGACGCTAAGATTCTGGCGGGCGCATTCACCAGCGCGACCGTGGGCGAGGGAAGCCAGAGCTCTGACGGCACGTCGAACCCGCCGCAGCCTGTGACCTATTCCGTCTTCCACGAGGAGATGAGTGGCAATCTGGTCGCGGGCGAGCCTTCGAGCGTCATCACGGGCGACGCGTCTCCGACTTACGGCGACCCGAACTTCAAGGGCGTCACTTGGGATCAAGTGGAGGTCGTGACGAAGGCTGACGCACAGCTTCTGGACGTGACGCTCACGTCAACGCTCGCGCGAGACATGGACTTGCAGCTCATTTCGGAGAGCGGGCAGGTGCTGGCTCAGTCAACTACCGAGACGGCCAACGAGCATTTCACCGTCGCCGTTCAGCCCAACACGCGCTACTTCATACGCGTGCTCGGCTGGGCCAACGGGCCTGCGGATTACAAGATAGCCAGCGACCAGTTGCTGCCCAGCGGGTCTCCGAACGAGAACGCGGGCACGCGCACCGTGGGCGGCACCACCGCGTACGGCGGCACGTCAAGCGGAGTGACTGCTGCTCTGCCCAAGCTCGTGCGCTTTACAGTCAACCCGCTCACCAAACAGGTGACGGCCAAGATTCTCAAGTAGAAAAGCGAAAAAGAATTCAACAGGGATGGACAGGATAGACAGGATAAAAGAAGAAGCAGTTCTTTCTTTATCCTGTTCATCCTGTCCATCCCTGTTAATTGCTTCTGCTTTTACAACAGGCTTGCACGAGAAACGCAAGAAGGTCGCAACCATCCACGGGGAGCGCTGCGGCTATTGTGCTCGGGATAAATCGCCATCAATGGTTATAGCCGCAGATGACCTCGCTCAAAAAAAGGACACGCAGGGTGTCAACCAGAACAGTGCGATAAATTCTATAATCTAGAGTAAGGAGAGAAACTTTCTTGAAGTCCAATAGAAACTACACTACCCAACTGCTTGCGCTCGCTCTCGTGCTTCTGTTTGCGCCCGCCGCTTTCGCGCAGGATGGCGCGAGCAGCACCGCGAACAACTCAACCAACACGCAAACGGTCGCCAACAACCAGAAGCTGAAGATTAAGGGCGTCGTCACCAGCCGCGATTCCGAAGGCTTCACCATACGCGACGCCAGCAGCGTTGAGACCCGCGTGCTGCTGACTGACAGGACGAGCGTCAAGACCAAAGGGGGATTCCTGAGCTCTGGTACGAACTACGCCACGACGCAGATTCTTCGCGGACTGAACCTCGAAGTCGAGGGTCGCGGCGACGCAAGCGGCAACCTGGTCGCAACTAAAGTTCGCTTCAATGAATCGGACTACAGGGTTGCACAGACTGTAGAGTCACGCGTCAATCCTGTGGAGAACAGAGTCGGAGAGACAGAGCAGAGAGTAAGCCAGGTGGAGCAGAACGCTCAACGCATGAGCGGGCAGATTGACGAGTTGGCCGCAGTGTCTAACGCCGCCAAGGGTGGAGCCAAGGCCGCGCAGGAGACTGCCGATGCTGCCGTCGCTGGCGTCAATGCTACCAACGAGCGCATCTCCGCGCTGGACGAGTACGAGGCGCAGGAAAGCCGCGCGATTCTGTTCCGCACAGGCAGCGCCGTGTTGAATCAGGAAGCGAAGGCCGCGCTGGACGAGCTTGCAAGGAAAGCTGAACAGGCCAAGGGCTACCTGGTGGAGATTTCCGGCTACACGGATGCTTCGGGCTCCGTCTCGCGTAACCGCCGCCTGAGCCAGCAGAGGGCAGACGCGGTTGTTCGCTACCTTGTAGAGAATCACAACATCCCTCTTCGACGCATCATCACTCCCTTCGGGTACGGCGAGGCCAAGGCTGTTTCCGACAATCGCACGCGCGAAGGCCGCGCCGAAAATCGCCGCGTCGAAGTCAAATTCCTTGTCAGCAAGGGACTGGTTCAGCCCACGCCGGACATGAGCACCAGCTCCGTCTCGCAGAGCAACACGAACCCGTAAAGTAAGTATATAGTCTCAAACAAAAGGGCAGCCTCGTCGAAGTCGGCGTGGCTGCTCTTTCACTTTTTGGTGATAGAATCGAGCGCGACATGCCCCTTCGTCCCCTTTTAATGCTGCTGCTTCTCTCCTGCTTAAGCCCTTCGAGCGCGCTGGCCCAGACACAAAAGAAGAGCTACTTCTTCGACCTCAGCACGCCCGAAGCCGCGAGCAAGACCAACACGGCTTTCATTGACGCTGCGGCGGCGGGCGATTCGAAGGCCGTTAGCTTCTATCTCTCTTCCGGCATAGACGTAAACGCGCGGGACGACGCAAACTGGACTGCGCTCAACGCGGCCATAGACAAGCGAAAGTTCTCCGTCGCGAAGAGACTGCTGGACGAAGGCGCAGACCCTAACCTTGCCACGGACAAAGGGCGCACACCCTTGATGAACACTATCTGGCGAGGCTTCGGCTACGCGATTGACGAGCGCGAGTATCCGCCAGCCAAACTCGTTCAAGACCTTTTAGAAAAAGGCGCAGACGTTAACGCCGTGGACTACTCCGGCACGACGCCGCTCATGGAGGCCGCCTCTAAGGGACACGTCGAGACGATAAAAGCTCTGCTCGCGCGCGGCGCGGACATAGCGCGCAGGGACAATGACGGCAAGACCGCGCTCGATTTAGCCGCGAAAGAATTGAAGGGTAATGCCGTGCAGACTCTGCTTGACGCCCGTATACCGCTCACGCTGAAGCAGAAGGTTATCTACTACTGCTATCGCTTCGCTCGCATACAGGGCTGGATTCTGCCCTTCGTGATTCTCATAAGCTTTCTGGTCGGCTATTACGGCAAGAAGTACACGCGGCCCGAGCCTAAACGAAACGCAGTCAAGCAGGGAGACGACCTGCCGCACCTCATGCCGCTCAAGTGCGCGGCCTGCGGCGCGGGCGTGCCGCTCCGTGCCGAGAACATGAAGTGCCTGAGGTGCGATACCTCTATTCCAGTCCCTGAGGATTACGCGCGGACGACGAAGCTCAGGGAAAGGGCTGCGCGCCAGTTACAGAAAGCGGTCGAAGCATGGCGGCGCGCGAATCTCTTCACGGCCTGGCCCATACGCTGGACGCTCTGGCTGATTGCGCCCGTGTGGCTGGCAGCGACTCTCATAGGCTGCTTCAGCAACATCGGAAACAGCCTCTTCGCCAGAGGCACTTCGACAGCTTTCCTCGCGCTCTTTGCCACCCTCGGCGGCATCAGTCTAGTGATTGCCTTCTGGGCCTACGCCTTCTATCTTTCCGGCACGCGCAGACGCCTGCCCGTCATCCCCGACATAGGCCGTAAGGTCGGCGAGGCCGAAGTCGCGAACTGTCACCTCTGCGGCGGCGGCATCTCTTACAGGGAAGGCGACCTCGCGGCCCTTTGCGGCTACTGCGGCGGCGAGACCTACCGCGTGGCCGTTGCGCGACGCGCGCACGCCGTCGCAGCCGAAGAGCGGGAGCAGGCGAGCGTTTCGCTTCACGACGCGATGAGCGAAATCGTCGAGCGCCGCCAGCGCGCCTTCAAATCCCTGATGTACGCCTCGGCCGTCATCTTCGGACTCGTCATAAGTGTCGCGATTATCGCCCTCTGACCTCCTACAGGCTCTGTCTTTGCTGCCGAAAACCCCGTCCGGCACAGAGGAGATTCTATTCTTCGGTCGGGAATCCACATTCTCCCCGCCGGAGAAGCCATTCGGACGACAAAAGTTCTCATTCCGGGCGTTGGAGACGGCTTCCGGCATGTCGTAGAAGGCTTCCGCTCTGTTGGAGATAGTTTCCGGCGTGTCGGAGACGACATTCGGAGCGTTGGAGATGATTTCCGCCACGCCGGAGAAGGCTTCCGGAGCGTTGGAGAAGGCTTCCGTGTGCAAATAGTACACTTTCGGAGCGCGTTCACGAGTATAAATAATTTAACAGGATAGACAGGATAGGCAGGATATTCTCTTAGCCCCTGCAAGGGGCTACTGATACGTCATCCCTGAAAGGGGCTTAAGAACATTTTCTTATCCTGAGAATCTCTGTCCACCCCTGTTAATTAAGCTGAACCACTACGCGGGAAATTGACTTCTACGGCCTCTTTCGCTAAATTTGTAGCTTCAAGAACGTTTGCGGCTCTGACACGAGGGCGCAGAGAATGTCTTGAGAGATGGCAGGCAGATGCCTGCTGAATTTTTCCCAGTTTTGATAGGAAGCTACTGAAGACCTTCGCATTATGAATCGAACTCGAACGTACACTCGATTCTTTAAGTTTTAGCGAGAGGGCTGCTCCACACAAGTTTCGGGCGGCCTCGCGTGAAGGCGCTCCTATCGAATCCGATCTTAAGAAGAGTTGCCGTTACCCTTTTAAATCGGCACAAAAGACAGTTCGGTTGACGCTTTTTCCATCCACCGCGAGGCTGCTCCCTTCGTAGGCGCAGGCCCTTGAGGTTCGCGCGAGCAATTTGCTTTAACCCTGATGGAAGAGCGGAGACCGTAAAGCTATGAGTGAGATAAACGTCCAACTGAATGACGGCGCAGAGGCGCAACTGGAAGCGCCCGTCACCGTGGCCGAGGCGCTGAAGCGTCTGGATAGAGAGGCCGCTAAAAAGGCTCTGGCCGCCCGCGTCAACGGGCGCGAGGTAGACCTTGGCTTCACGCTCGGCGCTGAGACCAACGGCGACTCCGTCAGGATAGAGCCCGTGCTGCCCGAGACCCTTGAGGGGCTGGACGTGCTGCGTCACTCTACCGCGCACCTTCTGGCCGCGGCCGTGCTTGACCTCTTCCCCGGCACAAAGCTCGGCATCGGCCCTGCGCTGCTGGAAGACCCTCGCTACGGCTTCTTCTACGACGTGATTGCGCCGCGCACTTTGACCGAGGCAGACCTGCCCGTCATTGAAAAGCGCATGCGCGACATCGCCAAGCGCAACCTAGCGTACCGCCGCGACGAGATTTCGAAAGCCGAGGCTGTTCGGATTTTCGCTGAGCGCGACGAGCCCTTGAAGTGCGAGTTGATTGAAGAGAAGGCAGGCGAAGTTGTCAGCGTCTATTACATAGACGGCTCGCCCTTCATAGACTTCTGCCTCGGCCCGCACGTGCCGAACACCAACAAGCTGAAGGCGTTCAAGCTGCTCAGCCTCGCTGGCGCGTACTGGAAGGGCGACGCCACACAGCCGCAGATGCAGCGCATCTACGGCACTGCCTTTTTCACGCAGGAAGAGCTGGACGCGTGGCTCAAGCAGAGGGAAGAAGCCGAGCGCCGCGACCATCGACGCCTGGGTCGTGAGCTTGACCTCTTCTCGATTCAGGAATCTTACGGGCAGGGCCTAATCTTCTGGCACCCGAAGGGCGCTGCCATACGCAAGGCGATGGAGGACTATCTCTACGAAGAGCTGGTCAGGCGCAACTACAGCTTCGTCTACACTCCGCACATCGCGCGTCGAGAGCTGTGGCAGATAAGCGGGCACGAGCAGAACTACGGCGACTCCATGTTCTCGCCTACAAAGATAGAAGAGGCGGAGTTTCGCTTAAAGCCCATGAACTGCCCGTTCCACATAGGCATCTACGGCTCGCAGCAGCGCTCATACCGCGACCTGCCGCAGCGCTACGCCGAGATGGGCACAGTCTATCGCGCGGAGTTGTCCGGCACCCTGCACGGCTTGATGCGCGTCCGTGGCTTTACCGTTGACGACGCGCACATCTTCTGCACGCCCGAGCAGGTGTTAAGGGAGATTGTGGACTGCGTTGATTTCGTCGTGCAGGTCTTGAAGACTTTCGGCTTTGAGAAGGTCAAGTTCGAGCTTTCCGTCAAGGGAAGCGACACCAGCAAGCAGTATCTGGGCGCGGACGAGGACTGGGAGAAGGCCGAAGCGATGCTCGCCTCCGCTTTGAAGGAGAAGGGCATTCCTTACGAGCGCATAGAGGGCGAGGCCGCCTTCTACGGGCCGAAGATTGACTTCAAGATTGAGGACGCAATCGGGCGGCTCTGGCAGCTTGGCACAGTCCAGTGGGACTTTAACCTGCCGGAGCGCTTCCAGCTTGAGTACACTGGCGAAGACAACAAGCCGCATCGTCCCGTGATGGTGCATCGCGCGCTCTTCGGCTCAATCGAGCGCTTCTTCGGAGTCCTGATTGAGCATTACGCGGGCGCGTTCCCCCTGTGGCTCTCGCCCGTGCAGGTCAGCGTGCTGCCCATCACGGACAGAATCAACGAGTACGCGGAACGAGTTGCCGCAGAGCTGAGAGAGGCGGGCCTTCGCGTCGAGCTTAATCTCAAGAGCGAGAAGATAGGCGCGAAGATTCGTGACGCTCAGTTGCAGAAGGTTCCATTCATGCTGGTTCTTGGAGACCGCGAGATGGAACAGGGTGCCGTGGCCGTGCGCGAACGCTCGCGCGGAGACCTAGGCACAATGACCCTTGCCGAATTTCGAGAGATGGCGCAGACGCTCCTTAAGTCGCGCGCTATAACTAACGGATAGTCCGGGCTCCACGAACTTGGAGCTTGAGACTCTTTAATTGGAGGTGCTGCATAGTTACAGGCTTTCGAGGGCGCGGTCAGCGTCCTGACAATCGCAGGGCACCGGCCGTGCGAATTAATGAAAGAATACGCGTGCCGGAAGTGCGCGTCATCGGTGAAGACGGCGAACAACTCGGCGTCATGAACACGCGCGAGGCTGTCAATCTCGCCCGCGAAAAGGGGCTTGACCTCGTAGAGGTGGCCGCGCAGGCAGACCCGCCCGTCTGCCGCATCATCGATTACGGCAAGTTCCAGTACGAGGCCAAGAAGAAGGCGAACGAGGCCAAGAAAAAGCAGGTCACCATCACCGTCAAGGAGGTGAAGTTTCGCCCTTCGACGGACGAGCACGACTACGACTATCGCATGAAGCATGCACGCCAATGGTTGCAGGACGGCGACAAGGTGAAGGCCACCATCTGGTTTCGCGGGCGCGAGATGACGCACCGCGAGCTGGGCTCGCGCATTCTTGAAAAGCTGGAACGAGACCTCTCGGACGTAGGAGAAGTCGAGGCGCGCCCGCGCATGGAGGGCAACCAGATGTTCATCATCGTCGCCCCCAAACGCCACAAAGGCGGCGCTGCCAAGACCGAGCAAGAAGAAAGATAAATTGAAGGGAACCGAAGTTTATGCCAAAGCTAAAAACACACAAGGGCGCGGCCAAGCGTTTTCGTCTGACCGCGACCGGCAAGATTAAACGCGGGCACTCGCACGCGCGCCACATCCTGACGAAGAAGACCACCAAGCGTAAACGCGCGCTGGACATTGACGCTTACGTCGCAGAGGGAGACCAGAAGCGCGTCGAAGCGATGCTGCCGTACGGAAGAAGTTAAGGATTGATTCATTTATTCATTTGTTCATTGAATCGATTGAGCAATGAGCGGGTGAATCAATAGGGAGGATTTAAGTTTATGCCTAGAGCAAAACGTGGGAACAAGCGTCTGGAGAGACGCAAGAAGATTTTAAAACTGGCCAAGGGCTATCGCGGCACGAAGTCCAAGCTCTACCGCTCGGCCAAAGAATCGGTCGAGCGCGGCCTGAATTTCGCCTACACGGGCCGCAAGCTGAAGAAGCGTGATTTTCGCAGCCTCTGGATTGTACGCATTGGCGCGGCGGCTCGCCTGAACGGCCTGAACTATTCGCAGTTCATGCACGGGCTGAAGGTCGCGGGCGTAGAGCTTGACAGGAAAGTGCTGGCGGACTTGGCCGTCAACCAGCCGGAAGCCTTCACCGCGCTCGCAGGCCAGGCGCGCACCGCTCTGGATAATGAACAGCAGCAACAACAGGCCGCAGCTTAGAGGATAAAAGCAAGATGCCGGAAGGCGCTATTAACAGCGACTACAAACTCCGAGCAGATAGCGTTCTTAAAGCGTTCGAGCAAAAGTTCGAGCGCTTTAAACGCTTCCGCGATAATTTGGGCTACGAAGGTTTAACTCTTTCTGACCTTGAAGCTGAGTTGCGCGCTCTTAACGACCTCCGCATAGTTGAGACTGGCAAAAAGAGTGAGTTGGCAGTGCTCAAAAAGTTAATCGGACAAGTGCCGCCAGAGGAACGAGCTGAATTTGGGCAGATTGTGCTCTCTATCAATAATCGTATCGTTGAGGATATTGCTAAAGCACAGGCTAACCTAAAATCCTATATTGGTTGGGAGCAGAGAGAGCGAGAGCGCATTGACGTGACTCTGCCGGGGCGCAGGCCGCGTCGCGGGCACATTCATCCCGTGACTCTGGTGCGCGAGCGTATTGAAGACATCTTCGTCTCGCTCGGCTACGTGGTCGAAGACGACCGTGAGATAGAGACGGACTTCTACAACTTCACGGCGCTCAATATCCCTGAGAATCATCCGGCGCGAGACCCGCTCGATACCTTCTACACGACCGAAGGCCTTGCGCTTCGCTCGCAGACCTCGACCGTGCAGATTCACGCTATGCAGCGCCGGGGCGTGCCCGTCCGTATGATTGCGCCGGGCCGCGTCTTCAGGCGCGACACGCCGGACGCCACGCACAACCCAATGTTCTTTCAGGTCGAAGGGCTGTGCGTAGACCGTGGCATCACCATGGCGCACCTGAAAGGGACAATCAGCGAGTTCGTGCGCCGCATGTTCGGCCCCGAAACGCGCACGCGCTTTCGCCCCTCCTACTTTCCGTTCACGGAGCCGAGCGCCGAAGTTGACTATAGCTGCTTCAAGTGCGGAGGCACTGGCTGCCGCATCTGCAAAGGCTCCGGCTGGATAGAGCTTGGCGGCTCAGGCATGGTGCATCCGAACGTGCTCAGGGCCGTGGGCGCAGACCCGGAAGAGTTCACGGGCTTCGCCTTCGGCTTAGGCATTGACCGCATGTGCGGCCTCATGTACTCGCTCGACGACATACGCCTGCTCTTCGAGAACGACGTGCGCTTCCTGGAACAATTTAATTAAGAGTTTTCAGTTAAAAGCAGCCATTGCTTCTTCTGAAAACTGAGTGCTTATGAACATTAGTTACAACTGGCTTCGTGAATTGACGGGCGTTGAGGTCGAGCCGCGTGCGTTGGCAGAGCGGCTGACGATGCTGGGGCTCGCCGTGGACGGCGTGCATCCCAGGGGTGACGATTTCCTGCTTGAGATTGATTTGACCTCGAACCGGCCCGACTGCCTCTCACACTTAGGCGTCGCGCGTGAAGTTGCTGTCAGTGAAGGCGGAC
>DATELK010000054.1:0-18062 GCA_035276685.1 Pyrinomonadaceae bacterium | reverse complement strand
CTCAGCAGAAGAAGTGGACGGTCAGGTGGAGATTAGCGTTCGTGATACAGGGCTCGGCATGACTCCCGAGGTGCGCTCAAGAATATTCGACCCCTTCTTCACTACGAAGGGTAAGGCGGGGATGGGACTGGGACTGGCGGTTGGGTACGGGATAGTCAGAAGGCACGAGGGAATAATTCTGGTTGAGAGTGAAGTTGGCTCAGGCACTACTTTCCGCATTCGCATGCCCGTGGCGCGCGGCGCAGTTCAGGTCATGCCTGCGGGCGAGCTTTCGCTTCCCGTCAAGCCTTCGCGCTCCTCTGGCCAGACGAAGATACTCGTCATAGACGACGAAGACTACGTGCGCGACCTGTTGCAGGACATACTCGAAACAGACGGCTTCGAGGTCGTGACGGCTACGAACGGGCGCGACGCGCTCTCTCTCTACGACGGCGAGAAATTCGACGCGGTCTTCACGGATGTTGGATTGCCGGGCATGAGCGGCTGGGAACTGTCCCGCGCCATACGCGAAAGAAGCAAGCGAATCCCCATAGCCGTCATCACAGGCTGGGGCGAAGCCGTAGGCTCCACGGAACAGAAGGAGGCGCAGGTAGACTGGGTCGTCGCCAAGCCCTTCACCGTCGACCGCATCCTTGAGATTGCCCACGAGGTCTTGCTTAGAAAGAGCGGAAAGGTTCAGAGCCTACACTACAGCAGCGCCGCCGCGTAAAGCACAGGTCAGAACCGCCTGCGGTAGCGGGCGGGTCATCGTCCGTCTAGAGTCAAAACGGACGATGACCCGCCCGCTACCGCAGGCGGTTCTGACCTATTTTATTCCTACCGCTTGACACTCTCACGCGCGCGGGCGCAAGATGCCTGCAACTTCTCAACACAGGCTCGCCGCGCACGATTCTTCGGCTCGGCTCATGAATCTCAAAGGGAACACAAGTAACTTTTCGGAGGTAGCACGAGAGATGTCTACGGTTCGCAATCTCACGTCATGGATGCTGGCGCTGTCGCTTCTACTTTTGACGACCGCAGGCGCGGGCGCGCAGCAGCAGGCGGCATCAAGCGCCCCGGCCGTCGTCAGGGTGGAGATTAAAGCTCCCGCCGTGGAGGCAGAGGTAGGCAAGCCGCTTCAGTTTACAGCCACGGCTCTGGACGCTCAGGGCAAGACGGTCGCCGTCAAGCCCACGGCATGGTTCGCCGCGCCGTTTGACCTGGCCGCCGCAGGCGAAGACGGCACGGTCAACTTCTACAACCCCGGAGTGGTGAAGGTGGGCGCAATCGTCGGCGGCAAGCTTGGCTTTGCCAGCATCACCGTCAGGCCCAGCCCCGCCGCGCGCATAGACATCGAGCCCGTGAGCGCGCCTCTTAATGTCGGCGGGACTATGAAGCTGATGGCCACGGCACGCGCCTTCAACGGCAACCCGCTCCCGCGCGCAGTGCTTTCGTGGAAGTCCGACAATCCCAACATAGCCACGGTTGACCCGGCAGGCGTCGTGGTTGGGCTCGCACCGGGCGCTGCGACTTTGCGCGCAACGTCCGACGCAGGCAGCGGCATGGTCACTGTCAACGTAGTCAACGGCACGGTCGCGTCCCTCAGCGTAGAGCCTAAGACGAGTACGGCGCGCACAGGCGACGTAGTGCGCTTTAAGGCTTCTGCGGGCGGCAGTGCTAACGCGTTAGTTCGTTGGGAAGTCTCAGGCGACGGCGCGATGATTGAGCCGGACGGAGCTTTCGTCGCGGAGCGCCCGGGCACTTACGTTGTGACGGCTATCAGCGGCGACCGAAGCGCCGTGTCGTCCATCGTCGTCAGCCCGCGCAACGCAGAGCGCGAGCTTGAGGTCGTGGGTCGCGCGCCGCTCAAGGACGTGCAGGCCGCGGAGCAATGGATTTTCGGCAACTACGCTTACGTCTCCACCATCTCCGACAAGGTGCTGGTTTACGATATCTCCGACCCTAAGAACCCGAAGCTGACGGACACGCTCAAGGTAGACGCGCACATCGTCAACGACGTGAGCCTGTCTGCGGACGGGAAAATCGGCGTCATCACGCGCGAGGGCGCTTCGAGCCGCAAGAACGGCATCATCTTTCTAGACACGTCCGACCTTGCGCATCCGAAAGTCCTCTCAGAGTACACGGCGACCGTGACGGGCGGAGTCCACAGTGCTTACATCTACGACCACTACGTCTTTCTCACGGACGACGCGACGGGCTCCATGCGCGTGATAGATTTCAAGGACGCGCGTGCGCCCAAGGAGGTGGCGCGCTGGCAGGTTGAGAATCAGGTGGCGACGACGCTGCAAATGGGCGGGCAGGAACAGGTCATGGGCCGCTACCTGCACGACATACAGGTGAAGGACGGCCTTGCCTATCTGGCCTACTGGCGCGACGGGCTAATCATTCTTGACGTGGGCAACGGCATCAAGGGAGGGAGCCCCGAGAATCCGAAGCTCGTCAGCAACTACCGTTTCAACTTCCACGACCTTTACGGCAACGGCTGGCTAGCTGGCTCGCACGCGGTCTTCCGCTACAAGAACTACGTCTTCGTGGGCGACGAGGTCTTCCCCGAAATCTTCGACATCTCAAGCCGCGAGCGCATTCCCGTCCGTGGCATAGTCCACGTCATAGATGTCACGAACATAGAGCAGCCGCGAAAGGTCGCAGAATATAGTGTGCCTGAAGCGGGCGCGCATAACATCTGGGTGGAGGACGACATTCTCTACATGGGCTATTACAACGGCGGGGCACGCGTGGTGGACGTATCGGGCGAGCTGCGCGGCGAGCTTTATCGTCAGGGGCGCGAGATAGGAAAGCTCTGGACGGGAACGCCCGACGGCTACCGTGCCAACATTCCCTTCACCTGGGGCGCGCAGCCGCACAAGGGAATGGTCTACTTCATAGACATCAACTCCGGCCTCTGGATAGTCCGTCTGGGTAAGCCAAGGTTCGAGGGCTCAACCACAACGCCGGGAGAATAGTATTCAAACCAGAAATTAGCAGGGATGGACAGAGATTGTCAGGATGAAAGAGAAGAGCTTGCTTCTTCTTTATCCTGTCCATCCCTGCTAATTTCCCGCCTTCACTTCGCGGGTTCAGTCCTCAGGAAATCAATCCCGCCTGCCTGCGCGCCTACGTCAACGGTGGCGACGGATTTCATAGTTTGCAGGTCTATGACTTCGACCGTGCCGGGGTCTGAGCCAATGCCTTCTATGGAGATGAAGGCGTAGCGGTCGTCGGGCGAGACGACTGCGCCGTGGACTACTCGCCGCTTCGTGGGGATGCGCGCAAGCTCCCTGCCCGACTTCAAATCGATGATGGAGACGGAGGGGCCGCGCTTGTTGGTTCCTATCAGCCGCCCGTCTTTCGTGATGGCAAGGTTGTAGACGCCGGGGCCCGCAGGCATACGGCGCGTCATCTTCCATGTGGCAGCGTCAATCTCTACAATCTCGCTCGATTTGTTACAGGCGACATAAATTTTAGCGCCATCGTTTGACGGCTGAGCCCAGGTAGGCGAGCAGCCCACGTCGCCGGGCTTCGGAGCCTCAAGCCCGTGGCCGCCTGTGTCCTTCATGCCTCCCATGTTCATCCCCGGCATGCTCATCTTCTCAGGAGCCTTAGGCGGCCCCGTCATGCCCATCTCTTTCCCCTTCGTGAGCATAAAGGTGCGCGAGACTTTCAAGGTCGAAGTGTCTATCTCTACGAGCATGTCGTCCATCATGCAGACCGAATAGTGCTTCGTGCCCTGCGGGTTGAAGCGCGAGCCGTGCGGCATGGCGCAGGTGGTGATGCGCGCAAGCTCCGTCATCAATTCCGTGGAGACGACCGAGACAGACGAGGGCACCATGTCGCCGTGCAGGTTGAAGTTGACCACGTACAGGAACTGCCCGTCGGGCGACACGTCCATCGTCGCAGGAAACATCCCGAGCGTGACTTTGCCCAGCACCGAATCGTTCTTCGCCGAATACTTCCAGACCGTGCCGTTCGGCGCGCCGTGCGCCAGCGAGACGAAGTAGAACTCCTTGTCCCTAGTGATGGCAATCCCGTGCGGCCCGTCCAAATCCGACGGCATGACGCCCGTGCCGAGCTTGTGGTCAACGCGCGCTCCCTTCGGCCCGAAGCGTACGAGCGTTATCTCGTCCGCCGATTCCGACACGACGTAAACCAGATAATCCTGCGCGGGCTGCTGAGCGTGCGCGACTGCCACGAGCGACAATAAGAGAGAAGCTACACGGAGGCTTAAAAATTTCTTCATGGCAGGAATTATAACAAAACCTTTGGCGGGTGCTACCAGCGCGCACGCCTCACCTGCTTGACGCATCCGATGAGCGGTGCGTAGAATTTCCGTTGCACATCTCTTTTTCCCTCCGGCTGTTTCAAATGGGCCGCGACGGCGCAATAAAGTTAGCAGGTCAAAAAGATGTTTCTGGCGATTTTCGAGTTTTTAGGGACGAGCGAGCTTCTAATCATACTGGTGGTGGCGCTCATCCTGTTCGGCCCGCGACGGCTTCCGCAGCTGAGCCGCCAGCTGGGCAAGAGTCTGGGCGAGTTCAAGCGCGCCTCCGAGGACTTCAAGCGCACGTGGGAGAAGGAGGTTGAGCTTGAGAAGCTTGAGCAGGAGGCCGACATGGCCCGCGCCATGCTTCAGGACGACCACTCAATCCTGGGCGACGCGACCGACAGAAGAAACGCGCTCGACGCAGTAGCCTCCGAAAGTGCTTCTGCCACAGAAGACGACGCGGTGGCGATAGCGCCGCTCCAGCCCACGGTCGCGCGCTCCGCTCCCGGCGCGACGAGCGAGCAGGCCGAACCGGCTCTGGCAGGTGAAGCCGCGCCTCCTGCGCCTGACACTTCCAGCAAGCGCGACTGGCTCTAAAAGCCGCTTTCCTTTTACAATCACCTCGGCGAACTTTTTTCCTGAGAGATGGCTACACTTTTAGAAGCTAGGTCGAAGAAGCGCGGCGGCGAGGATGAGCTTGGCGGGCAGATGTCTTTCCTTGAGCATCTGGACGAGCTTCGCGGCCGACTGATACGCTCCTTCCTCTTCATCTTCGTGGCCTTTATGGTCTGCTGGTTCTTCTCCGACCGCATCTACAACTTTCTGGCCGTGCCCGTGCAGCGAGCGCTTGCCGAAGCGCAGCGCCGCGAGCTTCCCATAGGCGGGCTCACAGGCAAGGAGATGATTCTCCCGCTCAACTCGTTGAAGGAAGGCGACACGGGCCGCTATGTCTTTGCCGAGACGACCAAGATAGGCGCGAGCGTCATCCCCCTGGGCACGTCCGTTCAGGCGCGCGTGGCCGTGGATTCGCAGGGTCGCATGGGCGTGTTCACGGACGAGCCGCTCTATGCCGGAAACACTATTATCCCGAAGGGCGTGAGGCTGCCTCTGGACTTCTCCGCCAAGCCGGACGCGATGGCAGGCATTGACGACAAGCTGATTGTGACGACCGCCATGGAGCCCTTTTCGCTCTACGTCAAGGTCTCGCTCTACGCGGCCATATGCCTGTCCGTGCCTTTCCTGCTCTGGCAAATCTGGGCCTTCGTCTCCCCCGGCCTCTACTCTCACGAGCGCGTCTACGTCTATCCCTTCATCATCCTTTCGTCCATCTCCTTCATCATTGGCGCGGCCTTCGCCTACTACGTCATCTTCCCGCCCGCGGCAAAGTACCTGCTCGGGCTTGGGCAGGACTTCAGGCTGCTCTTGAAGGCGGACGACTACTTCGACTTCATCATACTGGTCATGCTGGCGATGGGCGTGGTCTTTCAGATGCCAGCGATTACGTATGTGCTGGCGCGCATAGGCATAGTCACGGCCCGCTTCCTGCTGAGAGTCTGGAAGACCGCGCTGATAATCATACTGATTTCGGCCGCGATACTTTCCCCAACAAATGATATCCCCAACATGCTGCTCTTTGCCGCGCCCATGATAGTGCTCTACATGGTCTCAATTCTGGTCGCGTGGATATTCGGCAAAGCAAGAAGAGCAGAGGCCAAAGGCTAGAGGTCGGTAAGGAGAGCAATCTTTTGTCCCGTCAGGGACTTTCTGGAAATAGCCCAGCCATTTATGGCTGGGTAAAGTTGCGAGATAAAGAAAAGAGTCCCATAGAGACGGCTGAAAGTTGATGCTCAGCCGTCCCTATGGGACTCTCTATTTCCTCTGGCTGCTTATCCCCAGCCATAAATGGCTTGGCTATTATCAACAAGTCCCTGACGGGACTATTAAAAACCTCTCTTCTGACCTCTGTCTTCCGGCCTCTAACCTACGGGTTTTGGGCAACTTTGAACCCTCCCGCCGCATCTTGACTCTGCTGGTGAGCGCACTTAAAATTCCAGTTCACTGGAAGACCGCCAAGGGCTCAAAGATTGCTCCCCGGCCCTGGGCTACAAGAAGCCTTGAGTTGTTTCCTACAGTTTCGGTGAAAAAGCTGAAAAAAATCCTGCTCCCGGATTGCGCATGTCTGATGGGTGCGTGTGCGGGGTAAAGGTAAGTTTCCCCGTTGAATTACAGGAGTCTTAAAAAATTTATGTCACACCACAAGTTGATGTGCCGTCTGGCCCTTTCCCTCCTGCTGGCGCTCACGGTCGCCAGCCCCGTCGCTCTGGCTCAAAAGGACAAGAACAAAGGCCAGAGCCAGGACCCTACGCAGCGCGAGCGCAACGTTAAGCCTGAGTTGAAGAAGGTCTACAAGGACTGGCTCGACAAGGACGTGACCTACATCATCACGGAAGACGAGCGCAAAGCCTTTAAGAAGCTTCAGACGGACGAGGAGCGCGAAGCCTTCATTGAAGAGTTCTGGCGCAGGCGCGACCCGGACCCGGACACTGACGAGAACGAGTACCGCGAAGAGTATTACGAGCGCATAGCTTACGCCAACGAGCACTTTTCGGCCGGCATCCCCGGCTGGAAGTCGGATCGTGGTCGCATCTACATCATGTACGGCCCGCCGCACGAGCGCGAGACGCATCCCATGGGCGGCGGCTACGAGCGCATGCCCTGGGAGGGCGGCGGACAGACTACGACTTACCCGTTCGAGCGATGGTTCTATCGCTACCTGCCGGGCGTGGGCTCAGGCATAGAGCTTGAGTTCGTTGACCCTACGGGAACGGGCGAGTATCGACTGACGACCAACCCGAACGACAAGGACGCCATGCTCTATGTCCCGGGCGCGGGCCAGACTTTGGCCGAGCAGCTTGGGCTTGAGACGCGCGCAGATCGCATCAGCGGCCTCAACTCCGGCAACTACCAGAGGGCGCAGGACAATCCCTTCTCAAGGCTGGTGATGCTGGCCGACCTCAACCGTCCGCCGCAGGTCAAGTTCTCAGACCTGGCCGAAGCCGTCAACCGGGGCGTGGTCGAAGAGAACCCGCTCAACTTTGACGTTCGCATAGACTTCTTCCGCCAGTCGGACGACCGCGTCATCACGGCCGTCACCATACAGACCGACAACAAAGACCTCTCCTTCGTAGATAAGGGCGGCTTGCAGGAAGCGCGCATCAACATCTTCGGCAAGATAACGTCGGTCTCCGGCCGTCGCGTTGGCATCTTTGAAGACCCCGTCATCACGCAGGCGACTACGAGCGAGCTGACGGACGCGCGCATACGCAAGAGCGCCTATCAGAAGGCCGTGGCGCTCGCGCCCGGAACCTACAAGGTGGATGTCATTGTGCGCGACGTGACCTCGGGCGCGACCGGCATACGCAACGTGGGCTTCAGCGTTCCCAAGTATGACGCGTCGAAGCTTTCGACTTCCACGCTCGTGCTGGCGGCTCGCCTTCAGAGCCTCAACAACCAGCCCGCCGTGGGCCAGTTCGTCATAGGCAACGTCAAGGTCATCCCGAACGTTTCCGGCCAGTACACTCGCGGGCAGGACGTTGGACTCTACATGCAGATTTACAACGCGGGCATCGACCAGACCACCCTGCGCCCGTCCGTCGACGTGGAATACGTGCTGCTAAAGGACGGCAAGGAGATAGGCAAGCAGGCCGAAGACTGGAGCGGCCTCTCGGACGCTGGCCAGCGACTCACCCTTGCGCGCCTGATACCTACGGGCGGCCTTGCGCTTGGCGAGTACGAGGTGGCAGTCCGCATACGCGACCGCGTCTCAGGCCAGACCCTCTCGCCCTCTGCCAAGTTCACGGTCACAGAGTAAGGCAGAACACGAAGCCCCCGCAGGGGGCGATATAACAATAGCCCATGACGTAAGTCATGGGAATCAGAGCGAGAAAGAATCAATAAGCCCCGAGAGGGGCGACATAAGGAATGCTATCTTATGTCGCCCCTCTCGGGGCTTATCTTCTTTCGCAACGTGTGTCCCACGACTGGCGTCGTGGGCTACTGATACACCGCCCCTTTCAGGGGCTTTAGAAGAGCCTGCCTGTCGTCTGCGTGCTGGTCGTGCCGGGCTCGCGCTCGCCGCGCCTGAGAGCGTTGACGAGCAGGTGAGCGCGTCGCGTAGGCTCAGGCTGCCTGTAGCCTCCGTCCGAGCGAAGCGCAAGGTCAATCGCGCCATCAAGGTCAATGAGGTGCCCGGGCGAGACATAAACCGGCTGCACCTTCCGCTTCGTCCGAACGGCCGCGCCCACCACTTCGCCCTTATCAATCATCTCCGACCACGAGCCGCGCTCAACATCGGGCTCTTCATACTTTCCCACTAGCACCGACTTGGCGCAGCCCAGCGTGGGCCGCTCTATCATTAAACCTATATGACAGGCAATGCCTACGCGTCTCGGGTGGGCCAGTCCCTGACCGTCCAGCATAAGCGCGTCCGGCTCTGTCTTGAGCTGCGACCATGCTTCCAGAACCGAAGGCGTCTCGCGGAACGAGAGCAGCCCCGGTATGTATGGAAACCTCGCTTCGCTCACGACACCCGCCTCTTCTATCACCTCCATCTCCGGGAAGCTCAAGACGACTATGCCCGCGTAGACGGTCGGGTCAAACTTATTGAAGGAGATGTCAGCGCCCGCGATTGTTTTAATCTCGCGAGAGAGCGGGGCGAGCCTCACCTGCTCGCGCAGGCGCTTCTGTAGCTCTACTGCCTCGCGCGGCGTCTTATTCCATTCATGCAGTTGTTTGAACTGTGCCATCTGTTTCTGTCCCTATCGCCTCCCCGAAATCTATTCTCTCGCTCGCTCCGATTTCTGCGCCGTGCCGCATGATGGAATGCACGCGCCAGCGCTCGTCGTCGCGTCGCGGAAAATCCGTGCGGTAGTGTGCGCCGCGCGACTCTTCTCGCCAGAGGGCGGCGCGTGCAATCAGCATCGCCACCGTCAGGAAGTTTCTGGAAGAGGGACGAAGCGGCGCGCGTGCAATCTGCTCAAACTCCCACAGTGCGCGAGAGACGGAAGCGCGGCTGCGAAGGATGCCAACTCGCTCCCACATCAAACGCTTGACGCGCTTTCTGACGGCGAGCGCGATTTCTCCTAATCCTTCAGCCTGCGGCGCGGCCTCGCTCTCATACGCGGCCGACTCTTTAGCAAACGTGCGCGCCCTTTCATGAGCGTAATCGAGCGCGGCCGCACGGCCTGCGCGAGCGCCGAAGACCAGCCCCTCCAAGAGCGAGTTTGAAGCGAGCCTGTTCGCGCCATGCACGCCCGTGCACGCGACTTCGCCCGCAGCGTAGAGCCCCGCGAGCGTCGTGCGCCCATAGAGGTCTGTGCGAATGCCTCCCATAGAATAATGCGCGGCGGGCGAGACCGGCAGCAGGTCTCTCGTCAGGTCAAGCCCGTAGTGCAGGCAGGTCTCATAAATCTTCGGGAAGCGGCGGCGGACGAAGGAAGGCGCAAGATGCGTCATATCAAGGTAGACGGTCTTCATGCCTGTGCGCTCCATCTCTGCCACAATCGAGCGGCTCACGATGTCTCGCGGCGCTAATTCCGCGCGCTCGTGATAGCGGGACATGAAGCGCTCGCCGCGACCGTTTCTCAACACGCCGCCCTCGCCGCGAATGGCTTCCGTGAGAAGAAAGCGAGGCGCGTCCGGCAGGTTAAGCGCCGTCGGGTGAAACTGCACGAACTCCATGTCCGCGAGCTCTGCACCGGCCCTGTAGGCCATACTCATCCCGTCGCCCGTGGCGACCTCCGGGTTCGTGGTGTGCAGGAAGACCTGTCCCGCGCCGCCCGAAGCCAGCACGACCGCACGCGCCCAAAGCTCTCGCGGCGCACGCACCAGAGGGTCAAGATAGCGCACACCCAGGCATCTGCCGTCCAGAGCAATCAGGCTCTCCACGCCTGCGTGAGCGACGAAGGCAATCTCTCGCTCGCGCCTTGCGCGGGCAATCAGCGAGCGCACAATCTCTCTGCCCGTGGAGTCGCCGTGAGCGTGCAGTATGCGCCGGCGCGAGTGCGCGGCCTCCTGCGTGAAGACCAGTCGGCCCGCTTCACGGTCGAACTCCGTGCCCCAGTCAATCAATTCACGAATCAGGCGCGGGCCGTCCTCCACCATCACGCGCACGGCCTCCTTATCGCAGAGGCCCGCCCCGGCCTTAAGCGTGTCCTCTTCGTGAAGCGCCACCTCGTCCTCTTCAGAGAGCGCGACGGCGATGCCGCCCTGCGCGTACTCCGTGTTGGACTCGCTGGTGCGGTCTTTGGTCAAGACAGTGACGCGAGCGCCCGCGAGCGCCAGCTCGACTGCGGCGCGCAGGCCCGCGATGCCGCTCCCCACGACTATGAAATCCGTTTCAAGTGCCATCAGCTTTTAATGTTGAGAGATTTTAACAACCAGTAGCCAAAGAGGCCAGAGGTCATAAGAAGAAATTAACAGGGATAGACAGGATAGACAGGATAAAGAAAAATAAGAAGCAATGCTTTCTCTCTTATCCTGCTTATCCTGTCCATCCCTGTTAATTCCTTTCTTCCCTTCGCTGCTTTTTGCTTTTGGCCCCCTGTCGCGCTAAAATCAGTCTTCCCCTGAAAGGAATCATTTAAAAACCAACTAGGAGAAAGAGCGCGCCTTCAAATTCTAGGGATGCGACGCGCTTGGGTTCTCCATTATCTAGCCTTGCGCCCTTGCTCTCCTTGTGCTTCCGGGCGTTGAGGCTTTGTGGAGGAAAGAGCGTCATGAGAATGAAGAGTCTGGCAGCACTGGTGCTGGCCATTTCAATGTTTTCTCCAACCCTGCTCCTCGCGCAGAACAGCGCGCAAAGTACAGGACAACAGAGGGAGACAACGGTGCTTCCGCCAATCAATTACACAGAGTTCACACTTCAGAACGGCCTGCGCGTCATCTTTCATGAAGACCACTCGACGCCGATTGTGGCCGTCAACGTCTGGTATCACGTAGGCTCCAAGAACGAGGTGCCGGGCCGCACGGGCTTCGCGCACCTCTTCGAGCACATGATGTTCCAGGGCTCGCTTCATCACAACAACGACTACTTCGTGCCGTTGCAGGAAGCGGGCGGGACACTTAACGGCTCGACCAACACAGACCGCACGAACTACTGGGAAGTCGTGCCGTCCAACTTTCTTGAGCTTGCGCTGTGGCTTGAGTCAGACCGCATGGGCTACCTGCTGGAAGCCCTGACGGAAGAGAAGCTGGCGAACCAGCGCGACGTGGTGAAGAACGAGAAGAGGCAGAATTACGACAACCGCCCCTACGGCCTTGTCGGCGCGAAGATTGCCGAGACCATCTATCCCAAAGACCACCCGTATCACTGGCTGACCATTGGCTCTCTGGACGATTTGACCGCAGCCACGCGCGAAGATGTCTCGGACTTCTTCCGCCGCTACTACACGCCGAACAACGCGAGCCTCGTCGTGGCCGGAGACTTTAATCCGAAAGAGGCGCGTGCGATGGTGGAAAAATATTTCGGCCCACTCAAGCGCGGGCCTGAAGTTAAGCCTTTGAACATCACGCAGCCCGTGATTGAAAAAGAGACCCGTCTGACGATGGAAGACCGCGTCTCGCTGCCCAGGGTTTACACGACATGGTTCAGCGTCCCGCAGTGGGCTAAGGACGACGCGGCGCTCGACACGCTCGGCACAATCCTGACGGGCGGCAAGGGCTCACGCCTCTACCGCGCGCTCGTCTACGAGCGGCAGATAGCGCAGGACGTTTCGGCCTTCAACAACTCGCGCGAGCTTGCCGGACAGTTTCAGATTACGGCTACCCTGAAGCAGCCGGGCAGGACTGCGGAAGAGCGCGCGGCGAAGTTGAAGGAGCTGGAAGACGCCATTAACGCAGAGCTTGAGAAACTCAAAGCAGAGCCGCCGACAGCGGAAGAGATGGAGCGCGCCTACAACGCGCGCGAGTCATCCTTCATCTACGGCCTGCAAACCGTCGGAGGCTTCGGCGGAAAGTCCGACCAGTTGAACATGTACGCGACTTTCGTCAAGAACCCCGGCTATTTTCAGAAAGACCTTGACCGTTATCGTCAGGTGACTCCGGCAGACGTGAGCCGCGTGGCGAAGACTTACTTGAACGACAGGCGGCTGGTGCTGACCGTGATGCCAAGGCCGCGAGGCGCGACCACTGGCCAGCCCGTGCCGGAAGGGCCGGGTCAGGCCATAGCCTCGCCCGCGCAGCAGACGAGCGGCGCGCAGACCGGCGCAGCCGCGACTACTCCGCAGCAGGGCGGCGCAACGCCCGTTCAGCCGTCCGCAGCAACGACTACGCCGCAGCAGGGCGCAGACAAACCCGCAGGCGCGCAGGCGCAGACGCGCACGGAGGCTGCGGCAACACAGCCTGCTGGCGCAACGCCTCCCGCGACACAGGCGCAGGGCAAGGGCAAGGCTCCGGCTAAAGACCAATCAGAGCTTGGCGGCCTCTACGTTCAGCCGAAGCCCAGGCCGGACCCAACGTTCAAGCTTCCTGCGATACAGAGGCGCAAGCTCTCGAACGGCCTTGAGGTGGTGCTGGTCGAGCAGCACGAGCTGCCCGTGGTCAGCATGAACCTGATGCTGAAGACGGGCGCGGCAGCAGACCCGCAGGACAAGGCGGGCCTTGCCAGCCTGACCGCAGCTCTCGTGGACGAAGGAACGAAGACCAGAGACGCGCTACAGATTTCCAACGAGCTTGCGGCCATAGGCGCGCGGCTTGGAACAGGCACGGACTGGGACTTGAGCGGCATCAACCTGCTGACTCTCAAGCGACACCTGACGAAGGCGCTCGACATCTACGCAGATGTCATCACCAACGCCTCTTTCCCTGAAAAAGAGTTGCAGCTACAACGCGCTTCGCGACTGGCCCAGCTCATGCAGCGCAAGGACGACGCCAACGCCATAGCGTCCGTCGTATATGCTTCGCTGCTCTACGGCCGCAACCATCCATATGGGCATCCGACCATAGGCGACGACACTTCCATCAAGGCCATCACCAACGAGGACGTGCGCCGCTTCTACGAGACCTACTATCGTCCGAACAACGCGGCCATCATCGTCACGGGCGACGTGACCATGAACGAGATAGTGCCTCAGCTTGAGAAGGCTCTGGCCAACTGGAAGCAGGGAGAGGTTCCGGCCGTCAACATCAGCACGCCGCCCATGCGAGAGCGCGCGGGCATCTACATCGTTGACAAGCCGGGCGCGGCGCAGAGCGTCATCAACATAGGCCAGATAGGCCAGCCGCGCACTACGCCCGACTTCTTCCCGCTGCTGGTGCTGAACACGCTCTTGGGAGGCCAGTTCACCTCCCGAGTCAACATGAACCTGCGCGAAGATAAGGGCTACACCTACGGCGCTCGCACGGCCTTCGATTATCGCAGGGGGTCAGGGCCTTTCATGGCCACGGCTGGCGTGCAGACGGCTGTCACGAAAGAGTCTGTGGTGGAGTTCATGCGCGAGCTGAACGGGGTAAGAGGCTCGCGTCCGATTGATGCAAAGGAACTGGAATTTGCCAAGCAGGCAATCATTCGCGGCTTCCCGCGCGGCTTCGAGACGCCCGAGCAGATTTCCAGCCGACTCACCGACGTGGTGCTTTATGGTTTGCCGGACGACTACTTCAACAACTACATCGCGCGCGTGCGTGCGGTGACGCTTGAAGACGTGAACCGCGCCGCTAACAAGTACCTTGACCCGTCGAAGATGGCGATACTCGTGGTGGGCGACCGCCGCGTCATAGAGCCTGGCCTGCGCTCTCTGACGGACGTGTCGCAGAACATCGTCTTCCTAGACGCCGAAGGCCGCGCGGCCTCCGCAACCACTGAGACGCAAAGCGGAGGCGGTGGTGGAGGAAACAGGTAGAATAAATTAGTAGGGGCAGGGCTTGTCCCTGCCCGTATTGTGCGATAAGCACAATCACAAAGACGCGCCTTCATTCAATCTAGAATGAAGGCGCATCTTTATTCGCACCAAGGTGCGACGGGCAGGGACAAGCCCTGCCCCTACATTAGAACATGTTCTCGTAGTGGCGTGCGTCGCGCTGGCGCGGGCGGTAGTCGTCCCAGTTGGTCTGTGCGCCTGAGCTCCAACGGCGGCGCATCTCGTCGCGCCCGACTACCTTGAAGAGAAGCGACAGCGGGACGAAGATTAGAAAATAGAAGAGGCCCATGATGATGCGCGTGTTGATGGCTCCGAGCACGCGCGCAAACGCCATCCAGACTCTCTCGACCGGCTCAAGCACCTTCGGCGCAACGAGGGCGAAGAGCAGAAAGAGCGCGACGAGGCTTCCCAGCACCGTGACGACCGTCATGCGCTGCTTGTAGAGAAAGATGAGCGCGAAGAAGGTGAACGCGCCCGCCATAGTGAACCCGAATCGCCTGCCGTTGTACTTGTAGCCTGACATATTGCCTCTTTAATCCAGCTCGAACTCCTGCCGCCAGTCACTCGTCTCTTTCAGCTCGCCCTGCGCACGCTTGTCCAGTATGAAGTTCTCAAGCACCAGGTAGTCCATCTCCGTTCTCATGAAGCAGCGGTAGGCGTCCTCGGGCGTGCAGACAATCGGCTCGCCTCGCACGTTGAAAGAGGTGTTGACGATGACGGGGCAATTCGTCTGCTCGTAGAAGGCGTTGATGATGTCGTAATAGAGCGGGTTCATCTCCCGGCGCACGGTCTGTATGCGCGCGGAGTAATCGACGTGCGTCACGGCAGGAATAGTTGAGCGCGGGACTTTGAGTTTCTCTATGCCGTGAAGGTTCTCCGCGCCCTCTGGCTCGGGCACTCTATGCTCCTCGCGCACGTTCGCCACCAGCAGCATGTATGGGCTGTCCGCTTCAAGCTCGAAGTAATCCGAGACACGCTCTCTCAGGACGGAAGGCGCGAAGGGTCGGAACGATTCGCGGTACTTAATCTTCAAGTTCATCACTGACTGCATGCGGGGCGAGCGCGCGTCGCCTATGATGCTGCGCGCTCCTAGGGCTCGCGGGCCGAACTCCATGCGCCCCTGCATGAGCCCAACTACTTTCTCGTCGGCGATAAGAGCGGCCACGCGCTGAGGCAAAGCCGCACGCTCGACCTTCTCAAACGGGATAGCGCGCTCCGTGAGAAATGCTTCTATCTCATTTTCCGTGAAGCGCGGCCCGAGCAGCGTCCCTTTCATCCTGTCCCAGTAATGCTCGCCGCCGCTGTCATCTTTTACAAGATGGCCGTTTCGCTCCTGCTCAAAGTAGCGATGATAAACCGCGAAGGCCACGCCGAGAGCGCCGCCAGCATCGCCTGCCGCGGGCTGAATCCAAATGCGCTTAAACGGCCCTTCGCGCAGCAGCCGCCCGTTGGCCACGCAGTTGAGCGCCACGCCCCCGGCCATGCAGAGGTTCTCCATGCCTGTCTCGCGCTGTACGTGGCGGGCCATCTTCAAAACCACGTCTTCAACGACGACCTGAATGCTGCGGGCCAAATCCATCTCGCGCTGAGTAATGGGGCTTTCGGGCTTGCGCGGCGGGCCGAACAGTTTCTCGAACTTCGTGCCCGTCATGCGCGCAGCGTGATGCGGGAAGATGAAGTAGCGCAGGTTCAGATGAAGCGAGCCGTCTTCGTGTACGTCAACCAGCTCTTTCAGGATGGTGTCCACGTACTTCGGCTCGCCGTAAGGCGCAAGGCCCATCAGCTTGTACTCGCCCGAATTTACCTTGAAGCCCGTGAACGCCGTGAACGCGGAATAGAGCAGGCCCAGGGAGTGCGGGAACTTCATCTGCTTCAGTATCTCAAGCTCGCGGCCACGGCCCACGCCGTAGCTAGCGGTGGCCCACTCGCCCACGCCGTCGACCGTCAGAATCGCAGCCTCTTCAAACGGCGAAGGATAAAAGGCGCTCGCCGCGTGCGATTCGTGATGGTCTCCGAAGAGAAGCTTTCCCTTGTAGCCCATCTCCTTGCGAATCAGTCCCTGAAGGTTGAGCTTCTCTTTCAGCCACGTGGGCATGCCCTTCAGGTACGAGCCGAAGCCTACGGGCGCGTAGGCCAGATAGGTCTCCATCAGCCGCTCGAACTTCACCAGCGGCTTATCGTAGAAGGCCACGCAGTCAAGGTCGTCCACGCCTATGCCGGCTTCCTTCAGGCAGTAGGCGACCGATTCGTGCGGGAAGCGGTGGTCGTGCTTGCGGCGCGTGAACCGCTCTTCTTGAGCAGCCGCCACTATCTCGCCGTCGCGCACGAGGCACGCAGCCGAGTCATGATAAAAAGCCGAGAGGCCGAGAATCGTCGTCATATTTCTTCGAAAAGGGAACCCCTCAAGCGGTCAGAAAAGGCTGTAGACGAACGGGGCTATGGCCGAGCTTTCCGCCACGACGATGAGAGCCGTCAGCAGAACCAGCGTCAGGCAAAGCGGTATCAGCCACCACTTCTTCTCTTGCTTCAGGAACGTGAATAGCTCACGCAGTAAGGTCATCAGTCCAGACATAAGACCAGAGATTATACGATAAAGAGTGAGAAATCCTTAGCGGCCAGACTGCATCTGGCAAACTTTTCGGGTCATCAATTCCGCCGCCTGAGCGTGCCCTGCGGAGTTCCAGTGGCCGTTGCCTATGTCTTTGCCGAAGCCGTGCAGCAGCACGTTGTTCCGCTCGGCGTACTCAAGCATCATGGGAGCGATGTCCAGCACCTGTATGCCCTGCGACTTGCAGAACTCTTCGACGCGGCGGTTCGGGTAAGAGAGGTCTGTGACGCCGATGCTTCGCATGAAGTTCTCGCGCGACTTAGGATTGGGCAGCGACTGCACGTCGTTGTCCAGCACTATGACCACGAACTGCGCGCCGCGCTCCTTTACTTCCCTGCTCATCTCTGCAATCAACCCTTCGGTGACGCGCCACGCGTCCTGCCAGACCGGGTCTTTCGGCTCATAGTAGACCCAGTGATTGACTAGAGTCGGGCGGCGCGGCTGCTCCGGCCCTGTCGGCTGCTTTGCTTCAGCCTGTCGCTTCTGAGCTTCGGCGTTCTGGGCCTCCATCACCTGGCGTGCGCGCCGCGCTTCCATGTAGGTCTTGTAGACGAAGGCCGCGTGATGCACGGCCTGAAAGACCCGCACGCGGTCGCGTATCCAACGCCCCAGACGATTCCACGGAGAGGTCAGCTTCGTGTAGGTGCGAGAGGTCAGGAAAGATTTGTCTTCGACAAGCTGCCCGTCGCGGTAGACGAAGTAGGGCATCTCTTCCGTATCCTTGAGCGTCTTGGAGTTGTCCATGATGTCGTTGAAGGTGAGGAAGGCCAGCAAGACTATGTCCGGCTGGTAGTCCCATACCTTCTGGCGAAGCGTTATCAACTCCTGCGCCGTGCCGTAGCCCGAGACGCCGAAGTTAATCACCTCCACCTGCTTCCCTGCGAACTGCGGGCACTCCTTCAGCTTCCGCTCCATCAGCCACCAGAAGGTCTCTTCCTGCGGCACGTGCATGGCCTCGGAGAAGGAGTCGCCGAGGATGGCTATGCGAACCGTGTTCGCGGGCTTCTGCTTAGAGTGCTCTCGGTCGCGCAGGCCGTCACTGTTGACTCGCACGTAGGACTGGCCCTCGCGCGTGTACCAGCCTTCGACGCTCGGACGAAGAGAGTAGCCCGTGTGCTCGTCCGGCATGTACCAGATTGGGTAGGTGTAGCCAATGATTCGCAGGGCTATCTCCATGATGAAGAGCCCGAACAGTAGCCCTAAGCAGATGAGCAGCAGTTTTTTCTTCCAACCTAATTTAGGTCGTCTTTTATCGCCTGATTCTTTCCGCATCTTAACA
>DATELK010000053.1:0-24965 GCA_035276685.1 Pyrinomonadaceae bacterium | reverse complement strand
CCGTCTCCACGCCTATGTAGACTTTTTCCGGCCCATTGTTGCGGAACGCTATGCCGAGCGAGAAGGTCAGCAGGAGCGGGAAGATGAAGACCCAGAAGATTAGCTCCGGCTCGCGCGAGAACTCCCTGAGACGAGCTAAGGTCAATTCAAGCTGCGGGTAGTAACGCTTCTTTGGTGCATCTACGCCCGTCAGGCCTTCCGCATTTCCGCCAGCTATAAGATTTTCTCTAACTTCCGCCATTGCCTAATCGCCTTCCCGTCAATTTAATAAAGACATCTTCGAGCGTAGCCTGATGAGTGGTCATAGTTATAAGCTCCGCCCGCTGCCGCTCAATCTCAGAGAGAAGCGCTGGCAGCGCCGCGCCTATCTCAGAGACCGTCAGGGCGAAGACTCCGCCGCCGACTGTCACGTCGCGCACGCCCGGCAGAGTGCGTAAGACTTCGCCGTTCATCTCGCCCTTTACGCTGAACTCTATAATCTGGTCTGCCCCGAGCAGCTTAATCAGCTCGGGGGGCGTCCCCTCGGCAATGATTCTGCCGTGATCCATGATGGCCACGCGGTCGCAGAGGCGCGCGGCCTCCTCCATGTAATGCGTAGTTAAGAGGACGGAGCCGCCGCCCGCCTTGAAACGCTCTATGATTTTCCAGATGTTGTGGCGCACCTGCGGGTCAAGTCCCGTCGTGGGCTCGTCCAGAAAGAGCAGGTCAGGCTTGCCCGCGAGAGCGCAGGCCAGCGCCAGCCGCTGCCTCTGCCCGCCCGACAGACGCATGAGCCGCGCACGCCGCTTCTCCTGAAGGTCTACCATGTCGAGCAGCTCTTCAACATCGTGGCCCGCGCGATAAAAGCTGCGAAAGAGCTTTATCGTCTCTTCCACGGTCAGCTTGTCCGGGAACCTTGCTTCCTGTAGCTGCACGCCGAAGCGACTACGCAGATGCGGGTCGCGGCCCGCGCCCCAGCGCACGCCGAAAAGCTCCACGACTCCGCCCGTGGGCTTCTTCAGCCCCTCGAATATCTCAACCGTGGTGGTCTTGCCCGCGCCGTTCGGCCCTAATAGTCCGAAGCACTCGCCCGCGCGTACCCTCAGGTCTATCCCGTCGACGGCGGTCAAGTCATCGTAGCGCTGAACCAGCTCCGTGCATGAGAGCACGGGCGCAGCCGCGCCGCTCGTATAAGTCGGATTGTAGTTTGATGTATTCAGAGCAATCTGCCCTTTCGTTCAAGCCTCTTCCGGTCAGAAAGAGGGCGACCTTATTGCGATGGATTCTTCCGTTTCAAGCTGCGCCTGCACAAGCTCGACGTAACGCCCGCCGAGCGCGAGCAGTTCTTCGTGCGTGCCGCGCTCTACAATCTCTCCCTGCTCCAGCACCAGAATCAGGTCGGCGTTGCGAATCGTGCTCAGGCGATGAGCAATCACGACTCTGGTGCAGTTCAGGCCGCTCAGGTTCTCGTCCACCTGCCGCTCCGTCACCACGTCAAGGTGGCTCGTAGCTTCGTCAAGCAGAAGGAGCACAGGCTTGTGAACCAGCGCGCGTGCGAGCGTGAGCCGCTGGCACTGCCCGCCCGCCAACCCGCCGCTACCCTCTGAGACAAGCGTCTCGTAGCCCATAGGCATAGCCATGATTTCATCATGAATCGCCGCCAGCCTCGCGGCGTCCGTCACCTGCTCCAAATCAAGCTCGGCGTCGAAGGCTATGCTCTGTCGAATTGAGCCGCTAAAGAGAAGAGGCTCTTGCAGGACGACTCCGAACTGCTGGCGCAGCGAGCGAAACTCCAACGTTTCAAGCCGTAAGCCGTCGTACAGAATCTCTCCTTCGGTCGGAGTGTAGAGCCCGAGCATAAGCTTTCCCAGACTGCTTTTGCCCGAGCCGGTGCGCCCCACGAGTCCAACCTTCTGCCCCGGCTCAATCGTAAAAGAGATGTCTTTAAGGACGAGCGGCGCGTCCGCGTTATAACGGAAACTGACGGAGTCGAACTCTATGCGGCCCGAAAGAGGCGGCGCGTGCTCTACTGATTGAGAGTCCTGTTCGGGCTCCGAGTCCAGCACGTCCGCTATGCGGTCAAGGTGCGAGCCCACGAGTTGCAGGCGCTGGCCGTTCGACACCAGAGAAGAGAGCGGCATCAGAAAAGCCGCGGCCAGCGAATTCAGAGCCAGCATCGTTCCCAAGCTCATCGAGCCGTTCAGCACTCGATAGGCTCCGAACCACAGCAGCAGAATCGGAGAGAGCACGCGCAGGGTCGTCATGGCCGTCTCAATCATGACCGAAAGGCGGCTTCTCTGAAGCGAGATGTTCAACTGGTTGAAGAAGAGATTAGACCAGTGGTCGAGCGCACGGTCTTCCGCGCCCGTAGCCTTCAGAGTCTCAATCCCCGTCAGCGCCTCCACCAGATAGCTCTGCGACTGTGCCTGCGCCGTCAGGTCTCGCTGCATGAGCCTGTGCATGCGCGTGGTAGTGGCTATGACGAGCGACACCTGAATCAGCCCGAGAGCGAGCACGAGTAGTCCGAAGAGCGGCGAGAGCGTCAGCACAATCAGCAGGTAAACCAGCACCAGCGTCCCGTCCAGAAAGACCGAGAGCGTCTGGCTCGTCAGCATCTCGCGTATCATGGAGTTGCTGCCTAGACGCATCAGCAGGTCGCCGCTTGAGCGCTGCTGGAAGAACTTGAAAGGCAGGGCCAGCAGGTGCTCGAAAAAGTCTAGCATCATGCGCGAGTCGAGCCGCGTTTGCAGGTAAATCAGCATGGCCGCGCGCAGGTAGCTGATGGTCATCTGGCTCACGATGAGCAACAGCATCCCCACTCCGAAGAGCGTCAGGACGCTCTGCACGCCGAAGGGCAGCACGAAATCCACTATGACTTTCGTGAAGAGCGGCAGGGCCAGTCCGAGCAGTTGCAGCAGGAGCGACGCGCCTATGATTTGAGCTATCAGGCCCGGGGCCTGGAATATGTACTTGAGCAGGTAGCGCCGCCATAGTGGCCTTGCCCTCTTGCTCATGCGCTCGAAATGGACGCCCGGCTCAAAGGTCAGCACGACGCCCGTGAAGCCTTCGTTAAATTCCGCCGCGCTCAGGAAGCGCCGCCCCTGCGCCGGGTCAACTATCTCCGCGCTCTCCGGCGACCACTTCTCGACGACCACGAAGTGGTTGAACTCCCAGTGCATGATGGCCGGGAGCGTCACGAACTTAAAATCCTCGGGCCCGAGCGAGTAAGCCTTGACGCGTAGGCCGTGCGCCCGCGCAGCCTTCGCAATCGTGAGGCCCGTTACGCCGTCGCGCCCCAATCCCAGCTCCTCGCGGCATTCGGAGACGCGCGTCTCTCGCCCGTGATAACTGAGTATCATGCTCAGGCAGGCCGCGCCGCACTCCACTGCGCTCAGTTGTCGCACCACGGGCACGCGTCGCCTTGAGAAGCGGCCCACGAGACGCATCAAGAGAAGCCTGGCCCTGCTTCTCAGCCAGAAGATTAACATCCGGATGGGACTGACGCTTCTCATCAATTACTCTCCGAAAAAGCGACCGATTAAGGGCAGGAGCGAGATGGCGCGCATCTCTCCCACTTCCACGTCCACGCGCGAGACGCTGCCCACGTAAGCCGAAACAGGAAGAGCGCCGGGCGGCCTGTCCAGATTGACGAGCGCGACCGCCACAGGCTTTGTGACGACAGAGGCTGCGGCCCCCGTCAGATTAAAACGCTTCTGCACGGCGACGGGGCTGCTCACGCCTGACTCGACGGAGCCGAGCGCACGCGGCTGACGTGCCGCTTTATCATCCATGCTCCAGAAGAACTTCTGCCCCGCGCGAAGCCTTGAAGCATCTCTTTCGGGCAGGAAGATAGCCAGTTGCGGCTCATTGGCAGAATCGACTACGACGCCCGCGCCCGTGACGTAAACGGGCACGCGCACCATCCACGCCAGAAAGCCGCTTGAGAGCAGCAGGAGGGCCAAGACCCACAGGAAGAGTTGCACGCGCGGAGAGGTGAAGCGGGGCAGGACGGACTTGTCGCGGCCGCGCATGTAGCGCCGTATCGCGTCTGCTCGAAAGATTAAACGGTTCTCTTCCTTCATCAGGACACTTCACTTCTCGCGCTCGCTACTCGTAGCGAAGCGCTTCTATAGGGTCAAGCCGCGCGGCCTTCAGAGCGGGCCACATCCCGAAGACCATGCCGATTCCAAGGCTGAAGGTAAGCCCCGCGACGGGAGCCCACATGGGCAGATAAGAGGGCAGGAAAATCCTTATCAGCAAGGTGGTGAGCCAGCCTATGACGAGCCCAATCAGCCCGCCCGTGCCTGTCAGCACCATAGCTTCGAAAAGGAATTGCCACATGATGTCGCGGCGGCGAGCGCCTATGGCCTTGCGAATCCCAATCTCGCGCGTGCGCTCAGAGACGGAGACGAGCATCATGTTCATCACGCCTATGCCGCCGACGACAAGGCCTACAGAAGAGATGACGACCATCGCTATGGCAATGCCGGTGGTAATCGCGCGGAAGTTGCTGATGACGGACTCCGCAGTCGAAAGGGCAAAGTTATCCGGCTGGCCGAAGGGCACCTGTCTCCTGACGCGAAGGAGGTCTGTAATCTGGTCTTTAGCCTGCTCAATCATGCCCGTGCGCGCCATCGCCACGATGGAGACATCGGTGGCGTTTGGCTTCATCTGCCGCGCCACTTCGTAAGGCACAAGGATGACGTTGTTCTGGTCTTTATCGCCCGAGCCCCCGCCGAATTGCTCTCGCTTTTCCAGCACGCCGACGATGCGAAACCTTCTGTTTCCGGCTTCAATCGTCTGCTCAATCGCTGAGCCGTAGAGGAAGAAGTTGTCGGCCACGCTTGAGCCAATCAGGCACACGTCCTGCTTGGTCTCGTTCTCGAAGCGAGTGAAGTAGCGCCCCTCGGAGATGACTCGATTGCCTATGCGCTCGTATTCGGGGAGCGTTCCCATAATCCTGATGTTCGCGGAGTCCTTCCCGTTGTGAGTGACAATCAGCTTGCGGCCCACGTAATCCGTGGACACGTCCAGAAAAGGCACAGCCGCCTCGACCGTAGACAACTGCGAGAGGGCTATGGCGTCCTCGTAGGTCAAGTCCTTTCTGGCCCGCTCTTCGCGCGTCATGCGAACCAGCCTGACCCCTTGCGCGAACTTTCCAACCCTGATGGTGCGCGTGCCCCAAGACTCAATCTCCTTCTTCACGCCCACGTCTATGCCGCTGATGATGGAGGCGATGGCCATCACAGTCCACACGCCTAGCACTATGCCTACGACCGTCAAAAGCGACCGCAGCTTATGTGAGCCAAGCGTGAAGAGGGACATACGCAGGTTCTCGTAAATGTCCGCGCGAATCAGGTTCATGCCTTTATAGCTTCTACTCCGCTCGCAGAGCTTCTATGGGGTCAAGCCGCGCAGCCTTCCACGCCGGAAAGATGCCCGAACAGATGCCTATGAAAGCCGAAACCGCCACCGCCACCACTATGGCCGTGACGGAAAGGTAAGTTGGAAAAAAGGCCGCGCTCAAAGCTCGCCCGATGAGCCAGGCGCTCACCACCCCTATTATCCCGCCGATAATCGAAAGCGCGACGGCCTCTATCAAAAACTGCTTGAGGATGTCTTTGCGGCGCGCTCCGAGGGTCTTTCGAATGCCTATCTCGTGCGTGCGCTCCGTGACGGACACCAGCATGATGTTCATAATCACTATCCCGCCGACGACGAGCGCAATTCCCGGCACGGCAATCGCCACTATAAAGATTGGGCCGAAGATGCGGTCGCGCAGGCCCGTGATGGCGTCCGGCGTAATCAGGCCGAAGTTATCCTTTTCGTTGGAGCGCAGGCGGCGGCGCTCGCGCATCAACTGCCGCACCTCTTCCACCGCGTCGTCAAACAGCTCGTCCGACTTCGCAGTCCCGACTATGTAAAGCTCTCGCTGTCGTATCAGCGGCCCGAAGTCCTTCGCGTAGGTTTTTATAGGGACGGTGATGAAGTTATCCTGCGGCATCCCGAAGACGCTGCCCTTGGCCGCGGCCACGCCGACGATGCGATAGGGCATTCCGGCGATGATTATCTCCTGGCCCAGAGCCGCGCCGGGCGCGAAGAACTTGCTGGCGACATCGAAGCCCACGTAGGCGACACGCATGGCCCGCTCGTTCTCGCTCTCGTTGAAGAAGCGCCCGTCCTCTACCTGCGCGTTCTCAATCAGGGCGACGCTCGCCATAGCGCCGTCCACCTGCACGTCTTCCAGCAGCTCCGAGCCGTGCCTGACCTGCGAGCCTGTCGGAAAGGCTTTCGCGCCGAGCAGGGCGACCGAACTGGTTGCGCGAGCGTGCAGGAACTCGAAATCCTCCATCGTCAGCACCTTGTTGCGGCGCTCTGCCGCCACGGTGGAGTCCGAGTCCTTGAAGTCCTCCATGAAGTTGAAGCGAAAGAGGCTGAAGGATTTGGCACCGATACCGGCTATCTTTTCGTCAACGTAGACGTTGAAGCCCTGTATGAGAGAGACCACTACGACGACAGACATGATGCCTATAATCATGCCCAGAAGCGTCAGGGCAGAGCGCAGCTTGTGCGACCATATGGAAACAAGCGCCAGCTTCAGAGCCTCTGTGAATCTCATTCCGCTTTCCCTTATGCCGACAGACCTGGCTGCTCAACGCGCGCTCTTAAGTGACAATGCCGTGCGAGGGCGGCACTAGATGCAGTGAATTTCGACAGGCCCTTAAAGAGGCCCGCGAAAGAAGATTGGCGATTCTACTCGCCCTGCGCCTTGTAAATCTATAATTTTGACTGACGTGCTTTTTTGTGCGGCTCCCGGATGGTACTGCCCTTCTCAGGTTAGAAGAGCAGCCAACTTTAGAGGCTACCGGAAAATCTAAGATGTTCCCGAAAGTTTGAAACTTTCAGGCATCTTGCGTAATAATTACTCGGCCCTGGGGTTTAGCAAGAGAAAGTATCCGGCTTTAGAAAATCAACCAGCACAAGTTTCTTCTTCGCAGTAACTTTTACTAAATAGCCGACAGTCTCTCCAATGGTGGCAGTCGTCTACAGAGCGGCAGTTTACTTAGTCAACGCTACGACCGTCTTTAGCTGTCTCTTAAATAGTTCTTATTTAGTTATTAATCGGTTTTACTGTTATGCCCCGACAAACCCGACCCGTCTACCAGTTCGGCCCCTTCCGTCTCATGGCCGATGACCGCGTGTTGCTGCGCGGGCAGGACAGGGTGCATCTAACAGAGAAAGTTTTCAACATCCTTTTACTACTGGTGCAAAGCAGCGGCCATCTAGTGACGAAAGAGCAGCTGATGGCTTCGGTCTGGGGCGACAGCATCGTCGAAGAGAACAATTTAACCGTCAGCGTCTCGACACTGAGGAAGGCGTTGGGGCAGGGGCAGGACGGCGGCGAGCAGTATATAGAGACCGTCTCAAAGCGGGGCTATCGCTTCGTCGGCCTCGTGCGCGAGATTCGCGACGAGACGGAAGACCCGGACAAGGAACATGAGGTAGAGGCTTACTCACGGCCTAAGACCAGCCCGCTCAGCATGGCGACGCCCACGCTGGCCGTGCTGCCGCTCCTTAATGCCAACAGCGACCCGAACCTTGATTACCTGTCGGAAGGCATCGCGGAAAGCATTATCAACTCCCTTTCGCAGCTACACCAGCTCAAGGTGCTGGCGCGAAATACAGTCTTTCGCTACAGGGGGCAGAAGGTGGACGCGCAGGAGGTAGGCCGTGAGCTTAACGTAGGCGCGGTGCTCCTAGGCAGCTTCACAGAGCAGGCCAGCAGGCTCATCGTGAGCGTGGAGCTGATTGACGTTCACGACGGCTCTCAAATCTGGGGCGAAAAGTATAACCAGAACATCTCGGACATACTGACCGTCCAGGAGAAGATAGTTAAGAAGATAACCGAGACCCTTAGACTTAAACTGACGGGCGAAGAGCGGGAGAGCATGATAAAGCAGTATCCCGACAACTTCGACGCCTACCAGCTCTATTTAAAGGGGCGCTATTTCGTCAACAAGAGAACCGAGTACGGCATCAGAAAAGCTATACAGTACCTTGAGCAGGCCATAGACATAGACCCGAATTACGGGCTCGTCTACACGGCTCTGGCCTCCGCCTACAATTTGCTCGGCGGTTACGGGGTCATCTCGCCCACGGAAATCATACCCAAGGTGAAGGGCGCGGCCTGGCGAGCGCTTGAGATAGACGACGGCCTTGCGGAAGCGCACGTTTCCCTTGGCCACGTCAAGAGCTTTCACGAATGGGACTGGGACGGCGGCGAGGCCGAGTTTAAGCGGGCCATCAAGCTGAATCCCACCTATGCCCCGGCGCACCACTGGTACGGGCTCTGGTTCAGAGTCAGGAACAGGTTCGACGAATCGCTCGCCGAGCTTAGCCTTGCCCAGCGCCTTGACCCGGTCTCTCTCATCATCAGCGCGGCGATAGCGCAAAACTTTATCTGCCAGCGCCAGTACGACCGTGCCATAGCGCAGTTCCAGCACATACTTGAGCTGGACCCGGATTTCTACATAGCTCACGGCGGCCTTGGGATAGCCTACACGGAGCAGGGGCTCCATGAAAAAGGCGTTGCGGAGTTGAGGACGACGCTCTCCATTATTAATAGCGGCGAGGCGATGGCGCTCTTGGGCTACGCGCTCGGCGTCTCCGGTAGAAGAGACGAAGCGCGCGAGACGCTGGAAGAATTGGAGAAGTCAGCCGACAAGGGTTACGTTGACCCCTCCTTTATAGCAATCGTGCTGATAGGCTTGAACGAGAAGGACGAAGCCTTCGAGCATCTGGAGAAGGCTTACGAGCATAAATCCGAGTGGCTCTCTATGCTCAACGTGTTTCCTGTCTTCGATAAGCTGCGCTCGGACGCGCGCTTCACGAGCCTGCTCAGAAAGACTGGACATCTGGAGTGAGCTGAGAAGTACATGCGTTAACAAGCCGTTAATCTGAAGAGATAAAATCCATCGCAACAGGTTGATGCGGGCTCCGAGGTCAAGTGAGATGAAAGGTTAGAAGCGTTCTCCTGTCGGCGCATGCTCTTTTTCATGATTTATCTAATTAAATATTCGCGCTCACTTCTCTTAAGAAATCTTTAATAAATGTTTAGTGAAACTTTAAGTACTTCTTACGTTTTCCCGGTTAGATTCTTCAGCGTATCGTTAGACGAAGCCTTCAGCCCTGGGGGCGGAAGGTAAAACCACCTTAAGACGGCTCTGAACGCTCTGCCGCAAAAAATCATGCGAACCAGCAATTAAGCGTTTCTGAAGTTGAGTGCAGCCATATTACCTTGACCGGCTCCCGGCCAGAGTAATCTTCATTGCGTAGCTTTATAATTAGATAGCCGACAGTCTCTCCGTCAGCAATCATCTAATCAACCTGTCTCCCTTTTCGCCCCCCTTAGCGGGGTCGTCTTCACTTGCTATGCTGTCTATGAGCCAACAAACCCGACTTGTTTATCAGTTTGGCCCATTCACTCTTGATACCAGAGAGGGCCTGCTGCTGCGCGACGGCGAAGCCATTCCCCTGACCCTGAAAGCCTACGAGATATTGCACATCCTGGTGGAGAACGGCGGCCACGTTGTCGAAAAAGATTTCTTTCTCAGGAAAGTCTGGCCGAACACCTATGTTGAGGAAGCCAATCTGGCCCAGAACATCTTCCGCCTGCGGAAGATTCTGGACGAGTCCGACACGGGCGTTCATTACATAGAGACCGTGCCGAAGCGCGGCTACCGCTTCATAGCCAACGTCAAGGTAGTGGAAGAAGGGCTTGCTATGGCTGCGGGCGCTGCGAGCCACAGTCACCTGACTTCTAACGGGTCGAACGGCGACGGCGCGAAGACTCTCATACAATCGCTGGCCGTCATGCCGCTCGATAACGCGGGCGTGAATCAGGACGCGCAGTACCTTGCTGACGGCATCTCCGAGAGCATCATCAACAACCTCTCCCAGCTTAACCAGCTAAGGGTGCTGGCGTGGAGCACCATGGTTCAGTACAAGGGAAAGGCCGTTGACGTGCTGAAGGTGGGGCGCGAGCTGTCCCTGAAGTACGTGCTGATGGGGAAGCTTCTGACGCTCGGCAACAAAGTGGTCGTGCGCGTGGAGCTGGTTGACGTGGAGAACGGCTGGCAGGTCTGGGGCGAGCAGTACATGCGCGATTTCTCGGACTTCATGGCCATACAGGAAGACATCTCATGGGAAGTCTCCGAGAGGCTGCGCCTCAAGCTCACGAGCGAAGACAAGCGTCGGCTGGCCCAGCGACCGTCCGACGATACCGAGGCCGTCAAGCTTTACCTGAAGGGACGCTTCCTCTGGCATAAGAGAAGCGCAGGGTCGCTGAAAAAGGCCATCGATTATCTTCAAAAGGCGATTGAGACCGACCCCCACTTCGCGCTCGCGCACGTAGCCATGGCCGACTGCTACAATTATCTCAGCGTCTTAAACCTGCTTGCTCCCAGAGAGGCTTTCCCGAAGGCCAAAACAGAGGTGATGAAGGCTCTTGAATTGAACGGCTCGCTGGCAGAGGCGCAGGCTTCCCTTGCCTTCATCAACATGGCCTACGACTGGGATTGGACGGGCGCTCAGCGTGGCTTTAAGAAAGCGATTGCTCAAAGCCCTAATTACGTGCTGGCCCGCCTGTGGTACGCGAAATATCTCTCGCTGATGGGCCGCTTCGCGGAAGCGCTTTCCGAGGCCGACATAGCACGCAGTCTTGACCCCTTATCGCTCCTGACACTGAAGATTCGGGCTCACATTCTTTACCTGGCGCGCGAGTACGACCGGGCCATAGAGCAATACCAGGAAGCGATTGAGATAGGCCCGGATTTTGCGATGGCCTACAAGCTCATCAGCCTCGCTTATGCCCAGAAAGGAATGTACGAAGAGGCCATAGACTACTGCCGCAAGGGCTTCAGCCTGTCGGGCGAAGACATGGAAGCCAAAGCTTTACTAGGCTGTTTTTACGCGGCGATGGGCCAGCGCGAAAAGGCTCTTGACGTGCTGGACGTATTGCGCGACGAGGCCGGTGGAAGATACGTCTCTTCAGGTCACATAAGCCTCGTATACCTGGGGCTTGGCGAATACGACGAGGCAGTAAACCATCTATGGGAAGCATACAAAGAGCGCTCCGAGATATTGATGTTCTCAAAAGTGCTGCCGATTCTGGACCCTGTTCGCTCCCACGAGCGCTTTCAGGAGCTGCTCGGCCGCATAGGTTTTACAAGCTGATGCTTTAGCCGTCTCCCGACCGTTTTCAGGCGTAAAGTTTCTTTAAAGTCTCCCGACTCATCCTGTGCTTCCAGGAGAGAATGATTCCGGGCCGGATATTTATGTCGCAATTTGCCGGGCTGCATCCCCAGGTAGAGAAACAGCCTCGCGTTTGACGTTCATGGAAATCCGTCCGGATAAATGGATTTAGCATTCCTCGTCTCAACCTGAAGCAAGAGCCCAGATTACTCGCTGGCTAACATACTAATTCTCATTACTCACGAATCGTGAGGGAAGGAAAAACCGATGACCCATACCCTATCAGCTACCGTCCCATCCGACATTATCGCCACCAACGTCAACGTCTTTAGCGGAGACCTGCTTCTGACGGACACCTATTCCCCTGAAATCAACCCGGAGGTTTTCGAGAGGCTTTCGCGCGGGCGTCGCGCTGTCTCTTTCTGCCCCGAGTTGACGCACCTCGACATTCTGGGCTTTAAGCTCTGCACCATCTTCCGGCTGAAGAGAGTCACGAGCTTAGTTGTCTTAACGAAGGACGGCTCGCCGCACTCGATGCAGATTCCCCTGATGGTTCAGGAGGCGGCCGAAGACACGGACTTCGACAAAGCCAACATAGAGTATTACTGCCTTGAAGGCGGGCTGGTTCACACCATCTCAGACCTCACGGTCAGGAAAGCTCGCCACTACTCCGAGATAGAGAAGCTGCTGCCTTACGCCAAGCTGGAAGCAGTCACGGCCGTGCTCAGAAGCGAAAACGGTTGCCCCAACGACCGCGCCGAAACCTACGAGAGCGTCATAGAGCACCTGCGCGAAGAGGTGGAAGAGCTGGCCGAAGCGCTCCGTAAAAATGATATGGAGAATTTCTACGAAGAGAGCGGCGACATTCTCTACAACCTCGCATTGCTTGGCCAGATAAGCCGCGAGAATGAAGCGCGCTCTTTGAAAGAGATTGCCGGGCAGGCGGCGCAGAAGATGATTGACCGCCACGAGAGCGTCTTTGAGACGTGGAAAGCCAAATACTAGAAATGAGCTTAACCGCTATGTCAGAGCGTGAATCCAGCTTGAAGGAGTTTCTTTCGGTCTCGAAAGATTTTTTCCAGTCCGCCGGGGGAAGCCTGCTCAGGGCCTTTCACGGCACGCGCAGGAACATAGAGATACTTGACGCCTCAAGCCACACGGAGGTGGATGTCTGCTGTCTCGAAGTCGAATTCGAGGAGCGGAACAGGTTCGGCGAGGCGGATTATCTGGACGCCTACGAGCGCTACAGGCAGATGCGTAGCGACTGGTGGGCGTACCTTGAGAGCAACAAGTTCCGGCAATGGGACGCCTCTACCTCAATCATCAGCCACTTCATACCTTATCTCGGAAGCGCGTCGGCGCGCACGGGGACTCCGTACAACCGCGAGAGCACAAAGTTCTTCGGGCAGGTGCTGATTCCCTACGAGCGCGTAGAGCATCTCAGCTCTTACTACGACGAGATTCACGAGAGATACGGCGTGCGCTGGCTGTTGCAGGACGGTAGAGGCATCACCATAGGGCCGGACGTGGGGCTATTGTTCGGCCTGATTGCCGCGCTTAAAGATTCCAAAGGGATAGACACATTCATCGATTTGGGCGCGGGCACGGGCGAGCTGTCCGCGTACCTCATCAACAAGGGGCTTGCGAAAAACATATACATCAACGAGGTCAGCCAGCACCTGAGGGAGCACCTGCACAGCTACCTTGAAGAGCTTAGCCGTGGGAAAGAGGTGAGCATAGATTACCAGTTCACGGACGCCTCCGAGTTCGTGCTGCCCGAGAGGGCGGACGTGGTCTCTATGGGCATCTATTACGGCGCGCAGCCTTTCTTTCTGGAGAGGCACGGGCAGAGGCTACGCGAGGCGCTCGGCCCCGAAGGCCTGCTGATGATACAGAGCGGGATGCTTGAGAACCGTTTCAACATCTCTTCGGTCACGGGAGACGACGAGCGGCTCTTAGACTGGCCCTGGTACAACGAGCGCTGCTGTCTGAAGACCTATTTCTCCGAGATAGAGTCTGTCTTCGTGGCCGACGAAATCATCACGCTGGCCTGTAACTCAGGCGAGAGAATGGCGCGCGTCAGGCGGGCTCTTGAAGAAGAGTTCGAGGCGGTGAGCCCGCCGCCTTTGAAGGAGATTAGCCCGGACTGATTTAAGAGTTATGCGCGTCGAGCTCTATCAATACGACAGGCTGAAGGAGACGCAAACCAGTCGTCTCTACTTCAAAGGCGACCTCGTCTACAAGGTGAAAAAGAGCGTGGCGGATAACTTCATCTCTTACCTGACGAGGCAGGAGAGACGCGCCGCCATCGAAAGAGAGTTCAACAGGAGCGTCAAGTATTCGCCGCGTCTATACAGGGAGATGGTGGACGTGCTTGAGCCTGCCGTCCCGGAGCCGGAGCCCGCGATATGCATGAACTACCTCGGGCCTCACTACACGACGCTCTTCTCTCACCTGCGGCGCTCGCCCCTGAGGGCGGGCACGCTCGGCAGGCTGCTCGACGAGATAAAGGCTTTTCACGGTAGAACGCGCGTCTACACAAAGCCTGACGAGGTGCCTTCGGCAGGCATGGAGCGGCGCTTCCGGCTCCTGCTTGACGAGGCAGAGTCGCTCGGCGTTCGGATGCAGCCCGGCTTTATAGAAGGCTGCGAGAAGTTCCTGTCTCGTTATCAAGCGGAGTATGCCGTGCGTATGGAAAGGGGCTTGATAAGAGAGCTGCACGGCGACCTGCACACGGACAACATTCTCTTCAACGGAGACGATTTCATCTTCTTCGACTTTCTGGATTTTGAAGAGAGCTTCACGACCGGGGACATTGGCGTTGACCTGGGGTTTCTCATCTCCGACTTCTGCTCGCGCGAAGAGATAAACGACCCGGCACGTCTGCTCTCTTCCGTGGACAGCCGATTCAACGTAGGCGCGGAGACTCTGGTGCCGCTCGCCGCCCTCGGTCTACTGAACCGCGCCAACACCTTCCGGCTTCGTGCGGACTGCCAGGACATGTCGGACGCCTCCTACAGGCTGTCAGAAAGCATGATGGAGAGATACCTTAAAGAGTTCTAAAACAGATTATGTCTATTAAAGAGAGCCTGACGCACAATCTGGACTTCTGCCCTTCCTTCTCAGACCTGACGATTATTCCCAGAATCCCCAGGATTGCCGAGCAGGACGTGCGGATTCGCTCCCGCGTGCTCAAGAACCTGTCAATCAACATCCCGTTCATAGCGTCGCCCATGGACACGGTCACCGACTCGTCCGTGGCAATCAAGCTGGCAGAGCTTGGGTTGCTGGCCGTGCTGCATTACAACTACCCGGACTTGTCTACCCAGTTGGATGAGCTACGAAAGGTAAAGTCTCATCCGGTTGAGGACTCGCCCGAAGGCAGCACCATGCGTAACGGGAAGCTGGCGGCGGGCGTGCTGGTCAAGACGGACTTCGACCTTCTGCCGCACATAGAAAAGCTGGTCGAGGCTGACGTTGATTTCGTGGCCATAGATTCCCTGCACTCCGCGCCGGAGCTTCACCTGCCTTTCATCGGGAAGCTGAAAGAGAGTTTTCCGGAGCTTGCAATCATGTCGGGGAACGTGGTTCACCCGGACGACTGTCTAGCGCTGATAGAGCAGGGCGTGGACGGCGTGCGCGTGGGCTTTTCCGCCGCGTCAATCAACGTAGGCCGTGTGCTCTTCGGCACGGGCCGCTCGCAGGTCAAGGCCATCTACGAGTGCGCTCGCGTATGCAAGGCGCACGACGTTCCGCTCATTGCCGACGGCGGATTGAACTCCACAGGAGACCTCGCCATAGCCTTCGCCCTGGGGGCCGACTGCCTAATGATGGGCAGGATGTTCGCGGCCTGCACGGACACACCCGGCGAGTTCATAGAAGACAAGGACGGCCGAAAGATGAAGCTTTATAAGGGGATGAGCAGGAAAGATTTGCTGAGCGGCGGCATGATTGCCGAAGGCGTGGAGCTTCTGCTGCCATGCACGGAGGACTTGAAGCAGTTCACGGCCCGCATCGCGAGCCACCTGCAAGTAAGCGTCGCGCGCGCGGGCGCAACCTCTCTGGCAGACCTCTACAAAGAGGGGATTCTGGAGATTGCGCCGCAACAAAAATGAGCGGCTTAAAGAGAAAGGATAGCGAAATGAAAACGACTCAGCGCCCGGCACTCCTGCTCCTCATGCTCGTGCTGCTTTCGGTGCTGGCTACTGCCGAGGCCCAGACGGCGCGCGATACAGCGGCCGCTTCCTTCGCTCCCTATAACAGGATTGAAGAGGATTACAGTCCCGCCTGGTCGCCGGATGGTAAGCAGATTGTCTACACCACGCAGAGCGGGTTCGGCTTCACGGAAGGCGGCGAGCTGAAGCTCGTCTCTTCCACGGGCGGCACGCCTAAAACCTTCTTCAAGGACAGCTATTCCTACAGGCAGCCTGCGTGGTCGCCTGACGGTAAGCAGATTGCCTTCTCTTCCAACCGCGGCGGCCAGTTTCAGATTTGGATTATGAGCGCGCAAGGGACAGACCTGCGTCAACTGACGAGCATGGAGGGCGCGGATAACCAGCAGCCCGTGTGGTCGCCCGACGGTAAGCAGATTGCTTTTGTCTCTCAGCCGGGCTATCGCATCATGATTGTCCCTGCGGCGGGCGGCGAGCCGAAGCTCTTCACCATCGGTCAATCGCCAGCATGGTCGCCTGACGGCAAACAGCTTGCCTACTCCGCATACTCGCCTCTGTCTAACACGCTCACGGTCGTCGCCAAGCCACTTGAAGGCGGCGGAGCGGAGACGCGTCTCTCCAAGTCAACTACCACTATGACGGTCAGGCAGTTCAGGCAGGCCGTGGACTGGTCGCCGGACGGCAAGCGCATCCTATGCACCAAGCTCGTTGAAGGCGCGTCGCAGGTCGCGGTTGTTAACGTGGCGGACGACACGGTTGAGTCCACGACTACCAGCGACGGCTCTCTTTGGACGCCCAGATGGTCGCCCGACGGCAAGCGCATCCTTTACACCTATTCCAACACTGGACACCCGGCCTCAATACGCATCTCGACTCCGGACGAAAAGGAAAGAACGGAAGTCACAAGGCGCAAGGACTACACGACGGCGCAGCTGATTCGCTACAAGAGCGCGGACGGGCTGGAAATCCCCGCCTATCTTTTCCTGCCGCGCCAGTCTAAAGCCGGGAAAGGGCCCGCCATCCTTTGGCTGCACGGAGACGTGCCGGGCATGTTCGGCAACCGTTTTTATCCTCACGTTCATTACTTCGTAGACCAGGGCTTCACTGTGCTGGCGGTGAATTATCGAACGAGCGGAGGCTACAATCCGCAGCTTGCGAAGCTCTCTACGGGCGACAAGCTGGTGGCGGACATCAGCGCCGGAGTGGATTACCTGAAGAGCGCGCAAGGCGTCGAAGCGTCGCGCATAGGCATCGTGGGCTTCAGCTTCGGCGGTTGGCTAATGCTTTCGACCCTCATTCAAAACCCTGACCTGTTCGCGGCCGCCGTGGACTTCTACGGGCCAAGCAACATGGCGGACTGGTACAGAGACGTGGCGAGCTTCCGTCCTCTCATGGCGCTGGCGTTCGGCGGAACGCCTGAGCAGAAGCCGGATGTCTATCGCATGGCTTCTCCCGTCAATTTCGTCGAGCGCATCAAGACTCCGCTGCTCATACTGCACGGGACTTCCGATACATGGGTTCCCTACAGCCAGTCTGTGGCGCTCGCCGAAGCCCTCAAGGCTGCGAAGAAGGAGCACGAGTTCATAACCTATCAGGGCGACAATCACGGGCTGGAGAAAAACATGGCCGACGCTTTTCAGAACGCCATGCGATATTTGTCTGCGCGTCTAAGAAAAGTCGCTTAGTCTGTCTGGAAAACTGTTGACATCATGTATCGGCTGGTGTAGAGTGCGCGCTCGATTGAAAACGAGTTGAGGCACAAGGAGCATAAAGCTCACACGCTAGTTCCAGCCTAACGGCTTCCGCTCAAGTGTCGCTTCATACTTAATATTGAAGCCCGGCGTCCTCAAACTCTCGGCAAACAACAGGCCGTTCGCGGCCCCTCTTCTACCGGTAGGACTTACGTAGCCCGCATCTACCTGCTCCTACCCATCCACGTACCGTACCTCGCATAACCACTCCTGGTGTAAGACGCGATTCACAGCCGCCTGACATCAGGTTAAGCCACGGAAGATTTGTTCGGTCGAAAGGTCAAAAAGGCACCTTGATGCTTCAATGTAGGTAAAAGCATAGAAGAGGATGTTGTTAATGCTCCCATGAGCGGATAACTTTGTCACAAACATCCTAGCCTCAAACCCCCACTTGCTCGCCGGTTACACATAACCGCAGGCAAACAAGACTTAGGAGGCCCCCACCATGAAAAAACTGCTCGCCACGTCGGCTTGTCTAGCCCTCTTGCTCGTCGGTTTACTTCTTCTAGTCCCCTCAACAACAGCCCAGGACTCAGTCCAACAAAGCGGCGAAAGCAACATCCCTCCGCCGCTGCGCGCGTCTTCGGCGCAGAGTGCCGGGCAGGACGAAGCGGCTCGAACCGAGGCCACGGCACGAGCCTTCGAATCGCTGACCGCGAAGGTACAGGCGGAGGGTTCCGTTCGCGTCATAGTGGGGCTGCGGACTGCATTCCAGCCGGAAGGGAATTTAGGCGGCGCTTCCAGTGTCGCTAACCAGCACGCAAGAATCAGCGCGGCGCAGGATGCTCTGCTCAATCGCCTGTCTGCCAACAACCTTAATGCGCGGTCGGTTAAAAAATTTGATTTTATTCCCTTCGTGGCGATGGAAGTCAGCGCCGCCGCCTTGCAGCACCTGAGGGAGTCGTCCGACGTCTCTTCGATTCAGGAGGACAGACTCGTGCCCGCAACGCTCGCGGAGAGCGTCCCCTTAATCGGAGGCACGGCGGCGTGGGCGGCAGGCTATACGGGCTCAGGTCAGACCGTGGCGATACTGGACAGCGGCGTTGATAAGACTCACCCATTCCTTGCAGGAAAGGTAGTCTCGGAAGCGTGCTATTCCACTACCGTCGCAGCGTCGAACATTTTTTCCGTGTGCCCGGGCGGTGTGGCCAGCTCTACGAGCGCAGGCTCCGGCGTTAATTGCTCCACTTCGATTGACGGATGTGACCACGGGACGCACGTTGCCGGAATTGCTGCCGGTAAAGGAAGCAGTTTCTCCGGGGTGGCGAAGGACGCAAACATCATCGCCATACAGGTCTTCTCCAGTAATTATAATTCGGCCGAATGCAGCAGAGTCGGTCGCCCGACTCCCTGCACCCTCGCTTATGATCGGGACATTATAGCGGGCCTTACGCGGGTTTACGCACTGCGCAGTAGTTACAATATCTCTTCAGTCAACATGAGCCTCGGCGGCGGGAGATTCTACTCCAACTGCGATGCCGAGTTCAGCTCTTACAAGGCCCCTATAGACAACCTGCGCTCGGTCGGCATCGCAACTATCATTTCCTCCGGGAACGAATATTATAAAGACTCCATCGGAGCGCCCGCCTGTATTTCGAGCGCCATCAGCGTCGGAGCGACAGGAGACGGCAGCAGCTCATTCACGAAGGATGCGGTGACGAATTATTCCAACAGCGCATCCTTTTTGTCACTGTTGGCTCCGGGAAGCTTAATCCAGTCGTCCGTGCCGGGCGGTGGCTACAAAGGTAAAGACGGCACTTCAATGGCAGCGCCGCACGTCACTGGCGCGTGGGCGCTTCTCAAGCAAAAATCTCCATCGGCAACTGTAGACCAAGTCTTAACTGCGCTTCGCAATACCGGGTTATCCGTCACGGATGTAAACGGCGTCACTAAACCGCGCATCAAGGTGGACGCGGCGTTGAACGCTCTGGGCGGCGGTGGCAACGCGAAAGCCGCCATGACCAGCCCGGCTGACGGCTCTACGCTTGCCTCTTCATCTGTGACATTCACATGGACTGCCGGGTCTGGCGTCACAGACTACTGGCTCTTTATAGGCAACACTCCCGGCGCGTATGACATATACAACGTTGACCAGGGCCTGAGTCTTTCACGAACCGTCACGAATCTTCCGACTGATGGCAGAACCATCTACGTCACGCTCTGGTCACTCATCAACGGCGCGTGGCAATACAACCAGTACAGCTACAAGACGGGCGCGTGCGCCAAGTCTGTGATGACCAGCCCGACCGACGGCTCAACGCTCCCGTCTTCAACCGTCACGTTTAATTGGACGGCAGGCTCGTGCGCCACGGACTACTGGCTCTTTATTGGTAATTCGCCCGGTGCCTACGACATATACAACGTTGACCAAGGCACCAGCCTGTCTCGCACCGTCTCAAACCTGCCAGCCGATGGACGAACTATTTACGTAACGTTGTGGACGCTCATTAACGGTGCGTGGCAGTATAACCAATATAGCTACAAGACAGGCGCGTGCGCGAAAGCCGTCATGACGAGTCCGGCTGATGGTTCTACGCTTAGCTCCTCGTCCGCGACGTTCGCGTGGACGGCAGGCTCTTGCGCCACAGACTACTGGCTCTTTATAGGCAACACACCGGGCGCTTACGATATATACAACGCCGACCAGGGAACCAGTCTGTCGCGCACCATCAACGGCTTGCCGAGCGACGGGCGAACTGTTTACGTCACACTATGGACGCTCATCAACGGTGCCTGGCAATATAACCAGTACAGTTACAAGACCGGGGCAGCCTGCGCTAAAGCCGTCATGAGCAGCCCGACAGACGGGTCAACGCTCCCGTCTTCAACTGCCACTTTCAACTGGACAGCAGGCTCATGCGCCGCAGACTACTGGCTGTTCATTGGTAACACTCCCGGCGCGTATGACATATACAATGCCGACCAGGGCTTGAACCGCTCGCGTACTATCACGAATCTGCCGACTGACGGCCGAACCATCTACGTTACGCTATGGACGCTCATCAATGGCGTTTGGCAGTATAACCAGTACAGCTACAAGACCGGGTCGGCTTGCGCTAAAGCTGCTATGACGAGTCCGGCCAACGGCTCTACCCTCTCTTCAACCGTCACCTTCAACTGGAGTAATCCGGGGGCTTGCGCTTTACAATTCTGGCTGTACATAGGCAACGCGCCCGGCGCTTACGACATGTACAACGCTGACCTGGGCACGAGCTTGTCGAGAACGGTCAGTAATCTCCCGACCGACGGTCGGACGCTCTATGTTACGCTCTGGACGCGCAGCGTAGGCGGCTGGCAGTATAGTGAATACAGCTACAAGGCTAGCGGGGGTAGCTGTAATGCCTCTCAGATGATTAGCCCCGCTAACGGCTTGACCTTTAGCTCGTCCGCCGTGACCTTCAGTTGGAATAGTAGCTCCTGCGCCACACAGTACTGGCTGTACATAGGCAACACTCCCGGCGCGTATGACATATATAACGCCGACATGGGACTCAACCTGTCGCGCACTGTGACTAACCTGCCAATTGACAACCGCACGCTCTACGTCACGCTATGGTCGCGTATAGGCGGAGTCTGGTATTACTTTGCCTACACCTACAGGGCATCCAACCATGTCGCCGTAAACTTACTGGATACGATGCCCCTGCTCAATCAGCAGCTCGCGGCTTCCGCGAACGTGCCTCCGTCAAGTAGCGGCCCTGAAACGATTCCCCCCTGGACAAAATGGAGGGACATGGTTAACGGGAGAAATTAATCGCCCTCAAAAGCGATAAAAATTCAGGGCGTTCAGGATAAGAGAGAACTATTCTTATCCTGAACGCCCTTTAATACTATGACTGGCGGCGCTGTGCTTCGTAGACCTGTTTGGGAGCTATCACCTCAAAGGATTCAACGTAGGCTCCTTGCCTGAGGACGGCCTTCTTGCCTATCTTGCAGAATTTGCCCACGACCGCGCCGTCCTCTATCGTCACGTCGTCATCTATCTTGGTTTCAGCGAAGATGATGACGTTCTTCCCTATCTTGCAGTTTGTCCCTACGGTCACGCCGAAATCCAACTTCGTGTTGTCTCCGATTGTCACCCCGCAGGAGATGACGCAGCCCGAGCCAATCTTCACGTAGTCGCCAAGTCTCACGTCCTGCACGACCAGCCTGCTGCCCTTTATTATGTGGCCGCTAATCATTGAGTTGTATCCTATGAAGGTCTGCTTGCCGAACACCAGGCGGTCTGGGTCAAGCAGGGTCACGCCCGGCGCTATAATCATCTGGTAAGGATTGCCCGCCCCAGCCAGCTTATAGTAGAGCGATTTAACGATGTCGATTCGATTGGCGAGATTGTTGAGAAAGGCAGAGCTGATAATTATCTCGAACAATATATTTCGCCTGAGCCACTTGAAATAGCCTGTGGAGAAGAGTTCGGCCGCGCCGTTCGGCTGCCTCGGATGCACGAAGACCAGCAACGCGGTCGTGATGATGATGATAAACGGAGCGATGAGGATGGAGAGTGACAGCAGCGCTATGCTCACGACGGAAGATGAGAAGCGTCGTAGATAAACGACAGTCAGGACAAACGGCAGGATGGCTATCAGGTAGACGCCGAACCTGATTAGCAGCTTATAGACAAACCCGTTGACGAGGAGCACCAAGAACTTTTTATCCATGTGAGAACAGTGTCCTTCGCGTCTAAACGCAGAGAGTGTTATTTGCTCGCGGCCTGCGACTCCGTGTGCAGCTCTTCTATCCATTCTCTGAAGCGCTGCTCGGCCCGCCTGTCGTAATTATATCCCAGCTGTTCTGCGACCTCGTGGCTTACTCTCTCAAATAGCTCCATAGTTCTGAACAGGCTGTCCCAGCTATCACTTTCCTCGTAGCGCCCGTAGACCGCCCTCAGGCCCTCCACGATTTTCGGGTCGGCCCACCGCTCTATATATCGTCCCTTGTGCCACGTCTCGAACTGCCAGCCGTGTGCACACTTGGCGTGCCACTCCATCAGCGTCAGCAGGTTCACCTTCATGGGAGCCTCGCACTCGAACTTCGCCGTGAAGAACTCCCGACGGTAGAGCTTGATTGCCATCCTCAAGGCGGTCTGCCAGAACTGGTGCACCTGTTCCTCAAGCTTCTCCTGCGCGGGCTGGCCCGGCGGCGCGTACCTGAAGACGCTCTCTATGAAGCCTAGCTTCTCCCTGTAACCGCCCTTGTCCACCAGCACGTTCATCCCCCTGTGTATGTAGTAGGCGAAGTTTCTAATCGGCTTCTCCATCTTCGCCGTGAACGAAGCAGGCAACAGCTTCGCGGGCAGCTTGCTCTTCACGCGCGCGTACCTGTAGGCCCAGTCAATCGCCCTGACCTGAACGGGCGTCACGTCCATGCCCACGCCGTTATCGAAGTAGACTCTTTTGACGAAAGTCCCGTCCGCGACTTCGAGCCCGCTGTAGCAGGAGAGCAGGTTGCCAATCTCCGAGAGCCAAGCGTCTTCGTGCTGGTATTTTTCGGGATGAGTTGTGAACAGTATGATGTCTATGTCCGACCACCTGTCGGCCTGGTTGAGCTTGCGCGCCTGCGAGCCTATCACGACGACGGCTTTCATCTGCTGGTTGCTTTCGGCCCATGCTCGGATTTTGTTGAGGGTTTCCGGAACACTCATTTTTTCATGATAATTAAGGCATAATCCACAAGTCTAGGAGTTTTCCTCCAAAGGGTTTCGGAAAGGAGAAAGGGCCGCCATGAAATACAGGCTCGTCGCGTTCGACATGGACGGCACTTTAATCAGAAACACCACGGCAGACCTCTTTTTCGCCTCTCTTTTGAACGTCGAGGCGGAAGTCATGGAGCTTGAGACGAAGTTCAAACAGGGCCTCATAGCGAGCGAAGATTTCATGGTCGAAGTCAGCCTCATTATGAAGGAGCTTTCGCTGGACTTCGTCGCCGCCAACTTTCACAGCCTCCCGCTGATAGACGGAATCAGTGAGACCATCGAAGCGTTAAAGAGCAACGGTGTGATAACGATGCTCATTACGACTTCCGGCGAATACTTCGCCAATCACTTCAAGTCGGAATACAAGTTCGACTACGCCTTCGGAGCCAGACACCGGATTGACGAGCGCGGCCTTATAGGCGTTGGCATAGACGCCTGCTCCGGCCCTGTGAAGGCTGAGCGTCTCGTGGAGGTAGCCCTGAGCCACAGCATCCCGCTCGCGGAGTGTGCCGCCGTGGGCGACTCCATCTCCGACCTACAGATTTTCGAGAAGGCCGGATTATCAATCGCCTTCAACAGCGACGAGACGCTCGCGGGCAAAGCCGACATCTATCTCAGGAGCGACAATCTTCAAGACATACTGGAATATATCTTATAGCGGCCCGTCATGTTCGGGGCTCAAGCTGCTTAGAAGAGCGGGCAGCTGCGACAGGTTGTCGAGCACCGCTATAGCCTCGTAGCTGTCAAAGCACTCTCTCTCCGTCACGCCCGAAAGCACCGCGATGAAGGGGACGCTGGCTCGTCTAGACACTTCCGCGTCCGCCACGCTGTCGCCTGCGTAGACTACGGATGCAGGCGAGCACCCGAGCCTCTCAATAGCCTCGAACAGCCCTTCCGGGTCAGGCTTGTGCTGCTTTACGTCCTCGCCGCCTACTATAACCTCGAAGAAGTGCAGCAGTGACGAGCGCGCCAGAATCTCTTCTATGCGGTAGCGGTATTTCGTGGAGACAATGCCAAGCATCAAGCCTTGCCGCCGCAGCTCTTCTATCGTCGCCGGGACTGATTCGTAGAGTGTTGTCAGACCAACCATCACCTCGTCGGCCCGTCGCACGAAGAGCCTGCTGAACTCGTCGCAGCGTTGAGCCTCGGCTTCTCCGGCCAGCGTGATGAAGGTATCCTTCAGAGACAGGCCTATGGTTCGGCAGGCGGATTCGTGTGAAGCCTCTGCAAGCGCCATCTCCTTCAGCGCAAAATTAATACACTCGACCGCGCCCTCGGAAGAGTCCGCCAGGGTATAGTCAAAATCGAAAATGGCAGCGCGCACATACATTGTTTTCATATCTGAAGAGTTCCAGTATAACATTTACGGCGAGGCCGTAGGAGACGTAAGGAATGCGAGGCTCGATTGGTGTCTGAAGAATATCGCGCCGTGTTGTGGGACATGGACGGCACACTGCTGCGCACGACCGAGCAGCACTGGCTCGCATGGCGGGATGCTCTGGCCGCCGAAGGCTTCCAGTTAACGCAGGAGCTTTTCGCCCAGTCATTCGGAAGGAGCGATGACGAAACACTGCGCGGCTATCTGGGCGCGGACTTATCGCAAAGTGAACTCAGCCGCATCTGCACGGCCAAGACCGCGCGTTACATGGAGCTGGTGGAAGCCGCAAGGGTAGAGCTACTGCCCGGCGTACACGATTGGCTTGAGCGTCTGAAGTCTGAGGGCTGGCGGCAGGCTGTAGCCTCATCGGCGACGCTCGAAGTCATAGAGGCAATCCTAAAGCGGCTGGAAGTACGGGACTACTTCGACGCCATAGTGTCGTGCGAAGATGTGGAGCGCAGCAAGCCTGACCCGCAGCTATTTCTGCTGGCCGCCGCGAAGCTCGGTGTTAAGCCTGCGCGCTCAGTAGTCGTTGAAGATGCGCCCACAGGGATAGAGGCCGCGAGGCGCGCTCGCATGCGCTCAATCGGCGTGCTGACGACGCACCCGGCACTCGCGGGCGCGGACATCACCGTTCAGTCATTGCTGGAGCTACAGCCTTCAGCCTTCGAGCAGCTTTTACATAGTTAAGTTCGAATACAAATACAGGTCAGAACCGCCTGCGGTAGCGGGCGGGTCTC
>DATELK010000052.1:0-2071 GCA_035276685.1 Pyrinomonadaceae bacterium | reverse complement strand
GAGCACGCCGCTCAAAAGCAGCACGCATATGCCTGCCATAGCGACTACCGCATAATTCAGGCCGTGCAGCGCCGTCGTCATCCAGAGCGCGGCGACGACGCCGAAGACCACTAGCATCATCATCTCCGGCAGCCGCATAGGCCCCATGCGCTTTAGCTCTTCTGCGGCGAACTCGGCCGCGCGCGGCGTGCGCCTTATCTCCGGCGGAAAGATTTTGTAGAGCAAGAGGGGAACGACCACCAGAGAGATAAGACCCGGAATGATTGCGCCCACGAGCCAGCGCGTGTAGGAAAGCTCAACGCCTGCCGCTTCGCGCGCGAACCTTGCAATCAGTAGGTTTGACGCCTGACCCGTCAGGAACATGGCGCAGACTATGACGTCGCACTGGTAAAGCAGCACCGTCAAAAAAGCTCCAAGGCGGCGCGCGGTCTCTCCCGGCCTGGAATCGTAGGTCTCCGCGATGCTCTTGGCTATGGGAAAGATTATGCCGCCCGAGCGTGCGCCGTTCGAAGGAATCACGGACGCCAGCAGCATGTCTGTTGAGACGAGCGCGTAGCCCAAGCCCAGCGAGCGATGCCCCATGCCTCGCACAAAGAGCAGTGCAATGCGTCGTCCCAAACCTGTCTTGACCATCCCGCGCGAGATGAAGAAGGCCGCGAGCACGAGCCACACAATCGGGTCTGCATAGCCTCGCAGCGCCTGCTCCACGGGCAGCGCGCCTGTCAGGGCTACGGCCGTGACGCCCATGAGGACGACAGCGCCGCTCGATATGGGCCGCAGGATGGAGCCTATGATGGTGGCGACGAAGATGGCCAGCAGCCGCCACGACTGAGGCGTGATGCCATCGGGCACAGGGATGAAAGCGATTGCGAGGGCCGACGATGCAACGATGCTCCACTTGATGACGCGCGCCCACGCGCCGTTCTCACTATCCGCGTCCGACATTCCCAAAAGAGAGGGTTCTCCGTGGAATAAGATAAAAGAGAAGACGGACGTGCATAACACGAAGCCGCACGAAAGCTCAATGCTATTCGTGCGGCTTCGACTGATTTCGTCTCTTATTCGCTTAGCGTATACGCAGGACGCCGGCCACGTCCGTGAGCGGCTCTTCAAGTCTGAGCTTCACGTCCTGTCCTTCGGCCGTGATGGTCACGTCCTTAATCCACTTCGACGGGAAGGGAAGACCGCGCAGGGCTGTCTGTGCCCCGTTCTGCGGGTCGGCTGTCAGAGTCCCTAGCTGCCCGCTACTCGTCTGCTGCGAGCTGCGCGAAAAATAGAAGCTCGCGAGCTGCTTCAGCGAAGAGAGCTTTTCGGCCAGAGACTGCGCCTGCTCGCCCGTCTCCGAGCGCAGGGTGATGGACAGAGAGCCCATGTTGCCTACGGCGTCGGCCGAGCCGTAAACCTGTCGTATGGAGTTGAAGGGCGCTCCTGACGCGTCGCCTCCCATGAACTTCTGTGCCGCCGAAGCCGGGACGTTCGCGGCAAAGCCCGCCACGGCGGAAGCGTTCAGAGTCGCAAGCTCCACGAGCGAAGAGTCAACGCGCGCTCCCTTGCCCGTGCGCGCATCGAGCATGGCTTTGATGCCGCTTACGTCACCGAAGGCGATAGTGTTTGAATCCACGGCGGCCATGCCGAACCCGCCAGTGCGGTCTACCGAATAGATAGTCGCGCCGTCATACTGCTCTTCCTTCGACTGGAAGGTGCGCTTCTTCGCCTCGGCCTGTGCCCTGGCTTTCGCCAGCCCGTTCGTGATGGCATCGCTCGCGCTGAACTGCCCGCGCACGAGTCCCACTATGAAGTCCGGGCGCATCGTGCCGTCTTTCAGCCGCGCACCTATGGCGATTGACTCGATTGAGCGCGCGTCGGTTCCCGTGTGCTCTTTGAGCTTGTCAATCTCCTGGTTGATGCGCGCGAGCGTCGAAGCATCGTTGGTAAAGGCCTGCGGCATGACTTCCACGAGCGCGCGTCGCGCGTCAAGGAAGGCCACGGCGTCCGACGCCGGAAGCATCGTCAGAAGGGCGCTCGCCGGAGAAGGCGTGAGAGGAGCAGCCGTCGTGCGGCTCCTGTAACT
>DATELK010000051.1:0-35708 GCA_035276685.1 Pyrinomonadaceae bacterium | reverse complement strand
AACCGCCGCTGCACCTCGGCCACGGAGAGCGTCTCTACGCCGCGCAGGGAAGCGTAGGCCGGGTTCTCTAATTTGATTTGCGTAAGCAGAAGCTCATACTCACGCAGCTTTGCCGCGTACTTTGCTTCGAGTGTCTGAATGAGGCTTTCGTTAGCATGCGGCTTGGCGCGCTCGGCTGTGATAGCGCGGCTTAGCCCGTTAATTTCTGCGCGAGCGGCTTGCTCGCGCTCAGCCAACTGCCTTTGCGCGCGGTTGAAGATGACCGGATGAACATTGCCCAGTTGGTCTAGAAACGTCCGCGCGCGTGCGCGCTCGCTATATTCAAAAGCCTGCTCCTTGTTGCCGAATTGCTGGTGAAGCAGAACGACACGCTCGTACAAGTCGGTTGTTTGCTCGGCCAGCTTCGTCTTGAACTCTTCGAGCCGGGCGGCGGTGCGTATCTGCTCACGTACCTTGATTGACTGCTGGTAAAAGTCTAATGCGCTGCGGTAGTCCCCGCGCTGATCGAATACGAAGCCGATGTTGGAGAGTATTGTCGCCTCGCCGCTCAGCGCGCCGGCATCATGCGCGAGTTTGAGCGACTGCCGATAATACTCAAGCGCTTTGTTCGCATCACCCTCATCATCGTAAACGGCTGCTATATTGTTAAGCGTGCTGGCTTCTCGTACGGGGTCACGAACGGCTTTAATTAGCGGGAGAGCGCGGTTGTAATAGTCCAGCGCCTTTTCATTGTCGTGTAGTGAAGAGTAGACGCCGCCGATATTGTTGAGCGTTGTCGCTTCCCCTGCACGATCACCCACCGTCCGCATCAGTGTTAGCGCCTGATTGTAATAGTCTAGGGCTTTCGCAGAAGCCGACAACTTCGCGTGAATCTTGCCGATATTCAGTAAGAGGCCAGCTTCGCCGCCGCGGTCTCCGGCAGAGCGCATGAGCGGTAGCGCTTGGTTATAGTAGTCGAGCGCTTGCTGCTCGTCGCCCAGCTCTGAGTAGACCCTGCCGATGTTCGTTAGCGAGACGGCCTCGCCGCCGGGGCTTTGGACGGCTCTCATGAGGCGCAACGCCTTATAGTAATGGCTGAGCGCCTTCTGCACTTCGCCTAACGACAGGTAGGTCAACCCTATGTTGTTGAGGGTAACGGCCTCGCCGTCGCGGTCAACGACAGCTTGCCTAATTGACAGCGCCTGACTGTAATAATCGAGCGCCCGATTCTGTTGACCGAGGTCGGAATAGACGCTGCCTATATTCGAGAGCGTGGTCGCTTCGCCGGGCCGGTCAATGACTGCTCGGCGCAGGGTTAAAGCCTGACCGTAATAATCGAGCGCCTGTTGTTTCTCGCCCAGATCGTCATAAACTTTACCGATGCTGTTGAGAACAGTGGCCTGCCCCGCGCTGTTATCTATTGCCTTCATCAGCGCCAGAGCCTGGTTCAGGTTATCAAGCGCCCTCTTTTTCTCGCCTAAGATGTCGTAGACCAGCCCGATGTTTGAGAGCGTCGTTGCCTCGCCCGCGCGGTCTACTAGTTCGCGCATCAATATAAGCGCTTGCTCGTAGTAATCAAGTGCTTTCTGAGTCTCATTTAGGCTCGCGTAGACCTTGCCGATGTTGTTTAAAGTTACAGCCATGCCCGGCTTGTCATCGAGCGGACGACGGATGGCCAGCCCTCTCGTAAAGTAGTCCAGCGCCTTCTGTCTCTCACCCCAGAAATCATAGATGCTGCCGATGTTGTTAAGCATAGTGGCTTCCCCGACGGGGATCTGCGCCGTCTCCATCAGGGAGAGCGCCTGCTGGTAGTACTCCAGGGCAAGTCGCTTCTCACCCATATCCGAGTAGGCGCCGCCGATGTTCGCAAGGGTAGCGGCTTTCCCATAGGGGTCTGTGGGCCCTTCTCGTAGCGACAACGCCTGGTTGTAGAACTCCAGGGCCTTTCGCGGATCGCCCAGGGATGCGTGTACCATGCCTATGTTCGAGAGCGTAGTCGCCTGGCGCTCTCGCTGCCCGTTCTTCTGAAAGAAAGGGAGTGCCTGCTGGTATAGCTCAAGCGCCTTTCGTTTTTCGCCGAGCGCGAAGTAAACGCCGCCGATGTTGGCCAGGGTGATGGATTCGCCTTCAGGGTCTTTCAGCAGGCGTCGAATCTCCAAAGACTTGTTAAAGTAGTCCAGCGCCTTTGATCTTTCGCCCAGCGCGTTGTAAGCCGAGCCTATGTTGTTAAAGACGATGGCCATGTCGTCGCGGTCTTCCGGCTCATGAAGCATCTCGGCGGCGCGCAGACTAAAATCGAGCGCCTTGCGCGGCTCGCCCAGCTCGGAGTAAAGGCCCCCCATCTCTTTAATCGTTGCCGCCTCTCCGGCACGATCCTTTTCTTCTTGAAAGAGCGGCAAGGCCAATTCATAGTCTTTGAGCGCCTCGCGCTTTCGACCCTGCTGGTCAAAGAGTTGAGCGCGCTTGTACAGCGTCAGGGCTTTGAGCGAGCGGTCGTCGGGCAGTTGCATCAACTCCAGCGCTTCATTAAAGCTGTCGAGCGCCTGCTGCGTCTTCCCCGAGGACGAATGGACAAGTCCCATACTAAAGAGGGCAGTCGCCTGACCGGAGGTATCATTCAGCTCCTTTCTGAGTGAGAGGGCGCGCTTTAGGTAGTCAAGCGCCTGCTGCTTCTCACCCATAGCATCATAGGTCGTGCCCATGTTATAGAGTGTGGCTGCCTGCCCGCTCTTACTGCGGGATTCCATCAGCGGCAGTGCGCGCTTGAAGTAATCCAGAGCTTGCTGGTTGCGGCCCAGTTCGACAGACACTTTGCCCGAATTAAAAAGCATGACGGCTACGTCGTAGAGATCGCCTAGCTCTTGTCTGATAGCTCTGGCCTCCTCGTAAAGCTCAAGCGCCTGTTCCTTCTCACCTAAAGCGAGATGCACCTGCGCCATGCGGCTGACGGTGATGGCCACCTCTCTGCGCTCGCCTATCGCTCGGAAGAGTTTCAACGCGTCCGCGTATCGTGCCAGTGCCCTGTTAGCCGACTCTGTCGTCCCATTAACCAGCAGCAACGAAGCCTCAAGACGTATGTGCTCCGCCTCTACGCGCTCCTTGTCATTTGCCCTTTCCGGGCGCAACTCCTCAAGGCTGATTTGATAGCGGCCCGAGCTGGCCGTGACCTCCAGAGATTTGATCTGCAAACGGTAATCCCCGGCCATCTCTGTGATGTGAAAGAGCGGTTCCTTCCCCTCCGTTCCGTTCGGGCTATCCACTTCCAGGATACGCACGCCGTCGGGTCTGAAGAGAGCAACCACCACGTCTATGCCCTGCTGGTCAACCGTCAAGTGAAGGTATTGACCCGCGACAGCCCTGATGCTGTACAGGTGAATTTCGCCACCGGACAGATCCCGCGTCAAAGGTCTACCGACTTCCAGCGGCTGCACTGTCTGAGCGCGCCGGGCGAGCGCCGCCATGAACTTTGTGGCGGGAAACCTGGCGGAGCCCGCCCGAGCCATGACCGCGCCGTTCACGCATGAGATGATTAACAGGCAGATGACGAAAACTCTGTGAGTAAATGTTCCGGATAATGATATGTGCATGGCTCTATTCTGTAGCTGGATTAAAATCCCTTCTATTCGGTTGACTTGGAGGTCTGCTGCAAACGGAGCGTGCGGCAAATCATTGTGATGTCAGGCGCAACGCCCCGCAGTCTCTACCTGATGTTGGAAGGCGTTGCAGGTGCCGTTAAGGTCGAGATCTCTCTATCAACTTTGGCGACTGATTCCGCATCGCCAAAACTCTGGAATAGCGCTTTCGCGCTTTGTAGCCGTTGCGTAGCTTCCGCCACATTAAGGCGCACCTTGTAGATGCGGCCCAGCGAGTACTGCGCCCAAGCTTGCCCTTCCGTGTCTCCTCTGCTCTCGGACAAGGAGAGAGCTTTTCGGTACTGCTCCTCGGCGAGGCTGTTAAGGCCAATAGTCAGATACAAATCACCAAGCAAGCGAGTCGTCGCAGGCTCCTGCTGCGCCTCGGGCAGGGCTAAGAGCTGCTCGATTGCTTCATAGTTCAGCGCCTTCATATCAGAGTCGGGATTGTTCGGATCAATACCCCACGAGGCATAAAGATTTGCAAGCAGGAAGCGCGTCGTGGCGTCCGGCAGATTCAGCCCCCGTATCCTGGCCGCCGCCTCGTTTACAGCCTGGGCTTCTGCCTGGTTCAGTAGCGAAAATCCTAGATTGGGAGTCCGGTCTCTGTCAGAGCTAGTGTTGGCAACCGCCACCACCAGCCGATAAGTCACGCCTGGAACCAACGCCGGCGCCGAAGCCGGGTATACAAATTTCGTAACATCGCCAACATCGGCGGACCAAACCTCTTCGGCACCACGAATAACGCTGACTCTGTAGTCGGTTGCGTCACGGGCGGGCAACCAGCGCAAGACCGGGCGGGCTGTTATGAGCTTTGTCATCCTTGGAGCGATAACAATTGGAAAGCTATTTGTTATTGACGCGCCGCCGCGTACCTTTGTCACTCTACTGCCCTTGAAGCTTGAGATGACCGGGCGGTTCGATGGGCATTGAAGCTGATAGGAACTGCTTGGGACTTGTAGAACGGAAGCATCGGCGCAGAAAATGGTTGCACGCGCGCCGGGCGACACCAGGCGTATAGCATCTCCGTTCTTCAAAAGCATGCCCATCGTAGCGGGAATGTAATTGCGCCAGCCAGCCCGTTTTACTTCGACACGCCCCTGCGTGGGGCCGATTATGTGGCTGGAATTCTGTGCCTGCGCCCTGAAAGCCGAACCGGAGCCACATAATAGAGTCCAGCCCACAATTAGTAGTGATAGTCTCCTCATTTTATTTGCCTCCCCGTTTTCGATCGCTCAAGCGCCATGCCCGCCCAGTTAGCTTCCACGTTATTCGGCTGCTGCTCTCCGAGGGCTTTGCACAACGCCCAGTACCCGTCGGCTGCTGTGTCTTTCTGGGCCGTCAATACTTGTGCCAGCAAACAGTTGGCGTCCGGCCCATTGCTGACAAACTCAAGCGCATGTTCTAAATCGACTTTTGCTTGCTGATAATTCTTGAGACTAAGGTTCGCCCAGCCGCGATTCTTGTAAAGTCTGTATTTGACATCCTTCTCATCATCCTGCGGGTCAATCTTCAGCTTAAGCGCCGTATCAACAAGCTGTAAGGCTTTCAAAGGGTCGTTGCGTTGTAGGATGTATAGACGGGCCAGATTATTATAGGGGCGATAAAAATCCTGGTCTGCCATGATAGCCAGCTCGTACTCCGAGATAGCCTTATCGTAGTTGAGTACGTCCTCATAAGAGTTACCCATGTTGAAATGGGCTTGCGCGTAAGCTGGCTCTAGGCTAATCGCTCTCTGATACCTCTGGAGCGCAGCGGTCAACAGCTTCTTCTCATATAGCTCTGCTCCCTCGTCATTGTAAATGCGCGCTACTTTCGGCCTCGCCCACTCCATAAAGAGGGCTATGGCCACTAACATAATGACCGCAGCTATCAAGATACGCTGATTAAGATAGGGCTTTCGTCCGTCCCCACTTGCGAAAGCCCTATCAATAAATTGCTTTGCGCCTTGCACGAGCGTGCCGGTGGCTAGCAGAGCCAGCAGACCTTGCAGGATTGTGCTGGGCAGATCAGTACCGGCGTTAAGAAACCGCCTGACGATTTCAAGAATAAAACTGAGGGCGATAGCTATTAGTATCCATAAGATATAGTTCAAAAGAGTCCGAGGAATAGACCTCTTCTCCGGGACTCTATCTGGGAGCGACCACCACCAAACATCCTGCTGTGCTCCGAGCGCTTCACGCCAGTCCTGCAATTTACTCCGACCGACCGCCAGGGTAATCGGCTTTGCCTGAGCCTTCAATCGTCTATCGAGGTCTGTGAGTTGCTTTAACTCATCTACGCTGAGCGATTGATTAAGTTTGTTCTCGGCTGCGATGGCCAGCGCCACGTCGTCGCGTGCAATTAGAACCCGTCTTAAGCGAACTTCGAAATCATCGCCAGGGTGCGGAATATCCTTCAAGGCAGCCGCCAGGGCGTCGGCGTAGACTTGGAGCTTTTCACTTATGTTTCCCACGGTTCTATTCAGAGGCTATATCAGGCACAGCCTGCTTTTGGGATATATCCTGTCGGCCCGCGCCCCTTTCTGAGTTTGTCTCTTACATGTTAGAGGTGCTGGTCTATTTCTCAACGCTTGCGCAGAGGCTAAGGCTATTCAGGGTAAAAGCGGTGCCGATGACAGCGACAATACCTTTGCGGCTTAGTGAGAAACGTATCTCTATTACATGTGAGCGCTTATGTCAATAGTTGGGCGGAATAGGAGCGCTGTATCGCCGTTTACAATAACGCTTTCACTTACTGTGCCGGGCTCACGCACCACATCAACGCGCACCCTCTCTCCCGTGACAAGCCGTATGCCTTCACTCACTATCCGCTTAAAGCCTGTAGTTTCAACGGCGATGGTGTAAAGACTCGGTTTAAGATTAGTGAACGTATAGACGCCACTATCGCCTGTCGTTGAAGTGGGGACTTGCCGGTAGCGCTCTCGGTGAGAAGGAGCTGCGCCTGTTCGACGGCTGCTACCGTTTGGTCATGCACCTCGCCGGTTAAGACGGCTTCTCCGGCCTGAGGGCAGACTACATAGATACGGCTGTAAGGTGGGAAGATTAGAATCGAAACTAAGAAGGAAGAGATACATGTCGCTCTGAATAAACGGCCCGTCATGCGTGTTCCTTTTCAATTCTGAGAGGCGTCAGCGTGATAACCTATCTTCTGATAACCATCACCTCCGTCGCCTTTATCAGTGCGTAGACGGAGACTCCCGTTTTCAGCCCGAGAGCATGTGCAGCATCACTGGTGATGATGGACGTGATTTCCTGTCCGCCCACGTCAATCGTGACCTGTACAAGGAACTCCGCGTAACGAACCTCTTTAACTTTTCCTAAGAGCTTGTTCCGCCCGCTGATGGCATCCAGACCTACAGGCTTCTTCTGCTTTAAAGCTTTACTCTTATTGCCGGTCAGCCGTTCAATCTCGCTGCGAGCGATGCGGTGATGACCACCAGCGGTTTTGGTAGACTTGATTTTGCCTGAGTAAATCCAGCGCTTGAGTGCCAGATAACTCGCCAGGCCAGCTTGGCCGCGTCGGTCGGCTGCAGTAGTTCCATCGAATGCTCCTCACATACATATTGAAACAGCGAGAGTCAATAGTTTTACGTCAGATAGATATAGTTTGATATGAGTTTTCAACCAAAAGAAATGAGAATCGTTTGGTTAAGAGGTTGGTGAGTAATACTTTGATAGGTAACTGGGCTATTGGGCCAGACCTGCTTCATCTCTAGAATACTACATGGAAAGTAAAAGGCTTGCTATAGAAAGCACTCTCTAATGCGCAGAGCGACAAATAAAATTAAGAATAGCGCGACAGATGAGCATTTATGCTTGCGGCAGAGGCACAGCGAAGATTTCGCAGGCATACTAGTATTACATGTAAGACTGCACACACCTTCACCTATAGCTTGTTGTTGTAGCGGGGATTTTGGCTTCCATGAAAGGTACCTCAAAAGCTCCAAACTAAATGCTAACAGTACAAACCGACGGGAGTAAAAAGCCCAATAAATATGGGAATACCGTGTGATTTGAAGCACCCTCATCCCTAAATTTAACTCCGTACTTAGGACTCAAACTATCAAAGTTAAAGCCCTAAGCTCTTAAAACTTAAGAGCTTAGGGCTTTAAAGGATTCTCCGCAGGTAGGACTCGAACCTACAACCCTTCGGTTACGCATGTTCCTATGTTTTCACATAGGGGCGGACTATCTCATCAACTTTCTCTAGGTGCGAAAAAGTTGCCGGGTGCTAGTGGGATTTTATTGGTCAGGTCTCCTCAATCCCTAGTCTCTGCACGTTCTTGCCTACTCTTTGACCCTTCGGCAAGCTTCGCTCAGGATTACCATGCTAACTGTCGCCAGCGAAGGCTTCCCTGAATTCGCCCGGTTTTTCAACCACAGTCACCTGTGGAAGCTGCAATCAATCATTACAGCCGAATGCTCTGCCATTGAGCTACTGCGGAAGACGCGCCCGTGAGGCCTTAAGGCGGAAGCCTTTCGGTCACGGGCGCGATGCAGTTTTTATAGCAGACGGTGGCAGAGAGGTCAAGCGGAGGGGGCTTGAGCAGGGAGAGGCGGCGCGGCACACTTTGGCGGCTTGCGTCGCGGCTGAATGTGAGAGATTATTTGCAGACTGTTTGCAGCTTATAAAGCCGTAGTCGGAAGCAGTTAAGCTCTTTTATCTTACGGGCCCGCCTTTTTGCTTAGGCCGGGCCTTGCCTGCCGGAGAGTGTAAAGAGGATGGAGCGTCGAACGTCTGCCTGGTACAGCCATAATCTTGGGATGGAGATGCCGATTGTGGCCTACGGTCACGCGGGCCGCCCGCTTTTGATGTTTCCCACAGCCGCCGCAGATTATCTGGAGTACGAAAGATTTCACCTGATTGATGCCATACAGCCGTTGATAGAAGCGGGGCGCGTGCGCGCCTATTCCATCAACAGCGTCAACCGCCACAGTCTCTTGAACGAGCAGGCGTCGCCGCAGTGGAAGGCGGAGCTGCTGACGCGCTTTGACCGCTACATCACGGAAGAGGTGCTGCCGCTTATAAGGCAGGAGACGGGAGAAGTGGAAGGGCCTGTGACGACGGGCGCGAGCCTCGGAGCCTTTCTTTCGGCCAACGCCTACTTCCGCCATCCAGACCTCTTTCGCGGTGTCATAGCCATGTCAGGCAGCTACGACATACGCTCTTACCTGAAGGGATATTCAGACGACAACGTCTATTTCAATAATCCCGCGAGCTACCTGAAGAACCTGAACGACGATTATCACCTGCCCAGACTGAGACAGGCGAAGGGCATAATCATAACCACAGGGCAGGGCGCGTATGAAGACCCTGAGCGCTCGCGCCAGCTCTCAGGAATCCTGACTGAGAAGGGAATCCCGCATCATCTTGAGATGTGGGGACACGACGTGAACCACGACTGGCCCTGGTGGAGAAAGATGCTCCCCTTCTATCTGGATAAATTGTTCTAGGAATATTCAAAGCAGATTCAAACAGGGGTGGACAGGATAGACAGGATAAAGAAGAAGCAATAGTTTTTCTTTATCCTGTCTATCCTGTCCATCCCTGTTAATTGCTTCTTAAGGTTCGTCCGAGCCCTTCTTGCCCTTCTTCTTGGGCTCTACTTCTCTGGGCCTTGAAGCGGAGGGAGTGGTCGGAGTCTCCGTGCGCGGCGGAGGCGGCTCAGTCTTCTTAGGCGTAGTGTCTGCGGCGGGCTTGGCAGCCCCGCCTGATGAAGAGTCGTCCGTCTTGGGCGCGGGCGGCAGCGTGACCTGTTCCAGCTTGGGCTCCGTGTTGGCGTTGGCGTTGGCGTCGCCGCTGTCGCGCTTGGCGCTGGCGCGGGCCATGGCAGCGGCCAGCTTATCCTCGCTCATCTCGTTCTTGCGCTGCTTGTTCAACTCCTTCATGTCTTCGGGAATCGAGGGCGGCTTCGGAAAGTCCTCCTTCTCCTTGTCCTTGAGGAAGTCCTTCATGAAGGCGACGTAGAAGGGGAGCGCGCCGTGCCCGCCCGTCATGTCGTTGCCGAGCGGCTTCTTCCTGCCCGGATAGCCCATCCACACGCCCGTCACGTAGCTCGGCGTGTAGCCCAGGAACCAGACGTCCGTGTGGTCGTTGACCGTGCCGGTCTTGCCCGCCTGCGGCACGCCAAGCACGCGAGCGCCCGTCGCAGTTCCCGCCTCTATGACGCCGCGCATCATGGAGACCATAGTCAGCGCCACGTACTCGCTCGTCACCTTGTAGGTCGTCTTCTCCCACTCTTCAAGGACGTTGCCGTCGCGGTCAAGCACCCTGCGAATCATGTGCGGGTCAACCCTCACTCCCTTGTTAGGAAAGGCTGAGTAGGCCGAGACCATCTGGTTCAAAGGGACTTCCGTCGCGCCCAGTGCCGACGGCAGATAGGGAGCCATCGGAACCGTGATGCCGAAGCGCCTGACCATCTGCGCCCCCGTTTGTATGCCCACGGTTTGCAGCAGGTGAACCGCCGGTATGTTAAGGGATTTGGCGAGCGCGATTTTCATAGGCACGTCGCCGTTACTCGTAGAGCCATCGTAGTTGTGCGGCGTCCAGTCGCCTATCTTGATAGGAGCGCCCGAGACTGTGGAGTCGGGCGTCATGCCCCACTCAATCGCTGCCGTGTAGATGTAGGGCTTGAAGGCCGAGCCCGTCTGTCTATAAGCCTGCGTGGCGTTGTTGAACTTCGAGAGCGTGAAGTCGTAGCCGCCCGCCATCGTGATTATCTCGCCGTTCTTCGCGTTCAGGGTCATCATGGCTCCCTGCACGCCCGGCACCTGCGACATCTCTACCTGAAGGCGACGATTCTTGTCGTCAATGTTCTTGATGGCGAAGTGGAAGAGGTCGCCCACCTTCATCTCCGCGCGAACCGAGCGACGCGACCAGCCCATGTCCTTGTCCGTGACGGTCGCCACGTAGTCGCCGAAGCGCACCTGCGCCTCGCCCTTACCCGTGTCAACCTTCGTCACGAGCCCCATGTAATGCTCACCCAGCTTGTACTCGTTGCCGTACCAGTCCGGGTGCTTGAAGTTCTGTAGCATCTGCGGCGTGACGGGCTGGCCGTTGCCTATGTTGGCGTAAGCGCCGCGCCAGCCTGCGTGCGTGCGGTCGTACTCGCGAAGCCCCGCGCGCAGGACTTCCATGGCCTTCTCCTGAGCGTGCGCGTTGATGGAGGTGTAGACGCTGAGCCCGCCCTGGGCCACGCGAGTCGTGTACTTGTCTTCCAGGTACTGTCGAATCTCTTCTACGGGATAATCAAAAGCCGTCGAGCGGTTCTGCCCCTGATAGTAGACCGTGTCGGCCAGCACAATCGGCTTGGCCTTGGCCTTGTCAACTTCTGCCTGAGAGGCGAAGCCGTTCTTGGCCATCTGGTCAAGCACTAGGTCTCTGCGCTCCTTGGCGGCCTGCATGTTGACGGTCGGGCTATACTGGCCCGGCGCTTTCGGTATGCCTGCCAAAAGCGCAGCCTCTTCCAGCGTCAAGTCCTTCGCCTGCTTGCCGAAGAAGGTCTCGGCCCCTGCCTCTACACCGTAAGAGTTAGCGCCCAGGAAGATGTGATTGACGTACATCTCCATTATCTGGTTCTTGGTGTAGTAGCGCTCAATCTGAAGCGCTATCAGCCACTCGTTGACCTTTCGCTTCAGGGTCTGCTCTTTCGAGAGGAAGAGGTTTTTCGTCAGCTGCTGCGTAAGGGTCGAGCCGCCTTCGCGGCTTCCCGTGGTGATGTTCTTGAGAACAGCGCCCGCTATGCGTATGGGGTCTATGCCCACGTGGTCGTAGAAGCGCGTGTCCTCTATGGCGAGGATGGCGTTCTTGACGTTGGCGGGAATCTCTTCGTACTTGAGAGGGATTCTCTTCTCAAGCGCGAACTCTCCAATCACCGTCTCGCCGTCGTCCGCGTAGATGCGCGTCACGACACTCGGGCGATAGGTGGCGAGCGAGGCCACTTCGTTGGCCGCCTGCGAGTAGTTAAGCTCGTAGGCCACAATTACGCCCGTCAAGCCGCCCGCCGTCAGCGCCAACAGAAGCACTGCGGGCAACCAGAAGCGGCGCAGGAAGTGACGCCGCCGGGCCGGAGGCGCATTCAGGCGCGACTTCAACGCGCCGGGATTTTTGGAAGCCATAAACTGAAAGACCTCTTACGGAAATTAGAAGCGAGAGCTTTAAGAGCAACGCTTCCGAAGCTGTCGGTTAGAGGAGACGTGCACCAGCGTCGAATTATAACGCAAGAGGGAAGAGGAAAGAAAACGTGGCTGACCACAGTTCGGCGACGCCTGCTCTTTAGTACAACTCGGGCACGGGGTTTTACATCTAAACGATGTGTTTCAAGTAGTTTGGCTCAGGATTAGTAACGGCTGGCAAAAGCGGCTCATTTAACTTTTAGCTCTCAGTTCTTTGACCAAACGCCGCGCGGCCAATATAATTCACGGGCTTTCTTCGAGGGGGCGACAGGCTTCGACAGGAGTCATGAACCTCGTCTTGGATGCATGCAGGGCTCTCTCTGTGCAGCTCTTTAAAAAGCGTAGAGAACAACAATTGCCAACTCAAACGAATTGGCTCTCGCTGCCTAATTAAGCACCGAGCGTCTCGCCGCAAGTTGCTCATGCGCGCGGAGTGAGATGTCACTTAGATGAGCTGGCCTGCTCCGACTGTTCGCGGGAGCGGGCGAGAAACAAAGTCGGACTAGCTTTCGGCAAGAGGTCTTCGTCGCTTCACTTACTCTGCCGCGAGCGAAACTAAAAAAAAGAGAAGCGGCTAAGCATGTAGATTCCGGCGTGGTCGGCTTTTGGATCAGGGTTCAATTCCCTGCGCCTCCATTCAAACGACAAAGGCAGAACTTCTCAATGGGGTTCTGCCTTTGTCGCTTTTCATGCTTGTCTATTAACGGATTCTGACAGAAGATTAGCCGACGCTTTTGACCTCTCAGCCCGGAGCGCGCTACCTATGAACATGAGGCTCGCGGAGCGAAAACGCGCCATCACTCGCGGCTTGCGCTTAATCTACGAATTGTCCCGCGACCCGGAAATTTTTTCCGAGTACGGGAGCGACCTGCTCTCCTGCTTCTACTTTACCGCCGCCACCTCCAAAGACCCGGAACTTTGTCGCATGTCGCGCCGCATGGGGCTGGAACGCGCGCGTGCGTGGCGCTCCGACTTCCGCTCTGTGCCAGACGATGCAGACGTTTCGACCATACTCTTCTTCATGCACGGCACGCTCTCGGCCGAAGGCTTCGGCTTAGCAGATGAATCCCTTAAAGAAGAGATACGACGCGCCGCCAGCTCGTTCGAGGCATACGACTTTTTGTCTTTCGACCCGATGGATGAGCCTCCGCCTGTGGACGTGCCGGAGCAATGCGAGTGCGGTTACTGGAACGAGCGTGGGAGAAAGATGTGCCGCCAATGCAGAAAGCGTCTGCTGATGGCGAGCCGTTATCGCGTCTGGTACGAAGGGCTGATGATGACTTACACGGCGGCGAAGCTAGGCGTCTCGTTAGGGGCCAGCTACTGGGACGTGCTCAAGTGGCTTCCCGTCCTGCATCCGTATCGCGGGCGCGAGGATGACGAGAACGAAGACTTCTACGACTCTGTTTATGCGGTGACGCACATCGTCTACACGCTGAATGACTACAGCGTCTACAGGCTCAGGCCCCAGTGGCTGCCGCAGGAGTTCGAGTTTCTCAAAGCCTCCGTGGAGGATGCCATAGCGATGGAAGACCCGGAGATGCTTGGTGAAATCACAGACTCTCTACAGGCGTTCGGGTTGAAGGAGACTCATCCTCTGATACGTAGGGGCATAGATTACCTGCTTTCAAGTCAGAACGCGGACGGCAGCTGGGGCCACGCTAGCCCCAAGGAGGATATTTACGCTTATTATCATTCGACGTGGACGGCGATTGACGGCCTGCGCCAGTATCCTCTGAGACCCTACGGGCTGAGCTTCCATGAATTGAAGCCGCTCTTAAAGCAATTGCAGTGAAATGTAGATGGTGCTGACCTGCCTGTTTTACAGTCCGGCGATTTCCTGCGATACTTCGCTTTGCTTTTTCATCTCATATCCTCGGCCCTAAATCCGTTGAAGCAAGACCTTCCCATTGGCATCTTTGATAGCGGCGTAGGCGGCCTGACCGTCTATCGTGCGCTGCACGAGCGTCTGCCGGATGAGCGTTTCGTCTACCTGGGCGACACTGCGCGCGTGCCTTACGGGACGCGCTCGCTCGCCACCGTCGAGCGCTACGCCATAGAGAACGCGCGCTTCCTTGAGGCGCACGGCATAAAGGTGCTGGTCGTGGCCTGTAACACTGCGTCGGCTCTGGCTCTGCCCGCGATACGCGACGCGGTGCGCGTGCCGGTGCTAGGCGTGATAGAGCCCGGCGCGCAGGCTGCTGTCGAAGCTTCCGGTGTGAAATCTTTGAAGAGAAGAATCGGCGTCATCGCTACGGAAGCTACCGTGCAGAGCGGCGCTTATGCTTCGGCCATCTCGCGCCTTGACCCCGAGGCTTCCGTGATTACGCGAGCCTGCCCGCTCTTTGTCTCTCTGGCCGAAGAGGGTTGGGCCGGTACGGAAGTCGCGCAGATGGTGGCCGCCGATTATCTTAGAGAGATAAAAGAGGAGGGCGTGGACACGCTCGTTCTGGGCTGCACGCATTACCCTATCCTGCGAGGCGTGATTCAGGAGACGGTCGGGAGAGAAGTCTCTCTGATTGATTCGGGCGAGGCGGCGGCTCTGGATGTCGAGCGGCTGTTGAAGGACGAAGGCTTGCGTCGCAAGGCCAAGACGGGAAGCCTCGCGGAGAGACACCTGTGCGACGACCTTGACCACTTTTATGTGACGGATGCTGCGGCGCGTTTCAGCCGCGTGGCCGAAAGATTCCTGGGGAGCGCGCCTTCTCGTCTGGAGGCCGTGGAGGTTTGGGGACACGATGAGCTTCGCACGCACTGACGGGCGCGCACCCGACGAGCTGCGCCCGGTTCGCATCACGCCCGATTTCATGCCTTACGCGGAAGGCTCGGCCCTGATTGAGATGGGCCAGACACGCGTGGTCTGCACGGCGAGCGTCGAAGACCGCCTGCCGCCTTTCCTGCGTAACAAGGGGCAGGGCTGGGTGACTGCCGAATATGCCATGCTGCCGCGCGCCACTCTCTCCCGCACGCAAAGAGAGACGGGGCGCGGCGGGCCTTCTGGCCGCACACACGAGATTCAGCGACTGATTGGACGGAGCCTTCGCGCCGTCGCAGACCTGACGCTTCTGGGAGAGCGCAGCATCACGATTGACTGCGACGTGCTACAGGCGGACGGCGGCACGCGCACGGCAGCCATCACGGGAGCCTACGTGGCTTATGCACTGGCCGTGCGACGCCTTCAGCGCCACAAGAGGATTGAGAAGAGTCCTGTCACGGGCGAGCTTGCGGCCGTCAGCGTAGGCATAGTCGCGGGCACCGCGCTGCTGGATTTAAAATATGACGAAGACTCTCGCGCCGAAGTGGACATGAACGTCGTCTGCACGGGCGACGGGCGCTTCATAGAGGTGCAGGGCACGGCCGAAGGCTCGCCCTTCACTCGCGACGAGATGGACAACCTGCTCGGCCTCGCCTCGCGCGGCATAGAGCGCCTGCTGTTGGCGCAGCGTGAAGCCATAGAAAAGGCCGCGCAGTAGAGCAAAGAGGGACAACTCGGCCGGGAAAGAGAGGCATCTGACCAAGCTGGTGGGAGCTATAGCTTTCTGAACAGACTCACAAACCCATTTGACCGGGCCGCAAGTTACCGACAAGGAGCAGTTAAAAGTTTATGCGAAAATTGAGCATCACGCTTGCCTGTGCTCTTCTGATAATCGTCTCTTCTTTAGTCGCGCACGCGCAGACGGAGACCTTCACGGATGCCAACGTGGATTACACGCTTGAGCTTCCGTCCTCTGCATGGCGTCTCAACGACAGACCGGGCCCGGACAATTCGCTCGTCGGATTCGTCTACGGCGACCGCACGGACGGTTATCTACAGATTCGCAAAGAGGTGGTGGACGCGGGCGTATTGCCTCACAACCTGTCGCAGCGCGAGAGCGAGCAGAAGCTTCGCTTCCTGCCCGGCTTCATAGAAGGCAAAGAGGAGCCCTTTAGCGGGCGCATGAACGGCGTCGCCTTCAACTACGAGTACACGCACGCCGGGAAACCTATGGCCGGGCGCATATACTACTTGCAGGCTGACAACCGCACTATCTACGTTCTGCGCTTCACGGCGCTGCGCGACAGGCTGGCGCGCATACGCAACCAGACCGACATCATCGCGCGCAGCTTCCGCCTCAAGTAGAAGCGCTCTTTTGAATCGCACCTGAAAACTTGCTGGCCGCCCGCTTCTCTGGATTAAGATACGGGCGGCCGTTTCGCTTTAAGTGAGAACCTGAGCCGCACGGGGACGAATGCCTGTATGAGACTGAAGCTCGCGCCGGGCCTTGCCATAGGGAAATCCGCAATCAACGGCAAAGGCTGCTTTGCCACCAAAAGCTTTGCGAAGGGCAAGCTGATTGCCGAGTACACGGGCGAGAAGATTACGGACGCGGAAGCGACCAGGCGCGCACGCAAGCGTCGCGTGCTTAGAATCTGCGCCGTCAATTCCCGCTGGAGTCTGGACGGGAGCCGTGGCGGAAACGGCACGCACTACATCAACCACTCGTGCCAGCCCAACGGCTTCATGAAAATCCTCTACGGCCACATACAATTTTACGCCCTGCGCGACATACGGCCCGGCGAAGAGATTACGATTGATTACGAGTACACGCTGCACCCGGACACGAAGCGCTGCTTCTGCGGCGCTCCGCGTTGTCGCGGGACAATCAATAAAGTGTAGAAGTGAAGGAGAGACCGCTATGGCCAGAGTCAAAGATGTGAATCCTTCGGAAGTCGAAAGCTCCATACGAAAGGTCTTTGAAGCGCAAACGGAGCGTTGGGGCGCGCCGCTCCTGAACCATCTCGTCTACGCGCGGCGGCCCACAATCTTTCGCGGCGTGCGCGCCATGTGGACGGGCCTCGACTCTTCAGGGCTGATTGACCCGCGCTTAGTAGCGCTCATCAATCGCCGCGTGGCTTATCTGAACGGCTGCGAGTTTTGACAGGACATAAACGCTGCCGTGGGCAGCTACCTTGGGATACCTGAAGAGAAGCTTCTAGCGCTTGCCGATTACAGCGCGAGCACGCTCTTTACGGACGAAGAGCGGCTGGCGCTTGAGTACGCCGACGCCATGACCATTACCGGCCGCGACGTGACGGACGAATTGTTCGCGCGCCTCAGGGAAGTTTACGACGAAGACGCTCTGGTGGAGCTTACCGCCACGATAGCCTGGGAAAACTCTTCCAGCAAATTCAACCGCGCCATGCGGGTGCCTTCGCAAAAATTGTGGAAGCGCTAGAAAAGCGCAGGGAGTAGTAATACAGGTCAGTACCGCCTGCGGTAGCGGGCGGGTTTTACTTAGGCTTGAGACCCGCCCGCTATCGCAGGCGGTACTGACCTGCTCTTCCAAACTGGCCTGAGTAAAAACGCGCGCGGTAATCAGAAAAACACGCGCAGTTTTGCCAAAAACACGCGAGGTTTTGCGAAAAACAGGTGCGGCGATGAGAAAAACAGCCGAGGTTTTGCGAAAAACATGCGTGGCGGTCAGGAAAACATGCGTGGTTTTGCGAAAAACACGTGAGGCAACGCCAAAAACATGCGCGGCGACGAGAAAAACAGGCGTGGGAGTCTGAAAAACATGTGCGGCGGTGAGGAAAACAGCCTACAGTCTGGGCAATGTGAAGCTGAATTTCGAGCCGCGACCGACTTCGGATTCGAGTGCGACGGTGCCGCCGTGCTGCTCAACTACTTCGCGGACGAAGGATAATCCGAGGCCAGTGGTCTCGGCATCTTTCTCCTGCCCGTCGCGCGCCACGCGGTAGAACTTCTCCCAGACGCGGTCTATAGATTCGGGCGGGATGCCGTAGCCCCTGTCTTCCACCATCACGCGCACGGCGTCCGCCTCAAGCATGGTCGAGACGGAAACGGTGGTCTTCTCGGGGCTGTACTTGATGGCGTTATCAATCAGGTGCGCGACGCATCTGGTAATCAGGCTCTTGTCTGCGGCCACAGGCGGCAGCCTCTCCGCTGCCAGCTGCACCAGCCGTATGCGCTTCTTCTTTGCGACGGGCTGAAGATTCGTGACCATATCGCCGACCACGTCGTCCAGCTTGAGCGGAATCTTCAAGACCTCCTGCTTGTCCGCACCCTCAAGCTTAGCCACGGAGAGGAACGTGTCTATCATGCGCGAGAGTCTCTGAGATTCGCTGACGATAATGCTCAGGAACTCGCGCGACTCCTCCGGGATAGACTCGTCCATAGCCAGAATCTCCGCGAAGCCGTTGATGGAAGTAATAGGCGTGCGAAGCTCGTGCGACATCAGCGAAATCATGTCGCTCTTGAGCTTGTTAAGCTCCTTCACGCGCGACACGTCGCGCACGGTGACGGCCAGACAGACGGGCTCTGCCTGAGATTCCCCGGCGTCGGCTCGTCGCGCGAAGCAGAGCGCTATGCGAACCAGCAGCGTCTGATTGCTGTCCGGGTAATAAAGCTCTCGCTCGTAGGCGTTGCCGGTCTGAAGCACACGGCGCACGGCTATCGTCGGCTCGTCAAAGACGCCCGTGCGGAAACAATCAAGAAGCGCGAAGAGGTCAAGCCGCCCCGCTTCGTCTTCTTCGAGCCCCGCAGCCTCAATCATGGGCGGATTAAGATACGCGAGCGTGCCGTCAAGATATGCGACGGCCTGCCCGTCGGAGCTTTCCGAGAGGACTTCCGCGCCGAAACGCTGCTCGGTCAAAAGACCGCTCACGACGCGGAAGGCTTCGAGTCGTCGCAAGGCTTCGCGCTGTGAGAGAAAGGTTTCAAGGTCGCGGCCCTGCATCTGCCTGCGCGCCTCGTCGCGTTGGAAGCTGCGGGCAAGCTGCGCGCCGACTGCGCCTAGAAGCGGCCGGTCGCTCTCGTCAAAAGCTTCGCGCAGGCGAAGCAGGAGCGCGCCGACGGCTCTTCCTTCATGACAGAGCGGGACGGCAACGCTCGCCGCGTAAGCCTGACTGCCTTCCGCCTCCTTTGTCGCCGTCTGAATCTCGCCGCTCGCGGCCGCGCGCTCGCACAATTTTATGCCTTCGCGCCAGGTAGAGTTGCGGTCTGCCTGCACAGGAGCGCCCGCCGCCCGCCCGCGCGTGCGCGCCGCCGGAGCGAGCCGCCCGCTCTCGTCCCTGTGAAAGATAATCGCCTCTTCCAGAGGCAGCACGGCTTCCAGCAGCTTCAGGCCGCTCATCAACCTTGCGCCCGCCTCCGCTCCTTCCAACTGGCTGACCTCCGAAGCGGCATCCATGATGGAGCGAGTCAAGAGCGCGTCCGTCGCCCGCAGCCGCTTAATCTGAACCGCGAGCCCCGCTAGCGAAGCCGATATGGCGATGGGCGCAAATGCTATGTCGAGCCGGAAAAACGCAGAGGCAAAGAAGCTGGCCGCGCAGAGCAGCAGAAGTCCTCCGCCAGTGTAGACGACGGCGCGGCGAGCCCCGACTCGCTCTACAATCAGGCCGCTCACAAGGCCCGCCGATAGAATCAGCAGCGTCGTTATCCAGCTTTGCGGTTGAGCCGCTTCACCGCGCACAAAGAGCGCCTCGACGGAGGCGAGCGCGCCCGAAGCCCACAAAATCCAGGCGGCCGCCCCGGCGCAGAGCGACAGCAGAAGCGTGGCAAAAAGCGATTTTCTTAAAAAAGTTCTGTTTCTCAAGGCAGGTTAAGTATTCTATGAATGTTTGAAGAATCGAGCGGAAGGACTTTCTCGCTTATCAAGGCAAGACCCGTTAAGCTTTTCGCGCTTAACGAGCTAAAAGGATTATACACTGAGAGACGCCTCCCTGCGCAAGAGGAAACTTGGGCTGGCCTTGCGCTAAGCGGCAGTCAGAGAGACAAGGGCATTCAACAATTCGGCTTCCTCGTCTTCGGCCACGGTGCGAAGGTCTAAGAGCAGCCTGTCTTCGGCTATGCGCGCGACGACCGGCGGATTGTTGCGACGAAGCAATTGTCCGAGCGCGTCGGGCGCGAGCGAGTCGTGGCTGAGAGCTATGAGAGAGGTGCCGAGTCGAGCGGTCGGCGCTGCGCCCCCGCCAATGGCCGATTCTCCCTCGATTACCTCAAAGCGCAGGGATGCGCCCCTTCGCTGCTCGCTCAATCTTGAGACGAAGCTGCGGGCGCGCGTCGCAAGCTCTTCAGGCGAGAGCGATAGGGCCCTGAGCACGGGAATCTCCCTGAGATGAGCGCCGCGACGATAGATTTCAAGCGTCGCCTGTAAGGCCGCGAGAGCCAGCTTGTCCGCGCGCAGGGCCCTGTAGAGCGGGTGCCTGCGGAGCCTTTCTATAATCTCCTCGCGCCCTACTACGATTCCGGCCTGCGCGCCCCCCAGTAGCTTGTCGCCGCTGAAGGTAACCACATCAGCGCCCGAGCGTATGGACTCACCTATCACGGGCTCGCCTTCAAGACCGTAGCCGCCGAGGTCAAGGAGCGCGCCAGAGCCCGCGTCTTCGTAGAGCGGAAGGCCCGCATCGTGTGCCAGCCGCGCCAACTCGCTTAAAGATGGCGTGGAGGTAAAGCCGACTATGCGGTAGTTCGAGGTATGCACGCGCATCAGCAGCCGCGTGTCCGCGTCAATCGCGCGCTCGTAGTCTGCAAGCTTAGTACGATTCGTCGTGCCGACTTCCACAAGGCGCGTGCCGGACTCTGCCATCACGTCTGGCACGCGAAAGTCTCCGCCTATCTCCACCAACTCGCCGCGCGAGACTATCGCTGTCCCGCCCTTCGAGAGAGCCGTCAGCACAAGGAGCGCAGCCGCCGCGCAGTTGTTCACTACGAGCGCACTTTCGGCTCCCGTCAGCTCTGCTAGAAGACGCTCGACCTGCGCGCCCCTGCGCCCGCGCGAGCCAGCCTCCAAATCGTACTCAAGCGTGCAGTATCGCGCGGCCTCATACGCAACCGCACGGCGCGCGGCTTCCGAGAGCGGCGCACGCCCCAGATTGGTGTGCAGTATGACGCCTGTGGCGTTGATGACGCGTCGCAGGGACGCCCTCGCGTCCATCTCGCACGCAAGCTCAAGCCGCCTGACGGCCTCCGCTACGAGCGCTTCGCGCGTGCGGCTGCCGTTACCGGATGCCGCGTCCTGCGCCTCTGCCTGAAGCTGAGAGCGCAGCTCATTCGTCACCTCTCGCGCCAGAATAGTCAGCCGCTCCGCGCCGACCTGCTCCGCAAGCAGGCGCGCCTCGGGCGTGCGAAGCAGCGCGTCAACCGATGGAAGCGCCCGCAAAGCACTCATGTTTCTCGTCTCATCCGCCATCGACTTCAGCCTTCATCCCTTAACCGGGCCGTTTCGAGCTCCTACAAAAATAGCATAAAAGAATGGTTGACACCGTGGATTCAAAACGGCTAGATTCGATTGTAGAGGGTTCGCGCCGCTCACTCAGCCCCCCTCCAACGCGCGCCCTTCAGAATAGGAGATACATCCACAGTGCCAATCCGCGAAAACAGGTGGGCCCGCGCCAAAGAGCAGCGCAAACAGAGAAACAAGCAGGGCTTTGCCTTCGACGAAGAGCCGACCGTAGAGGAACAGCTGACCCGCCTTGAAGAGGACATCAGAAAGCTCAAGATAGAGTTCGACATCTACTTCAACGGCGCGGCCAAGCGTCCGCCCTACGACACCAAGAACCGCGTCGAGGCGGTCTTCAAGCGGCTGGCCGACGACCGCACGCTGACCTACGCGAACCGCTTCCGCCTAAACACGCTGACGGCGCGTTACACCGCCTTCAGAGACCTCTGGCGGCGCACCATGCAGGGGCGCGAAGAGGGACGAGACCCGCTCTCGCAGGCACGCGCACAGCAGCACGAAGAGCACAAGGGGGAAGAGTTCCGCTCCACCGTCACATGCTCGGACGCGCACTCGGACGTGCAGAGCGTGCGCGAGCTTTACGACGCGCTCGTGGAAGCCAAGCGCAGGTGCAACGAGCCCGTGGACGACCTCTCCTTCCCGCGCTTTCATCACCTGATAGCTTCCAAGACGGATTCCCTGAAGGAGCGTCTGAACTGCGACCGCGTGAAGTTCTCCGTGGACGTTGAGGGCGGTCGCGTCAACTTCAAGGCCAAGGCCGATAACGACTAAGTCCCAAGTTCCAAGTCCCAAATCTCAAGTCAAAAGATGAAAGTCTTTGACTTGAGATTTGGGACTTGGAACTTGGGACTTAATGTTAGCGCTTTCCGGGCTCCAAGACCGGAAGCCGAGTGGCTTTCTTCAAAAAGCCTGACTTACATCTTTATCACTTTTTCGGCCTGGGGGCCTTTGGGGCCTTGCGTCACTTCGAACTCGACCGTCTGACCCTCTTCGAGAGTCTTGAAGCCGTCGCCCTGGATGGCGCTGTAGTGAACGAAGATGTCCGAAGAGCCGGGCTGCTCAATGAAGCCGTAGCCCTTCGAGTTATTAAACCACTTGACCTTACCGGTAATTCTAGACATAGCAGACGAATCCTCCTAATGATTCGGTAAAACCGGAGAGGCGGAAAGCCCTAGCGAGAGAGTCTTCCACCGCTGCCGACGAGGTGAACACTTGTGAGCCGGATGCGCTTCTTGAAATGGGAGCGCTCCACAAACACACAAACAAAAAAGCCTGCGGCTGATGGGTGACGCGCGCCGTTCAGCTATAAAAGTGAACGCGCATGTCGAATCAGACACAGACTAGCGGGGACAAAACAAAACACATTGCTGTAAAGCTTGCAAATCGATGATGCGTGGGCGGATATTTTGGGTGTGCCCTGCACTCGAAACGACTGCGCATACTAAGCGATAGCCTTTTGCTCTGTCAAGCGAAAAAATCGCAAAAAACAGATTTTTGTTGACTTAAGCCCCCTTGCAAGTTTTACAGCTAACGTGTCCTAAACAGGTCAGTACCGCCTGCGCAAGCCGGGCGGGTCTCCAGTTTAACTAATACACGCCCGGCTTGCGCAGGCGGTACTGACCTGGCTTTACTCTTAGCGCTTGCGTATGTCCAGTTCCTGAAGAATCCAGCCAGCGCCGCCGAACTTGTCCGTCACAAAGAGCACGTAGCGTATGTCCACGGAGATGGTGCGTCCCTTCGCTTCGTTGTAGAAGAAGTCGTTGCCGAGCCCCTCGTAGTTGCCGTCGAAGACTATGCCGACCTGTTCGCCACGCCCGTTCAGGATTGGGCTGCCGGAGTTGCCGCCTATGATGTCGTTGGTCGAAAGAAAATCTACGGGGACATCTCCGCCCACGCCGTACTGGCCGAAATCCTTAGCCCTGTAAAGCTGCTTCAGCTTTGCGGGAACGTTAAAGGGCTCGCGCCCCGTATCCTTCTCCACCACTCCGGCCAGAGTCGTGAAAGGAGAGTAAGAGATGGCCTCGCGCGGAACGTAGCCTTTGACCTCGCCGTAGGTGAAGCGCAGGGTGCGGTTGGCGTCCGGGTAAGGCTTCACGTTATGCATGGCGCTCATGCCTTCTATGAGCAGCGGGCGCAGGCGTCCCACCAGCACGTTAAAGCTCTGCTGCTGTACCTGAATCTTCTGCACCGCGGAGCCAATCTCAAACGCCAGCTCGACGAGCGGCTCTTTTATCCCGCGTATATCCGACATGGGAACGTCGAAGAGTCCCGACACTGCCTCGGCGGTAGAGAAACGTTTGCTGTCAACGATGTTGGATGCGAACTCCTCTTCGGCGCGAAGGCGCGCGTCACCCTGAAGACTGCCGAAGCGTCTTTCCAGGAACTCTATCTTCTGCCCTGCGGGAAGCTCGGCCGCACGGCGCAGCATGTAGAGCAGCATCTCGCGCTCGACGCCTGCGTTGCGCGCGGCGAAGGTAGGCGCGATGCGTCCTCTTGCACGCTGTATGGCCGCAGCACTGAAGAGCGGGTTGCGCTCCGTCTCAGGCTTCTCCTTGTCTGCGGCGAACTGCTGGGCCAGGTAGACCATGCCGAGCAGGTCGCTGGCCGAGAACAGCTGTTGAACCAGAAGGTCTCGCTGCGCCGTGGAGGTCAGCTCCTGATAGGCTTTATCAAGCTCCGGCAAGACCTGACCGTACTTGGCCTCTCGCTGCGGGTCTTGACCTATCCATGTCTTAAAGGCAGCTTCTTCGGCCCGCTTCTTCTCGACGATTCCGGCGCGGCGCATGGCAAGCACGCTGCCTTCGAAATTTTTGAGAGCGTTGCTCAAATCGAAGATGGGGCCTTGCAGCTTGACGCGAAGCGCCGCGTTATACTTGCCCGCGTTCTGCATGGCCTCAATCTGATTCCTGTAAACGTCTACGAGGAAGGGAAGCACTGTGTCCTGGTTGTAGGCGACCGAGTAGCTCTCGCGGTAGCGGCGCGTGGAGCCGGGATAGCCCATGACCATGGTGAAGTCGCCGTCCTTCACGCCCGCCATAGAGAGCGGCAGGAACTTCTTAGGCTTGTAAGGCACGTTGTTGGGCGAATAGTCCGCGGGCTTTCCGTCCGGCCCGACGTAGGCGCGCATGAAGGTAAAGTCGCCGCAGTGGCGCGGCCACTCGAAGTTGTCGTCGTCGCCTCCGAAGAAGCCTATGGCTTTTGGCGGAGCGTAAGCTATGCGAACGTCGCGCAGCACAAGATAGTCGAACTGGTAATAGGAGAGCCCTTCGTTCATGGCGAGCACGCGGCGGCGCAAGCCTTCCGATGGATTCGTCCCTTCGGCCTCCATAGCCCGTGTCTTCGTCTGAATCGCGCGGCTGCGCTCGGTCGGAGACATACCGCTCGTGACGCCGCTCAACACATCGGTCGTCACGTCCTTCAGGCTTTGCGTGATTGAGACCGTGTAGTCAGGCGCGGGCATCTCTTCGGCGCGAGAGCTGGCGGTGAAGCCAGTGGTGCCAAGGTCTTTGTTCGCCGTGGAGTTGGCCACGAGCGCGTCAAAGGCTACGTGGTGGTTGGTCAGCAGAAGCCCGTCGGGCGAAACGAACTCGCCAGTCCCGCCTCCTACTATGACGATGGCATCCTTGATGCTGACGCCGTTCGGGTCGTAAAGCTCTGCTGGCTTGAGCTTGAGCCCGCGCTTGGCCATCCTGTCGAAAGGAAGCGAGGCGATAGCGTCGGGCAGAAACATTCCCTCTTCTGCGAGGGCGCGCAAGGGAGCGACGCTTGTGAGCATCAGCGCTATCAACACCGTGCTCACAAAGCGCGAGAGTCTGTGGAATTTCATGATGAATCTTCCTTTGAATCTGATTTTGTTAGATTGAATTGGATACGAGATATTAACAGAAGAAGGGAAGGAAAGACGAGAGCGGAAGCACTTAACAGGGATAGACAGGATGCACAGGATAAAAGAGAAGAGCTTGCTTCTTCTTCATCCTGCTCATCCTGTCCATCCCTGTTAATTCTCTTCTTTTATCCGAGCGGAAGATACTGGCACGGGTTGACAGGCTCGTCGTTGATGCGTACTTCGTAGTGAAGGTGCGGGCCCGTGGAGCGCCCCGTAGAGCCTACGCGGCCAAGCTGCTGGCCGCGCGCAAGCTGCTGGCCCACCTCAACCTCTATGCCCGAGAGGTGGCCGTAGCGCGTGGTCAGCCCGTTGCCGTGGTCAAGGATGACAATCTGCCCGTAGCCATTCTGCCAGCCAGCGAAGACGACTGTCCCCTGTGCTGCGGCCATGACGGGCGTGCCCCAGAGGGCTGAGATGTCCTGTCCCGTGTGGAACTCTGAGCCTGAGCCGCCGAAGGGATTGCGGCGGCCTCCGAAGCCGTCCGTCAACTCGCCCGCGACGGGCCAGATGGAAGGCACGGTCGCTCGACGCTTCAGCACCTCTTCGTAGGACTTCAGCTCTCTTTCAAGATAATCGGTCTTGTACTCGACGGCGACCAGTGCCGGAAGAGTATCCAGCAGGACTTCGGGGCCGCCGGTTCCGCGCGTCTCCTGCGACCTGTTCTCGCCGTTTGCGCCGGACATCTCTACGAGCCTGCGCGCGTTGTCCTCGACGGCCTCAATGCGCTGATTCAGGTTATTGAGCTGTCGGCGCTGGCGCTCGTTTTCGGCGCGCAGGCGCTCGTTCTCGCGCTCTATGCGCAGGTGTATGGCCTGCTGCGTCAGCCCGTAAAAGCCGTAGAGGGCGGCGCAAGCCACCACCAGACCTAAGAAGGTCAGCAGCTTGAGTGTGCGTTTATGAACGCGAATCTGGCGTATGCGGGCTCGGGAACTATTTGTACGGGCAACAATAAATGCGTAAAGACGGTCGTCTCTAACCATCAAATCTGCTCCTTGGGCTGCCTCTTCCGGGGGAAAGCGCCGAAACCTTACGAGGGAGCGCCTCTGAAACCCTTTAGACAGCAGAAAGGCACAGCCTGCCGGACGAGGGCGACTGATGCTAAATCTACAAATTACGGGGACTTAATTTTTACCTGCTTGATTGAACCCTTGACAGCCCCAGACCCGCCCCTCTGAAGTGATAAACCGATACCTCTACTTAAGGGTCTGGCGTTTGATTAGCTGCAAGGTGGCGCAAACTATCACATCAGGCAGGAGATTGCAACCGGCCAGCAGGCGTTCAGAGAGGTTAAAGCGTAGATAAGAAAAGCTCACACGCGGCCTCTTTCAGGCAATACGCGTGTGAGCTTTATCTCTGAAACAAGTGTTGGAAAAGCTTAAATGTCTTCGGCCTCGCGCTTGCGAGAGCGGCGACCGCGAAGCATGGCCAGCACTATGACGACGAAGAGCGCTACGAAGAGAACTATGATGCCAATCTTGAGCGCCGCCATGATAAAGGTGACGAGCGAAATCAACTGTTTGAGGAGCGTCACGACCAGCACAAGTATCGTTAGGATAAGGCCCCAGCCACTGGCTGTTTTCATGAAAGATGACATAACCGAATTACCTCTGACTGCCGAATTACCCGAAAATCTAACCGCACTATAACAGAATCCCTCAGCAAAAAGCGACGACGAAAGTTTGTGCGGCTTTCATCACTGTTTCTGCTATCTCTTTCCTTCAAAGGGGAGCGGGCCGCCCGCCTCGCGCGCCGAAACCTGCGTGATTATCTCGCCCGTGCCGAAGCGAGTGCTAGCCTCGAAGGGCGCGCTGATGACTGAGGGCGGCGGCTGATTCGTGTCGAAGGCAGGCAATGAATCGCGCACTCTACGCTGCCTGCGGCGCAGGAAATCCACGAGCATGTAAGCGCCGAGGACTACCAGCAGGATAGGGAGAAACTGTTTGACGGGAAGCTGTATCTGAAAGACCGTGTGCAGCAGGAAGATTGTGCCCAAGACAAGAAGCGTCACGCCCCACGCGAACGGGTTGCCGTAGAGTCGGCGCGCGATGACATCCTCTTCGGCGCTTGGCGCGAGCCCCGAGCGCAGCATCTGCGCCGTGCGGCAGGCGTCAATTGCCGCGAAGCACCACGTAGCTATGAACCCAAGGACGAAGAAGGGAAGCCCGTCCGTGACAATAGCCATCTGAAAGAAGCTTGCGAAGATGGCGAAATGGACTATGGCCTTGGAAGTCTGACCGTTGTAGGCCGCGCCCAGGCCCGGCACTATGAAGGAGAGAAGCGTCGCCAGAAGTGGCGAGCTGTTGCGTCGAACCACGGGCGCGGATTGAGAGCGCGCCTGCTGCCTGAGCATCTCCACGCCCGTCACTATGCAGTCCTGGCAGAAGGGAAATCCTTTGATGCGATGGTCGCACGCAGGGCACAAGGGTCGCGCGCAGTTGTTACACTGCACGACCGCAGGGTTCCTCATGTGATAAGCGCAATTCATCAATTTACCCATCTGCCTCTGCTCTTCGCGGTCTTACTCTCTAACGATTCCCTCTTTGTCGTCCGCCTGCTTCTCCGACTGATTAATCAGCCCCTTCATGCTGGACGCGCCGTTGACGTAAGTCTTCTCTGCGAGCCTGATGCTGGCGCGGTACATGCCGCCGACAGAGCCGTCAGCAGAGACAGTGCTCGTCAGAACCAGCACGGCCACGAGAAGCATGGTCGCCACGGTCGCAAACTGCGGCGAGACAATCGGGTCAAGGAGGCTGCGCATCCACGCGCCTATGCGCGCAGCAAGCGGCGCACGCACCTCTTCGGCGTCCGTCGTGCCGAGCGTGGCTTGCAGGATTCTCTCGTGCAGACCTGCGGGCACGGGCATCTCCTCGCTGATGTAGGTGTAGCAAGCGCCTATGGAGCGCACGACCTGTCCGGGCAGCTCAGTGCAGCGTTCACAAATGGCAGCGTGTCTTTCCCAGCGATGAAAAAGCGGAGCAGGCAGGAATCCGTCCAGATAATCCGTGAGGTATTCTTCAAACTCTTCGCAGCTCATACCGGCGCTGGGCATGGTGCTCATGATAATTCGCGCTTCCAGTTCGGCCGCCAGCGGCGCGGGCGCTTGCGAGGCGCGACAGGCCGACAAAGTCTTTTTAACTTCACTTAAAAGGTCGTGACAGACCGGGCAGCGCATGGCGTGCTCTGCAAAAGCACGATTCGTGTCCGGCTCAAGCGCGCCGTCCAAATAATCCGTCAAGCGATCCTCAAATTCTGCGCAAAGCATTCCGTTTTCCGTTTCTCGCCCCTTTTTCAAATTTTCCGTCAGATTCGAGGCCGAAAGCCGCCCACACAGCCCTGTAGACGCTTCCGGCCTATCTCTTTTGTCAAGTATTCGTCATCGCCACGACGCGCATGCGCCGCAGGATTTTCGCTAATTCAATGCGCCCGCGATTGATGCGCGATTTCACTGTGCCTTCCGGTATCCCCAGAAGGTCAACTATCTCCTGATAGCTCAGCTCCTCTATGTCGCGCAGTATGACGCAGGTGCGAAGATCCGGGCTGAGCTTATCGATTCCGGCCTGCACCTGAACGCCAAGCTCTCTGCGCTCCATATCGTTCTGCACACTGCCCGCGCCTGAGCGCAGGTGATAAGTGTGGTCTTCAAGGTCGTCAGCCTGCGAATCGTGCGGCGTGCGCTGGCGGCGACGATAGTCGTCGATAATCAGATTACGCGCCAGCCTCATGAGCCAGTTTTGCAGGTCGCCCTGCTTCGAGTCGTATTGTTCCAAAGAACGATAGACGCGTATGAAGACTTCCTGCGTCAAATCTTCCGCGGCGTCTGCGCGAGAGGTGAAGCGGTAGGCTAAGTTGTAGATGCGGCGGGAGTAGCTGGAAACAATCTCCTCCCATGCCGCGCCGTCGCCCGCCCGGCACCTTCTGACCAATTCGGCTCCGTCGCCTACAGCCAAACTCTTTGCAGCTCCCACCCTATCCTTCTCCAATTTTGCTCAGCCTCATGCGCGCGCCCTGCGCCAAAGCTCCACAAGGTGGAAAACTCCCTTGTCAAGCAGATGTTACGACCACGCTCCGGCTAAAGTTCCCCTGAATCTGGAAGAGGTCAGAGGAGCCTCCGGGAGAGAGAATCAACAGCCGGGCCCTGTCCGTCCGAACCTACGGCCTCTCACTGTCTTGCGCCTGCGTGGGGAACTGTAGTAGCCTTTCGTAGCCACCCAATATATTGTGGTCGGGTGCACCCGTAAGTCAAGTCCGAAACGTCATGACGGGAGCTTGGCGGGTCTTCATCCAGAGGCTCTGATTCTTTGCGTAAACACCTGAAATTCATCGCACTTATCCTGCTGGCCGCGCTCATCCTCTGGTGGTTCGGGCGTGGGCTCGACTGGAAAGAAGTGGGCGCGGCTGTCGGCGCTGCGGACTGGAGGCTGCTGGCGGCGGCTGTCTTGGTCATCTGCGCGGGATACCTGATAAGGGCGTATCGCTGGCGCGTACTTTTAGCGCCGCTTGCGCCCGCGCGCCTTCGTGAAGTCTTCGTAGCGACGAGTATGGGTTTTGCGGCGATTTTCGTCTTCGGTCGCGCAGGCGAGGTGGTGCGCCCCGTGGTGCTGCCTCTGAGGGAGAAGCGCGTGCGCCCTGCCGCCTCGTTCGTCACCATAGCGGTCGAGCGCATCTGCGACATGTCGCTCGTAGCGATGCTCTTTGCCCTTAACCTGCTGTGGTTTCCCGTGCCTGCTGAGCGTGCTGCGGAGTTCGCGAACATTCGCCGGTCGGGCCTTGTGCTGCTGGTGGCCATAGTGCTTGGCCTGCTAGGCCTCGCTTGGTTCAAGCGCCGCTCCAAAGGCGCTGTGAAGTGGGTGGACAAGACTCTGAGACGCATCCCCTTCATGCCTAAGCGTGTGGCGGACGCCCTTGTTCATCTGCTTGAACAACTGGCGCGGGCGCTCAGCATCTTCGTAGACGCGAGAGAGTTTTTGATGACGGCCGCGTGGTCTGTCTCTTTATGGGTGGCGATAGGCATAGCAACCTGGTGCATCCTTCACGCCTTTGGCCTTGATTTCGGGGCCAAGCAGTCGCTCTTTGTCATGTGCTGGGGGCTGGTGGGCTCTATGGTGCCTACGCCGGGAGGCTCCGCCGGAGCCTTTCACGCCACGACGCAGTACGGGCTGCACACTTTCCTTGGCGTAGACACGAACAAGGCTGCGGCGATAGCCATCATCATGCATCTGGTCTTCTTCGGCCCCGCGCTCTTCTTCGGCCTCTACTACTTCCTACGAGGCGAAGTTAGCCTCAGCGCCATACGCGAGATGGCAAAGCCCGAAGCCGTCGAGCACGCCATAGAAGACGAAGAGCTTGAAGTTAATAGAAAAACGGCAACCGAAACAGTCTAGACTCTAGACCTAAACAACGGAGTTGTTATGAAGTGTCCCTTCTGCGGTTTCCTGGAAGATAAGGTGGTCGATTCGCGCGAGTCGCGTGAGGGCGATGCAATCCGCCGCAGGCGCGAGTGCCTGCGCTGCGAGCGGCGCTTTACCTCCTACGAGCGGATTGACGAAATCCCCTATATGGTGATTAAGAAGGACGGGCGGCGCGAGACCTTTGACCGGAACAAGGTGATGGCGGGTCTGCTCAGAGCCTGCGAAAAACGGCCCGTGCCGTCTTCGAAGCTGGAATCAATCGTCAACTCGATTGAGAAGTACGTGCAGGAATCGCCCGAGCGCGAGCGGCCGACCTCCAAGATTGGCGAGATGATTATGCGCCGCTTAAAGGAGCTTGATAAGGTCGCCTACGTTCGCTTCGCCTCCGTCTACTTAGAGTTCGAGGACGTGTCGGAGTTCATGCACGAGCTGAAGAATCTGGTGCGCTCGCGTCAGGGCGGCCACCCGCAGGCCGGACGACGAGCATGAAGCGAGAGCGCCCGCGAAAGGTCACAGTCGAGATGGTCAAAGCAGTCCACGCCACGGGACTTGAGCGAATAGAGCTTGAGAAGCTGCGCGACCGGGTGGGCCGACTCTTCGCAGCCTTGCAGGAGGCCACTCAATCGGAAGCGCCGCCCGCGCCCGGCTCGTGGCTTCCGCCCGTAGACCTTTGCGAAACCGACGACGAGGTCTTCGTGCGCGTGGAGCTGCCGGGCGTCAAGGCTTCCGATATTAAGGTCGGGTTGACGAGTGAGCAGTTGACCATCTGCGGCCAGAAGAAAAAAAGCGCGCCACGCCAGCACGTCCTCTCGCATCTATGTTCTGAGCGGAGCTACGGCCCCTTTAGCCGCACGCTTCCGCTTCGCTGGACTGTCAGCGTGCGCGAGGCCACGGCCGAGCTTCGCAAAGGCATCCTGCTGGTGCGGCTGCCGAAGCTGAAGGACAGGCGCGGCGCGTCCTTCAAGGTGCCGGTTAAAGAGGCTGGAGATTAAAGACGGGCGCTCGCGCCATAACTGGACGGGTCGAACCGAAAGCTTATTTTGATTCGTACTTAACAACAAGGGTCTCATATTTAACAGAAGGAAATTATGTCCACTATCATCAATCAAGAGATGCCGGAGGGTCTTGAGGGCTCGGACGGAACCGGCGGAGAGCAGCTACAGATTCCGAATGAGCTGCCCGTGCTTCCGCTCAGAGACATAGTCATCTACCCGTTCATGATTGTCCCGCTCTTTGTCTCGCGCGAACGAAGCATTCGCGCCGTGGACGAAGCGCTGGGCGAAAACCGCATGATACTTCTGGCCTCGCAGAAGGATTTGGACAAGGAAGAGCCTGCGGGTGAAGACCTCTACCAGATAGGCACGGTGGCCGTCATCATGCGCATGCTGAAGCTGCCGGACGGCCGCATAAGAATTTTAGTGCAGGGCCTGACGCGCGCACGCCTCGACGCCGTGGAAGCAGGAGGCGAGTACCTCCGAGCGCGTCTGACAGTCATGCAGGAGCCGCCCGCGCCCGAGCGCTCGCTGGAAGTCGAGGCGCTCGTTAGAAACGTGCGCGCTTCCATGGAGAAGGCCGCGAACCTCGGCAAGAACATCTCGCCGGAAGTGATGGCGATAATCGCCAACCTTGACGACGCGGGACGCCTCGCTGACCTCTCGGCTTCCAACCTTGAATTGAAAGTCGAAGACGCGCAGAGCGTGCTGGACATCGCGGACACGACCGCTCGGCTTCGTCGCGTCAACGAGCTTCTCAACAAAGAGATTGAAGTCCTGACCGTTCAGCAGGAGATAAACACGCAGGCTCGCGCCGACATAGACCGCTCGCAGAGAGAGTTCTACCTGCGTCAGCAGTTGAAGGCCATACAAAGCGAGCTTGGCGAAGGCAACGAGCTGGCGGAAGAGGTCACGCAGTTTCGTGAAAAGATAGAAGCGGCCCGCATGCCTAAGCCCGCGGAGGAAGAGTCCTTCCGCCAGTTGAAGAAGCTTGAGCGCATGCACCCGGACGCGGCAGAGACGGCGACCCTAAGGAACTGGCTTGAGATAATGACAGACCTGCCGTGGTCAAAGGCGTCCGTTGACAACCTCGATTTAATCAAGGCCGAGCGGATTTTGAACGAAGACCATTACGGTCTTGAGCGTGTCAAGGAGCGCATCATAGAGGCTCTCGCCGTCAGAAAACTGAAGGAGAAGCCTAAAGGGCCTATCCTCTGTCTGGTCGGCCCGCCGGGCGTGGGCAAGACTTCTCTGGGGCGTTCTATAGCTCGCGCTCTGGACAGAAAGTTCGTGCGACTCTCTTTAGGCGGCGTGCATGACGAGGCGGAGGTTCGCGGCCACCGCAGGACTTATGTTGGCGCTATGCCGGGCCGCATCATTCAGGCCGTGCAGCAGGCTGGCACCAACAACCCGCTCATCATGCTCGACGAGATTGATAAGGTCGGGGCGGACTTTCGCGGCGACCCGTCGTCGGCGCTTCTCGAAGTCTTAGACCCCGAGCAGAACAACGCTTTTCGTGATAACTATCTGGGCGTCACCTTCGATTTGTCGAACGTGATGTTCATGACGACGGCCAACGTGCTTGAGACGATTCAGCCGCCGCTTCGCGACCGCATGGAGGTGATTCGCCTCGCGGGCTACACGGAAGAAGAGAAGCGAGAGATAGCGCGCCGACACTTGCTGCCGAAGCAGATGGAGGAGAACGGCATCTCTGCCAAGAACGTTCACATCTCGAAGACGGCCATCACGGCCATCATACAGCAGTACACGCAGGAAGCTGGCTTACGACAGCTTGAGCGCGAGATAGGAACCATCTGCCGCAAGGTGGCTCGCCGCATAGCCGAAGGAAACAGGGAGACCGTCCGGGTCACGGTGAAGAACCTTCACGAGTTCCTTCGCGCGCCGAAGATTATCCCGGACGAGGTGCTGAAGAAAGACCAGGTAGGCGTGGCCACGGGGCTCGCCTGGACGGCCGTCGGCGGCGACGTGCTGTTTATAGAGGCGCTCAGGATGAAGGGCAAGGGAGGGCTGGTGCTAACGGGCCAACTCGGAGACGTGATGCGAGAGTCGGCTCAGGCCGCATACTCCTACGCCAAGTCGCGCGCCGCCGAGCTTGAAATCAACGAAGAGGATTTCAACCAGTACGACCTGCACATACACATCCCCGAAGGAGCTATCCCCAAGGACGGCCCCTCGGCAGGCATCACGCTGGCGACCGCCATGGTCTCCGTGCTCTCGCAGCGCCCCATCAGGAAAGACGTGGCTATGACGGGCGAAATCACCCTGAGGGGGAACGTGCTACCCGTGGGCGGGGTCAAGGAGAAGGTGCTGGCGGCACGCCGCGCGCGTGTCTCGACCATCATCCTGCCACAGCAGAACCGCCGCGACATGGACGAGGTGCCCAAAGAGCTTTTCGGGGACATACGCTTCGTCTTCGTGGATAACGTCCGGCAGGTCTTCCGAGAGGCTTTGAGGGAGAAGGTCGTGCCGCCCGCGCCCGTGCGCGGAGGCACAAGGCCCGCCAGGCTCCCGCAGGCGGCCTCGGGAGCGAACCACTGAGGCTGGTTAACCCTAACTATTTTTGCAGTTAGGGGCGTTAAATTTTTGCCCGGGGCGGCGCAACCTGTGCGGCCCCGGGCGCATCTTTATATCACTGGCGAAGCGGGATTTAAGTGGAAAATATCACCGCTTCGCCTTCTCTTTGTAATAGGGCAAAGGTTTGACACCCCCTGGGGCGTATGCTAACCTTCGCGTTCTGTGGCTTCGCTGCAACAAAAGCACTTAAGCCTACCCGCGAAGCCCAAGCCAAAAAGGAACTAATTTAAGTCCCTCGCGTTTTTACCTGGTGGATGCCGCTTGTGCGACTCCTATGTGAGAGATGTCGCCGTCGTGGATTCGCTTTTAGGCTCGATTAAAGGAGAACGACGACTGATGAGGAAGACCTTCCCCCGCTTGAGCGCGCTGGCCCCCCTGGCTCTTTTTACCGCAATCATTTTCTCGCCCAGTGTTTTCGCGCAGACTCCGACGACAGGCTCCGGAGCGCGCTATATCCCGAACGAAATAGAGAAGGCGGACGCGACCGTGACGAAGGTCATAGACCGCGCCGAAGTCCATTTCAAGCAGGGCGAAATCAATCTCAGGGACAACCGCCGCGAGCAGGCGCGAGACGAGTTCGATAAGGCCGTAGACACCATCCTGAATTCAGGGATGGACGTGCGCGCCAACCAGAAGCTCCAGACCTACTATCTGGAACTGGTCGAGCGCATCTACCGTCTGGAAGTTCCGCAGCAGCGCAACAACACTCCCTCGTCCCTCATCAACCAGCAGGTGGCAAAGAACGTGCCTGCGTCCATGACGGACAATGACCAGGACGGTCAGCAGGACGAGCAGGTAGTCGGATTCAAAGACCAGAAGTTCGAGCCTTCGCCGCTGGACGAGCTGGCCAAGCTCATACTGACGCCTGCGGAGATTAACGTTGACCCGGCAGACCTGGAAGGTCTTGAGCTTGCCAAGAACCAGATTGACTTCAAGTTCAACGTCAACCCGCTCATACAGGGATTCATCAACTACTATCAGGGACGCGGCCGCGTGACCATGGAGACGGGCATGCGCCGCTCCGGCCAGTTCATGCAGATGGCGCGCAAGATTTTCCGCGAAGAGGGCGTGCCCGAGGACATAGTATGGCTTGGACAGGTTGAGAGCGGCTGGCGCGCGAAGGCTTATTCGTCCGCCGCAGCTTCCGGCCTCTGGCAGTTCATCCCCAGCACGGGCCGCAACTTCGGCCTGCGGCAGACCGCGTGGGTTGACGAGCGCAACGGCTTTGAGAAGGCCACGCGCGCCTCGGCCAAGTATCTGAAGTTTTTGGCCAACCGCTACAACGGCAACTGGGAGCTGGCAATCGCCGCTTACAACACGGGCGAGGGCAACATTGACCGCGCCATCCAGCGAGCGGGCCGCGCAGACTTCTGGACTATCTACCCGTACATAGCGCAGGAGACCAGAAACTACGTCCCGAACATTCTGGCGACGATTCTGATTACGAAAGACCCCAAGCGCTACGGCTTCGGCAACATTCGCCCCGACGCGCCGCTCTCTTACGACACGATTCAGGTTCAGAACGCGACGAGCCTGCAACTGATTGCGGCTGCGACGGGCACGACCGTTGATTACCTGCGCTATCTGAACCCTGAGCTTCGCAAGGACGTGACGCCGCGCGGAGAGGCTTTCGCGGTACGCATCCCCGGAGGTAAGGCAGCGCAGGCTGTCGCCTACATCAAGAACGTTCCGGCTGACCGTCGCGACCAGGCCCCGCGCCTGACGCAGGCCGTCGTCGGCATCTACGAGAGGCCGAACACTTCGGCCCCTGCGGCGCGCAATCTTATGATTGTGAAGGCG
>DATELK010000050.1:0-9143 GCA_035276685.1 Pyrinomonadaceae bacterium | reverse complement strand
TCGCGTGACGAAGGCCGCGCCCGACCGCGACACTTCGCCGCAGATGATTGCGGAGGTGCGCGCACGCGCCTACAACATACGCGGCGCAACGCAGCTGGCGCTCGGCAACACGCAGGCCGCACGCGCGGACTTCCAGGCCGCCAGCCAGCAGGAGCCCAACTCAGTAGAGCCTTATCTTTATCTGGCAGCCGTCTCCGTCAAGGAGGAGAAGCTGGACGAGGCCGAGCAGTTTTACAACCGCGCTCTCGCTATTGACAGTCTCAACTTCGATGGGCTATATGGTCTCATCAAACTTTACGCAAAGCAGAAACGGCTTGACCAGGCTCACGCGCGAATTGACCAGGCTCTCAGCGGACAGCCTCAGAACGCTCAGCTTCATTATCTGAAGGCTCAGGTCTACGCCCACGAGTATAACGCTCAGGCGACGGAAGCCGAGCTGCGCAAGACCGTCGAGCTTGACGCGAACTACATAGCGGCCTACACGGATTTGGCCGTGCTCTTTGTCAAACTCAAGCAGACCGACCAGGCCATAGCCGAATACCGCAAAGTGCTTGAGCGCAAGCCCGACAGCGCCTCCACTTACACTTTGATTGGCCTGCTTGAAGACGGGCGTGGGAATCGTCAGGCGGCTGTCGAGAGCTATCGCAAGGCGCTTGAGATTGACCCGAATCTGACGATTGCCGCCAACAATCTGGCCTGGAATTATGCGGCCTACGACATGGGCAATCTGGACGAAGCGCTGAGGCTCGCCCAGGGCGTCGTGCAGAAGAACCCTGACACGCCGGGCTTCCGCGACACGCTCGCGTGGGTCTATTACAAGAAGGGCTCGCACGCCGCAGCCGTCGAGCAGTTGCAGAAGGTGATTGCCCAGCAGGGCAACGTGGCTACTTATCGTTACCATCTGGGGCTGGCGCTCGCGGGCAAAGGCGACAAGGCCGGCGCGCGGCGCGAGCTTGAGACTGCCCTGAGGCTCGGTGAGAAGGGCGGGTTTGCGGAGGCAGAGGATGCCCGCCGCGCCCTCTCTACGCTGTAGAGAATTGATAAGGTTTTTTTGAAAGCCTGCTCTTTAAGTTAGTGAGCCGCGCCAATGCCCGGCGCGGCTCGCTAAACGAGAGCAGCTTTGCTTGAAGCATTAACCCTGGTAGGAGTGCCGTTATGAGTGTTGAATTTCGCCAGCGCACGCCGGGCGAATACGCCCAGATTCTCTGGAAGCGAAAGTGGCTGATTGTGCTTCCGGCCATAGCCGTCGCGGCGGCCATAGCCATAGTCGTCTGGCGCTTGCCCAACGTCTACGAATCCACGACTCTACTCATCGTCCGCCCCCCGACCATCGACCCGAACGTCGCTCCGGCGCTCTCGGACGGCGACCTGACCATGCGCATCAACAACATCAACCGCATAGCGCAGAGCCGCTCTTCGCTTGAGCCGTTGATTTTGAAGTACGACCTCTACCGGCGTGAACGCTCTGCCGGGATGCCTATGGAACTGGTCGTAGAGAAGATGCAGAAGGACATCACGGTCGAGATAGAGCGCGGGCGCAACGACAACATCCCTGCCTTTCGCATCACCTACCGCGAGCGCGACCCTAAGAAGACGCAGGCCGTCACTGCCGAGCTTGCCTCGACCTACGTCAACGCGCAGGCGAGCGACATGACGAAGGTCGGCACACAGACGCGCGAGTTCTTCGAGAAGCAACTGGCCGACGCCAAGGCTCAGCTCGACGAGATTGACAAGCGCCGCCTTGAGTACATGGCGCAGAACATCAACAACCTGCCGACGCAACAGGCCGCGCTCGTAGCGCAGTACACGGGGCTTCGTGAGCAGCAGAAGGCTTTGATGGCAGAGATTGGCCGTCTCAACGACCGCCGCTCTGCCCTGAGCGCTCAGCTAGGCACGCTCAAACAGGTGGCGCAGCAGAGCGAAGAGGATATCGCCAGGCAGGTCGGCGACCCTAAAGCCACTCCCGCCTGGGGCGCTTTGGCCTCGCGCAAGGCCGCGCTTGAGGCGGAGATTCAGAACCTTCTCACGCAGTACAAGGAGGCCCACCCGGACGTAGTCGCCAAGAAGGCCGAGCTAGAGGCCGTCAAGCGCGAGATGAAGGAGATGGAGGACTCCGCGGCCGCCAAGATTGCACAGCTCAAGAAGGAGCGCGAGGGCCGCCCGAACCTCTCCGTCAAAGAGGCGGAGATAAACATAGGGCTCGCCGAAGGCGAGATTAACCGCCTTCAAAAGCAGCTTGACACCGCCAACGGCCAGATAGGCGATATAGAAGCGCGCATCAACGCCGTGCCGAGCACGGAAGTCGGTCTTCAGGCCATCAACCGCGAGTACGAGACGAAGAAGGTGGCCTACGACGACCTTCTCAAGCGACAGGCGCAGGCTGCCATAGGCTCAGCCATACAGGTCAACCAGCAGGGCGAGACCATACAGGTCATTGACCCGGCGAACCTGCCGCAGACGCACGTCGCGCCCAAGCGCATGATGCTCGTACTGCTCGGGCTCGGTCTGGGCCTCGGCGTCGGCCTCTTCTTCGCGGCCGCGTGCGAAGTCCCGCGTCTTCTGACGATTCAGACCGTGGACGACGCCGCGCATTACACGAATCTTCCGGTGCTGGTCTCATTGCCGGAGCTCAAGACGCCGCAGGAGGCGACCCGCGGCCCGCGTCGCAGGCTCGCGCTTCTGGCGGTCGGAATCGTCGTCACCATCATAAGCATCCCGGCGCTCGCTCTTGTATTGAAGATGTCCGGTGTCTTTGAACGCTTCGCTTCCTGAGAGGAGCCCTAGAAAAACGTGTACAGAGAATTTTACGGATTGAAGGAACTGCCCTTCGCACTAACGCCAGACCCGCGCTACATATACTTCACGCAGTCGCATCGTGAAGTGATGGCGAACCTGCACTACGGCATAGAGAGCGGTCGCGGCCTCGTCGTGGTCACGGGCGAAGTCGGCACAGGGAAAACGACCATACTGCGCTGGATGATGCAGCGCATGGACAGGAACGTGCTCGTCGCCTACATCTTCAATCCCAGACTGACCGTGCCGGAGTTCTACCAGCACGTCACGACGCTTCTCAACGTGCAGAAGTGGGAGACGAAATCAGAGCTTCTGATGGAGCTTGGTAAGACCCTGGAGTCTCGCCACTCGCGCGGCCTCCGCACCGTGCTCATAGTGGACGAGGCTCAAGGGCTATCGACGACCGTGCTCGAAGAGATACGCCTTCTCTCCAACTTTGAATCGGACACGGCCAAGCAGTTGCAGATTGTGCTGACGGGCCAGCCAGAGCTGCGCGACGTGCTCAATAATCCTGAGCTGAGGCAGCTCAAGCAGCGCATAGCTTTGAGGTGCAACATCAAGCCTCTGCCGAACGTGGAAGAGACGGAGCATTACATCACTTCGCGCCTGCTGGTGGCGGGCGCAGAGCGCACCGACATCTTCTCGCCCGGCGCGATTGATTACATCTTCCGCTGCTCCGAAGGCATACCGCGCCAGATTAACAATCTCTGCGACAACGCTCTGCTGACAGGCTTTGCCGAAGGCGAGCCCGTCATCGGGCGCGCGATTATAGAAGAGGTCGCGGAGACCTTCGACATGCTGCCGCGCGCAGACCGTGGCCGGCAGATGGGAGAAGAGCGCGAAGCCCCCGCGCGCATCTTCACGGCCGCAGGCCGCGCAGAGCTTTGGGCCGCAGGAGCGGGCGAGCCGCCGCCGCACGCGCCGGAGCCTGAAGCTCCTAAACCAAACTTTGACGAGTCCTCATCTTTCACGGGTGACAGAACAGAAGAGACCGAAAGAGAGAGCGAAGAGCGTGCGCCTGAGCCGGACGAGATAGGCGCGGCCTTTCGCCAATCGGGTCTCATGGGGGAAATCTAAATGGGTAGAGTTTACGATGCATTGAAGCGCGCCGCCGAGACAACCGGCGGGCGAAGAGCGGAAGACATAGAAGAGCCCGTACGAGGGCAGGGCGCTAACGGCTCCAACACGGCCGCGACGCCGCCTCATCCCTGGGACAGGTCTTCGCTCTTTGCCGTGCCGAGCGCGCCATCAACTTCCACGTTTTCAGCGTCCACTGCGCACACCGAAACTATCGTCGGGTCGGCACTCCCCGGCGACTTGGCTTCGCGTGCTGCTGGGGCAACTTTGGGCGCTGCCGGTTCGACGCGCGCGTTGGAGTGTGTCTCTTTAGACATCTCCCCGACGCGCGTCGAACCACACCTGGTAGCCGTCACACAGCCGCGCTCGGCCTACTGCGAACAGTTCCGCAGCCTACGCACGCGCGTGCTGCACGCGGGCGAGCGCAAGCAGATGCAGGCCGTCGTCATCAGCAGCGTAGGCGTGGGCGAAGGCAAGACTTTGACGGCGCTCAATCTGGCGTGGCTGCTGGCGCAAACCGACGGCATGCGCGCTCTGCTGATTGACAGCGACCTACGCCGCCCGTGCGTGACAGAGTACTTCGGGATAGAGGAAGAGGCTCCCTTAGGGTTGTCGGAAGTTCTGGCGGGCGAGGCGATGCTGGAAGATTGTCTGGTAAAGCTTGAGCCTGCGGGGCTGTACCTGCTGCCGGGCGGCGCTGCGCGCGACGATTGCGCGGAGCTGCTCTCGGGGCCGAAGTTCGAGGGCGTGCTCAATGAAGCCCGCGCACTCTTCGACATCATCATCATAGACGCGCCGCCCCTGGGCATCTTCACGGACGCGAATCTTCTGATTAACCGAGCGGACGGCGCGATGCTGGTCGTGCGCTCGGGCAAGACCCGCTACGGCGCGGTGGATAGGGTGCTGGACACTCTGCCACGCGGCCGCATGCTGGGCGTGATACTCAACCGCAGCGAAGAGGAGCTGGCCGAGAGCAACAGCTATTACCAGCGACGCTACTACAAGAAGAAGTCCGGCGAGGTGGTCGAGACTGAAGTTGTGGAGGAGAGCGAAGAGGAGGTCTAGAGCTTTACTTTGAAGCCCGCGCGTCTCAATACACGAACCGTCCTGCTGATTATCGTCGAAGCAGCGTTGCTCTTCGCCGGTATGCTAGGGGCCGTGTATCTGAGGCTGGGCGTGGCCGATGGCGAATACGAGCTGGTAGAGCGCTACGGCTTCTACAAGGCGGGCCTCGCCACTCTCTTCTGCCTGACCGCCTTCTACCTCTACGACCTTTACGACTTCGTGGTCATGCACGACAGGCGAGAGCTTGTCCTGCGTCTCATACAGTCTTTGGGCCTTGCGTGGGTGGCTCTGGCGCTCGCCTCTTACGCGCTCCCGCAGCTGATGATTGGGCGCGGCGTGTGGCTCATAGCTCTGCCACTGGCCTTGACGCTCACGATTACATGGCGCGTCGCCATTCACTGGTTTCTGGGCCACCCAGAGATAGGCGAGCGCATATTGATAGTCGGCTCCGGCGGCGCGGCCATAGAGATTGCGCGAGAGGTTCTGGGAAGACGCGACGCCGGCTATCGCGTGCTCGGGTTCGTGGACAGCAACCCTGAGCTTGTGGGAAAGAGTTTGATTAACCCGCGCGTAGTGGGCCTGACGAGCGACCTTGAAGAGATAGTCAAGCGCGAGGGAGTTGACCGCATAGTCGTCTCCATGGGCGAGCGGCGCGGTCAGTTCCCCTCGGAGCAGCTACTTCGCCTGAGCCTTTCCGGCAACGTCTCCATAGAAGAGGGCGCGTCCTTCTACGAGCGGCTGACGGGCAGAGTTAATCTGGACATGCTGCGCCCCTCCTGGCTCATCTTCTCAAGCCGTGGGCGGCAGGCGCGCATGAACGCCTTTATGCGCTCCACGTTTCACCGCATGGTTGCCTTGGCGGGCGCACTGCTGAGTTTGCCGATTGCCGTCCTAACGGCGATTCTCATCAAGCTGGATTCAAAGGGGCCGGTACTTTACAGGCAGGAGCGAGTGGGCCGCAACGGCCGCACCTTCACGGTGATGAAGTTCCGCTCTATGCGTACCGACGCGGAGAAGAACGGGCCCGTCTGGGCGCAAACGTCCGACGACCGCGTGACGCGCGTGGGCCGTGTCATCAGAAAGATTCGCGTGGACGAGATTCCGCAGTTCTGGAACATACTGAAAGGCGAGATGAGCTTCGTCGGCCCGAGGCCCGAGCGCCCGCACTTCGTGGCGCAGCTGGCGGAAGAGATTCCCTACTACGAGCAGCGACACCTGATTGCGCCGGGGCTCACGGGCTGGGCGCAGATAAAGTATCCGTACGGCTCTTCGATTGAGGACGCGCGACAGAAGCTTCAATACGACCTGTACTACATAAAGAACCAGAGCCTGATGCTGGACGCGGCCATTTTGTTCGAGACCGTGAAGACGATTATTTTCGGTCGCGGCGCGCGTTGAGAGAGTTGAGCAAGGGGAGACAGGCTTTTTCTTCAGGAGGTTTGATGGTGATGAGGATGAACGCAGTCTTGAAAGCGATGGTGCTGGCGGTTGTTTTGACCGTCTCGCTGCCCGCGTTCGCGCAGGAGCAGCAGCCGCAACAGGGAGAGAAGCAGCAGGGCGCGCAGCCCTCGCCCACGCAAACGACCGGGAGCGCAACACCGCCCGCCGCATCTTCCGCCGCGCAGACTACTAAGCCAGCGTCTCCTTCGGCCATCCCGGCCGAGCTTCAGACGGGCCGCCGCGAGTCTCTCTCGGAAGAAGAGGCGGCGATTGTTCCCTACTACAACAACTTCCTGAAGGAATACAGACTCGGGCCCGAGGACGTTATCTCCGTGGACGTCTTCAACCAGCCACGCTACTCGAAGGGGAACATCACCGTCCCGCCCGACGGGCGCATAAGCTTTCCGCTGATAGCCGAAGGCGTGCGCGTCGTAGGCAAGACGACGCAGCAGGTTCAGGAAGAGATTCAGAAGCGGCTCGACGAGTTCATCATAGACCCGCAGGTCACGGTCTATCTGGACAAGGCCATGTCTGCGCGCTACAGCGTAATGGGCGACGTGGGCAGGCCGGGCGTGATGGTTATGACGCGCCGCGTGAGCCTGCTGGAAGCGCTCGCGGAAGCGGGCGGCATTCTCAACACGGGCGACAAGAAGAAGGTGGTCATACTGCGCCGCAAGGCCGACGGTACCCTTGGCCCGATTATCGTCAACGTCTCCGCCATAGAGAAGGGTAAGGCCAAAGAGATGACCTACCTTGCGGCGGGCGACCAGGTGATTGTTCCCGGCAACCGCCTGAAATCTATTCAACAGCTTCTGAGCTTTACCTCTATACTGTCCTTTGGCCGCATCTTCGGCCTTCCGTTCTAAAGCAAGTGATGAGAGATGAGTACTGAGTACTGAGTTAGGAGATTCTTTCTTTTACACAGTACTCATCTCTCAGTACTCAGTACTTCATTATCCGTAAGAGAGGTGAGCGCCCTTTATGGTGAAGAGAGCTGTGGAACCCCTGACGCCGCTGGCGCGGCTCATCACGACTCGATTGACGGAGCTTGGGCTCAAGCAGGTGGACTTTTGCCGCCGCACGGGCTTTGACCAGGGGCTGCTCTCCAAGTTGCAGAGCGGAGTCATCACGACCATCAACCTTGAGAGCGCGCTCAGGCTGGCGGACGGCCTGAGGGTTCCGCCCGAAGAGATTCTGTCGCTGCTGGACAAGCGGGACATGCACATGCTGCTCCTGAAGCTTTACGGCAACTCCACCTGCTCGCGCTGCAACGAGCAGGAGAGCGCGCCGGAGCCCGTCAACTCCATCATGACTGCGGCGCAGCAGGCCTACACGCTCGGGCGCGACGTCTCGCCCGCGCTCATACTGCTACGGCACCTGAGCGCCACGCGCCGACGCACCTAGAGAAGCCGTTAGAGAGAGAAAGCGCAACTGTTCGTAAAAGGGGGGAAGCAGCAACGCATGTTAAAGTCAGTAGACCGCACAAGACTTCTAAGCCTCATCACGCCGCTTTCTCTTCTGCTTATATTTTCATCTGTGGCGAGCGCTTCGTGGGTGAGGCAGCAGTCGGGGACTATGGCGTGGCTGCACGCGGCCTACTTTCTGGACGCGAGGCGCGGCTGGGTTGCAGGAAGCAACGGCACTCTGCTTGAGACTACGGACGGCGGAGAGACCTGGCGGGCCGCCGCGCGTCGTCCCACGGAAGACACTATCCGCGACATCTACTTCTCGGACGAAAAGAGCGGCTGGATAGTCTGCGAACGTGACATGTACAAGCTGCGCACCAATAGCGAGGTGCGCACTTACCTGATGAAGACCGTGGACGGCGGTAAAGAGTGGCAGAAGGTGACTCTGGCGGACTCTGACGCGAGGCTGATGCGCGCGGTCTTTACCGAAGGCGGGCGCGCGTGGGCCTTTGGCGAAGCCGGTGCGCTCTATGCTTCGAGCGACGGGGGCGCAAGCTGGGCCCGCAGGCCTTCGCCAACGCGCTACCTGCTTCTGGGCGGAACCTTCCTTGACGGAGAGCGTGGCTGGCTGGTGGGCGCTCGCTCTACAATCCTTCAGACCTTCGACGGCGGCCAGACGTGGCGCGCAGGCATGGTTGAAGCGCGCGACGTGCGCTTCACGAGCGTCTCCTTCGTAGAGCCTCGCATAGGCTGGGCCGTGGGCTCTGCGGGCCGCATCTTCATGACCTTGGACGGAGGCCGCACCTGGCGAGCGCAAAGCTCTCCTGTGCAGTCCGACCTCTCGGACGTGAAATTTCTGGACGCCTCCGAAGGCTGGGCCGTGGGCTCGGACGGCGTGCTGCTCTACACCAGAAACAGCGGCCTTAAATGGACGCTTGAGCCTAGCGGCATCACTCACCCACTTGAAAGAATAGTCTTCGCCGGACGCGACCGCGCCTGGGCCGTAGGCTTCGGCGGCACAATCCTCTCCTACACACGCACAACTCAAGAACAAAAAGCTCCCGCCCTCAGGACACAGAAGTAAGGGCTAATCTGAACAGCTAAACGCGGCACCTGTACAACCAAACAAGGCTTTTAACATCTAGGCCCGTCAAAAGAGTCGAAATGTCTTAAAGCCCCTGTTAAGGGGCGACACATCAGTAGCCCACGACGCCAGTCGTGGGACAGCAAGGCAAAGATATTAAAAGCCCCTTTCAGGGGCGGCATAAATTAACATTCATTATGTCGCCCCTTGCAGGGGCTTTAATCTTTTTCGCTTATGGCTCCCCACGGCTAGCGCCGTGGGCTACTAATATATCGCCC
>DATELK010000049.1:0-7278 GCA_035276685.1 Pyrinomonadaceae bacterium | reverse complement strand
ATATTTCATCAGCACAATAGGCACACACAACAACGAGGAGGTGGTAAAGCGATATATCAAAGAGCAGGGCAGGTCGAAGGGAACTACTCAACTCGACCTCTTCTGATACCCCGCAGCTTGCTGCGGGCGAGATTCATTGCTCTCTCTTTAATTCATCATTCTGCACTCTGCCTTCTGCATTTTTTTTCTCATCCCTGTTAATTCTCTTCGGTGCTTTAGAAAATGGATACGGCTTCAGCCACGCGACAGATTTACTGGAACGTCTCGCAGGTCTGGGTGATGTATGCGCTGCTTGTGCCTGCGGCGTGCGTGGCGGGCTACGGGCTCTATCGTCATTTCAGCCGCTGGCGCAGAGGGCTTCCCGCCTCGCGCTTCGACCGCCCATCCGAGCGGATTAAGCTGGTCTTAAAGCATGCGGTGGCGCAGCGACGCACGGCGCGAAAGCTCTATACGGGCCTCTTTCATCAGTTCATCAGCTACGGCTTCGTAGTGCTGACGATAGCGACGACAGTCGTGGCGCTCGACGCGGACTTCGGCACGACGATTATGCGCGGGCGTTTCTATCTTTACTTCCAGTCTTTCACGGTAGACCTCTTCGGCGCGCTCGTCATGCTGGGAGTTTTGATGGCGGCCGCGCGTCGCTACATCAAGCGGCCGCGCAAGCTCGTCTACACGGACGAAGCGGCGCTGATACTCATAGCCATCTTCCTGATGTGCCTGCAAGGCTTTCTGGCCGAGGGCTGGCGCATAGCCGTGACGAATGACCCGTGGGCCGCTTGGTCTCCCTTCGGCAATCTGGTCGCACGCGTCTCGCGCGCGTTCATGACTGCGGAGCAGATGCGCGCGGCGCACTCAGGTATGTGGTGGTTTCATCTGGTGACGGCGTTTGCTTTTCTGGCGTGGCTTCCGTACACGAAGATGATGCACGTCTTGACTGCGCCGCTAAACATTTACACGGCGAGCCTCGTGCCGCTCGGGGCGACTCTGAAGCCTGTGGACTTTGAGAAGACCGAATCTTTTGGCGTCAACTCGCTCAATGGCTTTACCTGGAAAGACCTGCTGGATTTCGACGCCTGCACAGAATGCGGGCGCTGCACGAGCGTCTGCCCGGCTCACACCGTCGGCAAAGAGCTTTCGCCGCGCGACATCATTCTTCAGCTCAGAGACCTTATGCACGAGCGCCCACGCGATGCTTTCGGACTCGTCGCCGCACGCGGCAACGGAGCCATAGAAGCAGGCACGACGCCAGCCGACCATGAGTCTACGACGGACTTGGAGGCTCGAAAGCCTCTGGCGATTATCGGCACGGTTCCGGCCATCTCGCCGACGCCGCTCTGGCAATGCACGACCTGCGCGGCCTGCATGCAGGCTTGCCCCGTCTTCATAGAGCAGATGCCCAAGATAGTTGACATGCGCCGCTACCTCGTCATGGAAGAGGCGGACTTCCCCGACTCAATGCAGGAGGCGGTGATGTCTTTGGAGCGGCGCGGCCATCCCTTCACGGGCACGCAGGCGACGCGCATGGACTGGGCCGAGGGCTTAGATGTTAAGCATGCTAAAGATGCTAAAGATGCCGAAGTCTTGTTGTGGGTGGGCTGCGGCGGCGCGCTCATAGAGCGTAATCAAAAAGTGACGCGCGCCACGGCTCAGCTGCTTGAGCAGGCCGGGGTCAGCTTCGCCGTCATGGGCCGTGATGAAAAATGCTCCGGCGACCCCGCGCGACGCATAGGCAACGAGTTCCTCTTCGAGCAGCTTGCGAAAGAGAACGTCGGTAACCTGAAGCGCTACGAGATAAAGAAGGTGGTCACGGCCTGCCCGCACTGCTTCAACACTTTCAAGAACGAGTACCCGCAGTTCGGCGCGCACTTCGAGGTCTATCATCACTCTGCTTACCTGGCAAAGCTCGTGGAAGAGGGCAGGCTTAAAGCGCTCGCGCCCCTGGATAAGAAGATTACTTTTCACGACCCGTGCTATCTGGGCAGGCAGAACGGCGTCTATGATGCGCCGCGAGAGCTTGTGCAAATCTCCGCCTCGCGCGGGCGTGCTGTCGAGATGGAGCGCAGCCGCGCCGGAAGCTTCTGCTGCGGCGGCGGAGGCGGCATGAGCTTTGTGGACGAGCCCGCCGATAAGCGCGTCAATCAGGAGCGTGCGCGCGAGGCTATAGAGACGGGCGCGGAGGTGCTGGCGGTCGGCTGCCCCTTCTGCATGACCATGATGGAAGACGGCATCAACGCGCGCAAAGGCGACCGGGACATAAAAGTGATGGACGTGTCCGAGCTTCTGTGGGAGGCTACGAGGCCCACGCAAGCGGCAGATAAAACAGGTTGAGGTAGAACGTCATGGACTTAAACTTAACTCCGGCCGAGCAGCAGTTCCGCGACGAGTTCCGCGCGTGGCTTGCCTCGCACGTCCCGCCCGAATGGACTGGCGGCGGCATCGGCAGCGAAGACAGAGAGGATTACATAAAGTACCTGCGCGACTGGCAGCGCACGCTCTTTGAGGGCGGCTGGGCCGGTATCTCGTGGCCCAAGGAGTTCGGCGGGCGCGGCGCAACACTTGTGGAGCAGGCAATCTTTCAGGAAGAGATGGCGCGTGCCAACGCCCCGCAGTTGATAGGCACCATAGGTCTCTCTCTTGTCGGCCCCACCATCATTGCGCTCGGCACAGAGGAGCAGAAGGCGCGCTACCTGCCAAAGATTCTCTCGGGTGAAGAGATATGGTGCCAGGGCTTTTCGGAGCCGAACGCGGGAAGCGATTTGGCGGCGCTCGGCACAAAGGCCGTGCGTGACGGCGACGACTTCGTCATCAACGGCCAGAAAATCTGGACGAGCTTCGCGCAGCTTGCCGACTGGTGCCTGCTGCTGGTTCGCACAGACGCCGAGGCAGCGAAGCACAAGGGCATCACCTGCCTGCTGCTTGACATGAAGCTGCCGGGCGTACAGGTGCGCCCGCTTCGACAGATGTCGGGTGATTCGGGCTTCAACGAGCTTTTCTTCTCGAACGTGCGCGTGCCTGTCGCGCAGGTGCTTGGCGAAATCAACAAGGGCTGGACGACGGCCATAGCCGCCCTGATGAACGAGCGCGCGAATCTTGGCACGGGCGTTCAGGTCATCTTCAAGCGCAACCTGGAAGCCCTGATTGCTCGCTCTCGCACAGTAGAGCGCAATGGGCGGCCCGCGAGCGAAGACCCCCTCGTCAGGCAAAAGCTGGCGCAAGCATACCTTGAGCTTGAAATACTGCGCCTGAACACGAACCGCGCGCTGACCTCTCTTTCGAAGACGGGCATACCGGGGCCGGAAGGCTCCACGCTGAAGCTTTACTGGAGCGAGATGAACCAGCGCACGCAGCAGGCGGCGCAGGAGATTCTGGGACACTACGGGCAGTTGAAGGAGTTCGACAACGGGATGTGGGAATACGCCTACCTGCGCTCGCGCGGCAACACGATAGAGGCAGGCACAAGCGAAATCCAGCGCAACATCATAGCCGAACGAGTGCTAGGCCTACCGAAGAGCTACTAGACGAGGACACAGAATTCAGGACTCAGGAGTCAGAATAAAAGCGTCTTTATTCTGGATTCTGAATTCTGAGTCCTGACTACTGATTCTTATGGACTTCGATTTAAGCAAACCGCAGAAGCTTCTTAAAGAGTCTGCGCGAGAGTTTCTGGCGCGCGAGTGCGGGCCTGAGCGCGTGCGCTCGCTGATGGAGACTGAGACGGCGCACGACGATGAGTTGTGGCAGGCGATTGCAGACCAGGGCTGGACGGGCCTGCTCGTGCCGGAAGAGCACGGGGGATTGGGCCTCGGCCTTGTGGAGATGGCTGCGGTCGCGGAAGAGATGGGGCGCGCGTGTTTGCCCGGCCCCTTTCTCTCTACGCTCATGGCGGCCGCGCTTGTGGAGCGCGCAGGAAATAGAGAGCAGCGCGCGAAGTATCTTGAGCCTCTGGCGGCAGGAGAATTGAAGGCGACAGTCGCGCTGCTGGAAGAGAGCGCTTCGTGGGACACGAGCGCTGTCAAATTCGAGGCGGAGCGAGCGGGCGGCAAACTCTCTCTCTCGGGCAGAAAACTCTTCGTCATGGACGCAGAGGTCGCAGACCTTCTCATCTGCGTGGCGAGGGACGGTGACAGTCTGGCGCTTCTGCCCGTGGAGCGCGGGGCCGAGGGTCTTTCGGTCAAGCCTATGCCTTCTATGGACGGGACGCGGAAATTGTATGAAGTACTCTTTGACGGCGTCGGTGTAATGGAAGCAGATGCTTTGGGCGCGGACGGCGATGCGCGGGGCGCGCTCAATAGAGCTTTGGAGGTTGCGACCGTTGTCCTCTGCGCGGAGATGGTCGGAGGGATGCAGTGGGTGCTTGATACTACTGTCGAGTATGCTAAGACCCGGCAGCAGTTCGGGCGCGCGATAGGCTCTTTTCAGGCCGTGCAGCACCAGTGCGCGGACATGCTGATGATGACTGAGAGCGCTCGCTCGGCCGCTTACTACGCCGCGTGGACTCTGACGGAGAATGACCCCGCGGCGAGCCTAGCCGTCTCCATAGCCAAGGCTTATTGCTCGGACGCGTATAGAGAAGTAGGCAATCGCGGCATACAGGTTCACGGCGGCATTGGCTTTACGTGGGAGCACGACCTTCAGCTCTATTACAAGCGAAGCAAGGCTAGCGAGACGCTCTTTGGCGACTCGACCTTTCACCGCGAGCGCATAGCCGGACTCGTAGTAGATTAAGGAGGGGACGAAAGATGACGGCACACGTAAGAGAGCTGTTCGACCTGTCGGGCCGCGTGGCTATTGTCACGGGCGGCTCAAGGGGATTGGGGCGAGAGATGGCAGAAGGCTTGGCCGAGGCTGGCGCGTCTCTCATGCTCTGCGCGCGGCGCGAGGAATGGCTTCAGGCTACGGTCACCGAGATGCGCGAGCAGGGCTTTCAAGTAGAGGGCGAGCTTTGCGACGTGTCGAAGGCGGAAGACGTGCAGCGAGTCGTAGACCGCACGGTTGAGGTTTACGGCGAGGTTGATATTCTTGTGAACAACGCTGGCGTCTCTTGGGGCGAGCGGCCCGAGCGTATGCCTCTGGATAAATGGCAGAAGGTGATTGACGTTAACCTGACGGGCGCTTTCCTCTTCGCTCAGGCGGCCGGGCGCGAGATGCTCAAGCGAGAGTACGGGCGCATCATCAACGTCTCGTCCGTCTCCGGCATGCAATCATCTGCGGACGGGCCGCACTACGTTGGGTATGCCGCGAGCAAGGCCGGGCTCTTTGGTTTGACGCGAGAGCTTGCGGCATCGTGGGGCAGGCAGGGAATACGCGTGAACGCTATCGCGCCCGGCTTCTTTCATTCGCGCCTCGCGGACGCCGTCATAGAATATGCAGAGCCTGTGATAAAGGCGCGCAACCCTATCCCGCGCGTAGGCGCGGCCGGAGAGCTGAAGGGCGTCGCGGTCTTTCTGGCTTCGGACGCCTCGAACTACATCACGGGCCAGACCATCGTCGTGGACGGCGGAAGAACAATAGTCTAGAGGAGATGTTTGATTGATGACGAAAGTCAAAGCAGCTGAAGAGGGCGAGGCTTCCGCTTACGCTCAGAGACCGTGGCTCAATCACTACGATTACTGGGTGAGGCCGCACATGAACTACCCGCGCCGACCGCTTCACGAAATCCTGCGCGTGACGGCGGCCGAAGTCCCTGACAAACTCGCGACAGCCTTCTTAGGCGCGCACATGACCTACGGACAGATAAAAGAGCAGGCGGGCAGGCTCGCCACGGCGCTGCTGCGTCTAGGCATCAGGCAGAATGATCGCGTCGGCATCATGCTTCCGAACTGCCCGCAGTACGTCGTGGCCACCTTCGCCATCCTTCGGCTAGGCGCAATCGTGGTCAACGTCAACCCGCTCTACACGCCGCGAGAGGTGCTGGTGGTAGCAGAGGACTCTGGCATGAAAGCCATGCTCACCTTAGACCTGCTCGCGCCCGTCACTCTCGCCGTGCGCGACAAGACGGGCATAGAGAACGTCATCATTACTTCTGCTGCCGAGTACTCTGCGGCGGCGCTCGACTGCCCCACGGTCGAAGGAACAATAAGGATGGCCGAACTGCTGGCCGAAGTTGACGAGCCTGACCTGCCGCGCGTCGAGATAAATGCGGACGAAGACGTGGCCGTGTTGCAGTACACGGGCGGAACAACGGGCGTGCCGAAAGGAGCCATGCTCACGCACTACAACATCTTCGCCAACGTGATTCAGACAGAGGCGTGGGCTCATCGCAGCCTGCGTCGCGGCGAAGACACTTACCTCCTTGTCATCCCCTACTTTCACATCTACGGCTTCACGGTCGGCATGATGTCCGGCACTTGGCAGGGCGCGCAGCAGGTGCTGATACCGAAGTACGACGTGGACGCGCTGCTTAATGCCATACGCGACTACAGCCCCACCTATTTCCCTGCGGTGCCCACCATCTACATCTCTCTGCTGAATCATCCGAAGGCCGTGGAGTACGGCGTGGGCAAGATACGCACCTTCAACAGCGGCTCGGCCCCTCTGCCCGTGGAGGTCATAGAGCAGTTCGAGCGAGTAACGGGCGGCACTTTGAACGAAGGCTACGGATTGTCGGAGGCCTCGCCCGTGACGCACTCAACGGCCATGCTGGCACGCCGCAAGCCCGGCAGCATAGGTCTGCCGCTGCCCGACACGGACATCAAGATAGTTGACCTTGAGACGGGCACGCGAGAAGTAGGCGTAGGTGAAGAGGGAGAGCTTTGCATAGCCGGGCCGCAGGTGATGAAGGGCTACTGGAACCGTGAGGACGAGACGCGGATTGCGCTTCGCCGTGACGACACGGGGCGCACCTGGCTTTACACGGGCGACGTGGCGCGCATGGACGAGGACGGCTACAGCTACATAGTGCAGCGCAAGAAGGACATGATTATCGTCAGCGGCTTCAACGTCTATCCTTCCGAAGTCGAGGGCGTGCTCTACACGCATCCTGCCGTGATGGAAGCGGGCGTGATAGGCATCGCGGACGCCTACAGGGGAGAGGCCGTCAAAGCCTTCGTCGTGCTCAAGCCGGGCGCGAGCGCCACTTCGGAAGAGTTGATAGAGCACTGCAAGAGCGGCCTCGCGGAGTTCAAGGTGCCCGGCGAGATTGTCTTCCGAGAGAGCCTCCCCAAAACAGCCGTCGGCAAGATTCTCCACCGCGTACTCAGAGAAGAAGAAGAGGCTAAGGATAAATAACAGGTCAGTACCGCCTGCGGTAGCGGGCGGGTCTCAAGTGTAGATATAACC
>DATELK010000048.1:0-8490 GCA_035276685.1 Pyrinomonadaceae bacterium | reverse complement strand
GAGCGGGTGGCGACTGCTGCTGCGCTCCGGCCGTGCCTGCGCTGCCGCCGTTCGCTCCCTGACCTCCGTCGAGGACGGCGACGACCGTGTTGACCTCTACCGTCTCTCCCTCCTGAAACTTTATCTCGGTGAGCGTGCCCGCAGCGGGGCTCGGAATCTCCGCGTCCACCTTGTCGGTAGAAATCTCAAAGAGCGGCTCGTCGCGCTCCACGCGCTCGCCAACCTTCTTCAACCACCTTGTAATAGTACCCTCCGCTATGGACTCGCCCATCTGCGGCATGACGACTTCTGTGCTCATAAAATGCTCTCCAAAAGAATTCAGGACTCAGAAGACAGAATAAGAAACAGCTCTGCTTTTATTCTGACTCCTGAATTCTGACTACTGCTCGTTATCCTTCCGCCGTTGTCGGATCAATCATGGTTTTGACTTCCGAGATGCGGTTGGCGGGAAAGCCGCCCTGCCTCGCATGCTCTCGAATCATCTCTTCGTTGGGCGCTATGTAGACGCAGTAAATCTTGTCGTCCGTCACGTAAGATTGCACCCACTGTATCTGCGGCCCCAGATTCTGTAAGACGTTGCAAGACGTTTGCGACGCTCCCTGTAAATCTTCGGCAGACATGTTGCCGACGCCGGGCATGTCGCGCTCGATTACGTACTTGGGCATTTTCGGGTTTCTCCTCTCGTGATGAAATAAAGGCTCATTCTCTTTAGTAAGCCGCGAGTCTTCGCGCAGCCTCCAGCACGTCCTTTGTCTGCGGCATGTAATACTCTTCGAGCGGCGGCGAATAAGGCACGGGCGTGTCTATGGAAGCCACTCGCACGACGGGCGCGTCCAGCCACTCGAAAGCCTCTTCCGCAATCGTCGCCGCAATCTCGCCGCCAATGCCTCCCGTGCGCGATGCTTCGTGCAGCACCATGACGCGGCTGGTCTTCTTCACTGAATCAAGAATCGCCTGCTTGTCCAGAGGCGCGAGCGTGCGAAGGTCTATGACCTCAACGTCCAGGCCCTCCTTCTCCAACTCTTCCGCAGCATCGAGCGCCGTCAGGGTCATAGCGCCGAAGGTTATGATGGAAAGGTCGCGGCCTTCGCGGCGCGTGCGCGCCTTTCCAATCGGCACTATGTAATCGTCTTCGGGCAGCTCTTCGCGCAGGCGCGGCAGGCGGTAGAGCTTCTTGTGCTCGAAGAAGAGCACAGGGTCAGGGTCGCGTATGGCGGCCTTGATTAAGCCCTTCGCGTCATAGGCCGTGGAGGGCTCAACCATCTTGAGGCCCGCTGTGTTCATGAAGAAGGCTTCGGCATTCAGAGAGTGAAAGGGGCCAGCGTGTACGCCGCTCCCGCAGGGGCCGCGAAACACTGCCTGAAGCCCTGCGCCCCAGCGGTAGCGACACTTGGCCGCGTAGTTCGTCAGCATGTCGAAGCCCGCCGAGATAAAGTCTATGAACTGGAACTCCGCGACAGGCTTCATGCCCATCAGCGCCGCGCCGCAGGCAGCGCCGACAATCGCAGCCTCACTAATTGGCGTGTCAACGACGCGCGTCTCACCGAACTCGTCAATGAGTCCGTCCGTCACCTTGAAGGCTCCGCCATACGCGCCCACGTCCTCGCCTATGACGAAGACCTTCGGGTCAGACTCCATCTCTTCCCAGATGCCCTGGCGTATGGCCTCGACCATGGTGGCCTGTCCGCCGCGCGCCGGGCGGTTATCTTTATTCTCTTTTTTAGTTGCTGTGGACATTCTCTTTTATCAACTCGGGCCTTCCGGCTTCTATCTCTCTAAAACTTTCGGGCGAAAAGCGGGCGGAACAATCGTGTTGTCGAAGACGTTGTGAGCCGCCTGCTCAGCGTCCGGCATAGGAGAGCTTTCGGCCCACGCCACATCTTCGTCAATCTCGCGCTGTATGTCGGCCGTCACGGCGTCCAGTTTTTCCTGAGTCGCCGCGCCCTGCTGCAACAGGAACCTCTCGTAGCGGTCTACGGGGTCGTTGTTCTTCTCCCACCAATCTATCTCGCCCTCCGGGACGTAGCGCTGGTCGTCGTGCTCCGCGTGCCCCTTGCGGCGGTAGGTCTTGGCTTCAATCAGCACGGCCCCGCCGCCTCCGCTCGCGTACTCAAGCGCGCGTCGCGCCACTTCGTAGCAGGCTATGATGTCGTTGCCGTCAACGATGTGGCCGGGAATGCCGTAGCCTGCAGCCTTGTCCGCAAGGTTCTCCACTGCGGTCTGCAACTTCGTCGGCGTCGAATAGGCGTAGTGGTTATATTCGGCCACGACTATGAGCGGAAGCTTCTGGACGGCCGCGAAGTTCAGGCCTTCGTGAAAAGCGCCAGTGCTCATGCCGCCGTCGCCTATGTAAACGAGAGCGGCCACGTCTTTCTGCTGCATGCGAGCGCCGAGCACCACTCCCGTCATCACCGGAATCATGTCGCCCAGATGAGAGATAGGCCCGATAAAGCCCTTCTCAAGATTGCCGAAGTGAATGTTGAGGTCGCGCCCGCCAGAAGGCCCCCACGCCTTCGCCATGTACTGCGCGAAAATCTCTCGCGGGCGAATGCCTTTCACCAGCACCGCGCCCAAATCTCTAATCAGCGGGCTAATGAAGTCCTGCGGCCTGAGAGCGTAAGCTGTGCCGACGGCCGTTGCCTCCTGACCCAACGAGCGAAAGACGCCGCCGACCACTTTAGTCTGACGATAGAGATTGACCAGCCGGTCTTCCACCATTCGCGTCAGCTTAAGATAACGATAAAGCTCAAGCATCTGCTCGTGCGTCAGAGCAGTCTCGCTCGTGCATGAAAGCTTCTCCGCCGGAGCCTCCGCAACTGTCACGCCATCGCCGCCGTTGCCCTGTGCCTGTTTGCGCTGCTTTTTCATAAAAATCAGTAGTCAGAATTCAGAATTCAGGAGTCAGAATAAAAACCGTCTTTGTCTTCTTCTGACTTCTGAGTCCTGAGTTCTGAATTCTTATATGTGAATTGTTAGGCCGTGGATGCCTTCGGCGGCTTCCATGACGGTTTCCGCAATCGTCGGGTGGGCGTGCATCGTGCGGCCCAGCTCTTCGGCGGTCGATTCAAGCTGAAGCGCGACGCAGGCTTCCGCGATAAGCTCTGTCGCGTGCGGGCCTATGATGTGAACGCCCAGCAGCTCGTCATACTTCGTTTCCGATACAATCTTGACGAAGCCTTCTTCTTCACCGAGGATGCGCGCCTTGCCCGACGCGGAGAAGGGGAACTTCGCCACCTTCACGTCGTAGCCCTCTTTGCGCGCGGCCGCTTCGGTCAAGCCTACGCTCGCCACCTCCGGGTCGCAGTAGGTGCAGGAGGGAACGTGGCGCAGGTTTATAGGCTGCGCGTGCTGTCCAGCAATCTGCTCCACGGCCAGTATGCCTTCCTTGGAGGCAAGGTGTGCCAGCCACGGCGTAGGAATAACGTCGCCTATGGCGTAGACGCCTTCCTCTCCCGTGCGAAGGTACTCGTCCACCTGAATCGCCCCGCGCTCGACCTTTATCTTCGTGCCCTCAAGGCCGAGGCCTTCAAGATAAGGCATGCGGCCGACGGCTACCAGAAGCATCTCCGCTTCCAGTGTCACGTCCTGACCCTTTGAGGTCTTGCCGGAGAGACGAATGCCTGTGTCCGTCTTCTCAAGCTTTTCGAGTTTCGTGTCCAGCTGCGATTTGATGCCGCGCTTGCGGAAGGATTTCTCAAGCTCCTTCGAGACCTCTTCGTCTTCCAATGGAAGAAGCCTCGGCATCAATTCCACGATGGTCGTGTCCGAGCCGAAGCGAGAGTAGACGGAGGCGAACTCCACGCCCACAGCGCCCGCGCCCATGACAATCAGCGACTTCGGCACCTCTTTCAGCTCAAGAATCTGGTCTGAGTTGACGACACGCGCGCCGTCAACTTCGAAGCCGGGAATGGGCCGGACGACCGAGCCCGTCGCGATGATGATGTTGCGGGTGTTGATGGTCTGCTTCTGGCCGTCGTCGCCCGTGACTTCAACTTTTCCGGGCAGCGCAAGCTTTCCTTTGCCCTTGAAGACCGTGATGGTGTTCTTCTTCATAAGGTACTCTATGCCCTTAGAGTTCTTCATCACGACCTTGTCCTTGCGCTTCTGCACGTCCGCGAAGGCAAGCTGAATCTCCGATGCCTGCACGCCGTAGTCCTGCGCGTGCTGCATCTGCTCGTAAACGTGCGCCGACATCAGAAGCGCCTTCGTGGGGATACATCCCCTCAGAGTACAGGTGCCGCCGAGGCGCTTGTCCTTCTCTACGATGGCGACCTTCAGGCCCAATTGCGCGCCGCGTATGGCGGCCACATAACCGCCCGGCCCGCTCCCTATAACCGTCACGTCAAACTGTTCCGTAGCCAATGATTCTCTCCTTAAAAGCAGCGATGAGTGATGAGATAAAAGCTTTTCTTCCTGCTCGTCACTTGTTCCTGTAGTTAGCTATCTGCGCCGCGTGGTGCGCGTGATGTTCAAAGGTGACGCCTTCTATGAATTTGTAAGCAGGCGACTTTTCATCAATCTCGTCCGGCAAAGAGGCTATCACCTGTTCCATGTCGTTGTGCGCGCGGTCGAACTCCTCGCGAAGCTCGGCGAAGCTGCGCCCGGCGCGCTCCTCCACGGCACGCGCGTTGAAATCGTCTATCAGCTCTTGATTGAGCTTGCGCGGCTTCCACGTGCCCGCCTGAATCTCCCTGACGGAGCGCGCTCCTTCAATCTCCCATGCGCTGATGTGAGAGAGCGCGTCCTTGATTGACCACTCTGAGGTCAATCCCTTTCGCGCGCCGTCCTCTTCGGATAAGCCTTCGAGGGCGTCCGTCAGTTTTTGATGAGAGGCGCGCACGCGCTCCATTATCTCGCTCTTTTTCATCGGAAGACTCTCTTTCGTTACGCGGCCTCGTCCAAAGCGCCGACGAAGGGCGAGGGACAGCCCGCTTCCGGCCTTGCCTACGGCCCGCCTTAACTCTTTAATTTTCGTGCTTGCATTAAAGACGGGCATTATAATCTGTCCGCCCCGTTTACTACAAAGCGAGCCACAAGGCTTCAGGCCTGAAAGAGGCTCAGGTAGTCGTTGATGAGCTTGTCCAGCTTCGTCTTGAAGGCGGCGTCGGTGGGTGCTATGGGCAGGGATTGGAGTCCTATGATGGTCATCTGGTTGCGCCTGACGGTTTCTATAAGCCTGCGCTCGGTCTCGTCGCTGACCTGTATGCCGCGCACGCCCGTCAGCAAGGCCACCTTGGCCTTCATCTCGCGCTTGCGTGAGTCAAGGTATTGCTGAGCGGCATCTAGGCCTTCCGTCGTTGGATTGGTCCTGACGCGCGTGTCAATCTCGGTCGTGAAAGCGTCAAGCTCGGCCAGCGCAGAGTTGACCTCAGCCTCTCTTCTGCATCCGGCGAGAAGCAGAGAGGCCGCAACCAAGAGCAGCAGGCAGCCTGACTTTGCGCGCAAAAGCGTTCGCTCTCCTCAAAAGGGTTTCCGACGCGCTATGATTTAACCGCCGGGCGAAGAGATGTCAAGGTAAGAAGTGGAAAAGCGAGAGGACTTTCTATGAAACACTCCGAAGGTTTTTTGAAGATAGTTGAGGACGCCAGGACGCGCGTCAGGGAAGTTAGCGTGGAAGAGACGCATGAGCGACTGGCGGCTGGCACGGGCGCGCGGCTCATAGACGTGCGCGAAGATAACGAGTGGCAGGCGGGCCACGCCACAGGGGCCGAGCACTTAGGCAAGGGCATCATTGAGCGCGACATAGAAGCGCGCGTTTCCGACAAGGACGCGGAGCTTATACTCTACTGCGGCGGCGGCTATCGCTCCGCGCTCGCGGCCGACGCGCTTCAGAAGATGGGCTACCGAAACGTCTACTCAATGGCCGGAGGCTGGAAAGCCTGGAAAGAATCTGGCGCACCCGTCGAAGAAAATTAACAGGGATGGACAGAGATTGTCAGGATGAAAGAGAAAGCATTTATTCTTTATCCTGCTTATCCTGTCCATCCTGTTTGAATCCGTCTTAAATATCATGAGATTCGCTAAAATCGTTTACACGGTGGCGGGCGTGTACGGCCTGCTGGCTCTCGTGCCGCAGTATTTTATGGAAGAGAAGACGGGCCGCGATTATCCGCCCGCCATCACTCACCCGGAGTACTACTACGGCTTCATAGGCGTGGCAGTGGCGTGGCAGGTTCTCTTTCTGTTGATGGCGCGAGACCCTGTGCGCCTGCGCCCCGCGATGATTCCCTCCATCTTAGAGAAGGCTAGCTTCGGCATTGCCGTGCTGGTGCTTTTCATGATGAGCCGCGTCGGGCTGCTGATGCTCGCGGCGGGAATTATTGATTTGATACTCGGCGCGCTCTTCGCCATCTCGTACGCGAAGACGGCCGGGCTGAAGCGTTAAGTAAGAGTAGGCTTATGAAGAAGGCTCTGAAAACCTTTGCGCTCGTCGTCATCGCGGCGCTCGCTTCAATCGTGGCGTCCGGCCAGAAGAGGACGGAGACTCTTGCCTGTCGGCAGGAGGTGTTCGAGCGTCTTCAGCCGCTTCCGAAATTAAGCTATGAGTGCAGGCCCGAAGCCGCTGACGATTACGACGAAGCTATTTTGAAGTGGCCCGAGCGGCTGAGGGCGATTCGGGAATACATGGCGCGGCTGGCGGCGTTCAGTTCGGGGCGCAATTGGTGGGAGACGAGCGTGGAGGAGATGAACGTCTGCTATGCGCGCGGCAGCGCGGGCGCGATGGACGAAGAAGAGGCCGAGAGGTTTCGTCGCGGCGATTACCCCTTAAACCTGTTCGGCAATAGCCGCATCCGGCTGGTAGTCACTTCTGACCCGTGTTATCAAACCGGCTATGGCGGCTCAAACGCCTTTCTGCTTTACAGGAGAGGCGAGCGCACAATCGTCACGCAGATGCTGAACGGACATTTCTCAAGGGCAGATAACTCCATCGGTTTTGATTTCGGCATGCTGAACAGGCGGCAGTTGATTGAAGTCTCCACCACTACGGGCGGCCTGAACCCTTACATCACAAACTACTATTTCGTCGTGGACAATGCTACGGGCAGGGCCTTTCCCGCGAGAATCTTCAAGGACGGAAAGCGGCTGACCAGCGAGATAACCTCTGTGCTAATTCTGGACGACGGCACCTTCCCCAAAGGCTTTGAAGAGATGCGTATTATTAAAGGCGGCACCCTCGCCCGTAGGTTCTACGCTTACGAAGACACGGGCGGGCAGGGAGGCATCACGGACGCGAGCGGCCGCAGCCTACGTAGAAGAGTCTACGTCTGGAACGGCCGGTACTACGAAACGAGGCAGAGGAAAGAGTAAATAGTAAGTAGATAAAGACCCCGCCCCTCCCCCGACGCAGCCGCAAATATGGTTTTTTGCGATTGCTTATGTGACATTATAGAAAAAACTTTTAAGTTAATATTTAGGGCCGTGAGGCTCTTTCACAGTATGTCTGAAAGCTAAGGAGGCCGCGAGAGGCTTATGCGTTGGAGAGGCGAGCGTCAGAGTTCTAACATTGAAGACCGCAGAGGCTCCGGCAGAGGCTTGGCCGTCGGAGGCGGCATAGGGACGGTTGTCATACTTGCGCTGGCGCTCCTGTTCGGCGGAGACCCGCGCGCCATCCTAGAACAGCTTCAGGGCGGGGGCCAGCAATCTGCCGGCCCGCAAAGCTCAAGGTCTGCCAACCCTGCCGAGGAAGAGTCCAAGCAGTTCACCTCCGCAGTGCTCGCCAGCACGGAAGACATCTGGGCGGACATCTTCCGCCGGGAGGGACGACAGTACAGAGACCCGCAGCTTGTGCTCTTTAGAAACGTAGTCGATTCGGCATGCGGACGCGCAAGCTCGGCCGTCGGCCCCTTCTACTGTCCGGGCGACTACAAGGTCTATCTTGACCTCGCCTTCTTCGACGAACTGCGTAGCCGCTTCCGCGCGCCCGGCGACTTCGCGCAAGCCTACGTCATAGCCCACGAGATAGGCCATCACGTACAAAAACTGCTAGGCACCTCGGACAAAGTGGACGCCATGCGCGGGAGACTCAGCGAAAGAGAGATGAACCAGCTCTCCGTGCGCCTTGAGCTACAGGCGGACTTCTACGCGGGCGTCTGGGCCTACTACGCGCAGAAGAAGGGCTTGCTCGAAGTGGGCGACATAGAGGAAGCCTTAAACGCCGCCACCGCCATAGGCGACGACCGCCTGCAACGCGAAGCACAGGGCCGCGTCGTCCCGGACTCCTTCACCCACGGCACCTCCGAGCAACGCGCACGCTGGTTCCGCAAAGGATTAGAAACGGGAGACATCAGACAGGGCGACACCTTCAACACCCGAAATCTATGAAGGCAGGACAACGCATCTAACACTCCACTCCGCCCGCCCGCTCCTATGCTATAGTTCCCTCAACTTCGGAAAGGAGTCCGCCGCTCTGTGCCTCCACAGTCTGGAACTATAGAAATCTTCTGTTCGTACTCTCACCTAGATGAAGAGCTGAAGAAAGAGCTTGTGAAG
>DATELK010000047.1:0-44017 GCA_035276685.1 Pyrinomonadaceae bacterium | reverse complement strand
GGGCCGCAACTCTACGGCCCGCCTCACCCGAGCAAAAGCAACATCTCATCCAAACGTCTTTTCTATCTATTTACCCTCAGACGGAAATTAGTTCCAGAAAGAAATTAACAGGGATATACAACAATGCAGAAGGCAGAGTGCAGAATGATGAATTAAAGAAGCTCTTTCTTTTCATTCATCATTCTGCACTCTGCCTTCTGCATTATCTTTTAGACGGCCACGACCTCAAGCTCAGGGTCTATTTCGGCGCGCAGCATCCCTTCTATGGCCATCAGCGTCCCCGAAAGAGAGCTTGGACAACTGCCGCACGCGCCCTGGTATCGTATGGCGAGCGTGTGCTCCTTCAGCGTCAAGACCTCAAGCCAACCGCCGTCGCCAGCTAGAGCCGGGCGCACCTTCTCGTCCAGAATCTCGTTGATGCGAACCAGTCGCGGGTCGTCGCTCGTCGCGGCCGCAATCGCGCCGCCCACGGCTGCCGCCGCGCTCCCCTGAGCCGATTGAGTAGACTCTGCCGCGCGAATCGGCACGGCCAGCTTAGGCAGCAGCTCGTCCCAGTCCTCGTCGTCCGTCTTCTCTACCGTCAACATCCTGTCCATGTAGAAGACCGAAACCACGCCGCCCACCTCAAACAGAGACTTGGCGAGCGGGTCGCTCTCTGCCTCTGCCAGAGAGGCGAACTGTCGCGCCGTCCCGTTGCTCACGGGCTCCTTCAGTATGAACTTGACCGCGTTCGGATTCGGCGTTTCCTGTATGTCACTAATCTTCGGCATAAAACCTCCACCAAAATTCCCGGCTGCCCCCCCACAGGCAGCACATTAAGAGTCATATAAAGAGGACAATTATACCCTGTTTCTCCCGGCTTTGCAGCGTGCCGCGAGCCCTTATGTTAACAATATCCCCCAAAGGGTGTATTGCAAAAGCCCGCGCAGGGAAACTACAATGAATTCCCTTGCTTGACCCCCCTTTACAGGTGAGACAAGTTGAGGACGAGAGGCAGATAATTGCGAGGGTTATCTGCCTCTCGATTTTTTTTGCCCGGAACTTAACAGGGATGGACAGGATAGACAGGATAAAGAAAAGAGAAGTATTCTTCGTCCTGTACACCCTGTCCATCCCTGTTTGAATATGAATATAGGCATTACTGTTTATCCTACGTACGGCGGGAGCGGCATAGTCGGCTCGGAGCTTGGCAAGGAGCTTGCCGCGCGCGGCCACACGGTTCACTTCATCAGCTCCGCTCTGCCGACGCGGCTGACGCAGCTGAGCGAGCGCGTGCGCTTTCACGAAGTCGAGATGATGTCCTACCCGCTCTTCGAGCATCAGCCTTACACGCTCGCGCTCGCGACCAAGATGGCCACAGTGGCAGAGCAGGAGAACCTCGACCTGCTGCACGTTCACTACGCCATTCCGCACTCCATCAGCGGCATACTCGCCAGAGAATCCCTGAAGCCCGGAAGGCGGCTCCCCGTCATCACTACGCTGCACGGCACGGACATCACGCTCGTAGGCGCAGACCGCTCTTACCTGCCGATTACGCGCTACGGCATAGCGCAGTCGGACGGCGTCACGGCCATCTCTCATTACCTGAAGCGCGAGACGATAGAGACTTTCCAGTTCGACCGCATAGAGGTCATACCGAACTTCATCTGCGGCTCGGATTACCAGCGCCGGGCGGACAGGGAGCTTAGAGCGCAACTCTCGCCCGACGGCGAGCCGCTTCTCACGCACGTCTCAAACTTTCGCCCCGTCAAGCGCCCGATTGATTGCGTGGAGATTCTGGCGCGAGTGCGTCAAATGGGAGTTCCGGCTCGACTCGTGATGGTCGGAGACGGGCCGGAGCGAGTCAACGCGGAGCACCGCGCACGCTGCCTGAACATTTCCGAGCATTGCTCATTCGTCGGCAAGCAGCCGAAGATTGTAGATTACCTGTCGGTGGCGGACGTGCTGCTTCTGCCTTCGGAGCAGGAGTCGTTCGGGCTCGCCGCGCTGGAAGCCATGGCCTGCGAGGTGCCCGTCATAGCTTCTCGCGTAGGCGGCATACCGGAAGTCATCTCGGACGGCGAGACGGGCTGCCTGAGCGAAGTGGGCGACGTGGAAAAGATGAGCGCGGACGCCTCTATGCTTTTAAGGGACGAGAGGTTGAGAAGAGAGATGGGAGCGCGTGCGCGGGAATCCGCCGTCTCTCGCTACAGCACAGACCTTGTTATTCCTCAGTACATGGATTTTTATGAGCGCATCCTCGCAGGCTAAAACTAAAGCGGAAGATTTCCGGACGGACAAGCCCGTGCATTACATAGTGCAGAACCTTGAGCGCGCCTACGGCGTGCCCGAGAACAAGCGTTCCTCAGACCCTCTGGACATGCTCGTCAAGATAATCCTCTCGCAGGCCACGTCCGACACGAACAGCCACCGCACCTTCTCGGCCCTGAAGGAGCGCTTCGCTTCCTGGGACGCAGTCCTTCGCGCTCGCACGTCTACCATCGCTGACACGATTCGCTCGGGCGGGCTCAGCAATCAAAAGGCGCAGGTCATCAAAGATATACTGAGGCAGATAAAAGAAGAGCACGGCACGCTCGACCTGAGCTTCTTACATGATTTTGACGAGGAAGCTGCTACGGATTATCTAAGGCAGTTTCGCGGCATAGGCCCAAAGACCATAGCCTGCACGCTGCTCTTCGCCTGCCGCAAGGAGGTCTTTCCACTCGACACGCACATCTTTCGCGTCCTGCGCCGCGTAGGGCTCATCCCGCAGAAATGCACAGACCGGCGCGCCCACCAGATAATGAACCGCACCGTGCCGAAGGGTAAATTCTACTCCTTCCACGTCAACCTCATACGCCACGGCCGCGCACTGTGCCGCCCGCGCGAGCCTCTATGCGAGCGCTGCCCGATAGTCGAATACTGCGACTACGGCCAGACAATCATTTGATAGATTCACGCAGACGGGAAAGAGAAGAATTTCTGTCTCGGAGCCGGTTCCGGGTCGAAATCTTTGTGCTATAGTGAGCGCGAATCGCCAGGCTTTCCGTCGCTGTTCCTCGCCGACCAACTTCATCTCTTTCTCAAAAGTTGGCCCCGGCATCTCTTTACAAAAGCATCTCTCGGCTCGCCCCAGAAGGAGAATGAAAGATGACGACACAGAACCTGTTTCCCTACGGCTTCCTCAATCACATCTCGGGCAAAGCGTTTCTCACGGCTTTGATTCTGCTCGCGGCCTGTGTTCCTGCAAGCGCGCAGAACGAAGCTAAGAACTGGTTTTTCGGGGACAAAGGCGGACTCAGTTTTTCGTCCGCGACGCCCGCCGCTCTTACGGGCTCTGCGATGACAACTAATGAGGGCAGCGCCGTCATGTCAGACCAGAACGGCAACCTGCTGTTCTACACGGACGGGGTGACTGTCTGGAACAAAAACCACCAGATGATGCCGAACGGCTTTGGGCTGCAAGGCCATAGCTCCGCCACGCAGTCCGCCATCATCGTCCCCTGGCCCGGGACATCCTGCCAGAAATATTTCATCTTCACGACGGGCGCTGTTGAGAACGGGGCCGGGACGCTGCGCTATTCGGTGGTTGATATGATGTTGGCTGGCGGCCTCGGCGATATTATCCCCATATCCAAGAACGTCGCGCTCAAGAACATGGTCTCGGAGAAGCTGACGGCTGTGCGTGACGGAGCCGGAACAGGCTTCTGGGTTATCGTTCACGGGTTCGTGGACAGCGAGCAGTCCTCAAACGTCGTAGTGCGCGACCAATTTTATGCTTACCACGTTGATGCCAGCGGGATTAATACAGTTCCCACTACCTCCACGGCGGGAACGATGCACTCGGGAGGGCTCTTGCCCTCGCAGGGACAGATGAAAGTCTCCCCTGACGGCAAGCTCATCGCTTCCGCTGTGCGCAATAGTTTTGTAGAGATACTTAACTTCAACAATGCCACGGGACAGGTCTCAGGCCCGGCCACGACGTTTAATTCGTGGAATCCGCCGTTTCAAATCTCGCTTGTTTACGGGCTTGAGTTCTCGCCTAACAGCAAGTTGCTTTATGTGACCACTACGGGAGGCAGCCCGAACCAGCTTCTACAGCTTGACCTGTCAACTTCAACGTGGACGCAGCTCTACAGCAGCACAGGAACAGGCAACTACTATGACACGGGCGAGCTACAGTTAGGGCCTGATAAGAAGCTCTACGTGGCAAGGTTCAATAAGAGCTACCTGAGCGTGGTGAATTCTCCAAACAGCGTGGGCTCAGGCGCTAATTTCGTGGCGACGGGCCCTGCGCTTACGACCGGGTCTGTATCTAAACTAGGATTGCCGACCATCGTCAGCGGCGACTTCTCCTGCGCAGGGACAACTAATACAGGTGGCCAGACCAGTCAGGGCTGCTGCGACCAAATCTCTGCCATTCCGTCTTGGAACCCGAAGACAAAACAGGACAGGAGAGTCTTTACCGTCACGAACACAAAGCTGCCTCAGTCGCCCATCTGTTACATAGACATCAACTTCAATCCTCCAACTACAAAGCAGGGAGATATACTGAGTATAGACAGCGCCTTTTTTTCGTCATCTATCTTCACCGCGCCCTTCAATCGCATCCCCAATACCGGGACGATTTCAGCATCCAATTCCGTGATGTTCAGGCTCTCCGTAGATTACACTACGGGGTGGTCGGGCACGGTCAGCTTCGTCGTACATCATTGCGACGGCACGGTCTGTACACTCAATTACGGCCCCTGGACGGCGACGCCGCCTGCCAATCCCAACCCAATCCAGGTCAGCGGCAACTTTATCTCCGAAGGTAGATTTTCCACCTTGAGCTTCCGGCTGCTGCCAGCGGAGAGGAGAAGACCCGTCAAGTGGATTAGCTTCAGCGTGGAGGATTCGCAGGGGCAACTCTTCGCCGGGGCGGGGGCAGGTGCGAGGGAAGCACGAGGCGCTCCATCAACGGATGCCAGGGTAGAAGGCGACGGACTTGACGCGTCATCCGTCCTCTACGCTTTCTCTCAGCCGTTGAAATCGGGCGAAGCTTCCGGCACCTTTGAGCTGGTGGTGTCGCGCCCGTCGCCTGCCATGAGCCCTCCGCGTGTCGTCTGGACGACCTTCGACGCAAACGGGAACGCCATCGAAACCGGCACTATAAATTCTCAGCCGGGCGGCTTTAATATACCCCGCTAGGGCAGTCGAAGTGTCGCGCGGAATTATGGATTAGATTGATGTCGTACCTGGTAGACGGCAACAACGTGATGGCGCAGCGCTTAGGGTGGCACAGGGACAAGGGCGCGGCCCGGCGCAGGCTGCTGGACGAGCTGGCGGAGTTTGCGCGCATCAAGCGCGTGCGAGTGGCCGTGGTCTTTGACGGAGCGCCGGAAGAGTTCTTCAAAGACGGCTCAAGCTACAGGGGCGTGAGGGTCTTCTACGCCGAGCGAGGCTCTAACGCGGACGAGCGCATCAAGCAGATGGTAGAAGCCTCGCGCGAGCGCCGCACGCTCATCGTCGTCACCTCAGACCGCGCTCTCTCCGTCTATGTGCAGAGGTGCGGCGCGCAGACCCTTCGCTCCGGCGAGTTCCGTCAAAGACTGCACGAAGCCATGGAGACAAACGCTGCGCCCGCCGTCGAAGAGAGCGACGGCGTTGCAGACGTAGAACTGAAAAACTGGATGCGCTACTTCGGCGTAGATGAAGACGAATAGAACAGTTTTCAGTTTTGAGTTTTCAGTTTTCAGAAAAGAGCCTGTTGCTTTTAACTGAAAACTGAAAACTCAAAACTGCTCTTGTCACTACTTAAGCTCTACTAGCTTGAGGTCGAAGATGAGTTTTTCGCCTGCCAGCGGGTGATTGGCGTCGATGGTGATGAACTCGTCCGTGACTTCCGTGATGGTGACGGGGATTTCGTTGCCGTCCGGGAGTTGCAGGCCGAGCCTCATGCCGACTTCCGGCTCTCTGTCCAGCCTTATTCCCTCTCGCGGGATTGCCTGCACGAGCGCGTCCGAGCGCTGGCCGTAAGCTTCCGCAGGCTCAATCTCTATGGTCTTCTGGTCTCCTACGGACATTCCGCTGACGCCGTCGTCAAAGCCCTGTATGACCTGTCCCGAGCCGACTTCGAACTGAAGCGGCTCGCCGCCCTCCGAGGAATCGAAGACCTCGCCCGACTCCAGCCTGCCCGTGTAGTGAACGGATGCCGTGTCGCCTTTTTTCGCTTGCTCTGGCATTATTACTCCTTCCAGCTTGGTTGTTTGTTTGAGCCGAAAGCATCGCACATCAACCTGGAAAAATCCAGCCGACTCTTCAACGAGTGACGGCGTAATTTATGCAAGAGAAATTCGAACAGGGATAGACAGAGATTGTCAGGATAAGAAGAGAAACTATTTATTCTTTATCCTGCTTATCCTGTCTATCCCTGTTAAATCCTCTCTCAGGAGCCACACATGACTAAACATTCCTCGCTAGCGCTTCTTCTTCTGCTCTCCTTCATCACTACAACCTTCGCCCAGACGCCCGCGCAGGCCCCTGCACAGCAGCCTACCCAGGCCGAGCAGGACGACGTGGTGCGTATCACGACTAACCTCGTGCAGGTGGACGCCGTCGTGACGGATAAAAGGGGACGGCAGGTGACAGACCTCAGGGCGGAGGATTTCGAGATTACAGAGGACGGTCGCCGGCAGCAGATAACGAATCTCTCATACGTCTCTACGCCCACGTCACCCGCGACTAATGAAGCGCCCGCCGCAGTAGTTGATAAGAACGCGCCGCCTGTCCCGCCCGTGCCCTTGAAGGCGGAGCAGGTGCGCCGCACCATGGCGCTCGTCGTGGACGACCTCGGCCTCTCTTTCGAGAGCGTTCACTACGTTCGACGCGCGCTCAAAAAGTACGTGGACGAGCAGATGCAGCCGGGCGACATGGTGGCCATCATTCGCACAGGCGGCGGCATAGGCGTGCTTCAGCAGTTCACCTCGGACAAGCGGCAGCTCTACGCGGCCATAGAGCGCATACGCTGGAACATGGTGGGGCGCGGAGGCGTCACGGCCTTCGCTCCCATCGAGGGCAACACGACGGACGAGAGCCGCCGGGGCACCAGGGGAGGCGGAGATGACGAGGATAATCGTAACAGCGGTGATGACGTTGACGAGTTCCGCTCGGAAATCTTCGCCGTCGGAACTTTGGGCGCGGTCAACTACATAGTGCGCGGGCTCAGGGATTTGCCCGGGCGAAAATCCGTGCTGCTCATCTCGGACGGCTTCCGCCTCTTCAATAGCAACAACGACAGCCGCAGAGTCCTTGAAGCCCTGCGGCGCTTGACAGACCTTGCCAACCGCGCGTCCGTAGTCATCTACACTATGGACGCGCGAGGGCTGCAATACACGGGAATGACGGCGGCAGACAACACTTCGGGCATGTCGGCAGACCAGATTGAAGCGAAGCTCTCCGACCGCCGCAGCGAATTGTTCGACACTCAGGCGGGCCTCATCTATCTGGCGAGGCAGACGGGCGGCTTCAACATACGCAACAGCAACGACCTGACGGCCGGGATACGAAAGGTGGTTGACGACCAGAGCGGCTATTACCTGATTGGCTATCGCCCGGACGAGACGACCTTCGATGCCAGGGGCGGGCGGCGCAGCTTTCATAAAATCAATGTTAAGGTGAAGCGCCCCGGTCTTGAGGTTCGCTCGCGCACAGGGTTTTACGGCATCTCGGACGAGCGGGCGGTCGCGACTCGCCGCACGCGTGAAGAGCAGTTGATAGGCGCTCTCATCTCGCCCTTTAACGCGAACGCCGTAGACCTCCGGCTCACTTCGCTCTTCGGCAACGACCCGCGCACGGGCTCCTTCGTACGCTCGCTCCTCTATATAGACGCCAGCGACCTGAGCTTTACGGAAGAGGCGGACGGCTGGCACAAGGCCGTGCTGGACGTGCTGGCGCTGACCTTCGGAGACAACGGGCAGGTGATTGACCACGTCAACCGGACGCAGACGCTTCGCATACGCGGCGAGACTTACCAGAAGGTACTCAAGAACGGCCTCGTCTTCTTCATGAACGTGCCGGTCAAGAAGGCCGGAGCTTACCAGTTGAGAGTGGCCGTGCGCGACGCTTCGAACGAGAAGATAGGCTCGGCCACACAGTTCATAGAAGTCCCTGACCTGAAGAAGAACCGGCTGACGCTCTCGGGCCTGGTCGTCAACGGCTACGAGCAGAAATCGGCGCAGGCACCGGCCGCAGCCAATGCTTCTCAGGCCATAAGCGGCGCGGAAGGCGCTCAGACAGAGCTTGACCCGCAGGCGGGCGCGGGCGTGCGCCGCTTCCGTCACGGGATGATAATGAACTACGGCTACATCATTTATAACGCGCAGCTGGAGAAGCAGACGCGCCAGCCGCAGCTTGAGACACAGGTGCGGCTCTTCCGCGACGGCAAGCAAGTCTTCACGGGAAAGGTGCAGCCGCTTGACGTGAAGGGACAGGCAGACCTCGCAAGACTGACGGCAGGCGGCGCGCTTCGTCTGGGCACGGACATGACGCCCGGCGAATACGTCCTTCAGGTAATCGTCACAGACCTGCTCTCCAAAGACAGCAAGCGACGCACCACCACGCAGTGGATAGATTTTGAGATAGTCAAATAAAAAGTACTGAGTGATGAGCACCGAGTTAAGAATTGCTTTAACTCGGTGCTCATCGCTCGTCATTCGCCTTATGCATTCTGTCATAGTAGGCACAGCCGGACACATAGACCACGGGAAGACCGCGCTGGTTCGCGCGCTGACGGGAGTGGATGCCGACAGGCTGCCGGAGGAGAAGCGGCGCGGCATCACTATTGACTTAGGCTTTGCCGAGCTTGATTTGGGAGACGTGCGCCTGAGCTTCGTTGACGTGCCCGGCCACGAGCGCTTCGTCAGGAACATGTTGGCGGGCGCGCACGGCATAGACCTCGTGGCGCTCGTCATAGCCGCTGACGAAGGCGTCATGCCGCAGACGCGCGAGCACTTCGACATCTGCCGTCTGCTGGGCGTGCAGGCGGGCTTGATTGTCATCACCAAACGCGATGCGGTTGACGAAGACCTGCTGAGCCTCGTGGAGCTTGAGGCGGCTGAGCTGGTCAAGGGCTCTTTTCTTGAAGACGCGCCTGTCCTGGCGGTCAGCTCTCGCACCGGGGAAGGATTGGAAGAGCTGAAGCTGGCCCTTCGCGCAGCCGCTCTGAAAGTGCCCGCTCGCTCCGATGACTTCAGCCCGCGCCTGCCTGTCGACAGGGCCTTCACCATGCGAGGCTTCGGCGCTGTCGTCACGGGCACGCTCGTCTCGGGCGAGATTTCGGAAGGCAGCGAGATGGAGCTTCTGCCTGCGGGAAAGCATGTGCGGGTGCGCGGCCTTCAGGTTCACGGCAAAGCTGTGGAGCAGGCGGTCGCGGGCCAGCGCACGGCGATTAATCTGGGCGGCGTCGAGACCGCAGAGATTGAGCGCGGCATGGTGCTGGCCGAGGCGTCCCGTCTTCGTCCCACGCAGATTATTGACGCGCAGCTCTACGTGCTTGATGGTGCGCCGCGCTCTCTGCGCTCACGCGCACGCGTGCGTGTTCATCTGGGCGCGGCAGAGGTGCTGGCGAGACTCCGCGTGCTTGATGATGCGGGCGAGATTGAGCCCGGACAGACAGGCTTCGTGCAGTTGCGGCTGGAAGCGCCCGTAGTCTGTGTCGCGGGCGAGCGGTTCATCATACGCTCCTACTCGCCGCAGCTGACCATTGCTGGCGGGCGCGTGCTTGACCCGCACGCCGCGCGTGCTCGCGGCCGCATGACCGTCAATGAGCGCGCACGCCTTTTGACGCTTACGGGTGAAGACAGGGCCGCGCGATTGATAGCCTTTGTAGAGAGCGCTGCGGAGAGAGGGATGCGCCCTGCGGAGATGCTCGCGCGCACGGGCTGGCGCGCAACTCTGCTGGAAGAGGTCTTGAAAGAGGCTGCTGGCGGGCGCGGCGCGGTTGTTGAAGCCGAAGGCGTTTACCTCTCAGGCAGAAGCTTTGAGCAGTTGGCCCAAGGGACGCTCGAAGAGGTTCGCTCTCATCACGAGCGCGAGCCGCTCTCGCGCGGCCTCTCGCGCGAAACGTTGCGCGAGAGGCGCTTTGCTCATCTTCCGCCGGAAATCTTCCGCGCCGTCCTCTCGCACCTTGAGCGGCGCGGCGCGCTGCGTTCTGAAAAAGAGCTTGTGTCGGACGCCTCGCACAGCCTCAGCCTGTCGGACGAAGACGCTGCGCTCAAAGCTCGGCTCGAAGAGATTTACAGGGAGGCGGGACTCGAAGCGCCTGCGCTTGAAGACGCGCTTGGGCAGGCTTCACGGCAGAAGATTTCGCGCGAGCACGCCAGAAAGATTTTGCAGCTGCTTCTGGACGCGGGCACGCTCGTTCGCGTCTCAACCGAGCTGCTCTTTCATCAGGAGGCTCTGGGCCTGTTGGTAAAGAAGCTCGGGCGCTACGGCGACGAGCACGAGCCGGAACGGTTGATTGATGTCGCGGCCTTCAAGGATTTGGCGGGCGTCTCACGCAAGTACGCCATACCGCTCCTTGAGTACTTAGACCGCCAGCGCATCACTCAGCGCGCGGGCGACCGCCGACTCATCTCGCGGAAAACCGCATGAAGATAGCACACGCCTGATTACCGAAAATCTCATCTTTGCTCTTTACCTTTGCACGCCTTAGCGTTAACATGTTCCCGTCAAAACAGATAAGAGAGCGGCGCGGTCGGGCCCGGGGCGAAGGGTTCTGCTGCGGCTCTACATTCAGAGGGGCCGCTCTCGGCAGTCTGAGCAGTATCGCAGGCACTTTAAGGCTTTTACGCGTCATCATTCTCGATTTCGGAAGCGAACGCCGGAGGTTCAATATGAGTAGCCTGAAAGACATTCTTAGCCTTGTTATAGGTCTGGCCGCAGCCATCTTTGCCATCTACGAGTTCGTGGTGTTTCTCAGAACTCCCGGAGCGCAAAGCGGCACCACCAATGCCATTCTGGCAGGCGTAGGCGCGGTCGTAGCCGTCATCTGCGGAGTTATCTTTTTCGCAGGGCGCGTCAACAAAGAGGAGGAGATTCACATTACGCAGTAGGCGCGAGGGGGCGCGCACGCTCTCGGCTTTTGTCGTCCCGTCGTTGGCCTGTTGCGGCATTTGACTCTGTCCTCCTATGAAAATCTGCATCCACGAGCCATGTTAAATAGAGGACGCGCCCAACGTGGCGGGAGGGTCTCTTTAAGCGACCCGCGCCTCGTGGCCGTTTCCGCCCCGGCTCGTGCGTAAGAGTTGCGCCGTCTGCGTTTTTTCGAGGCTTCGGCTTTCCGAAGAGCGCGCAGGCGGCGCATTTGATTGCTCGTCAAGAAAAGAGAGCTTCTTTATCTTCAGGAGAAACCAAACGCAATGTTTCTTGCTTCGCTCTTGCTGCTCTTGCAGTCCGAGACTCGCGCCACGGAGCCGACCTACTTCAAGCCCATCTTCCTGATACTGCTCGTGGCGGGCGCGCTCGGATGGCTCATAGCAATGGTGCTCGGCTTTCAACGCGCTCGCGCCTTCGGCGCTTCGGCCAGGTGGTTTACCTACGCCGCCATCTGCCTGCTCATCTACCATCTACAGTTCGTGCTGCTGGCGCTCTTCATAGTCGTGCAGAACAACACGGACATGGTGCTTAATCTCGGAGCCTTCTTCAACCTCTTCGTGGTCATAGGCTCTGTCTGCGCGATTATGGGTTTCATACGCTTGACGAATCCCGAATAGGACGAGCGTTGCCGCTCACCTGAATATTTTTTCAAGCTCTTTATCAAATGGGAAAGAGAAAGCTTTTAATCGCCGCGTTCATCCTGTTGCTGCTGGGCGCGGCGATTCTTTTTGCGTCGCAGCTTCGCTCGACTTCCGGCACTGCGCCGCGCGGCTTCGTCACGACTCGCGGCGCACGCTTTTTCATAGACGGCCGCCCCTTTCGCTTCGCGGGCGCGAACGTCTCCGTCATGTTCAAGGACGAAGACAGGGCGCGCATGCCTGAGACTTTGAAGGCGGCGGCGAGCGACGGGCTGAAGGTCGTGCGCGTCTGGGCCTACGGCGAAGGCGGCGAAGGGGACGTTGGCCCCGTCGGCGGAGACCGCCACGACTGGCCCAGAACGCATCCCTTCAGGTTCAAGCCCGGCGAGTGGAACGAAGAGGCTTTTGTACATCTGGACAAAGTGCTGGCGGAGGCCGAGCGCAACGGTCTTCGAGTGCAGCTCTGTCTGGTCAACTGGTGGCGCGACACGGGCGGCGTGACTCAATATCTTCGCTGGGCCGGAATCACGGACGCGGCAGACGAGCGTCAGCCCTTCGGCATCAACGTAGACCGCGCCATGCTCTTCTACACGAACGAGACCGCGCGCAAGCTCTTCCGCGAGCACGTGGAGAAAATCGTCACGCGCCGCAACACCGTGACCGGAAGGCTCTATCGTGAAGACCCTACTATCATGAGCTACGAGCTGATGAACGAGGCGCAGGCTCCCACGAATCGCTGGCACGAGCGGCGCGCTTGGGTCTCGGAGATGAGCGCCTTTATCAAGAGCCTCGACCCGAATCATCTGGTGACGCCCGGCACCTGGGGCTATAGAAACTCCTGGGAGAGGCGCGCGTGGCTGGAAGAGCACAGCCTGCCGTCGATTGATTTCTGCGACGTGCACAACTACCCGCGCGACGACCTTGACAGCTTCGTCGACTCGCCCGAAGCCATGCGGCGATTCATAGACAATAGAGCCGCCGCTTCATACTCCATAAAAAAGCCTCTAGTGATGGGCGAGTTCGGCATGGTGCCTGAAGGCTACAAAGGCTTCTCGCAGGCGGAGTGGTTCCGCGCCTATCTTGAATCATCTGCACGCGCAGGCATAGGCGGCGCAATCTACTGGATTCTGACGCCAGACCCTAAGCGCGGCTACGGAGTCTCTTACACGACGACGCGCGACGACGCGCTTCGCGCGGAGATAAAACGAGGCGCGGCGCTCTTTCAGGAGCTTCAATACGATTGGCCGCCGCCTCCGCGACTGCTCGACGCGAGCCGCCATCTCATCCCGCATCAATTCGCCTTCACGCGCCCCATTGGTGACGAGAGCCTGAAGCCGGAGGCGAGCCCTCTTCAGGACGGAGGCGTGCTCTATACGTTCAAGCCGGAGCAGGCCGTCGTGGGACGATTTGAAAAGCTCGGCGGAGGCGTGGGCTACATATGGGGCTACGGCATGGGCTTCTTTGAGTACGTCGTGCCGCCTTCTGAGAACGGCGGGCGCGCGAAGAAGATAATCGTGCGGGCGCACGTGCAGCCCGTGGTGCCGCACGACGTGCAGCCCGCAGGAATCTCTACGGAGGTGACGCTCTTCATCAACGGCAGAAACTGCGGCTCGCGCACGGTTCCGGTGGAAGCCAAGGGACAGGCCGAGGTGCGCGAATGGCAGGTAGACTCGTGGCTGGTTATGCTCAGCGCCTCGCGCAGCCGCCCGATTCACATACGCTTGGCGGTCACGCCCGAAGCCAAGAATCCCTTCGGCCTCAACATCTCCAACTGGCCCGAAGGCTACGACTCGCGCGGAGCCAGACCCATCGAAGTAGAGATAAGATAAAAGAAGTGCTCAGTATTTCTTTATTGCCTTTACAGCTTCGCGTGCATAGTAGGTGATGATGACATCTGCGCCCGCGCGCTTGATGCTGGTCAGGGTTTCCAGCATGGCGCGTTCCTCGTCTATCCAGCCGCGCTCGGCCGCAGCCTTTATCATCGCGTACTCGCCTGAGACGTGATAGGCGGCGAGCGGCAGGTCGAAGCGGTCTCGCACGGCCTTCAATATATCCAGATAAGCAACCGCAGGCTTGACCATCAACATGTCTGCGCCTTCCGCATAATCAAGCTCGGCTTCGCGCATGGCCTCGCGCGCGTTCCCTGCGTCCATCTGGTAAGCTTTGCGGTCGCCGAAGGCAGGCGCGCTGTCCGCCGCCTCGCGAAACGGGCCGTAGAAGGCAGAGGCATACTTAACGGCGTAAGACATAATCGGCAGGTGCTCAAAGCCCGAGTCGTCCAGGCCCTCTCTTATCGCGGCGACCTGCCCATCCATCATGGCAGACGGAGCTATGATGTCAGCGCCCGCCTCTGCCTGGCTGACGGCCGTGCGCGCAAGCAGAGAGAGCGTCTCGTCGTTCAGGACTTCACCCTCTCGTATCACTCCGCAGTGGCCGTGCGAAGTGTACTCGCAGAGGCAGGTGTCGGCTATGATAATCATCTCCGGCACTGCGCGGCGGACTGCGCGAATAGCCTGCTGCACAATTCCGTTCTCCGCGTAGGCTCCCGTGGCCGTCTCGTCCTTCGTCTCGGGCAGACCAAAGAGCAGCACGGACTGAATCCCAAGCTCAAAAGCATCCGAGGCTTCGCGCACCAGTTTGTCTACGGAGAGATTATGCACGCCCGGCATCGACGGCACCTCGCGCCGCACGCCTTCGCCCGTGCAGACGAAAAACGGAAGCACAAAATCCTCTCGCGTCAAACGGGTCTCGCGCACCAGCGCGCGAAGGGGAGCAAGCCGCCTCAGCCTGCGCGGACGATGAATCAAGTCATGCATCGCAGCCACTCAATACCTTTCAAAATTTATCAAGCCAGCCAAATAATACGCGCCTCTCACACACTCGGGCAAATCATTGTATAATCCCGGCCACCTCATCCAAATCCTCAGCATAGGTGAAGCCATGCCATTAAAAGACCCTGAGAAGCGACGCAAGTATCAGCGCGAATACATGCGCGTCTGGTATCAGAAGAATAAAGCTAAACACATCTCCTATGTCAGAAACAGGGACAGAAGAATTAGCGAATGGTTTAAAGAATATAAGAAATCCCTTAGCTGCGAACTATGCGGAGAAAATCATCCCGCATGTTTAGACTTTCATCATAGAGACCCACGGGAAAAGAGTTTTGACTTAGGTCGGCCTAGAAATCGATCAAGTTTTAAAGTTCTCAAAAATGAGATTGCTAAGTGCCAGGTGCTATGCTCAAACTGTCATCGCAAAGAGCACTGGAAACGGTTAGCGAGCTGAAGTGACTGGGTAAGCGAAGGAAGAGGAATTGACCGACCGCTGGTTAGTTCACAGTCGGTCAATTCCAGAATAGCGGGGGCCGGGCATGATCCGGCGACCTTCGGGTTATGAATCCGACGCTCTAACCAGCTGAGCTACCCCGCCATGTGAGTTGAATTATAACTGAGCCGGGCTGTTATCGGCAATTTGAGGCGACTGTCAGTGGCGCTAAAAAAAGCAGCGGCGGGTATGTTCACCGCGCCGCTGCTATCTACTCTGAAGGATACAGAGCTTACTTGGGCTGGATTATGGTTGGCGTTAGCCCGTCGCTGGAATTGCCTAAGATGGTGTTGTTCCCAGACGACTGCACTACCCCGCCCAGACCGGATATGCCCGTCGTACATACCGTGATGTTCGAACGGGTCAATAGCGTTTTCGTCAGGTTGCCTGCGCTCAGGCCGGTTGTGTTCTCAGACAAGTCCACACCGTCGAGCAGGGCCACGGGGCTGCCCGTCGCGTTGTTGACCATCAGGACGCCTGTGTTCAGACCGCTGAACATAGAGTCCTTAATGAACGGGAAGGAGTTGTTGCCTACGGACACGCCTGTTGTTGCTCTCTTGACGCGCACGTTCTGCATGTAGACGCCCAGGTAGGCTGCTGATGCCTGCAACCTGATGCCTATCTGGCCTATGTTATGGATGTCTACATCCCTCATGTACACCCTGCTTCTGTCTGTGGCCACGCCGCCGGACAGGTCAACGTCTACGCCATTGTTAGACTGGTTGAAGATTTGCACGTTCTCAATGTTGAGAGTCCTGCCGCTTATGAACCTGATGCCGTTGAGACCTTGCGTAGTGCCTGCCCCGTCTATGGAGACATTACGTATGGTGACGTTGATGGTTCTGGGAGCGGCGGCCAGTGAATCGTTGATGACGAAGCCGTTGATGCCGCCGGAGTTGAGAGTGCTGCCGAAGCCTGCGCCGGTCGTGCCGTCAACCGTGATGGACTTGGTGATGGTCAGCGTGCCGTACCCACCTGGATCAAGAGCGTCGATTTCGCCGCCTGCTGCCGTCTTGGAGATAGCGCCGGCCCAAGTCTTACAAGGTGCAGTGCGGCTGCAAGGGTTCACGTCGTCTCCGACGCCTGAGACCCATGTGCGCGTGGCCTGTGCCTGTGCCATAGATGTGACGGCAAGCGTGAAGACCACAGATACTAGAAGTTTAACGATAATGGACAGCTTTTTCATTGGGATTCTCCTTCAAAAATCTAACCATTGATTGAGGGACGACGCAGCTCAATATACTTTTTGCTCAAGCGCCGCCTGTTATAAAAAAGTGCGACTCTTTTCCGATTCGGGCTCTAGGGCTGTATCAGAATGTCGCCTGCTACGCGGTCCGACTCGACGAAAGAGTAGGAAGAGACGGGGAAGCTGCTCGTATTTATAGCTTCGTCTCTGGGCATTGCATATCCCACATCGTCCTTGCGTTCGGAGTCCGTGGCCCACCACCTCAGGCCGACTCCTTCGTCCTCTTTCCGCTCGGCGTCCGAAGGCGTCCAGCTTCGCTCCAGGGGCTTATAGAGGCCCCAGGTCAGCTTGTCCGGCTCACGCGAGTTGTCGCCGTTGTCTTCCACCGTCAGCAGCACCTTCTGGCCCACAAGACTGCTGACGCTGGAATCGCTGACAGTCCCGGCCATGACCGCCTGGTTCTTGTTGACCACGAGGCTGTCGAACTGAGCCTTAATGTAAAAGCCCTTGTACGACTCCTCGCGCTGGCCTTCGCCATCGACATCCTTCACGAAGTAAGGCGCTTCGTCGCTTAAGAACATCTGCCCGACTGCGCTTCCGTCACCGGGCCCGCGTGCGTCGAACTCGACGTACTTCGTGTAGCCGTCGTCGAAGGAAAACTGGTAAGTTCCTCTGGCGGATTGTTCCCCGGTCTGGGCGTTCGCGTGGAACTGCCCGACCGCACCCAGCAGTAACAAGACCAGAATCGAGATAAATGCTTTGGTCTTCATCCTGTAACTCCTTTTGAGAAGAGAAGGTCTATCATGCTCGCAGCGGGCTTGATTTCAAATGGAAACTCTGTCGGGCGTCTCCACCAAAACTCTTGTTTTCAAATCCGGCCCGCTGCTTGACGGGACACACCATACCCGCCGACCCCGAAAGGAGTCCTTAGAAGCCTCTGAATTTGTTTTGAAAGATTTCTGAGAGACTGAATTGAGAAGGCTTTGAGGGGCGGTCTACACTCTGCCCGGCTGGCACACTTTGAAGAGACGCCATTCGCCCAAAGAGCCGGAGAGCGTGTGCGCGCCTCTGTCCTCGAAGATGATTCCTGAGCCTGCTACCAAATCCTTGACCGTGTTTGAAACCAGCACCTCTCCGGAGCTTGCGCGGCTAGCCACCTCCACGCCGATTTCCGGTGCGAGACCGCCGACCTTGCCGTCAACTATGTCGCACTCGCCCGTGTGCAATCCGGCGCGCATCTGTACGCCCAGGCGCGAGCAGTATTCGACTATGGCAAAGGCGCAGCGCACGGCGCGGGCAGGGCCGTCGAAGATGGCAAGCGGGCGATTGCCTACCATGTCTATCTCGCGCCCCCTGAACCACTCTATCTCTTTGCCTATGTGCGAGCGCAGGCGGCCTATAAGCTCTTCAGAGCGTTTCCCGCCGGGCTGCTCGCCGCCATCCTTCATGGCTACGATGCGTGTGAAGAGGACTGTGGCCAGAACCCTGTCGGGCTCTATGCCGTGTCGCACGCCCGTCAAAAACTCTTCGACCTCGTCAAGGATTGAGTCCTGGTCGCCTACGAACGGGAGGTGGTCCTGGCCGGGCAGCTCAACGAATCTTGAGCCGGGGATGCTATCCGCCACGAAGCGGCCTTCCTCGACCTTGAGACACTTGTCTTCGCTTCTGTGAATGACGAGCGTCGGCACTCTGACCGAAGGCAGCACCCGACGCACGTCTATCTCCGCGTTCATCTGCGTCAGCGCCAGAGCCGCGCCCGGGCTCGCGCCCATGCGTAGATACGTCGCCCACCATTCACGAAACTGCGCGTCCTCGGCCATAGTCGGCGCTCGCTCTTCTATGCCTACGGGGCCTCCCCAGTGCGCGCGTATCTCCTCGAAGAAGTGTGCTCGCTCTTCCGTGGTAGGAGCCCAGGGGTATTCCTCGTCGCGCAGGCGCTTGGCGTAAGTTCCAATCATGACGAGCGCCATGGTCTTTTCCGGGTAGGTCGCGGCGAAGAGGCTGCACATGGGGCCGCCTTCGGAGATGCCGCACAGCGCCGCGCGCTCTGACCCTATGGCGTCCATCACGGCGCGCACGTCGTCCATGCGCTGCTCAAGCGTGGGCAGCTCGTTGATGGGCACGCGGTCGGAGAGGCCCGTCCCGCGTTTGTCGAAGAGTATCAGTCTAGAGAACGAGGCGAGCCGTAGAAGGAAGCGCGCGAACGACGGCTCGCGCCAGAAGTATTCCATGTGAGAGACCCAGCCCATGACGAAGACAAGGTCAAGCGGCGCGTCCCCTATGACCTGATAAGCAATGTTGACGTCGCCGCTTCTGGCGTACATCGTTTCGGGCGGACGCTCAAGCGGAAACTCGAAGGAGCGCGCAGAGGGCAGCGTCCTGACGGAGCCGGGCGGAAGGTCTATGACGGGCTGCGCTCTCTCGCGCTCTTGGAATGGTTGCGAGCCGGTCTCCGCCGCTTCGTCGTCCGTCTCTTCCGCGATGACAATCCTGGTGCGCGTGCGCTCTCTGACGATTAGGTCGGGCTCTTCCTCGACCACTTCTCTCGCGTCGGCTACGAAGCGATAGCCGCGCCTCGGCACCGTCTCTATGTACTTGCCGCCGCCCGGCGCAGACTCGGCCAGCGCCTTCCTCAGCAGCGAGATGTTCTGCGCAAGGTTATTCTCCTCCACGAAGCTGTCGGGCCAGACCCTCTGCATCAGCTCCTCTTTGGAGAGGACGTGCCCGGCGTTCTCCACCAGCACCAAGAGCGTGTCGAACGCCTTGGGCGTTAGCTGAATGGCCGCCTTGTCTGCGTACAGCGTCCGCTCGTCCACGTCCACGCGAAAGAGGCCGAAGACGTAGAAGCGTTTGACCCTATCTCTCATCATCGCCGCCTCGTCGAAAGAGAATCTCAGAAAAACTTCATAGATTTCTAAGGACTGGCGCTGGGCGCGCGTCTTAGAGTCTAGCCGTGTACGGATAGCATCGGTAGCACGGAACACCCCACTGATGCTCATTCTACCCTTAAGACGTTCGACTGAAAATAGAGAGGGGTGGCTGTCGTGACCATAAAAAGGGTGGAGATTATCATCGAGACGGAAAGAATAGTCCAAATCAGCAGCCGTTCCAGAAGCCTCATCTCGTGGTGCGAGACCTGCGCCAGACACGTACCTGCTTTGACACTGGAAGAGACGGCACTGGTGCTGCGGGTCAGCGTGGAGGAAGTTTTACGAAGGGTCGAAGAGGGGCGGCTGCATCTGCTGCAAAATAGCGGGGGGCCGTCGAGGGTCTGCTCAAGCTCGCTCCTTAAATAACGGCTGGCGCTCGGGCCTGAAATTTTTTTTAGCGCGCCCCTAAATTTTTCCGTCCGAGGGATAAAGACCCGTAAAAACAACACTTAGGCCTCACCCCGCCCTCCTTTTCAAGTCATCTCCTGCGGAAACCTCAAGTCTGGCTCAAGGTCTCCTCAAGACCTCCTTTCTATTCTCAAGATGGATGCGACAACGCGGGAATTTCCTGCCACCTAGGGAAAAGCTGAACGCGCGGCGGTCGCGAAAAAAATCAGACCATCAGGAGATTAATCATGAGAGGCAACAGGGGAAAATCCGAGCGCGTTCACGGGCGCAAACTTAGCCGCCGCGTGCTTGTAATCTGCGCGCTGGCAGTCGCGCTGGCACTTATAAATTCCATGCTGGTCGGCTTAATCAGGACGGAAGCCGCAGGCATTGCGCGCTCCGTCATCATAGAGTTCAAGTCAGACCCGGCGGCCGTCTGGAAAGCAAAGCTCGCGAAGTCGGGCCAGCCGGTTTCGGATGAGCAGCTACAGGTTTATAGAAGCTCCGTCACGAGTGAGCAGAACCAGTTCCTTGAGCAGCTTAAAGCGCAGGGCATCAGCTACACCGTTGACGGCGTCGACCTCAAGGACTTCGCCGGTCAGACGGTAGGCCGCGCAGATTTCCGCTTCAACCTAGTGATGAACGGCATCACGCTGAACGTCACCCCGGCTGCGGCGAAGACCATCGCCGCCATGCCGCAGGTCAAGCGCGTAGTCCCCAACACGGTCTTGAGCCTCAACCTGAACCACAGCGTCAAGTACATCAACGCTCCTGCCGTCTACGGGCAGTATCAGGAGCTGACGCCCTTTGACAACTTCCGAGAAGGCTACGAAGGGCAGGGCATCAACATTGCCGTGCTGGACACAGGCATCGACTGGACGCATCCCATGTTCGGAGGCGACCCTACGCCGCCGCGACTGGGCGTTGCGCCGCCCGTCGCAGCCGTCAACTCTAACCAGAAAGTCATCTACTACATGTCGTTTTCGGGCGGGCTCATTGACGACTTCGGTCACGGCTCCGCCGCTTCTTCAAATGCTGCCGGCTATCTGGCTCTGGCCCCCGGCGCGGACGGTCTTCCCGGCACAGCCGACGACATACGCGTTCACGGCGTAGCTCCGCAGGCAAAGCTCATGGGCTATAAGGTCTGCACGGGAACGGGAAGCTGCGTCAGCGCTTCTACTATCCTCGGCATTGAAGACGCAGTTTCGCCCACGACGCTGACCTTGCAGCCTAAGCCCATCGCGCACGTTATCAACATGAGCCTGGGCGGCTCGGGCAATCCTGACGACGCGACGGCGGTCGCGGCCAGCAACGCCGCTCTGCTTGGAACTATCGTCGTGGCCTCGGCCGGAAACGAAGGGCCGGGCGAAGGCACCGTAGGCTCGCCTGCTGCGGGCCGTCACGTCATCTCCGTCGCGGCTACGACTCATCCGGGCGCGGCCAACGCCAACTGGTCCATAGATGTCTTGCAGGCTTCGGCTGTCCCGCAAGCTCAGGTAGGCGCAGTCACGCCCGCCAAAAATCTTCCCAAAGCGAACGGCTTCAACCGCCTGAAGCTCTATCCCATGGCGGGGACGCCCGACCCTGCGGCAGGCTCAATAGCGCAGCGCTACGTGCTGGTCAACGACCCCGTAGGCGTTCCTTATCCGGCTTCGGTCAGCGGTCGCATAGCTTTAGTCAAAGACTCCGGACTCGTCTCGGCCACCTTCTTCGACATCTGCAACAAGGCGGCCGTAGGCGGAGCAATCGGATGCGTGCTAATCAGCACGACGACGAACCCGACGGCGGTCAAGAGCATCATCCCGTCCGCCATAGTCTCTCCTGAAGACGGCGAGGTTCTGATTGACGCCATCTCATCAACCGACGACAACAACGTAGACCCGGCGAACGGAGCCGTCTCGGAGCTTCCTATCAGGCTGAACCCTTACTTAGATGACGAGTTCTACGGCTCCACGACCAGCTTCAGCTCTCGCGGCCCCGTAGAGGGTCTGGGACAGATTAAGCCGGACGTGACAGCGCCCGGTATCAACATACTGAGCGCGACCGTTAAGGTGGGCGCGGCGACGCCTGACGGCGGAACCATGTTCGACCCTTCGGGATACACGCTTGCCACGGGCACAAGCTTTTCAGGCCCGCACGTCTCTGGCGTCGCGGCCCTCATCAAGCAGGCGCATCTTGACTGGACGCCTGACATGGTTCGCACGGCCATGATTAACACGGCCACGAACATGCGCTCGGCCACGGGCACGCCGCGCGCAGACGGCCCGCAGTCCGACTCAATCATAGACCAGGGCGGCGGACTCGTGGACGTTAAAGCTGCCGTCAACACTCCTGCCCTGATGGGCGTGGCGGGCGACGGCATTAACCAGCCGGGCATACTCGGCAGCCACTCCTTCGGTGAAGAGGCCATACTCAACAACCGCATCGTCAACACGCGCGAAGTCACGGTCACGATTCGAGACCTGTCGGGTCAGGGCGGAACCTATAACCTGTCAACGGCTAACAACAGGTTCTTTGACACGCCCGGCATCACGGCGAGCGTCAGCCCTTCGAGCGTCAGCGTTCCTGCGAATGGCTCTGCCACCTTCACGGCGCGCGTCACGCTTGACGGCAATCAGGTGCGCGACACCGCCATCAAGCAGTTGCAGTGGTACGTCATAGCCCAGCGCTCGGGAAGCACGGACAAGCTTCGCATGCCCATGTATATGAAAGCCACGCCGAGCCTGCCTTCCGACGCAATCTCAAGCGCGGAGACCGAGACCTTCACGGGCACCGTGACCGTGGGCGACGCAGGCGTACAGCGTGACAACGACCTTTACGTTGCCAGCGGCACCTCTTACGTGGACGTTCCGGTTCAGGTGGACGCCTCTACGCTCAAGCTTGAAGGCACGCTTACGTGGGAGTACACGAACGTTGAAGCGGCGGGCGTAGGGCTTCCTGACATGGACTTCCTGCTCTTTGACCCGAACGGTAACCAGATAGACGACTCCGGCAACAGCAGCGGCCCCGAGCACGTCTCGGCCAACACTACGATTCCGGGCACCTACATTTACCGCGTCTACGGCTGGGCCAACGGCCCGACGGAGTACCGCCTTGAGAGCACCAAATTGAAGGGCGGCGCTCCGCCTTCCGTGCAGGCCATAGCTTCCGACTTCACGCTCGGCACGGAGCGCTTCGACTTCGACGGCACCTACACGCTCAACTGGCAGCCGCAGGGCGCTGTAGAGGCTTACGAGATAGAAGAGTCCACGGACGGCACAAACTTCTCGGTCGTTCGCACCGTCAACGGCTCGACTACGAGCGCGGAGTTCACTAACGCTGGCGACGGCAAGCGCAGCTATCGCATACGCTCCATCACGCCCGGTCGCACGGGCAAGTTCGTCACCATGCCGAGCAACGTGGAGAGCATCACGGTCGCTCGCCGCTCGCTGGTGGACGCGACCAGCTCTATCGCGCCCGTGAACAAGACGATTGCCTTCGCTGGTGGCTCTACCGATTTGACGACCGCGCTCAAGAATCAATCCGGCACGACCTTCTATCCGGCGGCCCGGTTGGAGATTGTCTCGGTCGATTCCAACGATAACGGCGTGCGCGTTGCCAACGCGGATAATCAGGGCGACGGTGTATCAAGCACGGCCGTCTTCGACTACTCGCAGCTTGTAGGCGCAGACCTTGCGCCTAATGAAGAGACGGCGACTCGCGCCATCAAGTTCAGCAATCCGAACACGGTGCTCTTCACCTTCACGGCGCGCGTCATGGCGAGCGTGCCTGCGGGCGCTGGCAGCACTGCTTCAGGCGGCTCGACCGGCGGCACCACGACCGGCGGGACTGCCGGGGGAACGACCACGGGCGGCACAGGTCTAAACTCCGTGGGCTCTAAAATCCTGAGCGGAGTCAAGCTGCTGAAGTTCACTGTCAACCCGCTGACGAAGACCGTCACGGTCACACCGCTTAATTGATTTCTCACCCTGCCTTCGTGCGGGGTGAGTCAGGGGAGGGGCAGGCTTTTGTCGGGGAAGCCTGCCCTTCCTTTTTTAAGAGCAGGTCGGTACCGCCTGCGTAAGCCGGGCGGGTCTCTTTATCCTCAAGCATGACTCTAGACAGACTAATAACCCGCCCGCTACCGCAGGCGGTACTGACCTGTATTTTTTGTCTTGACAATTTTCGTCTCTGTAATAGAGTTAGCCATCCCACGGAAGTTCAAACGCGACAATTTATGGTTTCGTTGCCGGTGACACGAAGAGAGCCGCCGTGCGACGCACACGCACACTGAAATAGCAGCAGCGAGGCGAAACACAATGACAACTTCTCGGCGCGATTTTTTGAAGACGGCTGGCGTGGCTCTTGGCGCTGTGACGCTGCCCTCATGGGTGAGCCTGGAGGCTGAGGCGGCGGCATTCGCGGCAGTTGATAAGAACAAGCTGGCGGACGTGGCGCTCTCTACCGCCAAGCGCCTCGGCGCGACCTATGCCGATATACGCATCAACCGCTACCGCAACGAAAGCTTAAGCACGCGCGAGCAGCAGGTGCAGAACGTCTCCAGAAGCCAGAGCTTCGGCTTCGGCGTGCGCGCTCTGGTGAAAGGAACGTGGGGCTTCGCCTCAAGCCGCATCATGACGCCCGAAGAGGTGAGGCGCGTGACGGAGCAGGCCGTGGAGATTGCGCGGGCCAACTCCATTTTCCAGCGCAAGCCTATACAGATTGTGCCGACGCCAAAGGTCACGGCCAGCTGGAAAAGCTCGTTTGAGAAAGACCCCTTCGACGTTCCGATTGACGACAAGATTCAGTTCCTCTTGAAGCTCAACCAGACGGCCATGAAGACAGAGGGCGTCGGGTTCGTCAACTCGTCCATGCTCTTTGTCAACGAGCAGAAGTTTCTGGCGACCTCCGACGGCTCTCGCATAGACCAGTACCTGATACGCAGCTACCCTAACTTCACCGTGACGGCGATAAACCGCGCGAGCGGCGATTTCCAGACGCGCTCATCACTTGGCGGGCCGCAGGGGATTGGCTACGAGTATCTTGAGAAGTATCCTTGGATGGTAGAGGCGGAGCAGGCTGGACAGGAGGTCGTGGCAAAGCTCAAGGCCAAGTCTGTAGAGCCGGGCAAGTATGACCTTGTGCTTCACCCGTCGCACCTGTGGCTGACGATTCATGAATCGGTGGGCCACCCGACGGAGCTTGACCGCTCGCTCTGGTGGGAGGCCAACTACGCAGGCACGAGCTTCCTCACGCCGGACAAGACAGGCAAGCTTCAGTTCGGCTCAAAGATTGTGAACTTCGTTGCAGACCGCACACAGGCCGCAGGCTTAGCAACTACGGGTTACGACGACGAGGGCGTGCCGGGGCAGAGGTGGCATCTGGTTAAGGACGGCGTCTTCGTCGACTGGCAGACGACGCGCGACCTCGCGCCTCTCGTCGGACGCAAGAAGTCTTACGGCTGCCTTTACGCGGACTCGTGGGGCTCTGTTCCTTTCCCTCGCATGCCTAACGTCTCGCTTGAGCCTGCGAAAGATGCTGTCTCGCTCGACAACCTTCTGGGCGAGGTAGAGAACGGCATACTGATTTACGGCAACGGCAGCTTTTCCATAGACCAGCAGCGTTACAACTTCCAGTTCGGCGGGCAGACCTTCTACGAAGTCAAGAAGGGAAAGATTGCGGGGATGCTGCGCGACGTGGCTTATCAATCGCGCACGACGGATTTCTGGGGCGCGTGCGACGGGCTCGGCGGCCCAGCGACTTATCAACTTGGCGGGAGCTTCAACGACGGCAAGGGAGAGCCCACGCAGTCGAACGCCGTCAGCCACGGCTGTCCGATAGCGCGCTTTCGCGGCATAAACGTTCTCAACACGGCTGTACGCGTCGCCTAAAGGAGAATCAAGAAGATGCTACTGACAGAAAAAGAGGCACGCGCCATCACAACAAAGATGCTCGGCTTTACTAGGGCCGACGACGCGACCGCGAGCGTCAACAGCGAGACCTACTCGCACCTGCGCTTCGCCGCCAACTCTTTTTTGACGAGCGGGCGGCGCGAGAACATGACCGCCAACGTGGTCGTCTGGATTAACCGCAAGCGCGGCGCGTCTTCCACGAACGACCTTGACGACGCGAGCTTGAGAGCCGCAGTTGAAGAGGCGGAACGGCTGGCAAGCATCTCGCCTGTGGACGTGGAGTACGTGCCTTCGCTCAAGGCTCAGACCTACAAGCCGTCGTTAGGATATGCCGAAGCGACGGCCAACGTCCCGCTCGCAGACCGCGCCAAGGCCATCAGCGACATCATAGGCGCGTCGGAGAAGGCAGGTGTGCTGAGCGCGGGCTTTCATCAAGCGCAGGCCTCCGCAGGCGCGCAGGCCACGAAGAACGGCAACTTCGATTACGAGCGCCGCAGCATAGTCAGCCTTGGCATGACCGCGCGCACGACGGACGGCGCGGGCTCCGGCTACTTCCTGCGCAGCCACTACGACATCAGCCGTCTTGACACGGCCCGCATCTCGCGCGAAGCCATACGCCGCGCCCTTGAATCCAGAAGCGCTCGCACACTAGATGCTGGCGTCTACCCTGTCATACTTGAGCCGCAGGCCGTGGCAGACCTTGTTGGCTTCTTCGGCTTCGGCTTCGACGCGCGAAACGCGGAAGAGGGTCGCTCTGCTTTTTCGGCTGCGGGCGGAAAGACCAAGCTGGGCGAGAAGATTTTCGACGAGCGCATAAACATCCTGAGCGACCCCTGGCGCGCAGACCTGCCCGGCTCTCAGTCTACGCAGGCGGGCATCCCGGCGGAGGTCGTCTACCTTGTTAAGAACGGCATGCTTGAGAATCTGGTCTACTCGCGCTTCTGGGCGCAGAAGCGTGAGCGGCAGCCGACGCCCGGCCCCGTCAACATCATCATGGAGCCCAACGGCAAGCCCGCGACCGTTGAAGAGATGATACAGAACACCGAGCGCGGCCTGCTCGTCAGCCGCTTCTGGTACATACGCTCCGTAGACCCGCGCACGGCGACCCTGACGGGGCTCACGCGCGACGGCGTGTGGCTGGTTGAGAACGGGAAGATTCAGTACCCCGTTCGCAATTTCCGTTTCAACCAGAGCATCATACAGATGCTCGCGCCCGGCAACGTGGAGATGATAGGCACGCCCGAGCGCGTCGGAAGCAGCGAAGGACAGGGCGGAAGCGCCTCTCTTCTTCCTGCCCTGAAACTGAAAGCCTTCAAGTTCACCTCGCAATCTGAAGCAGTCTGACCTGCTTTCGCATGTCTACGCTTAACGGGCGTGCCGCTTTGTCACGCTCCGAAAGTATTTCGTCACAAGCTCTCCGCAGTTAGTCCCATAGGTGTTTCCCGCCCTTACGAAAATGTGTATGTTTGGCGCTGAGAAAGAGCATAGCTGTGCAAGACAGGTCAGTATCGCCTGCGGTAGCGGGCGGGTCTGCAACATCCATCTCGACTCTAGCTTAGATATAACCCGCCCGCTACCGCAGGCGGTTCTGACCTGTGACTTCTGAACTACGATGGAAACTCTACGTCAAGACCTTTCTTATAGCGCGCGCTCTCTCTTGAAGAATCCCGCGTTCACTCTGATAGCCGTGCTGTCGCTGGCGATTGGCATAGGAGCAACGAGCGCCATCTTCAGCGTGACCAACTCTATTCTCCTTCGCCCTTTGCCCTACCGCGACGCGGAGCGGCTCGTCATAATCTGGAATCGCTCGCCCGGTTTAGGCATCGCTCAGGACTGGTTCTCTCCCGCGCAGCACCACGACATCAAGACCCAGAATCACGTCTTTGAAGACACGGCCGTCACCATAGGCGGAAGCTTTAACCTGACGGGGCAGGGCGCGCCGGAACGTGTTGACGGAGCGCGCGTCTCGTCTTCGCTCTTTCCTCTACTTGGCGCGCGTGCCTCCATGGGCAGAGTCTTCACTGCGGACGAGGACACGCCGGGCAAGCCGCAGACTGTCATCCTAAGCCACGGCTTCTGGCAGCGACGCTTCGGCTCAGACCCTTCCGTCGTGGGCAAGACGCTGACCTTGAACGGCAACAGCCTTGAGATAGTCGGAGTCATGACGCCGGACTTCTCTCTGGACAAAGAGGTCATGCTCACGGTCAACGCCATAGAGCGCGCGGACGTGCTGCTGCCTCTTCCGATGAATGAAGGCGGGCGCACAGACCGCGACCACGAGGACTACAACATCTTCGCGCGTTTGAAGCCCGGTGTGACAGTCGCTCAGGCGCAGGCCGAGATGGACGTGATTTCCGAGCGCGTCAAGCGGCAATACCCGGACAACTACCCGCCGCACGGAGGCCTGACCTTCAGCGTCGTGCCCCTGCTGGAAGAGGTCGTGGGCGACATCAGATTGATACTCTACGTATTGTTCGGCGCGGTGGGCTTCGTGCTGGTGGTCGCGTGCGCCAACGTGGCAAATCTTCTGCTGGCGCGCGGCGCGGCTAGACAGAAGGAGATAGCCATTCGCACGGCTGTCGGCGCAAGCCGCGCTCGCATACTAAGGCAGCTCCTGACGGAGAGCGTGCTGCTCTCGCTCGCCGGAGGCCTCTTCGGTTTGCTGGTAGCTTATCTTGGCGTGAGGGGGCTTCGTGCCTACGGGCCCGAGAACATTCCGCGCCTCGGTGAAGTCGGCGTGGACATGCGCGTCCTTCTCTTTACCTTCGCTGTCTCGCTCATGACGGGCGTCGTCTTCGGCCTGGTGCCTGCGCTCAGGGCTTCCAGGGTTGATTTGAACGAGGTGCTGAAGGAAGGCGGCCGAAGCCTCGCAGGCGGCGGCTCGGCCTTCGGCATGACGCATCATCGCCTGCGTAAGCTGCTCGTCATAGCGGAGGTCGCGCTCTCGCTCGTGCTGCTCATAGGCGCAGGGCTGCTCGTTCGCAGCTACAGGGAGATTCTGAACGCTCATCCCGGCTATAACCCGCGCAACGTTCTCTCGCTGCGGCTTGCGCTTCCGGCCAACAAGTACCCCAAGCCGGAAGCAATCGGCGCGTTCTACCGAGAGATGCATGAAAAGATAAAGCAGCTTCCGGGCGTTGAGGCCGTGGGCGTCAGCTATAGCCTGCCCATGAGCACAGTCGCCTTCGCTTGGGAGCCCATCATCATAGAAGGCTACCAGCCTCCCGGCTCAAGCAGCAGCTCCGTCATCTCCAACACACGCATCGTCAGTCCCGACTACTTCCGCGTGATGGAGATTCCTCTTCTCAAGGGGCGCTACTTCACGGAGCAGGACAAGATGGGCGCGCCCGAGGCCGTCATTGTGGACGAACAGTTGGCCGCGCGCTTCTGGCCCAACGAGAGCGCGCTGGGTAAGAGGCTGCAACAGCGCAATAAGCCCGACTCGTGGAAAACGGTCGTCGGCGTCATAAGCTCTGCGCGCCAGTACAGCACGGAGAAGGAGCCGCCGATTACCGTCTACTACCCGCACGAGCAGTATATGGCAAGGAACATGTACGTGCTGGTACGCACCACGTCCGACCCCGCTTCTCTGGCCGGGGCCGTCACCAGAGAGATTCAGTCTATAGATTCGGAGCTTCCCATCTTTGATATTAACACGATGGAGCAGCGCCTTTATGACTCTCTAGCGCGGCAGCGCTTCTCCATGATGCTGCTCGCGCTATTCGCGGCCGTGGCGCTGGTACTCGCGCTGATAGGCATCTACGGAGTCATGACCTACTGGGTCAACCAGCGGGTTCACGAGATAGGCATTCGCATGGCCTTGGGAGCGCAGCCCGGCAACATCCTGCGGCTCGTGATACGGCAGGCGCTCCTGCTCGTCTCGGTTGGCATAGCTGCGGGACTCGCTGGCGCGTTCGCCTTGACGCGGATTATGTCCAGCCTGCTTTTCAACGTGAGCGCGACCGACCGGCTGACCTTCGCGCTGCTCCCGCTGCTACTGGCCGGGATAGCTCTGCTCTCAAGCTACATCCCCGCGCGCAGGGCAGCCCGTGTAGACCCCATGATTGCGCTCAGGTACGAGTAAAGGTTTACAAAGAGGAGGTATGCTTGATGGGATTCAGAGCTTCATTGGTGCGCGCTGGTTTAGCTCTCTTCATTCTCTTGCCGGGCGCGTCCGAGCTGTTCGCGGATTCCGTGGTGACGCGCGCTCGGACGGTGACGAAGCTGGCCGAAGGCATTTACGTGATACGCCACCCGGACGCGCCGGACACCTTTCCGCAGGGGAACACGACCGTCATCATAGGCGAGCGCGAAGTCCTCGTCATTGACTCCTGCTACATGCCTTCGAGCGCGCGTGAGGACATAGCCCAGATTCGCCAGTGGACACAAAAGCCCGTGCGTTACCTTGTCAACACGCACTGGCACTACGACCACACTATGGGCAACGGCGTCTACGCAGAGGCTTTCCCCGGCCTCGCCATCATCGCGCAGGCCGAGACCCGAAAGCAGATTGAGGGATACAACCCCGGCTGGTTCGCTCGCTTCCCGCGCCGCGTGGAGATTTTCCGGCAGAGGCTTGAGAGCGGCAAGGATGCCAACGGCAGGCCGCTGACCGAGACCGAAAAGAAGGAGTTCGAGAAAGCCATAGCGGGCGTTGCTCCCGTGCAGGCCGAGTTCAAGACCCTAGTCGACCGCTTTCCCAACGTGACCTTCGACCGCGAGATGGCGGTGGACTTGGGCGGCCGGGAGGTGCAGATAAAACACCTCGGGCGCGGCAACACTGCCGGAGACACCATCGTCTACCTGCCTAAGGAGAAGATTCTCGTCGCGGGCGATTTGCTTGACCATCCCGTGCCCTATCTTGGCGGAGGCTATCCTTCGGAGCTTGCGAGGACGCTGAAGGAGATGAGCAGGCTCGACGCGACAGTCTTTGTTCCGGGCCACGGAGAGGTGCTGCGAGACAGCTACGCCAGAACTTATCTGAATCAGGTGATTGAGTTCATACAAGTGGTCGTGGCGGAAGTCAGCCGACAGATTTTCCTGATAGGCAACGGCCCCAGAAATCTTGAGGCCGTGCGCGAGGCGCTCAGGAAGGAGATTGATTTCAACGCGTGGCGGCAGCGGTTTGCGGGCGACGATGAAGAGAACCGCGCCTTCTTTGACAGCTTCAGCCTGCCCGGCATAGTCACGGCCGCCTACGCAGAAGTGTGGGGCAGGTGAAGTTATGAAGCTCTCAATCTATCTCGCAGCATTTTTGAGTCTGCTTTCGCTCAGCGTTAACGCTCATGCACAAGGAGTAGTGCCGCTTGACGCAGACCGCTGGGAGATAGAGGCAAAGGAGAGCAAATTCGTAGACCACATGGGCCGCAGGAGCCTTTACCTGAAAGGCGGCGTGGCTGCCGTCAAAGGCTCACAGTTCACGGACGGCGTCCTTGAGTTCGACATAGCCTTTACCGAAGAGCGCGGCTTTATGGGTGCCGTCTGGCGCTTGCAGGATTTCGAGAACTACGAAGAGTTCTACATAAGGCCGCACCAGTCGGGTAATCCCGATGCTAATCAATATCAGCCCGTCTTCAACGGCGTGGCCGCGTGGCAGTTGTACTACGGCGATGGCTACGGCGCTCCCGTCAGGTACGACTTCAACCAGTGGACGCACGTCAGGATTGTCGTCTCGGGCAAGCAGGCGGAAGTGTACATCAAGGACATGACGACGCCCGCGCTCTTCGTCAGTGAGCTGAAGCGAGAGGTAAGGCAGGGGCGCGTTGGATTGAGCGCGGGAAACTTTGCTCCCGGCTACTATTCAAACTTCAGCTTCACGCCCATGAGCAGCGTAGCGTTGAAGGGGAAGCCAAAGGCCGCTGCGCCTGCGCCCGCCGGAACCGTCGCGTCATGGCTGGTCTCTAACTTACTGGACGGAAAATCTCTCGAAGGCAAGTACCAGTTGACGGCCGAAGACAAGGAGAGATTGAAGTGGCGGCGGCTGGACTCTGAAAGCACGGGCATCTGCAACCTCGCGAGGTTGCAGGGAGTGAGCGAGGGCCGCGACACGGTCTTCGCGCGCCTAGTGATTCAATCCGAGCGCGAGCAGGTGAAGAAGGTGCGTTTCGGCTTCAGCGACTCTGTCAAGGTCTACTTCAACGACCGGCTGCTTTACGGCGGAAGCGACGTATATCAATCCAGAGACTATCGCTTTCTGGGCACGACTGGCCTCTTTGACGAGCTTTATCTATCACTGAAGCAGGGCGACAACGAGCTTTGGCTGGCCGTCACCGAGAACTTCGGCGGCTGGGGCGTCCGCGCAGCCTTCGACGATACAACCGGCATCAGGATTAAGTAGCTACTGCTTCCTTGCCGAATAGAGCCCGTCGAAGATGTATAGACTTTCGCCTCGCGCGTTGGCCACGAACATGAAATCATTCTCAAGCTTCTCGCCGAACGAGAGGCGGTTGCGTGCGGTCTTCTGCAATTCAACCTCTCCCTCCGCGCCTTTATAAAAGAGCTTGCCCTGGCGCGCTGCAATCTCCCAGGTCTGCGGGCCGTTCGTGTAGCGGCCTGCGAAGTTTGACAGGTCGGCTTCGCTCAAAGCCCGCGCTCTTTTCGCTTCGGGCTGCGCTTCCGCTTTAAGCTTCAGGAAAAGCTCCATCGCCTTCATTCTTGTGCGCGGAAGCGTCTCGCCGCTGCGGTTCGTCTGTACGATGACGGCGAAGCGCTCCGCAGGCACCATCTGAATCATAGAGCCGTAGCCGCGACTAAAGCCGCCGTGCATAATCACGCGCACGCCCCTATCCTCGAAATTCAGCAGGCCGTAGCCGTAGTAAACGTCAGCATCGCCGGGCATCTGTACGTACTTGCCAAAGAGCTTGGTTGGTACTTCCGGCGAGAGCGCCTGCTTGCCTTCAACTCGTCCGTTGTTCATCAGTGCTATCACGAAGCGCGAAAGCTCTCTGACGTTTGAGTAGATGGAGCCTGCGGGCCACTGCGCCACGTTGTTGTAAGCCGGTCGAAGCACTACGGGCTTCCCTTCTGGGCCGACGCTGTGCCCCATAGAAAGCGGGTAGGTCATGGCCTGAAGCGGCCTGAGCGTCGTCGCCGTCATGCCTGCGGGCGCAAAAACAAGCTCCGTCATGGCGTCCGCGTAAGGCTTCTTGAATGTCTCTTCTATGACGTGACCGGCCAGCCAGTAGCCGGGGCTTGAGTACGAGTAAACCTGTCCCGGCTCTGTAAAGAGCGCGTCCTCTTTCCAGCCGCGAATCATGCGCGAGAGCGCCTCGTCGTCCTGCGAGATGAAGGCGGGCGCGAAGTCCGCCACGCCGCCCGAGTTGCTCAAAAGCTGGTGCGTCGTGATGCGCGCCAGCTTCGGATTAACGGAGCCGAGATAAGTCCCCACGGGCTCGTCCAGCCGCAGCTTTCCTTGGGAAGAGAGCGTGACCAGCGCTGCCGCCGTGAACATCTTGGTCGTAGAGCCTAGACGAAAGAGCATGTCTGTTGTCACAGGCGCTCCCGTCTCCACGTTCGAGACTCCGAAGCCTTTCGAGTAAATCACGCGCACGCCCTGCACAATGCTTATGGCCGCGCCCGGCGTCTTCGTGGCCTGTAGCTCTTCTTTGATAATCGTCTCAAGCGCGCTGAAATCCTGCGTCGCGGATTGTGCGGCGACAGGCGTTGCGAATTGGGTTAACAGTAATGAGAGAAGTAGTACGAGTGCTAAGGTGCGACGCTGGTTTGTTACGGTCATGTGCGTAAGAGTTTTCCTCTGGGACATCTAGTTTGCCTGCTGGCAGCCCTGCGTGATGATGGTGGATGCTATGCTGGCTATCTTCCACTCGCCCTGTACGCGCACGAGCTGAAGAGAATTGTGGCCGCAGTTGGTCAGCCGCTCGCCCACGTGAAAGTCGTAGCGTCCCCAGACCGCAGCCACGTCTCCATCGACACGCACCTCGCTGTCGAACATGCGCTCGCGATAAGGCTCTTTAGTGTCCGCGACCATCTTGATGAAGTCGTCCAGAGACAGTAGCCGCACGGTTGCTTGCCCCTGCCGCGTCATGGTTGAGATAAGACGGCCTTCGGGGATGAACAATCCGCGCAGCACGTCCGTCTGCCTTGCTTCCATGCTCGCGAACAGTTGATTGACGGTCTTCATCACGGCGGCCTCGCCCGTAGTCTTCTGCTCGCCGATTATTACTTCGGCCAGCTCTGTGATGAAGCGGCTCAAGGGCTTTCCGGTTGAGCGCGGGACGCTGGTGTTGACCTGCACGGCGATGGCGATTCCGGCGTCGGGGAAGTACATCATCTCTGTGATGTAGCCCGGGAAGAAGCCGCTGTGGCCGTAAGCAATCCCTAACGGTGTCGGGCGTATGATGACGCCAAGGCCATACTTTGCTTCCGGCCCCAGACGCGCAGGGACTCCCTCAAGCATCGTGGGCAGAAGCGAAGGCGCAAAGGCTTTCCCCTCATAAAGCAGCTTGGCCCAGCGAGCCAGGTCTTCCGCAGTTGAGGCTATGCCTCCGCCCGTCCACTCGAACTGCGGGTTGATAATCATGCGGCCCGAGCTAATCATAGCGTCCGAGCCGCCGAAGGGATTGTCCTTGCCCGCGTAGCCCTGTATGAGTCGCGGAACGTCGCGCCGGTCTGACGGGACTGTCTCGCGCAAGCCGAGCGGCACGAGAATCCTTCGCGCAAGCTCCCTGTAATAAGTGCTGCCCGTGATGCGCTCTATAATCATGCCTAGCACTATGTAGTTGGTGTCGGAGTAGTCCCAGCCCTTTCCTGCCGCGAAGGGCGCGGCCGTGTCCAGTATGTAAGAGACAAGCTCCTCCGGCTTCCAGACCTTTTCCGGGCTCGCCGTCAGGTCTTTGGTGAACTGCTCCTTGAACTCGTAGCGCACGAGCCCGCTCGTGTGATTCATGAGCATCCTGACCGTGATGTCGCGCGCGTTCGGCAGCCGCCGGAACCACTTCTCATTGCCCAGATACTTTTCTATAGGGTCGTCCAGCCCGAGCTTCTTCTCCGCCACCAATTGAAGAGCGACCGCCGAAACGTAAGTCTTCCCGACGCTGCCTTGCAGCATCAGGTCTCGCGGCGTCATCGGAGTTTTCGTTTCAAGATTGGAGAGCCCCACGGCCAGCCCCATAGTCGTTCCGTCCGCGAGCGCTACCCCGACGTTCGCGCCCGGAAACTTCCCGCCCGCGTGAAACTCCCTAAGCTTCTCCTGAAGCCTCTGGCGCAAAGCTTCGGAGCCTTTGCCTGTTTGCGCCAGGCCTTGCGGCTGAGGACATAAGCTGAGGGTCAATATTAAGAGGCACAGAATCATCGCCCGTGCCACACGTTTCTGAGTCATAACTGTTTTCCTGCGGCCTTAGAGATGCAAGAGCTAAAAGGAGTGCGTCGTCTACAGACTATTACAGGAGACCGAATTTATCTCCAAAATGTGATGAGAGGGAAGCCTCGCAGGACAGACTGGATTCTAACAGGGATGGACAGGATAGACAGGATAAAATAAGAGCCACTGTCTTTTCTTTATCCTGTTCATCCTGTCTATCCCTGTTAATTTTATCTTGGCGAAAACGAACGTTCGTGCTATATTGCGGCTCGAATTTTTAAGGCGGGAGACACGGGATGAGTTCAGGGGCGGCGGCAAGACCGGCAACCAGGGCGCGCAAGGCGCACGGCGAGCGCACGCGGCAGAGCATTCTTGAGACGGCTGTTGACCTTGCCTCGGCCGAGGGGCTCGAAGGGTTGACCATAGGGCGGCTCGCATCCGAGATGAAGATGAGCAAGAGCGGGCTCTTCGCTCACTTCGGCTCGAAGGAAGAGTTGCAGCTTGCCACAGTGGACGCGGCGCGAGAGGTCTTTATACGCGAGGTTATTCGCCCTGCGTTCGAGACGAAAGAGGGGCTCTTGAGGCTCTGGAAGCTGTGCGACATCTGGCTCGGCTACGTTCACGACGGGGTCTTTCGCGGCGGCTGCTTCTTCGCGGCTGCTGCCTCTGAGTTCGACAGCCGTCCCGGCCCGGTGCGCGACCGCATAGCCGAAATCATGAAGGAGTGGCTCTCTACCCTGAGGCGCGCGGTCGTGGACGCGCAGAGTGCGGGCCAGCTTGAAAGGGGCGTTGACCCGTCGCAGCTCGCCTTCGAGTTCAACGCGCTTGAGCTTGGGGCCAACTGGGCTTTCCAGCTTTACGGCGACCGTCAGGCTTTCGCGCGGGCGCGTGACGCCATACTTGAGAGGCTGCGCCGTCACGCGACGAAGAGCGGCGCAGGCGTCCTGCCTACAACTTCAAAAGGGAAAAAGGGTCGCGGGGTCGCAGCAAAGTGAGGCTTCAAAATTATGCAGGCATCAGCAGAGAATCATTCTTCGCCCTCGGTAGTCTTCAAGAGACGCGCCGCGTGGGAAGGAATCAGGCTTGAGCACTTTCGCTTTCGCGCGGGCCGCATGCCGGAGCACTCTCATAAAGAGCATCTGGTCATCATGCCCCTGAGCGAAAGCTGCAAAGGCGAGATAAGAACCGCGAGCGGCTTTCGCGTGCAAGGGAGCCAGAGGGGAAGCGCCTGCGTGATTCCTTCGGGCCTACCTCTTTCGGCGAGTCTTCAGGGCGACGCGGAGCATCTTGCAATCTATCTTGAGCCGCAGCTTGTGCTGCGCGCGGCGTCGGAGTCTCGCTCGCCGCACAACGTCGAGGTCATAGAGAAATGCTCGCTCAGCGACCCTGTCATCAACAACGTCGGGCTTGCTCTGCTGGCAGAGCTTGACTCGGAAGGCTTGAGCGGGCGGCTCTACGCGGAATCTTTGGCTAACGTGCTGGCGGTTCATCTTCTGAGGCATTACACGGCGGAAGACGGTGGCGCGCAGAAGTTCACGGGCGGCCTTTCGGGCCACAGGCTTCGCGCCGTGACCGACTTCATAGCCGAAAATTACGAGCAGGATTTGAGCCTCGCGGAGCTGGCGCAGGTTGCCGCGATGAGCACCTTCCACTTTGCGCGCGAGTTCAAGCGGGCCACGGGCACCACTCCGCACCAGTACCTTATAAAGTTTCGCGTGGAGCGTGCGAAAGCCTTGCTGGCCGAAAGCGGGATGCCGCTCGTGGAGGTGGGCTTTCGCTCGGGCTTCAGCCACCAGAGCCACTTCAGCCGACTGTTTCGCAGGCTGACAGGCACGACGCCGCTCTCCTATCGCCTGATGTTTCAGAGCTAGTAGCAAGATTAGTCAACGCTCAGCAATAACGGGAAAGACCAAAGGCTCGCTTAAGCTTTATCCTCCGCTCCAACGTTCAAATTCCAGATTGGAGTAGGGGGAAGGGAAATGAAAAAGAGATTAATGGCGGCGGGCCTGCTGCTTCTGCTATCAAGCGTTGTCAGTTTGGCCCAGTCGGGCGCGGACGAGATTATCAAGCGCGGCAACGCGCGCTACGCGCAGGGGCAGTACGAAGCTGCCATCAAAGAGTACAGGCGAGTCTCGGAAGCGCGGGCCGACGCTTACGCGCAGTCGCTCTACAACATCGGCGTCTGCTATTTCGAGCTTGGCCGCACGGACGAAGCCGTCAGTTTTTACAGGCGAGCGGTGGAAGCGCGCGGGGGCAAGTACCCTAAGGCGCTTTACGCTCTGGGCGTGGCGCTTGAGGTCTCTGGCAAGCTCAAAGATGCGGGCGATGCTTACAGTCGTGCCATAGACGCAAGCGAGGGCGGCTACACAGAGGCTGGCTTGGCCGTAGCTCATTACAGGCTAGGCATGCTGGCCGGGCGCGAAGGCGATTACGAAAGAGCGCAGGGTCTTTTCAGGGAAGCCATATCGCGCTCGAAAGAAAGGTTTCCCGCGGGGCATAACAACCTGGGCGTGATGCTGGCTCTGTCAGGGCGAGTCACAGAGGCCGAGCGAGAGTTCGAGACCGCGCTCAAGGAAGCCGACGCAGGCTTTAACGATGCGGCTTATAACCTGAGCCTGTGCCGCGCGCTGATTAGAAGAGAGACTGAGTCGGCTTTCGCACGGCTCAGGGTAGCCGACTCGACCTTCGTGCTGGCTAGATAAAACTCTAATAGAGAGAGGATGAATGCTGATGGAGACAAGGCCACTCGACGTAATCGCCATCCTTAAGCTTTACGAGATGCGCAGCGAGGCGCGTATGCGCGAGGCGCGCTCGTGGTTCTTCACGGAGTTCGCCCCGCAGAGCGGCAAGGACATCGTGCGCCTCATGCTGAGCGGCGAGCGCGATAGTGCCTCTTACCGCATGGTCACTTCGCACTGGGACGTGGCCGCCTCCTTCGTCAACAACGGCGGCATAGACGAGAAGCTCTTTCTAGGAGGCAACACGGAGCACGTGGTAGTCTTCGCCAAGCTTCAGCCCTTCATAAACGAGGTCAGGGAAACAATAGGCGAGCCGGACTATCTCTCGAACCTTGAGCGGCTGGTGATGAGAATCCCGGACGTGGAAAGAAAGCTTGAGAACCGCCGCCGACTCCTTGAGCGCTGGTCGCAAAGCAAGACCTGAAGCCCCTTGCAGGGGCTTGCAGTTGAGATACTGTTCTTTGTCTCTGCTAATTCTTTCGACGCTCAAGCGTCATACGCATTCCGTGCCTGGGCCTCAATGTGACCATGGGCCACATCTCTACAGGGTGGCCGGGGACGAGCCTCATACGCCAGTGACGCGCGAGCGCGGCTATGACCAGCACGCCTTCCATCCATGCGAAGCCTTCGCCTATGCAGCGTCGCGGGCCGCCGCCGAAGGGAAAGTAAGAGAACTGCGGGCGGGCTTCCTTTGCTTCCATAGTCCAGCGCTCCGGGTCGAACCTCTCAGGCTCAGGGTAGTATCGCGGGTCTCTGTGCATCACGTACGGGCTCAGGACGACTATTGAGCCAGCGGGTATGTGAAAGCCTCCGGCCTGATAATCCTTGAGAGCGCGCCGTCCAAGTATCCACGCGGGAGGATAGAGCCGCATGGCTTCGGCCAGCACCATCTCCGTGTAGCGAAGATTGGGCATATCCTCCACCGCAGGCGGCCTGTCACCGAGCGCCGCATCAACCTCCGCGTGAAGCTTCGCTTCAATCTCAGGATGCTGGGAGAGCAGATACCAAGTCCATGTCAGTGCGTTGGCGGTCGTCTCGTGCCCCGCCAGAAATATCGTCATGGCCTCGTCGCGCAACTGCTCGTCAGTCATGCCGCCCGTGCCTTCTTCGTCCTGCGCCATGATGAGCATGGAGAGCAGGTCGCCACGGTCTTCATTACTCAAGCGCCGCTCGTTAATCATGCGGTAGATGATTGCGTCGAGCCGCGCGCGTGCCTGCTCAAAGCGGCGCGTGGCGGGCAAGGGCAGCTTGTCCAGCAACTCCGCGAACGGCAGCATGAAGCGCGTGAAGGACTCCATGGTGGCCGTCAGGGCTTCGCGCACCTTTTCTGCCTCGGCCTCAGTCTCTGTGTCAAAGAGCGTCTTGCCGACGATTGCGAGCGTGAGGTGCATCATCTCCTGAGCTATGTCCAGCTGTTGGCCGTCGTGCCAGCGCTCGCGCTCCATGCGCAGAGTGTAGTCAACCATCATGGAGGCGTAAGAGGCTATGCGCTGCCTGTGAAAGGCCGGCTGGGCCAGACGACGCTGGCGGCGATGAAGCGGCGGCTCGCTTGTCAAAAGACCTTCGCCTAAGAGTCGCTTGGCTCGCTGTAGCCCGCGACCCTTCATGAAGTTCGCGTTGTGCGTCACCAGCACGTCCCTTATGTAATCAGGATGATTCAGCACAACGTAGTCCTGCGTGCCGTTTGTAAATCGCGCCACGTCCCCGTAGCGACGCGCCACGCCCGTCAAAAATTCCAGCGGGTCGCGGCTGAACGCCAGAAGTTGTAGCCCCGGTATAAAACTCCTTGGGCCGGGCGGCGAAAGCCTGGTGCTCATGAAAACCTCCAACGGTGAAGAGAGAAATTAACAGGGATGGACAGGATGAACAGGATAAAGAAGAGATGCTTTCTCTTTTATCCTGCTTATCCTGTCTATCCTGTTAAATCTTCACAAATGATAGCGTCCGGCGCGCAGGATTGCGTCGCTGATGCGGCGGCGCGCCACTACCGTGTCGAAGGGCGCGTGGCTCGTGAGCCGCCTGACGCTCTCAAGAAGACGTGCTGCCTCTTCCGGCTCAGAGAGCGCGGACACGACCTGCTTCGCGGAGTGCCAGATTCTATCCGCGGCGTCGCTCGCGTAAACGCGTGTGATGTCGGCCTGCGTGCGGGAAGCGGCCTCGCCCTTTGACTTAATCAGCTTCTCGGTTCTGAGCAAGGCGCTCTCAAGGGCGTACAATTCTACGATAATGTCAGCGATGTGCCCTAGCACTTCCTGTTCGGACGAGAGCGCGTCAACATATATTTGCTTAGCGCGACTGAGAGCGAAAATGACAAGCCGCCTTGTGCGGGAGAGCATGGCTAGCTCAGCCTCGAAAGCCGAATCATTAACGCTTGATGAAGCGGAAGAGTCTTCGAGCAGCTCACTTTGCGCGCTCTCCTTTGTGAAGAGGTGCGGCATACTCTTCATGAGGCGAGTCGGGATGATGAGGCGGTTAATCTCGTTGGTGCCTTCGTAGATGCGAGTGATGCGCGCGTCTCTGTAGGCACGCTCGGCCGGGTACTCTTTAGAGTAGCCGTAGCCGCCGTAGACCTGTAGCGCCTCGTCCACAATGTAGCTCTGCGCCTCGCTCGTCCAGACCTTGTTGATTGAGCATTCGACGGCGAAGCTCTCAATTGCTTTCAGCACGCCCGCAGAATCCTCGGGCGGGATGGCTTCGAGCGCTCTGTCAACGTCGCCGAGCGTGCGATAGACCATAGCGTCGCCCACGTAGCAGCGCACGGCCATCTCCGCAATCTTCTGCCGTATCATCCCGAACTCGCTGATTGAGCGCCCGAACTGCTGGCGCTCCGTAGCGTAGCGCACGGCCCGCGTCAGAGCATGCTTGGCAGAGCCTATGTTGCGCGTGCCTAATTTAAGGCGGCCCAGGTTCAGTATGTTGAAGGCTACACGGTGGCCCTCGCCCACGCGGCCCAGCACGTTCTCTACCGGCACCCGCACGTTCTCAAGTATGAGAGCGGTCGTGGACGAGCCATCCAGGCCGAGCTTGGGCTCTTCGCGCCCGCTCGCCACGCCCATCCCTCGCTCCACCAGAAAGGCCGTGAACTTTTCCCCGTCAACCTTGGCGAAGATGGTGAAGAGGTCTGCGAAGCCTCCGTTGGTTATCCACATCTTCTGGCCGTTCAGCAGGTAGTGCTTGCCGTCTTCGCTTAAGGTGGCGCGTGCGCGTGCGGCCAGCGCGTCCGAGCCTGAGCCGGGCTCTGTCAGGGCATAAGCCGCCACCCATTCGCCGGAAGCGAGACGAGGAAGATAACGCGCCTTCTGCTCCTCCGTCCCGAAGTAGACCAGGGGGAAGGTGCCTATGGCTGTGTGCGCGCCGAGCGAGGCCGCGAACGAGGGCATCAGTCCCATCTGCTCGCTCACGAACGCGGAGCTTACCTTGTCCAGCCCGAGCCCGCCGTAAGCTTCCGGGATGTCCACGCGCAACAGGTCAAGCTCTCCCGCCTTCAAGAGCAGCTCGCGCGTCAGCGGCCAGTCCTTGTTGTGAATCCGCTGGTCAAAGGGCAGGACTTCCGTTCGCATGAACTCTTCCGCGACGCGGCCGAACATCTGCTGCGCGGGCGAAAGGTCTTCGCGCGTGAAGACCTCGTCCGCTCTCGCCTGCCTCGTAAGAAACCGGCAGCCCGCCGATTTTATAGCCTCTGCTTTTGACATGAGTTCGACTTGTTGACGCGAAGAGCGCTTAGGATGTATAAAGGCAACCTACCGGACGGTCGGTAACATAGCATCATGGCGGCTCGTCCGACAAGCCATTCACACGCGAGACTACTAGAACAAGGGATGAAGGCACAAAAAAAATCGGCCCCTAATAATGAGCGGCTGGCCGAAATCTACCGCACGGCGGCCCAGATAATACTGCGTAAGGGCTACGACGCCACCTCCGTCAACGACATAGCCAACGCGCTCGGGATGACGAAGGCCGGGCTCTATCACTACATCAGCGGGAAGAAAGAGCTGCTGTTTGACATCATGAATTTCGGGCTGGACGAGCTGGACGAGGAAGTCGCCGCGCCCGCCAGAGAGATTCGAGACGCGGAGGAGCGCCTGCGCTTTATGGTGGCGAGCCACGCCCAGCTCGTGACTCGCGGACAGGGAGCAATCACCATTCTGGTTGACGAAGTGACGGCCCTGACTCCTGCACAGTGCAGGAAAATCACGCGTCGCAAGCGAGAGTATTTTGATTACATGCGCGACCTGCTGGACGAATTGAAGTCTGAAGGAAGGTTGCAGGAAGTTGACACGACGGCTGCCACCTTCTGCCTGCTGGGGATGATTAACTGGCTGTCGCGCTGGTTCCGTCAGGGCGGGCACTTGACTGCCGAGCAGGCCGCGTCCGAGATAGTCAAGATGGCTCTAGGCGGGCTGCTCCGTCCAGACTCGCGCTCCGCAAAGAGGGCCTTTCGAGTAGTCAAAAGCTGAAACCTTATACTTAGTCCTTCATGAACATACTCATCTGTCTCAAGCAGATTCTTGACCCTGAGATACCGGCGCGCGACTTTCGCATAGACTCCGCGAAGCTAGAGGCCGAGCAGGGCTCTGCCAATCTAGTCACCAACATCTTCTGCGAGAACGCGCTTGAGACTGCCTTGCAGCTACGAGAGCGCACGGGAGGCGCCGCGAAGATTACAGTCCTCTCCTACGGCCAGCCTTCTGCGGAGGACTCCCTGCGAAAGGCTCTGGCGATGAAGGCAGACGAGGCCGCGCTTGTCATAGCCGAAGGGAACAGTAATCCAGACCCGCTCGCGGTTGCGCGCGTGCTCGCGGCAGCTATACGAAAGCTTGGCAGCTTTGACCTGATTATGACGGGCAGGGAGGCTGGCGACTGGGGCGCGGGACAAACAGGCGCGCTCCTTGCGGAAGAGTTGAGCATGCCTTGCGTCTCGTTCGTTGACCGCATAGACAGGGAAGGCGACCGTCTGAGGCTCAAGCGGCAGACGGACACGGGCTGGGAGATGCTGGAAGCCGAGCCTCCCGTCGTCGTCACTGTCACCAACGACGAGCACAACGTCCCGCGCATCCCCAAGGTGCGCGACGTGATGATGTCTTATCGCCAGCCTCTGACGAAATGGACGCTCGAAGATTTGGGCGTTGAGACGGAAGAGACGCGAAAGGGTAACAGTTATTACGAGGTCAGAGAACTTTTCATCCCGCAGAAGGAGACGCGCTGCGAGCTTGTGACCGGCGACACGCTGGACGAGAAAGTCGAAGCTTTCGCGCGCCGCATAATCGAAGTCACGGGCGCAATGTAAGAGCAAGTGATTTTATGAACGACGTTATCATCTCTCTATTTTCTTCGGGTGGGTTCGATAAGGCGGCGCAGGGGCTTGCGGGCGCGGGCCGTCGCCTCGCGGACGAGCTTGGCGTGCAGTTGCGGGCCGTCATTGTGGGCGCTGATGCGGAGCCGCTCGCGCGGGAGGTCGCGCGCATAGCAGACCATGTCACAGTGGCCGACCAGCCGGAGCTTTCGGAGTATCAGCCTGAGACCTGTCTTAACGCGCTCTCTCAGTTGTGCGCTTCGGATAAACCTCTGGCGGTTCTCTTTGCCAACGACACTTATAGCCAGGAGATTGCGCCGCGCCTTGCTCACCGTTTAGGCGGGAGCGCCGTGGGCGACGGCGTGGAAGTGAGAGCCGAGGGAGAAGCGCTTCTCGTCAGCAGGCAGGTTTACGGCGGCAAGGCGCAGGCCTTGATAGAGCTGAAGCGGCGGCCCGCAGTCGTGTGGCTGCGCGCTCGCTCGTTCGCGCCCGCAGCGATGCGCGAGGAAGCGTGCGCCGTCACGCACGCCTCGCTAGACATTCAAGCGGACTCGCGCACCAGAATCATAGAGCGCAAGCGAGAGACGGGCGGCGAAGCACGCCTTGAAGAAGCGCGCGTGATTGTCTCGGGCGGGCGCGGCATAGGCGGGCCGGAGCCCTTCGAGTCGGAGCTGAAGCCTCTGGCGGATTTGCTGGGCGCGCAGATGGCGGCTTCGCGCGCCGCGTGCGACGCTGGCTGGGTGCCGCCCACCTGGCAGATTGGACAGACGGGCAAGAAGGTCACGCCCGATTTATATCTTGCCATAGCCATCACGGGCGCGAGCCAGCACATGGCCGGAATCTCCGAAGCCAAAAACATCGCCGCCATCAACACAGACCCGGACGCGCCCATCTTCAAGCACAGCCGCTTCGGCATCGTAGCCGATTACAAACAGGTCGTGCCCCTCTTGCGCGAAAAGCTGGCCGCGCTTCAGAAATAGGAGATACCTTAACAGGGATAGAAAGACAAGTCAGAAGGCAGAGTGCAGAATGATGAATGAAAAGAAAGACTCAATTTGAATACCATCCTTAATGGTACATTCCCCGCAGCTTGCTGCGGAACTATACTGTACGAATGAGCGACCTCATTCGGAAAAAGCACAATGTTAGCCTTCTGCTTTACCACATCGTCTGCCCGGCGAAATACCGGAGGGCTG
>DATELK010000046.1:0-24215 GCA_035276685.1 Pyrinomonadaceae bacterium | reverse complement strand
TCGGTCATCCAAGCTTTGAGCTTGAAAGACTAGCTATTCACCCATCTGAGCGGTGAAGACTCGCTTGTCCACCCTCGTCGGGTCTCCAAGGACTACGAAGCGAAGGTTCTTCATGTACTTTTGCGCGACGCGCTCTACGTCCGTGGGCCTGACTGCGCGCAGGCGCTCTATGTAGGTGAGCGAGTTGCGCCAGCCGCCGCCGATTAGCTCGTACTGCGCAAGCTCTCCTGCCTGCGCCGCGTTCGTCTCCTGCCGCAGGTAGTAGTTCGTCAGGTAGCCGGAGACGGCTGCCGTGATGTCGTCCGCGTCAATCTCCTGCTGCTGCAAGCGCGCGATTTCACCGAGCATGACGCGCACGGCCTGATTGGCGTCCACGGCCGTCACGTAGATGCCGCCTATGTTCGCTCCCTGGCTCCCCAGAAAAGCGTCCGGCGCGTAAGAGAGATTGCGCTTGAACCTGACCTCTTCCAGCACCCTCTGGCTCAGTATGAATGAGGCTATACGCATAGGATAGATGTCTTCGCTCGTCAGCGGCGGCGCGGCGAAGATTCCCTGCACGTAGTTGGTAGGGATGGCTCGCTGAGTGATGTCTACGGAAGGCGCTGTGAAGGCAAGCTGCTGCACGGGCTGCACGGAGTAGTTGCCGCGCGGGAGCTTGCCCAGGGATGCCGTGATGCGCTGGCGCAAAGTTTGCGCGTCCAAATCTCCGACTATGACGAGCAGTAGACGCGTGGTCTGCATCATCTGCTGGTGATAGCGGCGCAGGTCTTCCGGCGTCAGTCGCGCTACACTCTCGGCCGTCCCCTGCGGGCGATTGATGTAGGGGTGGCCAGCGTAGACGGCCTGCTCCTGAAGGCGTTGCAGATAAGTATCAGGGTCGTCCTGGTCGTCTCTGAGCGCGGCCACGATGCGGCTCTGAGCTATGGACACGTCCTCTTTCGTAAACGACGGCCGCGTGGCTATGTCTGTGAAAATCTCCCACGAGCGGTCGAAGTTCGGGCGCGTCGAAGCCATAGACAGCACAGAGTAATCGTAGTTGACGCTTGAGCCGAAGGTGGTTCCCATGCGCGCCAATTCGGAACGCAGCCGCTCGCGCGGGAACCCCGCGCTCGCCTCAACGGCCGCAGCCAGCATGAGGTTCTCTATGCCTGCGTTCTCGGCCGTGATGTTACGCGCGCCGCCGCGTATGAAGAGACCTGCGGCGACCGTCTGGCTTCCGGCTCTACGCTTAATCAGCACCTTCAGGCCGTTGACATCGAACTCGGAGACGAGCGCCGCCTGAGTCGCCTCTATCTTGTCTATGACTGATGATTGAGCGCGTGAGACGGAGTCCGTCCCGGTCGTTGTGGAAGGCGTAGGCTGCTGCGGCTGAGTGCGCGGCGGCGGAACCTGGTGCGTGTCCTGCGCCAGCGCCATCGGGCCACCGAGCGCGAAGGTCAACACGAAAAGTAGCGCCAGCGCTTTCTGGCCCACGCCTCTTAAGATTCGGTTCAAGCTTTTCATCACAAGTTCTTCTGCTGCTTTCGGGTCTAGCTGATAGGCTTCTGTTTCTCTTCTCATTGGCCCACCACCTCTTCCGGTTTCAGTTGCACGCTTCTCTGCGCCTCGTCCGACATCATGACTACACTGACGCGCGGCTTGCCCTGAATGTAGTTCGAGACGTAGCGGTTGATGTCCGCGCGCGAAGTGGCGCGCAGTCTCCCCAGATAGCCGCGAAAGTAATCGAGGCCGGTTGAGGCCCACCAGAACCCGAGCGTGTGCGAGTAATCCGACAGCTTCTCGCGCGAGAAGAGGTCGTCCGCCTCAAGCAGGGCTTTCGCGTTCTCAAGCTGCTCGTCCGTGAAGTAGTCCTTGTCGTTAAAGTGCGAGACCTCGTTGTAGATGGCTTTGATGGCCGCGCGAGCCTTGTCGGGCGTCGTCTGCGCCGTCAGCATAATCGGCCCCACGTTGCGCTGCGTGTAGTAGCTTATGTCAACCGCGTTAACAAGTCCCGTGTCGACCAGCGCGCGTTGAAAGCGCGAGTTGGGCTGGCGCAGGATGAAGGAGAAGACATCGGCCGCGTAGGTCGCGTCGTTGTCTTTGCCAATCGAAGGGCCATGCCAGCCGATTGCGATGATGACGTTCTGCACGGGCTGCGTCAGCACAGCGCCCTCGCTCTTTGCGAGCGGCGGGTGCTCTACGAGCGGGAACTTGACGAACGGGTCTTCGGCCCGAGGCCAGTCGCCGAAAAGCTCCTGCGCCTGCTTAAAAATCTCTTCCGGCTGCACGTCGCCCGTGACAATCAGGGCGGAGTTGTTCGGCACGTAGTAGCGCTTCTGAATCATTCGCATGATGTCGGTCGTGGACTTCGAGACCGTCTCACGGTTTCCGCCCGGCTGCTTGCGGCTCGGGTATTTATAGAAGAGCCGGTTCATCAATTCCTGATTCAGGTAGAAGTAAGGGTTGGACTCGTTGCGGTCAAGCTCGCCTATGACGACCTGCTGCTCGCGCGCGAACTCCCGCTCTTCAAAGAGCGGAAAGCGAATCGAGTCCCGCATCAGGCGCATCGCCACCGGGTAGTTCGGCGTCGTCGTGGTGAAGTAGTAGTTAACAATCTCTTCGCGCGTCGAGCCGTTGTAGGCTATGCCGAGCTTGCCTATGTTCGCCAGGTAATCTTCGGCGTTGGCCGTGGCGCGGTTCGACTTAAAGAACATGTGCTCGAAGAGGTGCGAGAGGCCGTTCAGCTCCGGCGGCTCCGTGAAAGAACCGTTCTTGACGGCCATCTCCACGGTCACGAGCGGAACCGAGTGGTCTTCCAGCACGACTACCTCAAGCCCGTTGGCAAGCTGGCGGTTAACCCACGGCGTAGACTGTGGCGCGCGGGCCGCGGCAGTGGCGGCTGTCTGAGCAGGCGTGGCTGCGCGTTGCTGCTCAGTGCGAGTCTGCGCCGTGGCAAGAGGCGCGAGCGACGAGAGCGCGAGCGACAAAAGGACAGCTAAGGCAGAAATATTACGTTTCACCGAAAAAGCTCCAATCCTGATTTGAAAGAGGAGATGAACAAATGTAACACAAACCCCTCACCAGAATTAACAGGGATGGACAGAGATTGTCAGGATGAAGAAGAAATAACTGTTCTGCTTTTATCCTGTCTATCCTGTCCATCCCTGTTAATTTTTCCTTTACAATAGAAGACCAGCCGAAGTTGTTCGATGTCTGAGTCTCTTGTGAGGATGTCAGCCCGCGTAGGATTCGTCCTGCTCTATTTTCGAGAGCACCCAGTCGAACTCGCCCGAGGAAATCTTGCCGCCGCAGAACTCGCAGATGCCCGTCACGTTCACCTTCAGGGCCGCTCCGCAGTTGGGGCACGAGAGGTCTGTGCGCGAGTGCAAGGCCTGCGCGTTGCGGTTTCGTATAAAAGTCCAGTATTCCGTCCAGCGCCGCTTGTTTCGCTTTGAGCCCGCGACCACTTTGCCCTTTGAGTCCACTGTGTAGTCGTAGCCTTCCGCGCCTATCCTGAGCGTGATGGCGTTGTAGAAGGCGTCGCCCGTAATCTTCGCGGGCTGCATGGAGAGTATGCGGCAGTCGTCGAGCGCGTTTCTCAAACCCTGCCGCTTGTACGCCTCTATCCAGTAGCGATGCATCTGGAAGATGTTGTCCGTCTCGTGCGGGCGCGCTCGCTCCCATTCGAGCGTAGACCACGCCGCCTGAAGCTCGTTGAAGATAAGACGAGCGCGCTCCATGAACTCGCTCCATTTGAAGTTCGGGCTCATCTGCTCAAAGGCGGCACGCGCTTCGCCAAAGCCCCTCTGCACGACCGTCGGCAGGTCTGTTCCAACCTCGGGCACGTTGCCTGTCAGAAGCGGCCCTCGCGCCTCTCGGCTCAAGAGGTCGATGGAGCGCACGAACCACTGGAACTCGCCGTTCTCGACGCGCGTGCCGCAGAAGGCGCAGGCTCCCACCGTGTCCTTCTGTAGTGCTGCGCCGCAGCGCGGGCAATGCAGCGCCGTGGCCTGCGCGGGCGGCGGAGTCAGCACGTCCCGCTTGCGCTCCAAGAGCCAGCGCTCGCGCACGTAGTAGCTCTCTTCTCTGGGCCGGTTGCCGTTCTGCGCCGTGACCTCCGTGTAGTTGGCTTCAAACTCCACGCTGATGTTGACGAAGGGCTTGCCGTCCACCTGAATCTCTCGCGCGCCTACAATCTGCATAGCGCCGACGATGACGCCTCGCACCTCCTGCAAGCCCTGCGGGTTGCGCTTGCGCAAGGAGTCGCGCGCCTGCTGGCTCAGGTATGGAGAAAGCTCGTCGAGGCGTTTCGAGGCTCGCTCGTGATGCGCCCGCCCGTAGAGCGCGTAGCAGAAGTCAGTAAAGATAATCTCCGAGAAGTTCGGGTCAAAGCGCCTGAGCCTGCCGAACTCCTTCTGAACCTCGTCCTGCCTCTGTCGCGTAAACGTCTCGCTCCGTTTAGGCACGACGCTCGCGACAGAGCTCCATTCCTTCTCAGTCTTCTTCCGGCGGAAGAAGTAGTAGACGACAGCAGAGATGACTATGATGTCTACGGGAATGCCCACCGCGGGGTATTCAATCGTCAGCCATATAAGGAAGCGCACTATGAGGTAGATGATGTAGCCTAAGCCTTCACCATCGCCCGAGCCACCGCCGCTGCTCCCGCCGCCTCCGTAGCCCTGCCCGCCGCCTACGCGCGCCAGAACTTCCACCGAAGAGGCGAAGAAGAGAAGCGCGGCGCACGCTGCTATCGCAAGCAGCGCGGCATGCTTGACGTGTCTTCTCCCGGTCTTCCGTCTCATTTCAGCTCAAAGCGTGGCAGGTCGCCCAGTTCGTTCGGGTTGTCGCCCGTGGCGGGAATGTTTTTGGCAAGCATCTGTCCGAAGGCGCGCAGGGCCTTGAGAAAATCTTCAGGGTGAGGACGGCGGCCCACCTGCTGCAAGTCAAAGACGCACTCGTTCCATTCAAGGGGCGGAGCGCCTTCCAGCACCCCTCTGTCTGCCAGAAGCTCAAGCCGCCGCTCCATCAGCGACAAATAGATGAGCACGCCCATCTCCGCCTTGGTGTTGGCTATCCCGGCCTCGTAGAACATGGCTGCCGCGCCCTCGCGCACATGACGAGCACGCTCCTCCTTCTTAATCAGAAGACGACGAATCGCGTTGCTCTTGGAGCTGATGAAGAAGCCTGCGGCAAACAGGAGCGCAACGTCCAGCGCCACGAAGTAATGCGCGAAGACCCACGGCGAGAAGAGCAGGAAGAGCAGGCCTGCGTAGGCGAGTATGCTTCCGCACAGAAGGTCTACGTGACGGTAAGAGCCGGAGCGGGCGCGCACGACAATAACCAGTTCCGCGTTCGTCTCTTTCTCAATGTCACGAATGCAATCGGCCAGATTGTCGCAGGCGGCTTGGTCGAAACGGGGACGAATCATAAAAGGGACGCTAACAGGCTCAGGCATCCTATGCCAGGGGATACTATCTCTTAAGACTAGCGAACGTATCTTGACATGACACGGGGCGAGGCGACAAGCCCCGGATGAGCAGGGTAAACTAAAGGGGAACTCTTTACTTATTTACCCCGTAGATTTTCCGAGACGAGCTATGACACAGCCCTTCAAATGCCCTTCGTGCGGAGCGCCGCTGAGCCTTGAGAATCCGGGCGCGACCATTCGCTGCCACTTCTGCGGAAACTCCGTGATTGTGCCTGAGAGCTTGCGCGGGCCTCAGGCGCAGCCTCCTCCTCAGCACTCGCACTCTCCGTCCTTAGACAACATCATGGGACAGGCGGCGCGCCTTGGAGAGCTGGGCCAGCTTATACGCGGAGGCAACAAGATTGCCGCCATAAAGCTCTACAGGGAGCTGTTCGGCTCAAGCCTGCGTGAAGCGAAGGATGCTGTCGAAAGGCTTGAGCGCGGCAAGCCCGTAGAGGTCATGAACGTGCAGGGCGGCGCTTACCAGAACGTTCAGATTAACCCCGCGCAGTTTCCTCCCGCGCCGCCCACATTCCAGTCGCCGCCCTCTACACGCGGCTGCTGGGTCGTGCCGATTCTAATCGTCCTGCTCGTGATTGGCGCGAGCGTCGCGCTCGTAGCCTATCTCTCATCTTCAAAGGTGCGCGAGTCTGTCGGAAGCATCCCCTTCGTGCCTTCAACTTCAAAGGGCAGCGGCAGCAGCAATCCAGTCTCTTCAACAGGCTTCGCCAGCGTCGCGCTTGAGTTCGGGAGCCAGGGCATAGGGCCGGGGCAGTTCAAGGACGCGCGCAGCATCGGTGTGGACGGCGAAGGCCGCATCTACGTTGCTGAGTACATAGGGGGCCGCGTGCAGGTCTTCGACGCGCAGGGCAAGTATCTGGCGGGCTGGATGGTTGACCGCAAGATGCCGCTTCGCGGGATGGCCGTTGACCGCAAGGGAAACGTCTACATAGTGCAGAGCGGCGTGATTACTCGTTACGAAGGGATGACGGGAAACTCCTTGAGCGAGCTTCGCGCCCCCGGTGTCTCTAGATTCGACGACGTAGTTGTGACTCAGGACGGAGGACTTCTGGCTTCAGCTTACGCCGGAGGCGCTGACGACATAGTGCGCTTTAACTCGAACGGGCAAGTCGTGCAGACCATACGAAAGGCCATAAGCGGGCAGACGGATAACTCAGAGCTTGATATGCGCCTCGCCAGCGACGGCCTCGGAAACATCTACGCGCTCGGCACCTTCAACCGCGCCGTCTTCAAGTTCACGCGCGAGGGGCGCTTTGTCACGCGCATCGGCGGCGAAGGCGAAGAGCCGGGACAATTCCGCGCGCCGCAAGCCATAGCCGTAGACGGACAGGGCCGCGTCTTCGTCAGCGACACCAAGGGCATACAGGTCTTCGACACGGACGGCCGCTACCTTGATGTCTTCAAAGTCCCGAATCACGTGGGCTTCGGCTTAGTCTTCAACGACCGCAACGAGCTGCTCTCGGCCTCGCGCGAAAAGGTCTTCAAGTTCACCATCAACAAGAGCAAATAAGAATTAACAGGGATGGACAGGATAAAAGCTAATGCAGAAGGCAGAGTGCAGAATGCAGAAGTAAAGAAGCTCTTTCTTTTCATTCATCATTCTGCACTCTGCCTTCTGACTTGCCTTTCCATCCCTGTTAATTTGTTTTAGAGCGAAGCTGTCAGGGAGCGTGCGCGTTGCTGAAGGGCTGCGCGGTAGGCCGCGCCTTTGCGCGTGAGCGCGTTCGGAGACCAGATGGAGCGCAGGATTTTTGAGCCGCGCGTCGTGTCCGCCAGGAGCCTCAGCGTATAGGTCTCGCGCGTGCGCGGGACAAATAGCACAAGGCGATAACCCTTCGCAGACCCGCGCGGGTTGGCTCCCGTGCAGACCACCTCTTCGTATCCGTCATTGTCTGCATCAAGGCTGTCGGCGCTCCACGTCGCAGAGCGAAAGTCTGCCGCGTCCAGTGGCGCGCGGCCCATGACGCGAAAGCTCGCGCCCATGCGCTCCATGACGAAGAGATGAGTCGTGCCGGAGCGTCTCTCGTCGTGTATGGCGGCGATGAGAGAGCCGCGACCTGCGCGCACTAGGCGCACGGCCGAGACCTCGCCCTGAGAGAGCGCGTCCGCCGTGCGGCGCGTCTCAGGCGTAGCCGAAGGCGCGCGTTGCGGAACCGTTATCGCTTCGCCCGCCGTGTAGGACGCGGAGTCGCGCGACGTTACCTTCTCTGTGCCCAAAGCATTGCGCGCGGCGGAAGCCGTGGCCGTCTTTGGACTGCCTGTGCTGCCAGCGTCTCTTCCGACCGCGAAGAGCAGAAGTCCCAGAGCGGAGATGACGGCGCAGCTTGCCGCTATGCGAAAGGCTGTGCTGCGCGCTCTTGTCTCCTGCGTCGCCACGGTAGAGGCGAAGGGCTCGGCCTCAGGCACCTGTCGCGCGGGCTGAGTGATGCTCTTTTCCAGAAGAGAGCGCGCCGTGGCGGCGTTTGCCGGTCGGTCTTCCGGCTGCTTGGCGAGCAGCGAGTGAATCACGGCGCAGAGCGGGCGCGGCACGTCCTCTCTTACTTTCGGCAGAAGCGGAGGCTGCGCCGTGGCCTGCTTGACCAGCACGACCGAAGCCATCGCGTCCGTGAACGGAGGACGCCCCGCGAGCATCTCGTAGAGTATGACGCCTAAAGAGTAGAGGTCGCTGCGAACGCCCACGCGCTGGCCCAGGCACTGCTCCGGCGACATGTATCGCGGCGTGCCTACGATGATGCCTGAGCCGGTCGTGGCGTGCGACGCGGTGGCCTCCGCGGAGCTTGCCAGCACCTTCGCCACGCCGAAGTCCAAGACGCACACGCCCCTGTCGTTGAGCATGATGTTAGAGGGCTTGAGGTCTCTGTGGACTATCCCAAGCTTGTGAGCTTCCGATAGAACGTCGCAGATGTCCGATGCTATGCGGACTGCTCTCTCGGGCGAGAAGCGACCTTCCTGCACCAGCGTCTCTGACAGTGTGCAGCCTTCTACGAACTCCATGACGATGAAGTGGCGGCCGTCGGGCAGGTTGCCCGCGTCGAAAATCATGGCGGCGTGCGAGTGACGAAGCTTGGCCATCGTGCGCGCCTCGCGCATGAAGCGGTCAGCCACGTCAGGGTCTGCGGCGTATTCAGGCTTGATGATTTTGACGGCGACTGCGCGCTCAAGGCCAAGGTGAGTGGCGCGGTAAACGGTTCCCATGCCGCCCGTGCCGATTTCACACTCAATGCGAAAGCGTCCGGCGATGATGTGGGGGACATCCATGTTCGTGACCCTCCCAGGTCAAAAAAGGGTTCGCGCTGGTTCCTACAGAGACTTCCAGACCGGCGAGGCGGAAACTACCACAGTGGCGCGTCTCAGGATGGAAACCCGCGCGGCGTCGGATTCAATTTTTGTCCGTTAGAACGGGAGAGGGGCGTGTCCGGTTTCTGCTCTGCCAAAGCCGGACATGCCGCGTAGTCTAACACTTTTGAAGCGCAAGGCAAACGACTTTTGTGCAGGCATAGGCGGCACTAATAGCTCTGGCGTTAGCCGTCTCCGCCATAGATTTGCCGGAACTTTTCCCTGCGGCGGACGTGTGATTCAGAAATTCAAGTCCCGTTTGAGAAGCTTTCAAGGAGAAAAAGATGAACATGCAGGCAATCAAGATTCGGCACGGAAATGCTTTGCGCCTTCTGGCGGCGCTGCTCCTTCTGGCATTCGTCCTCTCTATCGGACAAGCTTCAAGGGCAGCGAACGACGATGACGAGGTCTGGCTAATGGTTAAGGCAGGGGAGCGAAGGCTTGAGCTGGTCGGCGACTATAGCTACAGGATGGACGGGGGCGGGCAGGTTGACTTCAAAGATGGCGGGCGCGTGATAGAGCTGCCGGAAGGGCTCACCATTCTGGTCAACGACAAAAAGATTGAGGGCGAGCAGAGAGTGCGTGAAAGCGAGAGCGTTCGAGTGGTCAACAGCCGTGGCGAGCAGCTCTGGACGCTCTCGCCCGTGCGTCGTCAGGAGATGTCCTGGTAGGCAGCGTTTAGTGAAAATAAAAAGCGGGCCGCTCCCACAAACGGCCCGCCATCCTCTTCAACTCCAAACCTCACGAAAGGAGATTACCTCATGCGCCGAGGACTATACACCCGCAGGCTCCGGCTTGCAACAACTTTTCTTTCGAGCGCCAGCGTCAGGCGCGGCTCTGCTCCACACTCTGAATGAGCTTGATGTTGGCAAGGTCTGTGGCTGTAAGCGAAGACTCGCTGTAGTCCGAGCGCGGCCTGTACCACGGGCGCGTCTCGAAGTAGCGCTGCAATTCAGGAGTGTCGAAGGTGCGGCCGTGCCGCGCGTAGACTGCGTTGCGAAGCCGCCTGAGCTCTTCACTGGAAAGTGAGGCGAGGTCGCTCTCATCAAGCGGAGCGCCGCGCACCACTTTAGCCTCCGCGGTGCCGGTAGAGCTTGTAGAAGAGGCGTTGCGGTTCGCGCCGTTCGTCGTCGTCCTGTTCGCGGAGTCGTAAGTGTTGCCGCCCTCGCTCGTCGTATTTGTAGAGGCGCGATTCGTAGTCTCTCTGTTGGAGGCTCGATTGTTGTTCTCGGCCGCGCCGGTTCCCGTGCCCTGTGATGAGTCGCGCACGAGAAGCGCCACGCCTATGCCTGCTATGACCAGCAGTAGCACGACAATGGCAGTGATGCCCGCCACTATGACGGGGCTCGTAGATTTCTGCGGCGGCGGAACGTGCGCGGCTGTTGATGATGATGGCGATGAAGAAGGCGGCGGCTGGCTCTCGCTCGTGGGTTGCGGCCCGCGCGGCGGGACTGTGTGCGGCGCGGGAGTTTGCCTGATGGTCTGCGCTGCCTGCGGCCTCGCGGCTTCGGTCGGCGCTAATGGACTCTCTCCCGCAGAGATGCGAAGCGTCGCCTCAGGGTCATAGCTTGACTGCGGGTTGCTTAGACTCGTGAGCCTCGCGCCGTCCTCAAGACAGAAGACCAGCGCGTCATTCGTATAAGTATTACCGCAAGTGGGGCAGCGTTTCATCTTTTGACCGAAAGCGCGCCGGGGCCGCTCACCAGCCGGACTTGGTGTAGGCGTCCTTGATTTTCGGGCGCACCTGTTCCAGAACCTCTTCCGCCCTGTTTCTGGTATAGGGGCCCATCACGACCAGCCACAGGTCGCTCGTAAAGTTCGGATAGTCGTTGCTGTAAACGACTCGCGCGTCGAAGCCCTCACGACGCACGTCCTCCATGCGCTCGTTAGCGCCGCTGCGTTGCTGGAATGCCCCGAGGACTACGAACCATCGCCCGCCCTTGTCGGGCCTGTCAGCGTTTACAGTCTGACTGTTGGACTGTGCCGCGCCGGATTCGTTTGCCGCGCTCGGCGAGTTTGATGTTAAGGCAGAGTTGCGCGCGGCTTCGCGCCCTCGCCCGTCGCCCGCGCCGCGAAAGAAGAGCCACGCCCCGAAGCCTCCTGCGGCCAGCAGCAGCGTCGTCACGATGGCCGTCGTGAGGATGACGCGCGTAGTCGCGCCCGCTTCCGCCACGGAAGCAGAAGGCGCGCGGCCAGCAGCGCCAGAAGGCCCGGTCGTCGCTCTCGCTTCCTGATAAAGAGAGGTCGGAAGCGCCGATGAAGGAATCTCTACGGTCGGGGCTGAAGAGAGGTCAGGACGCGCGCTCGCGGAATCTGCCGTCTGGGCATCGTCGCTGAGCGTCGCCACCATGCTCAAAGGATTGCTCTGCCCGCTCGACTGCTGAAGAGTTGCGCCGTCCTGTAGGCAGTAGACGAGCGTGTCGTCCGTGTAACTGCTGCCGCATCTGGGGCAATGCTTCATCCTCTTCAAACTTCTCTCTATAAGATTCTACGAGGCGTTCTCTAACGATTGACGTAATAGTTCTTCAGCTCTTTTTCGCCCGTGATGCGCCAGCGCCCGCCCGTCTTGGTAAACCAGAAGCGGTTCAGGCCGGAGCCGTTGAAGCTCTTCTCTTCGTTGCGAAAGTCGAAGGTCTTATCAAAGGTGGCGATGGCGCGCGTGCCCGTCTGGTCAATCTCTATGTTGATGTTCGCAACCTGCATGTCCATAGAGCTGTATTTCGAGAAGGCCGCCTCGCGGTCGTCGCGCACGCGTGAGCGGCTCACGTTCGTAGCATTGTAATAAACATCCAACGTGTCCGCGTAATATTTCATGTGCTCTTCGAGGTTGCTGCGCCGCACAGTCTCTGCCCAGCCGTTCAAAGCGGCCTGCACCTCGGCACGCGCAGCCGCCACGTCAACCGGCGACGGTTGCGGCGTCGCCGCGGTGTTGGCTGCCGCGTTCGTGTTCGAGCGCGGGGGCTGAGTGTTCTCCTGACGCGTGCCCGCCTGATTGGAGTTGGTCGTCACGCTCTGCGTCTCGGTCGTCCGCCCACGGTCGCGCATCATGACCCAGGTGATGAGCCCGCCAAGCGTGACGAGCAGAAGTGCCACTATGACGGAGAGAGCTACGACGGCGGAGTTGCTTCTGGGCGGCGGCGCGGCGGCCGTTGACGAAGAGACGGGCGTCGGCTCCTTGGTGACGGCTGTCGGCCGCGCCCGCTGCTGCTCTCTGGTAGGGACGGGGCCTTCGACCCTCGCCGTGGGCATGTCCTCCGGCCTGAGAATCTCCGTCGGCGGAGGCTCTGCCCCGGAGGTGCGCGCCTCCGAGCCGGTCATCTGCCACGTCTCTTCGGAAGACGAATCGCGCACTACCGCGAGCTTGGAGCCGTCCTGCAAACAGTAAGAGAGCGAATCATCCGTGTAAACGCTCTGACAGGTGGGACAACGCTTCATCAATCATTCGGGCGGGGAATCTTTCCCACGCGTCTCTTTCTCTATATCTACTGAGGGCTCGCGCCTTCTACGTTCGGAATCCAGAAGAGCTGAGAGCCGGAAGTGACCTGTCGGAGCCCGCGCGAGGGCAGCTCACGCTCTTCCAGCCCCAGATAGGTGAAGTGCGGCAGGTCGCTTTTAACCGTCTGGAACCAGCCGTGGCGCGCAAGGATTCTGCGGACGCGCCCGTCCATGAACTGGTCAACGTCAAGCGCCAGCATCATTATGTGCTGAGAGGTTCCGGGCGCGGCTATCGAGTAGAGTATGGATTTTGAAAAATCCTTGCTGAAGTAGATGCCGTCCGCTTCAAGCTCAAGCACCTCTCGCACCTGCTCCGTCAAAGACAAGCTCTTCAGGCGCGCGACCTGCTCTTTCGTTAACCGCCCGCGCTTCATCCAGTAGGAGAGAGCCGGAAGAAAGCGAGTGTTCCAGAGCCTGACCGTGTCCTGATAGCTGCGCCTCGCGGCTTCCTCGCCTCCGCGAGGCGTGATGTCCAGGCCTTCGCGCCTCGCCTCTTCGCGCGCCGCCAGAAGAGCGTCCATCGCCGCCGGTTGAAGCTCTATGCGCGTGCCGCCAAGAACGGCCGCCCTGAACTTCGCTTCCGTCTGAAACCGTATGACCTCTGCCTCGCTGCTGAAGATGCAGACGGGCGGAGGCAGTATGCTCTCAGCGGCTACGAAGACCGCGCCGTAATCTTCCATTATGCGGCGGCCCACGGGGTCTGTCAGGTCGCAGACTTCAACGAGCCGCAGGCCGCGCTCCTTAAGCGCGCTCTCAAGCGCCTTGTAGAAGCTGACGGGCGCGCTCATCTTATTCTTATCTTCGCTCTCTTCGCTCATCTGGCTACTGTTTCTCTGGTTGGAAGTCGCGGCGGCGCGCTCAGGCTCAGGCGGCAAGGCTTCGGCCTGCTGCGCCCGAGCGCCTTTACCCATTCTGGATTGCGCCCAACTGGTGATGGCCCACGCCGCGCCGAAGGCCAGCGCGAGCGAGCAGAGTAGGACGCCGCCGCGAGGCAGGCGCATGAAGCCTGCCTGACTCTCGGTCTGCACCAGTGCGTTAGGTTTTTCTTCTCTTAACATGAAGCGCTTTCAGAGCAGGTATCCGGCGGGAGGCATTCAAACTCTTTCTCTCAGGGCCGTCCGCACTCGAATCATAGAGTTCGCCAGCCCGCGCGGTCAACAACCGAAAGACAAAACCTGCTTTTGCCTTCTCTTTTGATGTATACTCTGCTGCCCTTTCAATCCGGTAGTTCAGACCTGGAACCGTTAGCTTTGAGGAGAAGAGATGAAGCTTAGTAAATCAACCGTGCTCGCCGCCCTGGCCTTAGCCATAGCCTTATCAGGCGTCGCCTGCAATCGCCTCGGCTCGTCGCCGAGCGCCACGCTTAAAGCCTACTTTGAAGCCTTGCAGAAGAAGGACGCCACCGCCCTGAAGAAGACGCTCTCGAAGGGAACGCTTGAGATGTTCGAGCAGTTCGCCAAGGCGCAGAGCCCGCCGAAGTCTCTGGACGAAGCTCTACAGACGGGACTGGCCAGCACGACCACTACGGACGCCAACAAGATGCCGGAGACGCGAAACGAAAAGATAGACGGCGAAAAGGCCACGCTCGAAGTCAAGAACGACAAGACCGGAGCTTGGGAGACGGTTCCTTTCATCAAGGAAGACGGCGACTGGAAGATTGCCTTTGACCAGATGTTCCGCGACGCCTTCAAGAATAGCTCTGGAACATCCGGCACCGGCACCGGCAACGGCAATTCCAACAAGTAAGGGAAAGCAAACGCGCGCTCTTTAATCTGAAGAGAGCGCTCTCTCTGTAGCGAAAGCCAGCCGCCCACATGCTTTTCGGCTGGCTTTCAGTTTCACCTTCGTGTCGTCCGGGGAAGAGATGGAGCGGGTCGGCCAGCTAAGCGAGATAATAGCCAACTACAGCCGTCACCAGTGGCGGCTCAGGCGCGTGCTGCTTCGTTTGGCCACTCGCGCGGAGATAGGGGACGCGGCCGGAGAGATTTTCGCCGACGCACACCTTGAAGAGTCGGACATTGATGCTCTGTGGTTTGCGCGCCCCTCCTTTGAGGGACGCGAGGCATGGGAGTTGAGGCTTGTGGCCGAGACGCCTTACGCTCTCTTTCAGACGTTCGAGCCGAACGCGCCCGAAGAGAAGCGCGAAGAGATTCGCCGCGCGATGGAAGAGCGGCTCAGGGAATACTCCAACAGGGCTTAAGGCTCAAGACCTACCTTGACGGGAATCTCCATTCGCTGCCCGTCGCGTATGACCACGACCGTCACAGTGCTGTAGGGCTCTGCGCGCTCGATTCTGAACTCAAGCTCGCGCCTGGTGCGCGTAGGGATGCCGCCGAACTCTATCACTATGTCGCCGTCCTTGAGTCCGGCCAAATCAGCCGGGCCGCTTCGGCTAATCTTGTTCAGACGCACGCCGTAGATGTTCATGCCCGGAACAATCACGCGGTCGATGTCCGTGCCTTCCTTCAGGTAGCCCTTCTCGCGTTCGTCAAAGGCGTCGCCAAGCCTTTCGCCCTCTTCCTTCGTGATGGTCGTCAACTGCCCTGTGCGAGTCTGGCCGTCTCGCAAGTAGACTACGTCAACGGTCTTGCCTACGGGCGTGGCTTCCAGGAGCCTCCGCATGTCGTCCGCGTTCTTAACAGGCTGTCCGTCGTAGCTCGTGATAACGTCGCCGCCGACGAGACCAGCCTTATCCGCAGGGCCGCCCGGAGGCGTCACGTAATCGAAGGACGCGCCGCCGCCGTCGCTCCTGAAGCCCGAGATTCCGAAGAAAGACTGCTTGGCGGCAACGGTTGCCGCGGCGCGCCGCGCACGGTTGGCGCGCAGCGCGAAGGGCGTCAGCAGACCGCCGCCCGCGACCGACATGATTACTATGGCGATTATCATCCAGAGGAACCAGTGGCCCTTTCGCGGCTTCGCGCAACTGAACTTCGCGCCCTTCTGTATAGCCATGGCCGGAGCGTGCGGGGCCATAGGTGCCCAGGGCTGCGGCTGAAAAGGAGAGGTATTCTGCGCTTGCGCGGCCTCATTGGTCGGGGCAGACTTGGCCTCGCCGCTCACGCGCGGCTTGAGCCTGACGGTCTCCACGTACTCTTCCAGCCCTTCGCCAAGCCTGTAGCCGCAGGCGCGACAAAAGCGTAGGCCGCGCGGCAGCACCGCCTGGCATTGTGGACACTGCGTGCTCTCGAATTCAGAGCTGCTTGACTTGGTCTCAGGTCTTTCAGGTTGCATGATTTTCAGTTCGCCAGGTCTGTAGGCAAAAGGCTCTTCGGGCCCTCTTCGGAAGGCCGCGCTCGAAAGCCCTCGCTTGCCCGGCGTAAATTAGTACGTCAAATGGAGCATTCCGGTTGCATCGAAGCTGGAAAAGGGCGCGAAGCCCGCTCTCTCTTCGGAATACTCGATGGTAGCCCTTAATTCGGATTTATTGTACTCTCAAGAGGCCGAAAATAACATCAGGGCGGAAGGGTCGGCACGATTCATGCTTATGGAATCCGCCGTCCCGTAAAGCTAAAAGCTCAAAGGGCCTTCATGGGCCTGGGGCTGTGGCAACACGGGGCAGGTTTGAGACATCAACGTAATCACATAAAGCCGTAAGAGAGTTGGTCGGCCGGCAACGGAAGCCGTGAGCGTCACTGTTTCCGTGCGGCTACAGTGAAACCGGGTTCAGACGACAGGAACAAAATTGTGGAAGTTACAAAAGCCCTTGCCGCGCTACAGCCGCTTTACGGCAAAGACAACGTGGAGATTGTCACCGAAGATGGCAGCCGCGTGCGCGGTATAGTCCGCAGCATGAAGACGACACAGGCTCTCACCAAGCCGAGCGTCAAAATGGAACGAGCCGACGGCGAGATAGTCAAGATACCATTCACCAACATCATCAAAATCATAGACCACAACATTTAATGCAGAAGGCAGAGTGCAGAATGATGAATTAAAGAAAGCATTCAACGTGAGTGCTTCTTTTCATTCATCATTCTGCACTCTGCCTTCTGCATTGTTTCTTAATGTCGAGCATCACTCCAGCCACACCAATCGTCGGCACGCCTCATACCGGATTCAAATTAGGCTACCGTCCGGCGCTCGACGGGCTGCGGGGCATCTCGATTCTGCTCATACTTGAGCATCACTCGCCTTCGCACGTCAACCGGCTCTGGTTTCTGCCGGGCGGCTTCATAGGCGTGGACATATTCTTCGTGCTGAGCGGGTTTTTGATTACGACCCTTCTCGTGCAGGAGTGGGAACAGTCGCACGCCATCAGCCTTAAGAACTTCTACCTGCGCAGGGTGCTGAGGCTCTTTCCGGCACTCTTTCTTCTAATAACTTTAACCGCGCTCTATGCTCTTCTAGCCGCCCCGCCTGACAGAAAGGCGGGCATCCTTTTCAGCATCGTACCGGCCCTCTTTTACGCGACCAACTGGGTCATAGCCTTTAACCCTGACTATCAGATTACACCGCTCGGCATCACCTGGTCGCTCGCGATAGAAGAGCAGTTCTACATCTTCTGGCCCCTGCTCCTGAGCCTCGCACTGAGGTTAAATTTAGGCCGCAGGCGAACGATACTCTTTCTGGCGCTGGCCGTCGCGGGCGTCTCGCTGCTACGAATATGGATGACGCTTGAGGGCGTGTCGGCGAGGCGAATGTATTACGGCACGGACACGCGTGCCGACTCGCTGCTTGCGGGCTGTCTGCTGAGCCTTCTGCTCTTGTGGGGATGGCTGCCCTTCAGGCCGTGGGGCGCGAGAGTGGTCAAAGCGCTGGCCGCGCTCGCGGTTCTGACCCTCGCGGCCATTCTAATCATGATGGAGCACACGGGGCCGCTCCTTTACCTGGCAGGGTTCACGACGATTTCTGTCTCGGTGGCACTGATTATACTGATGCTCTTTTACGCCCCGCTGAGGCCCGCGCTCGCAATCCTTAACTACGGCCCTCTGGTCTGGGTAGGCAAAATCTCCTACGGCCTTTACCTGCTGCACTGGCCTGTTCGCAGCCTGATGATAAGGCTCCTGCCAGACCTGAACATCTTCTCGGACTTGGCTTACCTTTGCCTGACCTTTATCGCCGCCGCGCTCTCCTTCTATCTGCTTGAGCGCCCCTTCCTGCGCCTTAAAAAGCGGTTCAGGGCAGAGCCCTTGCGCGCTAGGTTGGTGAAGGCCGTATAAGTTATAGTAGCTGACGAAAGGCGCACGGCTGTCATGGCGCGGGCCTTTCAAGGGAGAAATTTTATTGAGAGTGATGATTGAAGATTTCGGGGCGCAGGTGGCCAGCGTTTGGGAAGGCCTGCGCTCCACCACGCGCAGCCTCATCGTCTCTGCTTTGCAGCAGTCTGTGGCTCCGACAGAGGCGCGCGGCGGTGTCAGATACGACGCACGCGCCGATTGGGAGCTGAGCCGCCTGCTTTCGGTGCTGGACGAGCGGGCCGTGGAGGCTGGCGCTTCCCTGAACACGGAACAGTCTGTGGGGCTGCAACGCATGGCTGAAGTCACAGCTTCGGTTCTTGAGAGCCAGACGCAATCGGCCGAGGTCTTTACACAACTGGTGGCACGCGCCTACAGGACGCGCGACTTCAGGCGCATAGACACTCTGGCCGACGCCCTTTCCGTCAGGTTTGCGCCGAGCGAAGTATGCGAGCTTGCGCGCTCGAATCATCCGGTCGTGCGAGCGCTGGCGCAGGAAGCTCTGGCGCAGTCGCAGACAACCACGCTCCTGCAACTGCTGAGCGACCCGATTGACGCGGAGATTGCGCGCGACGCGCTTGAGCGTCAGGCCACGGAGTACGACTCGGAGCTTGCGCGACAGGTCGTGAGCGCGCTTAATCAGGCGGACGAGAGCGAGGAAGATGAAATCTGAAGAGCAGGGCAGGCACGGCTCTAACGATGAGATGGCCGACGAGGCGTCGCGTCTTGAGCAGCAGGGCGAAGCTGACGAGCCGAACGCGCCGACGGGCGGCGAAGAGAATGAAGGCATGAGCACTATCCTCGACGCAGGCCCCATGACGGGCGTGCAGGACAACGCCAGCGAAGAGTAACGAGAGCCGCTAAACACACCAACAGGCACGAAGAAACTGAAACGAGCGTTCTTTTTCTTCGTGCCTGTTGGTGTGTTTATTTGTTACTTCTCTCTTAATTAAGCGACGACCGCTTCTCGCTCGCGGCCAATCTCGTGCAGTCTGTCCACGACCTGATTGATGAGCCAGTTCGGAGTCGATGCTCCGGCCGTCACACCTACGCGCTCCACGTTTTCCAAATCCGCAGGATTAATCTCGTCCGCCGTCTCGACCAGAAAGCTCTTCTCGCACTGCTCCTTGCAGACGGCCAGCAGCTTCACGCTGTTTGAAGAGTGGCGGCCGCCTATGATGTAAAAGGCGTCAACGTGCCCGGCCAGCGCACGCGCCGCGTCCTGCCTGTCGCGCGTGGCAGAGCAGATGGTGTTGATGACCTGCGGCTCCGTATCGGCTTTGGCGCGGACTGCTTCCGCGACCTCTTGAAACGTCTGAAGCTTGATGGTCGTCTGCGAAAGCACAATCGGCGCGTGAAGCTGCGGAAGGTTTGCCACTTCGCCCGCGTCGCGCACGACGTAAGTGTTACTGGGCGCGTAGCCGACGACGCCAATCATCTCGGGGTGGTCAGGGTTTCCTGCCACGACCACGTCACGGCCCTGCGCGGCTGCGCGCTCGGCCAGCTTCTGCACCTTTGTCACGAAAGGGCAGGTGGCGTCTATGACGCGCGAGGCACGCGCTTCCAATTCAAGCTGAACCAGCGGAGTGACGCCGTGCGCGCGAATGACGGCCGTCACGTCGCCCGTAGCCTCTTCGGGCGCGTTGATGGTTCTGACGCCTTCCGCTTCCAGCCGCTTCATCTCCTGCGTGTTGTGTATGAGCGCGCCCAGGGAGCGCACGGTCGCGCCCTCCTCCAGAGCGTCCTCGACCATCTCCACGGCACGCTCTACGCCGAAGCAGAAGCCGAACTCGTCAGCCAAAAGAACTTCCATCTTTACCTTTCTACCTTCTCACTCATATTTCCCAACCGCGATTATCTTAGCACGAAGAGAATTAACAGGGATAGACAGGATAGACAGGATAAAAGCAGACGGATTGCTCTCTCTTTTATCCTGTTCATCCTGTCTATCCCTGTTAATTCTCTTCTTTCCTCGCGAGAAATTCCGCCAGCAGTCTATGAAAGTGATGCACGCCGTTTTCGCGCCTGACCGAGTAGCGCCCCTGCGAGTAGGTGCGAGAGCGCAGGCCCCTCTGCACGGCCTCGCAAATCTTTATGTCCTCAAGCTGTATCTCGTCGCTGAACTCAACGGTGCGAGCTATGGCCTCTTTCGTCTCGTCCCGTTCGGGGTTGAGAAAGTACCACTCGAAGACGGTCAGCGTGCGGCTCTCGTCAATCGGCACAATCAGGTTCGTGGAGTAGTTGTCCGGGTAGACGTTGAGCATCAGGTTTGGGAAGAGCCAGAAGTACTGCGCCTCGTCCTCTCCCGTCTCGTCGTTGACCTTTAGCCTCTCTGCGCGGTCACGCCTGATAGGCGAGTGCTGAATCGAATAGAAGCGCCGTGTCTCCGTGCGGTACTCATCGTAATCAAGCTCGCGGTTGAGCGACGGGTGGACTATGGGGATGTGATAGCCTTCGAGGTAGTTGTCAACGTAGACCTTCCAGTTGCAGTTGACGAACCAGTCGCGCCGCGCTGCCAACCGCATCGACCCGAAGTCACGATTGCCGACAAGCTCCGGCAGGTCTTCGAGAGTTTGAAGAAGCGGCTCAGCCTCCCTGTCAAGATTAACAAAGACGAGCGAGCCCCAAGTCTCAACCCTGAACTCGGGCAAACAGTTCTCTTCGCGGCTGAAGTTCTCCACGCCGTTGAACTCGGGCGTGTGGACGAGCCGCCCTTCCAAATTGTAGCTCCAGCCGTGATAGCCGCAGCGAAATGATTTACGCGCGCCCTCGCCTTCGGCCACAGGCCCGGCCCTGTGACGGCAGACGTTAGAGAAGGCGCGCAAACGTTCATCCGTCCCGCGCACAATCAGAAGAGGTTCGTCACCCACCGTCGCCGTGAAATACTGCCCGGGCTCTTTGACCTGAAGGCTGCGTCCTACTAACTGCCATGTGCGAGAGAAGACCCTGGCCTTCTCTTCTTCGAGAAAGCGCGGGTCAGTGTAAAGGTGCGCGGGCAGGGTGCGGGCCCGCGCAAGGCTCTCTTCAATTCTGTATGGCTCGCTCATCTGGTGTCACGGCGCATCGCCAGTAAGTTCTCTTCTATGGCCTTCTTCACTGTGGGCCACATGGCCTCTGCCCAGTACTCGTAGCCCGCGTCCGAAGGATGAAAGCCGTCGTCGGAGAAGAAATCAGGACGCGAAGGGATAGCTTCGCCCGTGGCCTTGAAAGCATCTACCAGGAGCAGGCCGTGGCGAGCGGCAATCTCCGCGATGCGCTCGTTAAAGAGACGTATGCGGCGCACGGCTTCTGCGCGAGAGGCGGGCGGCACAACGGGCGCGAGGCTTATGTCCGGAATGTTCGTGACGATGACGGGCGCGCTCGCCGTCTTGAGCCGCTTGATGATTGACTCGTAGTTGCGCGCGAAGGTCTCAGGGCTCATCCCGTGCCCCACGTCGTTGATGCCTATGCCGAGCGTGATGAGGTTGGGACGGGCGGCGAGCGCCTGTTCCACCTGACTGCGAAGCACGTCATCCGTGGTCGCGCCGCTCACGCACGCGTTCGTCAACTTTGAGCCCGGGCGCAGCTCGTTCATGCGGTTGAAGAGGCGAATCACGTAGCCTCCCTCACGCGCTCCTACGCCCACGCCCGTCGAGTCACCCAGCGCGGCGTAAACAACCGCGCGCCCCTTTTCACTCTCTTTCATCTCGGGCTTGCTTCCTCCCCTTTGTGGTCTCGCGCAAGATACGGGCAGGAAAAAGAGGAAGGATAAAAGCGCCGCGCTCAGCCGCAGGAGATTTGAATTCAGAGCACTACTCATCTCACCTCTTCCCCTCTCCTTCTTAACGCACGGGCTCGCGCAGGATGGCTTCGGCCGCGCGCTCGGCGCTACGGGCTGCGGCAGGCTGCGCGTGCCTGAGCCCCGCAATCTGCAAGAGCGATTCGCCCGTGCGAGAGAGCATTCTTACAAGGTCGCCCTCTTCGGCGCGCGTCTCCTGCACAAGGTCTGTCCAGTCAAGCCCCTCAGCCCAGTGTGAGGCCGTCGCGGCGGCAGAAAAGTTTATCTCAGGCGCGGGCTCAAGCCCCTGCTTCCACTCTTCCGTGGCGACTCTATACGCCACTTCGTCAAAGCGAGCGAGCGTGTCTACGAGCTTATCGTTTAGCTCAAGCTCGCCGTAGTCCCGGTCTTCGTCCGCCGCGAGCGCTGCCATGAGCCCTGCGGCACGCGGGGCGTCCAACGAATCGAAGAGGCCGTGCCTGACGGCTTCGCCCACCAGCAGCGTGCGGTCAACGTGGAGGTCTGCCAGCCACTTGCCTCTCTCCGTGACGCGCTCCGCTGCGAAGTCCAGATAATCAAAAGCCGCCAGCACGCGCGCCCTCTGCTCAAAGGGCTGCCAGACCTGCGAGCGCAGAGCTTCTATGCGGCGCTCGGCCCGCTCAACACTTTCTGCGTCAGCTATCACAGACCAGAGCGCGTCGGCGCACAGCCCCTTCTCCGTCTCGCTCAAATTCTTCGGCGCGAGCGTGTCAATCATGTCGTTCAGGATAGTCACGGCGTCATCTTCCGAAGAGCGCGCTTCGCGCAGCCTGGGCTCGGCAAGAGGCTTGTTCGCGCCTTCGTGCGTCTCTCTGAAGGCGCGCTCGATTGACTCTTCGTCAAGCTGATACTTGCTCTCATAAACGCGCCCGACTCTATCGAGCGCGAGGTTCACGCCGCGCCCGTCCTCGCGCATGCCTACGAAAGCAGTTCCGCGACGACGCATGACAAGAGCGAGCCGCCTGCCCTGTCGCCCAAGACCCACGACTCGCCCCGGCGTGACAACCTCGTCGAGCCAGCCGAGCAGCATCTCCGCGCGCGTCTGCGGCAAAGTCTCAAGCAGGTGCTGGCGTGCGCTCGCCAGCCGCTCAAGCCCTCGCGCAACTTCAACAGGAAGATGACACCCGGCCTCTTCCAGCTTTCTCTTTATCTCTAGCTCACTGGCGTCGCGCTCTCTCTCAAGGCGCGTGATGCGCCGCGCCGTGTCGCGGTAGGCAAAGCTGCGCTCTGCTATGTCGCGCACGTGCGAGAAGCTGCGGTAAGCGTCCAGCAGGTTCAGCAGCGTCGAGTAGGTCGCTCGAAACTGGCTCTGAAGAGGGTCGGGCGGGGCTTCAAGTAAAAGGGCTATACGCTCCGGGTCTTGATGAAGGGCGGGCGCGGCGACTATGAAGCCTACGCGGTCACGCCCGCGCCTTCCGGCCCGGCCCGTCATCTGTTGCAGCTCCGATGCCGAGAGAGCGCGCCAGCCGCTTCCAGTGCGCTGGTCTACGTTGGTGATGACGACCGTGCGCGCAGGGAAGTCCACGCCAGCCGCTACGGTCGCCGTGGCAAAGATTGCGTCCAGCAGGCCCGCGCTCATCAACTGCTCTATGACGAGCTTCCACGCCGGGATGTGGCCCGCGTGGTGTGCCGCGACTCCGCCGCGAATGATTGTGTCCCAGTGACGATGGCCGCGCACTTCCGGATGCTGCTCAAGAAAGCTTCTAAGCACTGCGCGTCGTGCGTCGCGCCGCTCCGCCTTGTCGTCTCGTCTAGTCATGGCAGCTTCAGAGGCCGCCTGGTCGCAGCGCCTGCGCGTAGGCAGAAAGACTATGGCGGGCAGCAGGTTGTAACTGCCAAGCGCGGACAGTAATTGACCGGGCGGCATCTCCGGCATGTTGAGCTTCAACGCGCGCCACCTCCTCCGCCTCTGCGAGAGCGCCAGGTGCGGCCTCCCTGCCTGCGCTCGTCTCTTTCGCGCCGCGCAGCCTTCTCTCTCTCCACGAGCCGCGCTATCTCCGGATTCAAGCCGCCGCGCTCGTCCAGGAGAGGCGCGAGGTTTCCGTCAGGGTATAGAAAGGCTGCGCGAAGCGGGACTGGCCGAGCGCCCGGTCGCGCCACGACTCCGCAACGCACGCCCCGCACCTCTTCCATCCACGCGGCAAACTCCTCCGCGTTTCCTATCGTGGCCGACAGCAGCAGCAGCCGTATGCGCGGGGGCGACAGAATGATGGCCTCTTCCCAGACGTGTCCACGGTCTTCGTCCGCTAGATAGTGAGCTTCATCAAGGACAACGAGGTCTGCGCGGATGTTGGTGCCGCTGCGTAGAGAGTCGAAAAGCTGGTTGCGGTAGATTTCCGTCGTGCCGACGATGAGCGGAGCGTCCGGATTCTCTTTTCGGTCGCCTGTCAGAATGCCTACCTGTTCGGCACCGAACTCTGCCGAGAACTCCGTGTACTTGGAGTTGGTCAGGGCCTTCAAGGGGCTCGTGTACCAGGCGCGGCGGCCTGCTGAGAGAAGACGCCGGATTTCCTCGCGCGCAATCCAGGTCTTGCCGCTCCCAGTGGGCGCTGTCACCAGCACGTCCTCGTACTCCAAGGCGGCGAGCGCCTCAAGTTGAAAAGGGTCGGGCTTAAAGGGAGAGGGCGCGGGCTGGCCTATCCCTTCCAGAAGGCGGCGCAACTCGCGCGCGACGGCCTGCGGGCGGCCCTGCGCTGGCGTGGGCTCGGGCGAGCGCTCGCGGGACGCGCCACCGCGTCTTGCGTCATCGCGTCGCCCGCCTTTGCCTCGCTCGTCCTTCCTCTTATCGTCGCGCCTGCGGCGCTCTTTGTTAACACGCTGGCGTGGCATGCCGTCATTCTAAAAGGCAAAAGTGAAAAGGCAAAGGGAGAAGCAGGTCAGTACCGCCTGCGGTAGCGGGCGGGTATTAGTGCGAGTAGAGCCATGATGGATGTTAGAGACCCGCCCG
>DATELK010000045.1:0-16669 GCA_035276685.1 Pyrinomonadaceae bacterium | reverse complement strand
GAAGATTAAGAGAGAATGCGCCCGACGGGTCGCGGTAAAGCGCTCCGACTGACGACAATCTTGAAGTGGCATTGATGGAAGATGAGACGCGCGCTGGTGAAACCGGCACAGGGTTATAAGAAGGACGGTCAAGCAGGTCTTCGCTCGTGAGCGAGGGCGTTGCGCGGCGGGCAGTTTGCTGCGCCGAAGCCCCGGAGGCGAAAGCGCACAGAGCGAGAGCTGCCATGACGACGAATCTCATCATGGAAGTGGCGCTCGCCGCGTGTGCCAAAGTTTTCCTGTCTTGCTCGACCATCTTGTTCAATAAGCGTATGAAGATTAGCGACCGCCGGGCATGCCGGGACGAACTCCAATGGGTCGGCCCTGCGCGTAAGGACTCGGATGCGTGCCCGGTCGCCCGTTGCCTGCGCCCGGAGCGCCGTTGCTGCCTCCGCCGGTGTTGACGCCCGAGCCGCGCTCGATGAGCTCCTTCAGCTCGTCCGGGTTGGACGAGCGCTGTATGGCTACGTCGAGCGAGATGAGACGCTTGTGATAGAGCGTGGCCAGCGACTGGTTGAAGGTCTGCATGCCGAACTTCTCCTGGCCCGTCTGCATCATGGAGTAAATCTGGTGAACCTTGTCTTCGCGAATCAGGTTGCGTATGGCGGGGTTCGGCACGAGGATTTCCATAGCCATAGCTCGGCCCGTTCCTTCCACGCGCGGCAGAAGCGTCTGGCAGAGGATGCCTTCGAGCACGAGCGAAAGCTGCGCGCGAACCTGCGCCTGCTGCGCCGACGGGAAAACGTCTATGATGCGGTTGATGGTGGAGGCGGCAGAGTTGGTGTGAAGCGTCGCCAGAGTTAGGTGGCCCGTCTCGGCAATGCGAAGCGCGGACTCAATCGTTTCGAGGTCGCGCATTTCGCCTACGAGCACCACATCGGGGTCTTGACGAAGAGCCGTGCGAAGAGCGTCGGCGAAGCTGCGCGTGTCGGCAGAGACCTCGCGCTGGTTGACCAGACAGCCCTTGTGGTTGTGCAGGAACTCTATGGGGTCTTCGATGGTAAGGATGTGCTCGTGCCTGTCCACGTTAATCTTGTCAATCATGGCGGCGAGCGTAGTGGATTTACCTGAGCCGGTGGGGCCTGTGACGAGGATGAGCCCGCGCGGCTTGTCACAAAGCTGCTTGACGACGGGCGGCAGGCCGAGCGCCTCGAACGGCTTAATCTCGTAGGGAATGGCGCGAAAGACCGCGCCGACTGCTCCGCGCTGGTTGAAGATGTTGGCGCGGAAACGAGACAATCCCTTGACGCCGAATGAAAAGTCCAGCTCCAGATTCTCCTCGAAGCGATGCTTCTGCGCGTCGGTCAAGACCGAGTAGGCCAGCTGCTTTGTATCTGCGGAGGTCAGCGGACGATAACCTTCAAGTGCGCGCAGGTGTCCGTCAACGCGAACCTGCGGCGGCGTGTTCGTAGTAATGTGAAGGTCAGAGCCGTTAAGCTCCGTGAGCTTCTTCAGAAGCTCAGAGAGCGAAATCTGCGGTGCGTTCTCATTCGACATCATATGCTTTGTTTCTCCTAGCGGGCGCGAGCGGAAGGTTAAGGGGAGAAGCCCTCTGGCTTTGGCTCGTGCGAGAGGAAGTTGTTACATCATCAATGAAGAGTCCGCGCTGGCGAAAGATTAAGGGCTCTCTTTCGCCAGCCGGAAAGTTCTAGCGGTGGCCCGTGCTGAGCGAGTTCAACACCTGCTCGGCTTCGGCGTTCAGGCGCTCGGCGCTCTCGCGCGTCGCGGCCACGCCCAGGCTGTAGATGCGTCCCCCGAACTCCGTGAAGTAGAAGGTCAGGAACTGCTCCGGCGTGCGACCGTCGGCGCTCGCAGCCGTCTGAGCAATCACTACGTAGACGCGGCGGCCTGCTATCTCACGCTCCATGTCGTTCGTCACGAAGCCACCAGACATGACCATCCTGTCTATGACCGCGCTGCGAAGCTCGGAGAAGGGAACTCCGGCGAGCAGCTGTTTGCGAGCGCGTGCGCTCAAGGTTCCATCCACGGTGGACTGAGCAGAAGTGACGAAGGCGAAGGCGGCCTGGCCCACGGGCTTGCCGCTTCGCTCGTAGACGCGAAAACGCATCTCGCCGTTCTGTATCGAGGGACGGTTGCTCCAGCCGCGCGGCAGCTTCATGCTCCACTGGCCGGAAGGGTCGTTGAAGACGCCGCCCGTGGCCGCCACCGCGTTAGAGAAGCGGGAGCGGTCTGGATTTTCAACGGCGTCCGGCCCGGCGGGCGCTTCGCCGCGAAGGGCTGCGAGTTGGCGCGCACGAGCCTCGGCCGCGCGACGCCTTGCGAGACGCGCACGATAGCGACGCCACCATGCGCGCGAACGACGCCGACGCGCGCTCTTGGAAGCCGAAGGGCGCTCGACTTTAAAGCCCTGCGCCAGAGAATCGGCTATCGGCAGCGTGACGGCGATTGAGAAGAACATCAGTAAAGATAAGACGGCAGCACGTAGCATACTTTTCACCTCTCTTATCAGGCCACGGTCTCGCGCACGACCTCTTCCAGGGTGGTGATTCCGTTCCTAATCTTGTGCAGGCCGGATTCACGCAGAGAAATCATGCCGTCTTCTATGGCCTTCTTGCGTAGCTCAAGAGCTGATGCGCCAATCAGTATCAACTCACGTATTTCGTCAGTAACTTCCAGAACCTCGTAAAGGCCGACGCGCCCCTTGTAGCCAGTACCGTTACAGGTCTGGCAGCCGCGTCCCTTGTAGGTCTTCATCTGCTTGGCCTCTTCCATAGTGAAGCCGACTTCAATCAGAGCCTCGGGCGGCATCTGGTTCTCCGTCTTGCAGTCCTTGCAGATTCGTCGTATCAGGCGCTGTGCCTGTATGAGGTTGACGGAGGTGGCCACCAGGAAGGGCTCTATGCCCATGTTCATCAGACGCGAGATGGTGGAGGGAGCGTCGTTGGTGTGAAGCGTGGAGAGAACCATGTGGCCCGTGAGCGCGGCCTTGATTGCTATTTCGGCGGTCTCAAAGTCACGGATTTCGCCTACGAGCACAATGTTCGGGTCCTGGCGCAGGAAGGCGCGCAGGGCCGCGGCGAAGTTCAGGCCAATCTGCTCCTTCATCTGAACCTGGTTGATGCCCGGAAGGTTGAACTCCACGGGGTCTTCCGCCGTCATGATGTTCGTCTCAGGCTGATTCAGAGACTGAAGCGCAGAATAGAGCGTGTTGGTTTTACCGGAGCCGGTCGGCCCCGTCACCAGCACCATGCCGTAGGGCTTCTGTATGTTGCGCTGGAACTTGACCAGAGACTCAGGCTCAAACCCGAGCTTGGTCATGTCAAGCATGAGGTTCTCTTTGTCCAGAAGGCGAAGCACTACCTTCTCGCCGAAGAGGGTGGGAAGTGTGGAGATGCGGAAATCAAGCTCGCGGGCGCGAGTGTCCACCTTGACTTTAATCTTGATGCGGCCGTCCTGCGGGAGCCGCTTTTCGGAGATGTCCAGCTTGGACATAATCTTGAGGCGGGAGATGAGAGCGTCTCGCAGCTTCAAGGGCGGGTGCATAACGTCGTAGAGCACGCCGTCGATGCGAAAGCGTATGCGCATCTCCTTCTCGTAAGGCTCTACGTGAATGTCGGATGCGCCGCGACGCAGAGCGTCAACCAGCAGCACGTTGACCAGCCGCACCACGGGCGCGTCCTCGCTCATGCGCGTCAGGCTGGAGAGGTCAATCTCTTCGTTGTCCTCTATGACTTCCAGATTGTCCGCGCCGTCCACCTGAAAATCGAGGCTGTCGAGCGAGACGAGGTCGTCGTTCGTGATGCCGGAATTGTGATTGTGGCCGTTACCGTTGCCGTTTGATTTGAGCCCTTCCACGACAACGTCCGACTGAAGTCCGGCCAGCTCTATCTCGCGGGACTGCGCGTAGTATTTCGCGATGGCCTCCTGAACGCTCGCCTCAGAGACGACGACAGGCTCTATGTTCAAGCCTGTCATGAACTTAATGTCGTCCATGGCGAAGACGTTGGTCGGGTCAACCATCGCCAGTGTCAGCGTTGCGCCGACGCGGGAAAGGGGAAGGACGGAGTATTTCTGCGCCACTTCCTGCGGGATGAGGCGTATGACGGATTCGTCTATGTCGAAAAGCTCAAGATTGACGGACGGCACCCCGTACTGCCGGGAAAGAACCGCCGTAATCATGTCGTCTGATACCAGACCGAGCTTAACCAGGTTAAATCCCAGACGACCACCATGCTCTCGCTGGTAATCAAGGGCTTCCCGCAGTTGCTGCGGGCTGAGAAGGTTTTCGCGGACGAGTATTTCGCCTAGTTTGGCTGACATTTATGAATTACCAAAGGTTATTAGCGAACACTGGTTCAAAAGGCGGGCGATTTAGAGACTTGCGGAGCGGCTGCAACGATGGCCGCACAATCTACGCGCATCTGCTATAACAAACGGCGCTAAACACCGTTGCGGCAATTATATTACTGCTTAAACAGTGTTGTGTCAAGATGAGTTTTGCGGTCAAAATGACGCGAAAAAAGCCCCGGCGAAACTCACTCACCGGGGCTTTTCCAGAAAAGGAAGGGATAAAAGCTATCCGCGACGACGTGTGCCGCCCGTGGTGCGCTGGGGCTGCACGTTCTCCTGTTTCTTCAGGTAATCGAGAGATTCCCTGGCAGAAGCCTTGAGCGGGTGCGTGTCAGGCGCTTTATCAACAAAGCGCTGTAGATAGTTGGCCGCCTCCTGATATTTGGTCTTGTCACCCGTGCCGAAGAGTGCGAGACCAGCCCCCAGCGTCGCATCCAGACTATCCGGATTCGAGGTCAGAACGGCCTGGAAGGCTTCCGCTGCTTTGATGGCGTTACCGGCGTCGAAGTACATCTGCGCGGCATCCACCTGGCCCTTCAGCTTCTTCGCGGGGTCAGTTTCGGCAGTGGCATATTCCTGCATGGCAGCAAATGCCTCGTCCGCTTTAGAGGTATCAACCTTGCTGGCGACGAACCTCATGGCCTCGGCGCGAGCCAGCAGCGCAAGCAGCTTGTTGGCGGCCTGGTTCTTCTGCTGCTCCGCGTCGCCGCTTGCGCCCTGGGCTTTAACCAGGGTCACGGCCTTTGAGCTTGCGTCTGCGGCCTCGCTCCAATCCTTTTTGGCGGAGTCTCTGGCGGCATTCTGCGCCGCGTCGTCAGAGAGCTTGGCGGCGTCGTTGTATCTCTGCACGCCTCTCTGTATGAGCGCGAAGGATTTATTGGTCAGGAGCGCGACCTGCTCGGGGTCTGCCGCGAGGCCCTCGTTGTACTGTGTGATAGCTTCGTCGAAGCGCTTGGCCTTGAGAGCTTCGTTGCCTGCCTTAAAGGTGCGCCCGACCACCTCGTTGATTTTGATATTCTTTTCGTTGCTCTTTGTAATCTCTTCGTTCTGGCGGCGCAGCTCTTCAGCCTTGGCTTTATCCTCTGCGCTCGCGCCGGGGCCGCTTGCAGCAGCCATGCGAGCCTCGTCTTCGGTCGGACGGCTGCCGTCGCCTGGGTCAAGCAGGAAGCTTACCTGTTGGCCTGTGCTGACCTTTACTCCGGCAAAGTACTGGGGACGGAAGTTCGGGGCGCTCGCCACTACGATGTAGGTTCCTATGAAGGGAAGCCCCGCGAATACAAAGTTGCCCTTGCCGTCGGTCTTGGTCTCGTACTTGGCTTTCATGTCCGTGCGGTAAATATCTATAACCGCACCGGGCACGGGGACGTTCTTGCCGTCCGCGCCTTTCGTGACTACCACGCCGCGCATTTCCGCCACCTGAGCGGAGGCCGCGACCGAGCCGAAGAGCAGCACGGCGATAGCTATCAGTGAAGTAAATAAGTGTTGACGACGCATCGAATGATTCCTCCAGAGGTTGTATCAAGCCCTCCATACAGAAGACCTGACTAAGATGCCGAGCGGGAGAAATAAGTTGTGTTCTGATATCCTGAAACGGCCTCACATTAGCGCTCAAGACCTTCCGTGTCAAGCATATAGGATAGGGTCTCGGAGACCGGCAGCCTCGAACGCCCTGAGCCTCAGCGCGCACGAATCACAGCGCCCGCAGGCGCGCTCGTCCGCGCTGTAGCAAGACCACGTAAGATTGAGCGGAGCATGTAGCTTCACGCCTCGCTGAACTATCTCGGATTTCAACATGTGTATGACCGGGGTGACGATTTCTATACGCGTTTCGGGGCGCGTGCCACGGTCAACGACCTGCTGAAAGGCTTCGTAAAATTCGGGTCGGCAATCCGGATAGCCGGAAGAGTCCTCGGCCACAGCGCCTATGTAGATTCTCTGAGCGCCTATGACTTCGGCCCAGCTAACTGCGATTGAAAGCAGGTGCGCGTTACGAAAGGGAACGTAGCTCGTGGGAATCTCTCTTGACGAGAGATTAGCTTCGGCGACCTCTATCCCGGCGTCCGTCAGGGACGAGCCGCCTATGCGCGCAAGGTGCTCTATGGAGACGACCAAGCGTCTTTGAACGTTATAAAAATCTGCCAGCTCTTCGAAGGCGCGTCGCTCGCGCGCTTGCGTGCGCTGGCCGTAAGAGACGTGAAGAAAGGCAAGCTCTTCATTCTCTTCGCGCGCGATGGCGGCTGTGACGCAGGAGTCCATGCCGCCTGAGACGAGGCAGACGGCAAGACTCGTTTGCTCCGTCTCTTCAACGGCAGAGCTCGTCTGCTCAAGAGCGCTTTCGTCAAATCCTCCCATCAGACGCCGCGCGCCTCCGCTCCCCAAATCTGCTTGTGCATCTGTAGCTGCATGCGAACGTTCAGGCCGCTCGAAGAGACCCAGTCGGCCAATTCCTGAAGGTCAACCGCGTCCCAGACGGGAGAGATGAGCACGGCCAGAGCGCGCCTCTCAAGGTCGTAGCGCTCTATCACGCGGCGCGAGTATTCCCAGTCTTCACGCCCTGCCACTACAAACTTTACCTCGTCCGAATCTGCGCGCAGGCGCTCAAGATTGGGCCAGTGATTTCGCGCCTCCTCGCCTGAGGCGGGACACTTCACGTCGAGTATGACTTTGGCGCGCGGGTCTAAGCCTTCGGTTGAGACGTAGCCGCCCGTCTCTATCAGCACCTCGTAGCCTTCGTCGCAGAGCCGCTCAATCAAGGTGAAGGCCTCGCGCTGCGCCAGAGGCTCGCCGCCCGTGACCTCCACCAGCTGGCAATTGTAGGCGCGCACCTTTTCCAGCACCTCTTCAATCGTCATACGCTCGCCGCCCGTGAAGGTGTACTCGCTGTCGCACCAGACGCAGCGCATGGGACAGCCCGTCAGCCGCACGAAAGAGCAGGGGCGTCCCGCGTGCGTTGACTCGCCCTGAATCGAGCGGAAAATTTCAGTGACACGAAGCATGGTAAAGCAATGCAGAAGTCAGAATGCAGAATGATGAACTGAAGATAGCTCTGCTTTCATTCATCATTCTGCATTCGTCATTCTGCATTGTCAAAAGCGGCCCTGAGCGCAGCTTTCTGCATCTCAGTCCTGTGGCGGATTGTGAGTGAAAGAGGGCCGTTCGTGATAGCATAGCCGAGGCTTGCAGCCATTTAGTCAGGCTTTCCCAAGACAAGACCCCCGTGAAGAGAGCAGACCCACAAATCGAAAGACTCGTGGCCGAAGCTACGGCGCGTCTCATAGAGCGTGCGGCGGATGCTCGCTCACTGAAGGTCTCAGACCTTTCGGCGCGCGTGAGGAAAGCTCTGGACAAGTATCTCTTCGCGAATGACGCGGAAGCCACCGCAGATGAAATACGCGGCTTCGTTGACGCGCTTCATGCGGACGACCTTTGCCTGATAGCCGCCTGCGAGCGCGGAGACCAAACGGCGTGGGGCGACCTTGTGGGGCGCTACGAAGCGACGGTGCGCGCAGCCGCCAGAAGCGCCGCCTCAAACGAAGACGCGGCTGAAGATTTGGCTCAGTCCATCTGGGCCGAGCTGCACGGGCTGAAGATGCGCGAGGACGGCCAGCCTTCCGGCAAGATTGCTTACTACTCTGGGCGCGGGAGCCTGGGCGGCTGGCTGCGAGCGGTCGTGGGACAACTGGCCGTTGACCAGCACCGCCGCCAATCAAGGCTGGTCCAGACGGAAGAGGACGCGGATTTCGATAAGCTGGCGCAGGAGGCGCGCGGCAGTGAAGGGACTTTCAGCCTCACGCACGCCGCGCCAGACCCCGAGCACGTCTTCAGCGAGAGAAGCGCGGCCAGTGACGTTGAAGAGGCGCTGGCACAGGTCATGAGGGAGCTTGCGCCGGAAGACAGGCTGCTGGTGAAGCTCTACTATTTCGACGGCCTGAAGCTTCGCGAGGCAGGGGCGGTGATGGGCGTGCACGAGGCTACGGCGAGCCGCCGCCTGACGCGCATACACGGCGAAGTGCGCTCCAAGGTCGAAACCATTTTGATGAAGGAGCACGGGTGGACTGCCGTGGAGACGGCTCGGTCTTTGAGCGAGGCCGCGACGCATCTTGAGAGCGACCTTGAGTTGATGCTCACGAGCGAGAAGGCCAAGGGCGAGCAGAGAGCGTCGCAGAGCGAATAGGGGATTGAAGAGTGAGGGCTGCAAGCAAAGCGGCGTTCGAGCGTTCTAGACAGAGACCGCGCGAGAGATGTCGAGGGGCAGCGGAGCGCGGGCCACACATGTTTTGATGAATCACGAGTCAGACAAAGAGATGGATGTGTTGTTGCGGCGTCACGCGCGGCGCAGCGCTTCGGGTCTGTCAGCTGAAAGCGCAAGACCCGAAGCGACGCACATGGACGCGGACGAGCTGAGCGCGTATGCGGAAGGCGCTCTGCCGGAAGCTGCGCGCACGCGCTACATGCTGCATCTGGCGGACTGCGATTCATGCCGCAGGATAGTCACAGAGCTTGCGCTTTCATCATCCATAGAGGCGGAAGAGCGCGGCACCGTGACGCAGACCGTAGAGCCGCCTTCTCGCTCATGGCTGGCGTGGCTTGCCGCTCTGTTTTCGCCGCCCGTCCTGCGCTACGCTGCGCCTGTGCTGGCGCTGCTGGCCTTCGGCTCAATCATCTTCGTAGTCGTCACGCGCAACCGCGACATCGCCTCTGAGGCTCAAAGACAGGTTACAACCGAGCAGGCACAGAATACGGATACGAAGGAACAGAATGAGCCTGCCTCAACGACCGGAACCTCCAGTAGCACGAACGCCAATCAACAGGCCACTCCCGGCGCGAGCGCGAACAACGCGGGGCCGAACGCCGCAACGCCCGGCACGCAGTTAGCGAGAGAGTCCGTCCCGGCCAACAACACGCCCGGAGAGACGGACGTGTACAGGTCGGGCGATGCGCCCAAACCCTCTGACACGGGCCAGACCGCTCAGCCGCCTCCTGCTCCCGCTCAGGAGACTGTGACAGAGGCGAAGCAAGCGGAGCCGCAGGCGCAACCCGCTACGCCGATAGATAAGGCGGCAGAGTTCGGCAAGGGGAAGGACAACCCCGGATTCGTAAATCAGAATAGGCGTGAGAGAAACGACGTGACTATGGGAGGCGCGCCGTCTACGTCAGCCGGTGCGGCTGCGGGAAGTGGTCGCAGGGCTCAGCCCGAGACTGCGAAGAGCAGCCCTAGGCTCGGGGCTACGACAGACGACTCTTCCAACGAGGATAGGCAGAAGAAGAGAGAGGCTCTGAGAGACGGGCCCGCTTCCACGACTACTACCGCTCGCCCACGCCGAGGCGCTGCCGACGCTGATGAAGAGTCTTCGGCTACGAGAACCGTCGCCGGGAAGCGCTTTCGTCAACAGAACGGCATCTGGGTCGACAACGCTTACAGCTCTTCTCGCTCGACCATCAGAGTCAGGCGAGGCTCCGAGCAGTACCGCGCTCTGGTGGCAGACGAGCCCATCGTAGGAGCCGTCGCAAACTCCATCTCCGGCCAGGTCATAGTCGTGGCCGGTGGCCGCGCCTATCACATCTATTAATGGAAAAAGGAGTCAGAATTCAGGACTCAGGAGCCAGAATAAAAGCGTCTTTATTCTGGCTCCTGAATTCTGAGTTCTGACTCCTGCTTTTGTGTTATAACTACCCGCGCTGGTTCACAAGCGTTCGGCCCCTTGAAGAGAAAGGAGAAACGTATGATCTTCCGCAGCCCCTTGGCGGAGATTGCGATTCCCGAAGTGTCGCTGACCGCGCTCATTCTGGAGAGAGCGCGGCGTTATGGCGACAAGCCCGCGTTGATAGAAGGCATGAGCGGGCGCACACTGACCTACGGCGAGCTTGTGGAGAAGATTGAGCGGGCCGCGGCGAGTCTTCATCGGAGAGGATTCGGCAAAGGCGACTGCCTCGCCATCTTCAGCCCCAACGTTCCCGAATACGCCATAGCCTTTCACGCGGCCTCTCACCTCGGAGGCGCGGTCACGACCATCAACCCGCTCTACACGGCGGAAGAGGTCGCGCACCAGTTAAAGGATGCTAATGCGAAGTTCATGGTGACGGTGCCCGCGCTGCTGGATAAAGCAAGGGAGGCGGCCGGTGAGACGAAGGTGGAGGAAATCTTCGTCTTCGGTGAAGCAGAAGGCGCGGCCGCGTTCGACTCTCTGTTTGAAACGGAAGACCGCGTGCCGCCCGCGCCCGTCAATCCGCGCGAGGATGTCTGCGCGCTCCCGTTTTCGAGCGGGACTACGGGTCTTCCCAAGGGCGTCATGCTCACGCATCACAATCTGGTCTCGAACATGTGCCAGATGGAGCAGATGAAGCTCTTTGATGAAAGAGACAATCTGATATGCGTCCTGCCCCTGTTTCACATCTACGGCTTGATGGTCATACTCAATCTTGGGCTCTACAAGGGCACGACCATCGTCACCATGCCGCGCTTCGAGCTGGAAGAGTTCCTGCGGCTTATGCAGGATTACCGCGTGAGCTTCGCGCACGTCGTGCCGCCTATAATTCTGGCCCTTGCCAAGCATCCTGCGGTTGATACTTACGACCTCTCGAAACTTCGCACGGTCTTCTCAGGCGCTGCCCCCTTAGGAGAAGACCTCACGCGGGCCTGCATAGAGCGGCTCAGTTGTCAGGTCAGGCAGGGCTACGGCATGACGGAGACGAGCCCCGCGACACATTGCACCGGAAGCGACACCGCCGGGATGAAGCACGGCTCCGTGGGCATGTGCGTGCCTAACACGGAAGCAAGGCTGGTTGACGTTGAGACGGGCGAGACTGTGGGCCAGGGCAAGCGCGGTGAGCTTTGGGTGCGCGGGCCGCAGGTGATGAAGGGCTATCACAACCGTGCGGACGCAACCAGCGCGACGCTGGACGATGAAGGCTGGCTTCACACGGGCGACGTGGGCTACGTGGACGAAGAGGGCCATCTCTTCATAGTTGACCGCGTCAAGGAGTTGATTAAGTACAAGGGCTTTCAGGTCGCGCCCGCAGAGCTTGAAGCCATACTGCTGACGCACCCGGCCGTAGCCGATGCCGCAGTCATCCCGAGCCCTGACGAGGAAGCGGGAGAAGTGCCGAAGGCTTTCGTAGTGCTGAAGGCAGAGGTCTCGCCCGAAGAGATAAAGGAGTTCGTGGCCGAGCGCGTCGCGCCTCACAAGAAGATTCGACGCCTTGAGATAATAGACCAGATACCTAAGACCGCTTCCGGCAAAATCCTGCGCCGCGTTTTGAAAGAGCGCGAGCGAGCGCAGGTCAGCGAAACCAATTAAAGGGGGATTCAAACAGGGATGGACAGGATGAGCAGGATAAAAGAGAAAGCATTTATTCTTTATCCTTAATCTGCTGTCCATCCCTGTTAATTTTCTGAGATGAATGAGAGAAGAAGAAACGCCCGCACGCTTCTGGCCGCGCTTGTGCTTGTTGCTCTTGTAGCCTGCTCTTCATCCTTTGCTCAGGGGCAGGGAAGAAGGCGAAGCCCGGCACGCGGCGTCGCGTCGCAGGCGGGGACGAACAGGGCCATTCAGAGCATCGTGCGCGAGATTGACGCGGCCAACATAGAGAGGACTATACGCAAGCTCGTCTCGTTCGGCACGCGCAACACGCTTTCCGTTCAGGACAATCCTGCGCGAGGCATAGGAGCGGCGCGCGACTGGCTCTTTCAGGAGTTTCAAGCGATAGCCGCTCGGACAAACGGGCGCATGACGGTCGAGAAGCAGTCTTACACGCAGGAGGCAAACCCGCCTCCGCGCGGGCGCGTGCCGCAGCCCACTGTGATAACGAACGTGGTGGCGACGCTCAGGGGCTCTCAGCCTGCCTCGCAGGCGCGCACTTACGTCGTGAGCGGCCATTACGATTCGATGTGTACGAGCCCCGTCGATGCCGAGTGTGACGCGCCGGGCGCAAACGACGACGCCTCCGGCACGGCAGCCGTGCTTGAGATGGCTCGTGTCATGTCCAGGTACAGCTTCGATGCGACGATTGTCTTCATGGCAGTGGCCGGAGAGGAGCAGGGCTTACTCGGCTCTACCTACTTCGCCGAGCAGGCTAAGAAGGAGAACATGAACATAGAGGCCATGTTCACCAACGACATCATAGGCAACACGCTCGGCGGCAACGGCGTGCGCGACCGCCGCACAGTTCGCGTCTTCTCCGAAGGCGTGCCGTCCAACGAGACGCCGCAGGAGGCTACCACGAGGCGCGGCGTGGGCGGAGAGAACGATTCCGCCTCGCGCCAGCTCGCGCGCTTTATCAAGGAGGCTGCCTCCGCCTACGTTCCTTCCATGAACGTGATGATGGTCTATCGCCGCGACAGGTACTTGAGAGGCGGCGACCACATACCCTTCCTTGAGCGCGGCTTCGCAGCCGTCAGGTTCACGGAGCCGAACGAGGACTACACGCACCAGCATCAGAACGTGAGGCTAGAGAACGGCATACGCTACGGCGACCTGCCGGAGTTCGTGGACTTCGGCTACATAGCGCAGGTGGCGCGCGTCAACGCCGTGAGCCTTGCGCTTCTGGCGCTTGCGCCCGCGCGCCCCGTAAACGTCGCCATAGTCACGGCACGCCTGACCAACGACACGGATTTGAAGTGGGACGCAGGGAAAGAGCCAGACCTCGCGGGCTACGAGATAGTCTGGCGCGACACGACCTCGCCCGTCTGGACAAACGCGCAGAGGGTCGGAAACGTGACGAGCTTCACCATGAAGGGGATGTCGAAGGACAACTACTTTTTCGGGGTGCGCGCCGTGGACAGGGACGGCAACCGAAGTCCCGTCAGCTATCCGAAGCCCATGAGATAAAACACAGGACAGTACCGCCTGCGGTAGCGGGCGGGTATTACTCCCGGCTAGAGTCATGATGGATGTTAGACCCGCCCGCTACCGCAGGCGGTACTGTCCTGTCTTTGCACTTATCCGAGAAAAATTCAACCTTCCGGGGCGCGTGCGCGTCTAAATTGTCGGCGCTGGAAATCTGGCAACTGCTTTTCCCGCGCCGACAATTTCTCTCAGAAATAGAGCTTAAAATTGGTGGTTATATGAGCAGGCTTAAAAATCTTTCTCTGATTTCCAGGGCTCGAAGGACTCAGGCGCTCTGCTGTGTAGTGGCGCTCGTGCTGCCTCTGTTCGCGCCTCTGCTGGCGACGGCGCAGAAGCAGCAGGCACAAAAAAGCGCGTCCCGGCTGGCTGAAGACCAGCGGATTTTGCACGTGCTGAACCGGCTTGGCTTCGGCGTGCGTCCCGGCGACGTGGAGCGCGTGCGCGCCATGGGGCTTGAGCGATACATAGAAGAGCAGCTTTACCCTGAGAAGATTGCCGACGCAGGGATGGGCGCGCGGCTTCAAAGGCTTGAGGCGCTTCGGCTGTCAACGCCTGAGCTTTACGCGAAGTACCCGCAGCCGAACCAGCTTCTGCGACGCATGCAGAGAGACGGGAAGCTCCCGCCAGAGTTGGCCGCAGCCGTGGAGGCTCGACTCGGCGGCAACCAGCCGAACATGCCCGCTCAGAATGGCACGCAGAATAATAACGGCGCGATGGCTGCTCAGAATAACGAGGCGGCCGCTATGACTCAGGAAGGCGGGCGTGATAACGAGTATCGCAGGCTGATCCGTGACTACTACCTTCAGAACGGGCTGAGGACGCCGCAGCAACTCGTAGCGGAGCTACAGGCTTCACGCATCCTGCGCGCCGTCTACAGCGAGCGGCAGTTGCAGGAGGTGATGGTCGATTTCTGGGAGAACCATTTCAACGTCTTCGCAGCCAAAGGCGCTGACCGCTGGCTGCTGGTCTCCTACGACCGCGACACCATTCGCCCGAACACTCTCGGAAAATTCAAAGACCTGCTCGTCGCCACGGCACAGAGCCCCGCGATGCTCTTCTACCTCGACAACTTTCAGAGCACGAGCCCGAATGTTCAGCAGCGCAGGCGTCGCCCTCTTCTTGAAGGGCTCATGCAGGCCAATCCTCAACAGCAGCAGAGACAGCGTCGCGGCATCAACGAGAATTACGCCCGCGAGCTGATGGAGCTTCACACGCTGGGCGTCGAGGGCGGCTACACGCAGAAGGACGTGCAGGAGGTCGCGCGCTGCTTCACGGGCTGGACCATACGCGCGCCGCGCGGAGCGGGCGGCGCAGACCCGGACGCCGGAACCTTCTTCTTCAACGAGCGCATGCACGACGACGGCGAGAAGGTAGTGCTGGGCCAGAAGATTCCTGCCGGGGGCGGCATGCGCGACGGCCTGATGGTGCTTGAGATTCTGGCTCGTCATCCTTCTACGGCAAAGTTTATTGCGACGAAGCTCGCGCGCCGCTTCGTCATGGATAACCCTACGCCTGAGCTTGTCTCGCGCATCAGCGCCGCTTACACGAAGAGCGACGGCTCCATCAGGGAGACTCTGCGCGCCGTCATCGCGTCGCCTGAGTTCAACTCGCAGGCGGCCTACCGCGCAAAAATCAAGACGCCTTTCGAGCTTGCCATCAGTGCCATCAGAACGCTCGGCGGCGAAACCAACGGCGGCCCCGCGATTCATCAATGGATAGCGCGCATGGGCGAGCCGCTCTACATGTATCAGGCTCCGACGGGCTACCCTGACACGGCCGAAGACTGGGTCAACACGGGCTCGCTGCTTGAGAGGATGAACTTCGCGCTCGCGCTCGCATCCAACAGGATTCCCGGCACGCGCGTAGACCTCTCGCGCTTTGCTGGCGAGGCGGCCGCCGCGCAGGTTGATAAAACGAAAGTCATGGAGCGCTTCATAGGCGTTATCTTAAACGGAGAGGTATCAACGCAGACCAAGACCACGCTCACCAGCAAGCTGAACGAGCCTTTGCCTGCGCCTTCGAGCCAGCCTGCACAGCCTGCGGATACGGAAGATGCGCGCGGGCAGATGGCGAGGGGCGGCGCACGCGGCCAGAGACAGATGGCTCGTGCCGACACGGGCCGCGTTGTTGGCAACGTGGAAGTCGTCAAGATAGCGGGCCTCATTCTGGGCTCTCCCGAATTTCAGAGACAGTAAGGGAAGTGAATATGAATCGCAGGTTTTTCTTGAAGTCCGGCGGAGTGGCGCTCGCAAGTATAGGGATGCTGGCGGGCGCTCCCTCCTTTCTTGAGCGAGTGGCAGAGGCGCAGACCCGCGCGGGCGGGCGGCGCAAGACGCTGATTGCCATCTTTCAGCGCGGCGCGGTTGACGGCCTCAATGTGGTCGTGCCTTACGGCGAGCGTGAGTATTATCAGCTTCGTCCTTCGCTGGCGATTGCAAAGCCGCAGGCGGGAAGCGGTGAAGCGGCGATAGACCTCGACGGCTTCTTCGGTCTTCATCCGGCGCTCTCGTCTTTCAAGCCGCTCTGGGACGCTAAGCGTCTGGCGATTGTGGACGCCGTTGGCTCGCCCGATAACACTCGCTCGCACTTCGACGCGCAGGACTACATGGAGTCCGCGACGCCGGGCGTTAAGTCCACGCGCGACGGGTGGCTCAACCGCTATCTACAGTCCAAGCCTGACAAAAGCGCCACGCCTTTCCGCGCCGTCTCCATGACGCAGAACCTGCCGCGCGTGCTACAGGGACGCGCAAGCGCGCTGGCAATCTCAAACCTGGCGGACTTTACCATACGCGCCGGGGCCTATTCGCAGAGCGTGCAGGGCGGCTTTGAGAGCATCTATGAGAAGAGCGTGAGCGACGTACTCGGAGGCACGGGCCGCGAGACCTTCGAGGCGGTCAACTATCTGAAGAAGGTGAACCCCGCGCAGTACAGGCCCGAGAACGGCGCGCAGTATCCTCGCTCTCCATATGGCAACGCTCTGCTACAGATTGCACAGTTGATAAAAGCGGGCGTGGGCCTTGAGGTGGCCTTCACGGACGTTGGCGGCTGGGACACTCACGTCAATCAGGGCGGGGCGCGCGGGCAGCTTGCCTTTCGACTCGCGGACTTCGCGTCGGGCATCAGCGCGCTCGTGACAGACCTTGGTAAGCGCATGGACGACGTGCTGATACTCACCATGTCTGAGTTCGGACGCACGGCGCGCGAGAACGGCAACCGTGGCACAGACCACGGCCACGCCAACGCCATGTTCGTCATAGGAAACAGCGTGCGTGGCGGGCGCGTCTACGGAGAATGGCCGGGGCTCAAAGCGGAGAAGCTGTACGAGGGGCGCGACCTGGCGCTGACGACCGACTTCCGCGATGTCTTCGGCGAGATAGCAGCAAAGCATCTCGGCAACGCAAACCCACAAGCGGTCTTCCCCGGCTACACTCTCAGCCCCGCGAAGTTTCGCGGCCTGCTCGGATAGCAGCGAA
>DATELK010000044.1:0-12460 GCA_035276685.1 Pyrinomonadaceae bacterium | reverse complement strand
TGCGAGGTGCGCCTCCGGGTCCGAGGGACTCGTGCGAAGCGCCATGTCCGCCGCAGGCAGGGTACTTATCGTGTTAATGGGGTCGACGACGTTGGCCCGGACTACGTATTCGGAGAGCGTGCGCGCAAGACCGGCCTTTACCGTCCAGATAATCCCTAAGATAGAGACCGCGAGACAGAGGACGGAAACGATGCTGCGTAACAGAACAGTTCGCATCTATGACTGATTAGCTTAAGAAAAAACCACGCGCCCACAGTTGAACCTGGGCGCGTGGTACAGGAGGATTAAGCGAGACTATCTATCTAAAACATACAGCCTACTCTTCGGAGGCTATCCTTAGCTCGGGCTCTCGTCGTCGTTTGTGACAACGATGATGATGATGGTTATCACGATGATGGTCACGACAACGCCTGCGGTAGCCTTGCCGCTCCAGTTATTGCCGGTCTGCGGAGCCGCTGGCGAGTTGGATGACAACACCTTGCCCTCGGGATTCGTGACGGTTCCCTTGACCCCGGCAGCCGTGCTCAGGAACGCATGACCCGAGGTGACATTGACGTTAACGTTGTTCTTATCGAAGGTGACGGTCAGGTTGGTGCCCGGCGAGACATCTAGCCTGCCTGCGGAGCCCAACTGAATGGTCGCGTCCACGCCTTCGGGGGTCTGTACCTGTGAGCCGGAGAGAATCGTCGTCCCGGAACTGGCCATATTCCCGTTAACCAGAACAGTATTAGTGCCTCGTGTCAGAAGACGCCCCGCCAGTATGTTGCTTGTGGAAGTCGCTGGTGCGGCGAGCACATAAACCTGAAATATAGCGATTGCCAGTGCTAAAGACACGGCCTTGAAAATTTTTCTCATTTTGCTTCTCCTCTGTGAGGTCGATACAAACCCTCGATTAATCTAGATACGGGAAAATCTCACAGTACTCCGAGACTGCCGTAGGTTAGCCGCACGGCTCCATCTGGTCAATCCCCTGAAAGGTTAGTTTTTTGACATCCACGATGGGCTATAAGTTAAACGCAGAGCAAAATTACAGGGAATCAGGGCTTTCCGTCACTAAGCCCGTGCGCTCCTCACGGGCCTGGTTTTTTCTTCCGCAGGAAAATCCGCTATGGCTATCACAATCAGGGCTATAAATATAAGCGCGTTGACGGTTATCTGAAGACCGAAGTCGAAAAAGCTGTGAAGCGCGACGCCGGACATTCCTGTCAGCGCCCCCAGGCAGGCCGCGCGCCTATACAAGCCAGGAGAGCGCAGGCTGCGGCGCGCTCGTACAACTAGCAGAGCTATAAAGAATAGAATGATTGCCGTCCCGACTATCCCAAAGCTCAACAGGATTTCAAGATAATCATTATGAGCGGAATAGGGCTGAAGCCTTCCGTTGCCGGGGTCGTACCGGGTAATAGCCAGGTTAAAGGTTCCGGGCCCGATTCCCATAAGGGGATGGGATTTTATGACCTGCCACGTGCCTCTCCATATCTGCTGCCGACGCCCCCAGGGCACTCCGTCAACGGGCTTGGCCTGCACATCATATTGAATAGTCTCCAAGCGGTCTGCGACACGCTCGCCGCCCATCCACACGACGGCGACAGTCATAATCAGAACGGCGAAAGCGATGAGCACCAGTCTTGCCGCCACAGACTGTAAGAGCCCGGATACGGCTGACGATAATCTCCCCTGCTCTTTATGGTGACGGCCGGGCGCGCTGTGGAAAAGTAGGATAAAGACGCTGACGATTAAGATGGCCAACAGGCAGATAATGCCTGCGCGCGAGTTCGCCAGCACGAGCGCAGTCCAGAGCGGCAATGAAACGGAGAGATAAATTATAACGCTATTACGCTTTAACAACTTGCTGGCTATCATGCCCAGCGTGAGCCCCAGGCTCATCTCCATTAGGAATGCGAAGTGATTCCGGTTGATGAACTGTGCGAAGCCTACGTCGGGCATCAAAAAAGGGAGGATAAAGCCGGGGCTGTTCTGCGTCGTCTGCCGAAGGATGCCGAAGAGCGCGCTCGCAAAGCTGATGACAAAGACCAGGTATATGAGAGCCCGCAGGCGGCTCAGGCTAGTCGTGTAACGCAGCAACAGCCCGAACACCACGGTGTATGAGAGCAGCTTGAGCCACACGAGCCACGTGCCGTAAGGGTCAAGGCTTATCGGAAGCAGGGCCTGAATCAGAACGAAAGCGACGAGAGCCAGGAGCGGCAAGAACAGCCGGACGTCTCTTATAACAGGCTCTCTCTTTATCAGGGCTTTTATGGCGTGCAGCGCGCCAAGGGCTAAAGCGAGACATTCGAAGATGGCTTCCCACCACTGGTCAACCGTGCCGTAGGGGATGGCGGTCAGCGCTATTAAGAGCAGGAGCGAGATAAATATCGCCCTGTCGAAAAGAAGCGCGCCGCGTCTTTCCCCAGCCTCGCTTCTGGCGGATTCTATAAATCCGAGAGAAGATTTTTCTGCTGAAATGCTCTCCACTTTACTCAGGTCTTATCCCGTTCGAATTATGGAGTTGCTGCCAGCGTGGCCTTCTGCTGAGCGACGCTCTCGGCCAGAGCCGGTTCTGGCGCTGTAAACTGCGAAGGATTAAAGCAGGCTTCCGGCAACACCTGTTCGAGAAAATCGCGCAGCCCTTTTTCCTGTCCCTCTCTTGAGAGGCTGGCTAATCGCTCAAGAATCAAGGCGACTCTTTCGTTTGAGTAGGCGGCGATGTTGCCTATAAATATCTTCGGGTGGCGCGTTCTGGACATCTCTTCGTCGGTCATCTCCAGCTCTTCGAACAGCTTTTCGCCGGGACGCACCCCCGTTATCACGATGTCAATGTCCTCGAAAGGCTTCAGCCCGGAGAGCGTGATAGTGTCTTTGGCCAAGTCCAGTATGCGTACAGGCTCGCCCATATCAAGGACGAAGATTTCGCCGCCGTCGGCCATCGCGCCCGTCTGCAAGACCAGCTGCGCCGCCTCCGGAATCGTCATGAAGTAGCGAGTCATGTCCGGGTGAGTCACGGTCACGGGCCCGCCCTTGCGTATCTGCTCGCGGAAGATTGGCAGCACAGACCCGGCGGAGCCTATGACGTTCCCGAAGCGCACGGCGACAAACCTCGTCTTAAAGCAGTGGTTAAGATTCTGGACGACAAGCTCGGCGACGCGCTTTGACGCGCCCATCACGGAAGAGGGGCGAACGGCCTTGTCAGTTGAGATAAGGACGAAGACTTCCGCCTCGACCTCTCCGGCCAGCCTTCCAAGCAGGTTTGTCGCCAGCACGTTATTCTTTATCGCTTCGGCAACGTTCAGCTCCATCATGGGGACGTGCTTGTGCGCCGCCGCGTGAAAGATGACCTGCGGGCGGTAGTGCTCAAAAATCGAGCGCACGCGTGTCTCGTCTCCGACATCCGCGATGAGAGGTATGATGTTGAGGTCTGTGTTCTCTCTAAGCTCGCAGTCTATGTTGAAGAGTGCGGGCTCGGCCCTTTCCAGCAGCAGTAGCTTCGAAGGATTAAACCTCGCCACCTGCCGGGCAAGCTCCGAGCCTATGGAGCCGCCCGCGCCCGTAATCACCACGACCTTGCCTGTCAGGAACTGCGTTAGATTGTCCGTGTCCAGCACGACCGGGTCACGCCCGAGCAAATCCTCAAGCTGCAAATCCCTGATGCGGCTGACCTGCACCTGTCCCTGCAAAATCTCGTAAAGCCCCGGAATGATGCGAACCTTTATGGGAATCTGCTCGCAGGCGTCGACGATGCGCCGGATGTCCTGTCTAGAGGCCTGCGCGATTGTGATGACGACGTGGTCTATCTCAAGCTGGCGCACCAGTCGCGAGAGGTCTTTCGTAGCGCCTAGGACTTTGATGCCGTGAATGATGGCTCCGCGCTTTCGGGGGTCGTCGTCCACGAAGCCTTTTATCGCCAGGTTCATGTCGCCACGGTTCTGTATCTCGCGGGCGGCCATGATTCCGGCGCGTCCTGCGCCGATTAAGAGGACAGGCTTGCTCTTCTCTCTATCAACGGTCGCCTCCCTGCGCCGTTTCTCGTAGCGCTCGTAGATGGCGCGGCGCATAATCCTGACCCCAAGGACTCCGCCGAAGGCCAGCATCCCATCTATGATGATAATCGACAGAGGCACGCGCCACAGTTGATAGTCGCTCGGGAGCGCCAGCCTGAGCAGCAGCAGCGGCAGCAGCGCGCCCATCCACGCGTGAAAGAAAGACCTGATTTCGGCTATGCCGACGTAGCGCCAGATAAAGGTATAGACGCCCGCCAGTGTCAGCGCCGCAAACTGTATAAGGACGACAAAGGAGAGCTGGGACAGGGCCAGGTACTTGTGGCTGTCCGGGATAGCAAAATCGAATCGCAGCAGATAAGCCAGAATGAATGCTGAGACCAGCACTATTAAGTCCAGCAGGAACTGAACCGGCTTAATCAGGAAATTCGACCACCAGAATTTTGCTCGTTCGTTATCCATCTCGTCTTTAACTCCGGCGCGTGTGGGTAAACCGGCCTAAGCCAGCCGCTCAAGGCGACGGCACGCCTCTTCTAACTCGGCATCGGTTTTGGCGTAACAGAAACGAAGAAAATTGTTTCCCTTATCGTCGTGGAAGAAAGCCTCGCCCGGCACCGTTGCCACGCCGGTTTGTTTGAGCAGGTGCATGGCCTTCTCCTTGCTCGTCTTTCCGGGCAAGCGCGAGGCGTCGGCCAGCACGTAATATGCTCCCTGCGGGATTGAGGGCGCGAGTCCCACCTGCTCTAAAGCGCCGCAGATAAGGTTACGCTTTCCCAGGTACTCGGCCGCGAGGTCTTTATAGAACTCGGGCCCGAGAGCTTCCAATCCTTCTGCCACTCCAAGCTGAAGAGGAGCCGGGGCGCACACGTATATGAGGTCGTTCATGCACCCAATCATGTTTGACCATTCAGGATTGCTGACGCTGTAGCCTATGCGCCAGCCAGTGATGCTGAAGGTCTTGGAGAAACCTGAGATGGTAACGGTGCGCTCCGCGAGGCCGGGTATGACGGCGGGACTAATATGCTCCAATCCATCATAGAGGATGTACTCGTAAATCTCGTCCGTGAAGACAATCAGGTCATGACGCAGAGCGAAGTCGGCTATCCACTCAAGCTCTTCTCTTGTGAAGACCTTGCCCGACGGATTGACGGGCGTATTTATCATGATGCCTCTGGTCTTAGAGGTCACTGCCCGCTCAAGGTCTGCCGGTGTGAAAGTCCAGTCGGGCGGCTCCATGGGCACGTATGCCGGAACCGCTTCTACGGCGAGCAGCGTGTTGACGTGATAGCCGTAGTAAGGCTCAAAGAGAATGACCTCGTCGCCGGGGTTGAGCAGGGCGAGACAGGCGCAATAGAAAGCTCCGGTAGAGCCTGCGCTCACGACTATCTCCGTCTCTGGGTCTGCGATGATTCGGTTATAGCTTCGGAGTTTGGCGGCGATGGCTTCGCGCAGTTCCGCCAGCCCGTCGAAGCGAGTGTAGCTGTTAACGCCCTTGTCCATCGCTGCCTGAGCCCCGCGACGCACCGCCAGCGGCACTTCCGTATCGCACACGCCCTGAGACAGGTTAATGCCGCCCATGCGCTCACACTCTATGGACATCTGGCGTATCTCTGACTGGACTATCAGCTCTGCCCTTTTGCTCAGTGTAGCTATCAAACGCGAACCTCCTGAATGCTCTCTATCTAATCAGATTTCCGGCGCTCGGACATCGGTCATACACGATAAAATTTGCGCACAACGTCAATCACATATTCGACCTGCTCGTCCGTCATCTCCGTGTTCATGGGCAGCGAGCATACTTCGCGGCTCAGCGCTTCTGTTTCGGGGAAGCCTCTATCAACCAGCTTCAATGCCTCGTGCCTGTAGTAGGGCTTGCGGAACTGCGTCAGCACCTCTACGCCATTGGCCTTCAGGTACTCGGAGAAGTCGTTGCCCTGTCTTGAGCGAACGACGTAGTTCTGGTAGATGTGGTCGAAGCGCTCGGAGTCATCGTATGCGGGCAGCAGCAGGTCTGGGATGTCTTTGAGCGCCTCCGTGTATCTCGCCGCTATCTGTTTTCTACGCACTATCCAGTCGGGCAGGTGTCGCAGCTTTATATCCAGGAACGCCGCCTGCAAATTATCGAGCAGGCAGGTGAAGCCGTGCCCGTGGTACTCGCCCGTCTGACGGTCTTCGCCGTTATAGCGCATGCGCCTGATGAACGTGGCAACCTCCTCGTCATTCGTGGTGATTGCGCCGCCGTCGCCGTAGCCGCCCAGGATTTTGAAGGGATAAAAGCTCCAGCAGCCGGTCAATCCCCACGCGCCCGCGCCCTTCCCCTCAAGGCTTGAGCCGAGGCTCTGACACGCGTCTTCGACGATAACCAGATTATGCTTTTCGGCTATCTTGACGACGGCGGCCATGTCGGCCATGCGCCCGTTCAGATGCACTGGGATGATGCCGCGCGTGCGCTCGGAAATCGCTTCTTCTATCTTGCCGACATCTATGTTGAAATCCAGCCCTACGTCTACCAGCACGGGCGTCGCGCCGACGTTAACCACGGCCGAGGTAGTGGCGACAAAGGTGTGCGCCGGAACTATCACTTCGTCGCCGGGGCCAATGCCTCCGGCCCGGAGCGAGAGGTGCAGCGCGTCGTAGCCGCTGTTGAGGCCAACGGCGTATTTTGTGCCGACGAACTTAGCCAGATTCTCTTCGAAGGTTTTAAGGTGGCCTCGGTCAATCAAATCGCCTTTCGACATCACGTCGAAGTAGGCAGAGTCTATCTCATCACGAATCTTCCTGTAATTTTCCCTGGGGTCAACAAAAGGGACTTTATAAGCCATTACCGACTCCTTTAACTTCTGTGCTTGAAATTTGTGTTGGGTAAAAATTCTGCTGCGAGAGCGCCTAGCCCGCAGTGCCTCAGGCGAAGCTTTCCACCAGCACCGAGCGAACGCTCTTGACGATTCCCGTCTTGTCCAGCCCGTACTTTGCGCGCAGGTAGTCCTGGTCTCCGACTATGGAAGAGAAGGTGCTGTTCAAGCCTATGCGCTTGAAGTACTGCGGGCGCACGTCCGATTCCATCAGGACTTCGGCGACCGCGCCGCCCAAGCCTCCGAGCACGCTATGCTCTTCAACGGTGAAGATGGCGGAGGTCTCTCTGGCGGCTGCTAAAACGGCTTCCGTGTCGAGCGGCTTGAGCGTGTGCATGCTAAGGACTCTGGCCTCTATGCCCATCTCGGCCAGCTCTTCCGCCGCCCTCATAGAGTCATAAAGCTGCCCGCCCGTGGAGATGAGCGTGATGTCTCTTCCTTCGCGCACCTTGATTGCCTTGCCCAGTTGGAACTCAGGCTGTGACTGATGCACCTCAGGCTCGCCCGCACGCCCCAGTCGAAGATAAGCAGGCCCGTCATGCTCAATGAGAGCCCGCGTAGCGAGCCTTGCTTCCACAGGGTCGCCCGGCGCGACGACCAAAAGATTCGGCAGGGAGCGCATGATGGCCAGGTCTTCCGTCGCGTGATGCGAGATGCCTAGCGCGCCGTAACACATGCCGCCGCCGACAGAGACTACTCGGACGTTCGCGTTGTGGTAGCAGACATCGTTGCGAATCTGTTCCAGGCATCTGAGCACCGGAAAGTTGGCTATGGAATAGGTGAAGGCAATCTTGCCGCTCAGGGCCATGCCCGCCGCGAGGCCCGTCATGTTCTGCTCCGCGACTCCGGCGTTGACGAACTGTCGCGGCAGCTGTTCCATAAAAGTTGTCACGACGCCGAAGCCCAAGTCTCCGGTGACCAGCACTATGCGCTCGTCTTCTTTAGCCAGCTCAAACAGTGTCTCTATAAAAGCTGTTCTCATGCAGGGTCTCCTAACTCCCTCAGCGCTGCCTCGAACTCTTCGCCCTGCGGGGTGCGATAATGCCAGAGCAGCTTGTTCTCCATAAACGTTATGCCCTTGCCCTTGACGGTGTGAGCGATGATGCAGGTGGGACGCTCTCTTTCAAGAGGTATTCTTGAGAAGGCCGTCTGTACCTCTTCCAGATTGTGCCCGTCAATCTCCTCCACGGCCCAACCGAAGGCGCGCCACTTGTCCGCCAGAGGGTCAAGGTCTAAGACTTCCTTGACCGTGCCGAGGCTCTGAATCTTGTTGTAATCGACTATCACGACCAGATTGTCCAGCCTGTGATGCGGGGCAAACAGCGCGGGCTCCCATATAGAGCCTTCGTCGCATTCGCCGTCGCTCAGCAGGCAGAAGACCCTGTGGCTCTTGCCGTCACGACGGGCGGCGAGCGCCATGCCTGCCGCCACCGAAAGACCGTGGCCGAGCGAGCCCGTGGAGATTTCTACGCCGGGCACGTGAGTATGAGTCGCGTGTCCGGGCAGGCGCGAGCCGTCCGAATAGAAGGTCTCAAGCCAGTCCAGGGGGAAGAAACCGACTTCGGCCAGCACGGCATAGAGTGCGGCGCAGCCGTGACCTTTACTCAGGATGAAGCGGTCGCGCTCGGGCCAATCCGGCCGCTGCGGGTCAACGCGCAAGGTCTGACCATACAGCACGGCCAGAAGCTCTGCCATGGACAACGACGACCCAACGTGCGAGGCCTTCGCGCGATTGGTCATCAGCACACTGTGACGGCGTACGCGCGCCGACAACTCCTGCAAGGTGATGTTTTCTGTTCTGTTCATCAATTTATACGCGAGGCTACGGCGAGTCTGTGCTTGCGGCTCTGGTCTTAAAAATCGTGACGAGCGTCTCCATAATAATTCTTATATCAACCAGCAGAGACTGGTTGCTTACGTACTCAAGACCGAGCCTCACTTTCTCGGGCCTGATTTTTTCCAGATAGGCCTGGTGCGGGTCTGCGCTTCCCTTTAGAATCTCGCCCTCGTCATTGAACTTAATAGAAGCCCAGTCGGTAATACCGGGCCGCACCGTCAGAAGCTTTCGCTCCTCGGGCGTGTAGTTCTCGACTTCGGAGAGGACTTCGGGGCGCGGCCCGACAAAGCTCATGTCGCCTTTGAAGACGTTGATGAGCTGCGGCAGCTCGTCCAGCTTGTACCTGCGAAGCCATGCTCCTACGCGAGTGATGCGCGGGTCGTCGGCCGAAGAAGAAGGCCCGCCAATCTTCTCCGCGTTCATAACCATGGTGCGGAATTTGAGCATCTTGAAGGTTCCGCCGCCACGGCTCGCCCGCGTGCCCCTGTAAAGCGCTGGCCCCTCCGAACCCATTTTCACCAGAACCGTTATGACAATCATTAACGGCGAAAAAATTATGAGAGCGACCGAAGAGGCAACGATGTCAAAGAGTCGCTTGATTAAGGGATACATCTTTATTCTCTTCTAAAGTGAGGCTTCAACAATTGGTCTGCATTTTATATGCGCCGAGCAGCTTTGTGCCGAAGCGCTTGTCCTTTAGCCCACGGCCCGCGAGCCTGAACCCGGCCTTTTCGATAACGCGTATAGATGGAACGTTATTATCTTCGACCAGATACCAGAAGCTTCGATTATCGTCGCGGTATCTCTCCACAATCTTACAGATGGCGAACCGGGCCAGCCCCTGCTTGCGATAACTGGGATGCGTCCAGGTGTCGCCGATTTGAAGGTCGCTCTTCGACATGAAGGGGAAGCGCAGGTAGCCGGGAAAGACGCCGGAGCGATGAATCAAAGTAGAGCCGTCCTTAACGAGCAGCAGCGCGTAATCACGATTCTTAAAGAAGTGCAGCTGGTGCATCGCCCACCAGACGCCGAACGGCATCATGGGCACGCCTTCGGGCACGACCCCGCGAATCGACGGCTCCCAGACTTCAAAAGAGTAGTCCGTATTAGGACTCTCGCAGGCTGTCAATGTTTGCTGCGGCCCCAGGACGTAGAACAGGTAGTTCATCGACTGAAAATTTTTACCGGCCATTCCCGTTGGCTCTATGCCCGCTCACCTCACGAAGAAGTGTCTCCATGTGAGCGCCGCCTATCTCCAGAGACATTTCGTTCAAGTAAAACTCTCTTCCCCTCGCGCCCATCGACTCCAACTGGCTGCGCTCCATCTTAAACAGCTTGAGCACAGCTTCGGCCAGTTCCTCTTCGCTCTCGGGCTGGCAGGCAAGGCCCGCCCCGGCTCTGTTTATGACATCCGCCGCGTCGCCTCTAACAGCCATCAGGACGGGACGGCCGCTCGCGAGCGACACCTGCGTCTTGCTCGGGATGGTGCTGCTGAAAAAAGGAAAGTCTTTCAAGTGAACGAGCAGCACGTCTGCGAGGCTGTTAATCTTCGGCATCTCCCAGAACTGGCGTCGGCCAAGGAAGCGCACGTTGCTTAAACCTCGCTCCTGCGCGAGCGTCTTTAGCTCGTCCTCTTTCTGTCCCGTGCCTATGAGCACGAACTGGATTTCGGGTATGTGCTTGAGACGCGAGGCGGCATTGATGACTGTTTCCAGACCCTGGAACGCGCCCATGTTGCCCGCGTAGACTATGTTGAAGTAACCCTTCAGGCCAAGCTCCTCCGCGAGCGCCTCGTCTTTCGGCATCGGCTCGAACACGTCGTCGGCCCAGTTGTAAATAATATGAATCTTATCCGCAGGGACTCCGCGCTCTATTAAGAGCTGCTTAAAGCCCGGCGACAGGACTGTGATGGCTCGCGCGTCCCTGTAAACCATCTTGCACCACTTTGAAAGGAGCGACTCGACGGCCCTGCGCTTCTTCCCGTTTCCAATCATGCCGGACTCGACCACGGATTCCGGCCACATGTCTGCTATGTGGTAGATGAAGGGCACGGAGCGCAGCCGCTTAAGCACCATCGCGGGGAAGCCCACGGTCGCGGGCGGGTGATAGACGAAACCTACATCGGCCTTGCCTATCAGCGAAGTGCCGAGCGATGCGGCCGAGAGGGCGAAGCTCCCGTAATTAACTATGCGCCGCACGGCCGACTCGTCGTGATTAGGATAAAGCGGCACTCTTAAGACAGAGACGCCGTCCATCTCCTGCCGCTGCCAGAGGCGCATGCGGTAGCCCGGATAAATCTTTCCGCTCGGGTAGTTGGGAAAGCCCGTGACGACCTCTACTTCGTGCCCGCGCTGAACCAGCCAGCGCGCCAGAGGCAGCCCGCGCAGGGCTCCCGGCTCCGGGTCGAACCACTGTGTGAGAAAGAGAATACGCATGACAGTAAACTTATGACGCGCAGCTTCCGGAGCACGCGTAACGATTGAGCCACAAGTCAACCATCAGCAGCCCGAACACCTCGCGCGAGAACTTGCTTTCCGCCGTCAGGTTCATCTTTCTCAAATCATAGAAGTCGCGGAAAGGAGAGTTGGTAATCTGCTCTCGAATCAGGTGCGACGAATGATTGACGAAGACGCCTACGGGCGTAGTGAAGCCCATCTTATCGGTTCTATGGATGACGGGTTTGGGCAGAATGCCCGAGGCCAGCTCTCTCAGCAGAATCTTCAAATCTCCGTTTCGTAAGAAGGCGTTAGCCTCAAGCGACTGCATGTGCCGCACGAGCTTCTGGTGCAGAAAGCTCGGGCGGCTTTCCAGCGAGTGACGCCCGCACATCTTGTCGTCGATGTTGAGCAGCCCCGAGAGAAAGTAGCGACGGTCGAACCTGAGCATCGCGTGCAAATCGCCGTCGCCCGTGCGGCAATCTTCGAACGACGCCTTGAAGGTCTCTTCGACCTTCGGGTCGTAGAACTTGTATAGACGCGGGTCGCCCTTCTGGTGCGTCATCTCGAAGCGGTCGGAGACGGAAGAGAGATGCTGCATCTTGTTGTAAAGCGCCTTGTACGAATCCTGATAGCATTCGCCGAAGGCAAGCTGGTAGCGCACGTAGCCCGCGAAAAGCTCGTCGCCGCCCGTGCCCGTCAGTATCACCTTGTAGCGTCGCTTGACCTGGCTCAACAAATCGTCCAGTGGAAGTATGACCGAGCCTATGGTCAACTCGTCGAAGTCTTCGACAATGTCCTTGAGACGTGCCACAAGGTCGAAAGACTCCTGCGCGTTGACGACGAAGAGGCGCGTCTGCGTGTCCTCTACGACCTGCTGCGCGAAAAAGGTCTCGTTGCAGTCCGGGTCTGAATAGTTGCAGTGATAGGCTACTTCGGGCTGCGTGACGCGCGTGATAAAGCTTGAGTCCATGCCGCCGCTGCAAAAGGTGGTGAACGAGGTGTCGCTGATGGTCGAATCGAGCGCGCATTGCACTAGCAGTTCCCGCGTCTCTTCAATCCACTCGGGCGTCAGGGAGGTTACGTTACCGCTTCGTGGCGACAGTATGTCTTCGTAGCAGCGCGACGATATCTCGCCGCTATTCAAGTCAATCTCGACCAGATGTCCCGGCAAGACCTTCTTGATTTGCTTGATGAAGGTCTTGTCTCCGAAGGTGAATTGATAGCGGGCGTATTCCGACAGGGCATCGTAATCAAGCTCGGAGGTGCGGCCCATCACGTCTATGATTGTCCCTATGAGGGACGAGACGCAGATGCCGTCTCTGGACTTCCAGTAATAGAGCG
>DATELK010000043.1:0-14326 GCA_035276685.1 Pyrinomonadaceae bacterium | reverse complement strand
TATAGCGCCTCCGACAAAATGGGCCGGGAGGTTTCCGAGGAAGGGCAGGTCAAAGGGCGCAAGCACCCAGTAGCTTATGATGTTCAGGACGGCTGCGACGGACTGTATGGCCAGATACATCCCGAAGGCCTTGAAGTAGGTCGCGCCCATGCGCCGTATGGTGTCTAGGCCAACGAGCGGGTTGACTACGGACCAGAAATCTTCCGTGTAACCGGCTATGCTGAGCGCCATGGGATAGTAGAAGACGGCCCATGCGAGCGCCAGCAGAAGCACAGGAATCAGTAGCGCTGGCACGCCGAAGAGCCATCGCAGCGCGTCTACCTGCGCGCTCGTGCGCTCTTCATCCATCTTACGCTCGCGCACCTCTTCTATCTTCTTACTTAAGCCTTCACTGTCCCGCACGTTCGGGTCTTGCATGACCTCGTCCATGTCGTCGCTTGAGAGAGATTGCGAGCGCTGAGCCCCGCCCGCCTCGGCAGTGCGCGTCGGGCCCACGCTGTTTACGACGCCCAGGATGAGCATGAGAGCCAGAAGGAGCGCCGGGCCAATGGTGATGATGGTCACGCCGAGGCCGAGAAAGATTGGCATCAATACGTCGTCCCACAGGGAGAAGGCGCTCATGTCCGGAAAGAAGTTTCCGTCCGTGCGCCCCATGACCATCTTGTTAATCACAATCGAGATGCAGCCGAAGAGAATCGCCGATGCGAGAAGCTGCCCCTTTATCCCGCCAAGCTGTAGAAGCGCGTAGAAGAAGGCTCCGCACAGCAGGCCTACCAGATTCTTGAAGGGATAAGAGAGCGCCGCAGAGAAGTCTGTGAAGCCGAAGCCCGCGCTTCTTTGAAGACGGCGCTCGCTCTTTTCCCTGACCTCTTCGTAGAGCCTGCACAACTCGCCGCAGAGCGAGCAGATGGGAATCTTGCTCGTGAACTTTGTGCAGTCGGCGCAGAAGGTGCTGGCGCACGAGCCGCAGATGTATTTGGGCTCGACGCCTACGTGAAAGTAACAGTCCTTCGCCTGTAGGGCGCGCTCCTCCACGAAAGAATCGAAGGCGGGAGCTTCCGCCTGCTCTGCCGCAAAGCTCTCGCCGGGGAAGCCCGCGTCCTGAGGCTCGGCCCAGTGCGGCTCCACGGGCGGGGCATCGCTGACGGCAACATTGCCGCTCAAGGGACTGGCGGCCCACGCGGGCTCAAACGACTGGCGAAGCACGGGCGCGCGGCCAGCCTCTATCCATCTGAGGTTGCCTTTGCGAACCTTGTCTGTGGCCAGTATGCGACCCTCTGCCACCCATTCCTTCAGACCCTCAAGGTCTGTCTCGAAGGTGCCGTCGGCGCACATCACCTGCCACGTCTCATTTTTGGCGTTCATTGGGGGAATCAACTCCTTTGGGCTTTGTGAGTAGAGGACTCTAATCTGGATAAAGGGATGCGAGGCGAAGGTACAAGCTAAAGCCCGCTTGGGGCGGCAGGCTCAAGTACTAGATTACCGAATCCGGGCGCGGCTGTGCAACAGTTTTTATTAAAAAGTAATGGTTCAGTAGGGAGGATTCAAACAGGATGGACAGGATGAGCAGGATAAAAAACAAGCTATTGTTTTATCTTTATCCTGTCTATCCTGTCCATCCCTGTTAATGCTCTTCTTTTCTTTAGAGCCGCTCGACGACGATGGCTATGCCCTGTCCGCCGCCTATGCAGGCCGTGGCCAGCCCGTAGCGGGCGCTGCGACGCCGCAGCTCAAGCAGAACCGTCAGCACCAGTCGCGTGCCTGAGGCCGCGAGCGGGTGGCCGAGCGCGATTGCGCCGCCGTTGACGTTCGTGCGCGAGCGGTCAAGCCCAAGCTCTTTCTCGACCGCGAGGTACTGGCCCGCGAAAGCCTCGTTGACCTCTACCAAATCAATCTGGTTAAGCGTGAGCCCCGCCTTCTCCAGAGCCTTGCGAGTGGCAGGCACGGGCCCTATGCCCATGATGTCAGGCTCGACGCCTGCGTAAGCCCAACTGACGATGCGGCCGAGCGGCTTTGAGTCTTTCGACTTGACGTAATCCTCGCCCGCTATGACGAGAGAGGCCGCTCCGTCAACTATGCCGGAAGCGTTGCCAGCCGTGACAAACCCGTCCTTGCTGAAAGCGGGCCTGAGCTTCGCCAGTCCTTCCATCGTAGTCTCCGGGCGAGCGTGGTCGTCATAATCGAAAACCGTCACGCCCTTGCGGGTCTTGATTTCGACGGGCGCAATCTCTTCGGCAAAGAGACCGGCGTCCTTGGCTCGCTTTGCCTCCTGCTGAGAGCGAAGCGCGTAGGCGTCCTGCTCCTCGCGCGAGATTTCAAACTTGCGCGCCAGATTCTCTGCCGTCCCGGCCATGGGCGTGTTGCAGTAGGTGTCCAGCAGCGCGACCATCAGGCTGTCTTCCAGCTTGCCCTGCCCGAGCGCGAAGCCCGTGCGTGCGCCGTAGATGACGTGCGGGGCCTGCGACATGGACTCCATGCCGCCGACGAGACAGGTCTCGGCTTCACCGAGCTGAATCATGTGCGCGCCCGAGATGATGGACTGAATGCCGCTGCCGCACAGCCGGTTGACCGTGAGCGCCGGGCGGTCGAAGGGAACGCCTGCCTTGAGGGCTACGTGACGCGCGCCGTAGATGGCGTCGCCAGAGGTTTGAAGTGCGTTTCCTATGATGGTGTGGTCAATCTCTTCGGGGGCAACGCCTGTTGCTTCCAGAGCCGCGCGAGAGGCGTGCGCGCCCAAATCAATCGCGGAAATGTCCTTGAGCTGCCCCACGTACTCGCCCATGGGGGTGCGCTTTCCGCCTAAAATAAACACGTCACGAGACATCTTTTCTCAAAACCTTTCTCAGTTGAAATTTCGCACGAGGTTAGAAACAAAAAAGAGTATCAGACCCCTTGCGGCTGCGTCAAAGCTGGCTGACCCGGTAAGTTGTTAGATGAGCTTGAAGGCTGTTTTGTACGACGCTGAAGAGAGGCGCGTCGAGCGCGGGCTGCTTTTGACAGGGGCCGCGCCTCTCGGCTAGTATCTCGATTTGTCCAGGCTAAAAGTCTCACGCTGCTTTTCGGCCGCTTCGATAGAACCCTCGGTAAATCCAAACAGTTCAGGAGTAGAAACCCCTCGTGAATAAAAGACAGTATCTCTCGCTTTCTCTTTCAAAGACGATTTTCGCCCTTTTGTGCGTCGCGGTCACGGCAAGCTTTTCGCTGACGACGGCGCGGGCGCAGTCCCAGCTTGGCCCCTATGACCGCAGCAACGCCAGCACCATGCTGGATGCTCTCAAGGACGACCTCAAAAATAACTACTACGACCCTAACTTTCGCGGCATGGATTTGGAGGCCCGCTTCAAAGAGACGCAGGGCAAAATCAAACAGGCGCAGACGCGCGACCAGCTGATAATAGCGCTCGCGCAGTTCATGCTTGACTTGAACGATTCGCACACCTTCTTTATCCCGCCCTCACGCTCGGCAAGCGTGGAATACGGCTGGGAGATGCAGATGATTGGCGACAACTGTTTCGTGACGGCCGTGAAGCCGAAGACGGATGCCGAAGCGAAGGGACTCAAGACGGGCGACGCGATACTGGCCGTGGATGGCTACAAGCCTTCGCGCGACAACCTGTGGAAGATGTACTACCGCTACTACGCGCTGATGCCTACGCGCAGCATACGCCTGCTGGTGCAGAGCCCGAATGACGCGCAGCCGCGCGAGATTGATGTCCTGTCCAAGATAGAGCAGGGCGCGGCCGTCACAGACTGGGGCAACCTCTTCGTGCGCTGGCTCAAAGATGGCGGCGACGTAGACCACGACCGCTTCTACGAAGTTGGCGACGAGCTTCTAATCTGGAAGATGCCGACGTTTGTAGTCTCTGAGAGCCACGTGGACGCAATCATGGCGCGTGCGCGCAAGTACAAATCGCTCATCATAGACCTGCGCGGCAACGGCGGAGGCTACGTTGACACTCTGTCGAGGCTGGTCAGTAATCTTTTCGACCGCGACGTTAACATAGCAGCCCTCAAGGGGCGTAAGAAGATGAAGCCCATCCTGGCCAAGACGCGCGGCAAGGATGTCTTCAAGGGACAGTTGGTCGTTCTGGTCGATAGCGAATCGGGCTCGGCGTCGGAAGTGCTGGCGCGCGTCGTTCAGCTGGAGAAGCGAGGCACCGTCATAGGAGACCGCTCGGCGGGCGCAGTCATGACTGCGGATCACTACGGCCACGAAACGGGCGTCGGCCGAGTCCTCTACTTCGGCTCAAGCATCACCATCGCGGACATGGTTATGAGCGACGGAAAAAGTTTGGAGAACGTAGGTGTGAGCCCGGACGAGCTATTGCTGCCGAAGGGCGCTGACCTGGCCGCAAAGCGAGACCCGGTGCTGGCGCGTGCAGCCGAATCTCTGGGCATCAAGCTCGACGCCGAAAAGGCAGGCACGCTCTTTCCCAAAGAGTGGAAGAAGTAAGAATTAGAGACGGATTCAAACAGGGATGGACAGGATATACAGGATAAAAGCAGAAGTATTCTCTTTTCTTTATCCTGTACATCCTGTCCATCCCTGTTAGCTTCTTTCTTTAATCTCTAAATCTGTGCAGCGCGCGATAGCGGTGCAGCAGCTCTTCCAGAAAGCCTTCGTAGGTGAAGGTCGGAAGGTCATAGGATGGCTTGAGCTTGTAGAGAAGCGGCATGGAGATACGCCATGCCATCCACTGGCGAGGGTTGTCCGGCAAATCCCACCGCCTTCTCAGATAGGTCTCGACAACTTCCATCTCAATCTCGGTCAGCGATGAAAGGTCTGCCGTGAAGGGCACGGGCTTGAACGCCCTGCGGTATGCGGAATCACTGACAGGCCCCGCGAAGACCTGGTCGAAAGTGGGAGCCTCCGATTCACGCTCGCGCACGACGACCGTCCCGGCGAAGAGGTCTCCGACCCTCTGGTCGCGGCGGCTGATGAAGACGAAGATAAGGCCCACGGAGTAGAAGCCCAGGATGGGAATGATGGTGGGCTGCATGTCGAAGATGCGCGTCAGATTCCTGACGCTCGCTTCCCAGAAGGTGATGGGTCGCCCGTCCTCGCGTATCACGCGCAGCTTCAGCCAGCGCTTGCCCGGCGTCTGACCGTTCCAGAGCCACTCGAAGAAGATGAAGTAGCCGGATGAGACTAGGAAGAGAACTATGATGGCTATGGCGATGACCCACTTGGGCGCGTCGCCCAGCTGCTCTACGCCCGAGCTTGCGCCCGCGATGAAGATGAAGGCCAGGTACATCAGAAAGATGGTGATGATTTGCAGCACGTGGTCGACCGTGCAGGCCAGAAAGCGGTTGCCTATAGAAGCCAGAGCGAAATGCAGCGGCACACGCTCCGGCGTCTCAATCACCAGAGTATCTTCAGCAGCAGCTACCGCTTCCGTCACCATCTATCGTTCAAGACTTTCGGAAGAATCTTACGAGCCTTTAACTTTAAGGAACCGGCGCTTGCCGACTTGCACGAGCAGCTCTTCGCCTGAGCTGAGCGCGACTGTAGCGCCCGTGTCCGTGCAGCGCTCTCCACGAACGCGCACGCCGCCCTGCTCCATGAGCCTGCGTCCTTCCGCGACTGATGCGGCCAGCCCCGTCGTCACCAGCAGGCGAGGCAATGGCCAAGTGCCAGCCTCTACTTCACGCGTCTCTATCTCCTGCGGCGCTTCTTTATGCACGAAGCGGCGCGTGAAATCTTCTTCGGCCGCGCGTGCGGCATCCTGAGAATGAAAGTCCGTGATGATTCGGCGTGCCAGCTCTACTTTCAGGTCGCGCGGGTTGCGAGAGCCGCTTTCGGCCTCAGCCCGCATGTGCTTTATCTCTTCTGGCCGGAGGTCTGTCAGAAGCTCGTAGTAGCGCCACATCAGCTCGTCCGAGATGGACATCACTTTGCCGAACATCTCTTCGGGCCGCTCGTCTATGCCTATGTAGTTGCCAAGGCTCTTTGACATCTTCTGCACGCCGTCCGTGCCTTCCAGAAGCGGCATGATGACGCAGACCTGCGCCTCCTGCCCGTACTCTCGCTGAAGGTTGCGGCCCACGAGCAGGTTGAACTTCTGGTCTGTCCCGCCAAGCTCAACGTCCGATTCAAGTGCCACGGAGTCGTAGCCCTGAACGAGAGGATAGAGAAGCTCGTGCAGCGCGATGGGCTTCTCGTCCGCGAGCCGTTTCTGAAAATCGTCGCGCTCAAGAATCTGCTTCACGGTCGTGTGCGAGGCGAGGCGTATGAAGCCGTCCGAGCCGAGCGCGTCCATCCATCGCGCGTTGAAATCTATGACGGTCTTCTCCGGGTCAAGGAGCTTGAAGATTTGCGTCTTGTAGGTCTCGGCGTTCGCCGCAATCTCTTCGCGGCTGAGCTGCGGGCGCGTGGCGCTCTTGCCCGAGGGGTCGCCTATGAGCCCCGTGAAGTCGCCTATGAGAAAGACAACCGTGTGGCCAAGCTCCTGAAAGGCGCGCAGCTTTCTGATGACGACCGTGTGGCCGAGGTGTATGTCCGGCGCGGTCGGGTCTGCGCCGAGCTTGATGCGAAGAGGCACGCCTGTGCGCTCGCTCTTCAAAAGCTTTGCGCGCAAGTCCTCTTCGCGGATTATCTCGACCGTTCCCTTGCGTAGAAATTCCAGTTGTTCGTCAATCGTCATATACGGATAAAATTCCCTGAATCACTGAGGCTCGAAGTCTCTGCGCTTTCGCAGGACTCTCCGACCCGTTATCTCCCACTCGCTGCTTATTACGAGCGCGACCGCGTCCACGTACAGCTTATGCTCTTCCGCCAGTATACGCGCCGAGAGCGTCTCGACCGTATCGTCGTCCATGACGGGCACGGGCTGTTGCATGATGATGGGGCCCGCGTCCAGCTGCTCGTCAACGAAGTGAACCGTGCAGCCTGTCCAGCGAACTCCGTGCTCAAGCGCCTGTCGCTGCGCGTCGAGGCCCGGAAAGGCCGGAAGCAGGCTCGGATGAATGTTGACGATGCGCCCGCGAAACGCCTCTATAAATTGGGCCGAGAGCAGGCGCATGTAACCCGCTAGACAGACAAGCTCGACTCCTGACTCTCGCAGCGCCGCCGCTATCTCGCCGTCGTGCTCCGCGCGAGAGCGTCCCTCGCGTGCTATGACAAGCGTCTTAATGCCTCGCTCGCGTGCGCGAGCTATTCCGGCAGCGTCCCTCTGGTCGCTGATGACGACAGCTATTTCCGCACGAGGGATGCGGCCGTCCTGCACGGCGTCCGAGAGCGCGGTCATGTTCGAGCCGCGCCCCGAAATCAGTATGCCTATGCGGCAGGCCCTCTCTAATGGCTCCGTCTTCATCTCGCAGCTATTAAATCACTCCTCGGTGCCCTGATGCCAATCCGGGCTCGCATTCTCAAGAGCGAGGCAGGCGCGGCCATTCCTCTTTGTCGTCACGGCTGAGCGTGAATACGTCTATGAGCTTCGGGCGAAGTCGGCTGCCCTTGATTTCGGGTTTATCGACGGCTATGACGTAAGCGGTGAGGCTGTTCTTCGTCAGGCGAACGCGCACGAACTGTTTGTAGTCTTCGATTCTGGCAGCGCCGCCCGCCTCGTTGTTGTGGCCGTTGAAGGCCAGAGAGATGGCCAGATACCAGCCGAACCAGACGCAGCTCATCAAGGCTCCTACAAGGCCCGCGAGCGTCGCCGGTATAAGCGCTATCCACCACCCGTACGACTGAACCAGCGTAGAGAGAGAGCCCTTATTCCTCTTCAGCGCCCACCATTCGTAAGAGGCGAACCAGTTGCCCGTCAACTCCGTCACGGGCGCTTGAGGCCAGTAGAGGAAGGAGAGCTTGGGCGAAAGATTCAGCCACGTCAGCAGAAAGATGACGGCGAAGGGAAGCAGCAGCATCACAAGCCCGTAGAAGAAGCCAAGCACGGCGAGCGAGCCCGCCCCGCCTTTGCACATCACCTTCTTTCCACGCCTCATGAAGAGTAGTATCGCCAGCCCCGCCAGCAGCACCGTGAGCCACGTGCCGCGCCTGACGAGCAGAATCGGAAAGACTATCTGTAAAAGAGCGTGCCACGCACCGCCCGCGCCCATCAACAGCCTTCCCTTCCAGCCCAGCATATGGCCGCCCATGAACGCCGCAGCGTAGATGAGCAGCAGCGCGACGAGCGCGACGATGAGTATGAAAAGAATGTCCGTGAAGAGATACGCGGGCTGGTTGTTCCTACCGAAGAGCCAGAGGCCCAGCACGGGCGCGACTCCGCCCAGCGCCATGAAAACGCGAGCGGGCCAGCGATTAACATCTCCCACCGCGTTCGCCGCGTGCTCGAAGAGCCAGTCGCTGTAGCGAAAGCTGAGCGCCAGGGCCGACAGCCCCCAGATGAAAGAGAGCAATACCATCATGCTGTTTGCGAAGGGAGTCATGTGCGGCCTGTGATGTCTCAACAACAGAAGTGCGCCCGCTATCGTCAGTATGATGAGCGTAGCCAGCGGGTAAATTATCTTGTTGAACTCGCCTATGAAAAGGCGCGGCCTCTTATCGCGCTTCTGCTGCTTCTTCAGGCGCGCGTGCCTTGTCTCGCACCAGGCGAAGGTCACTATGATGAGAGGCAGAGTCAGAACCGCCAGCGCAACTCCTGCGCGATAGCTCCACGGCGTCTCAAGAGCGTTCATGCCCGTGTAATATCCCGTGTGCGGCTTGCCGCTCAAATCCCCGACCGTGGGCTTGACCGTCTCCACCTCTGTGATGCCGAGCGCGACCAGAGGCGAAAAGCTGTTGATGCTCTGCCGCGCGCTCGGGACGGTCGCAAGTATCAGGTAGAGCAGAAAAGCCATGAGGCCGCCTATCAGCCAGACGTAGCCTCCGTGCCGTACCTGATTCGGGTTGAATATCCTTTTGGCGACGGCGCTGCGCGACTCAGTCTCGGGCGGATATAGCACCTGCTCGCGCACCTCGTTCTTGTAGGTCGTGGAGGGATGATGAAAAGCGCCTCCCAATCCTGAGACGACCGAGGCGTAGTTCCTGAGCGCGGGGCCGGGAGCTATGATTTCATCGCGCTCCTGACGGGGCGGCGTCTCTTTATCTAAGCTCTCTGCGGGCGTCGCGGGCCCCCAGTACCTGGCGTAGTGATGCACGTCGCCGGAAATATCAAGGCGAAGCTGGTGCGGCGGGAGCGCTCGTGCGCCTTCGCCCTCGGCCATACGGCTCTTCTCCAAATCGGGCAGGAAGAGGCGCGGCAGCCCCAGTTGCAGAAAGGCCTGCGAAGCCTTCTCGTCATCCTCCGCTGCGTACTGCCCGAAGACAGTGGTGGGAGAGCAGGTCGCGACAATCAGCTTATCCGGCATGCGGTTCCCGTGCTGGGCTTTGAAGAACTGCTTCTGCCGCTCGTCAATCTCTCCGACCTCCGTGTCCAGGCCCCAGAACCACCAGTCGAAGGGAAGCCTCAGAGCCACGTAGCTGGATTGCTGGCGGCGCTCGTAGCCGTCAATCATTAACTGCGGAGCCGTCTTGTCGTCCGTATGATAGTGCTTATCTTCCGTGTTGACGGGGCGACGGAACTGGCGGCGGAATCCGTCCAGCATGTCGTAATAATCGTGGTTGCCGGGGATGCCGAAGAGCGGCCGTCGCGTCTCGTCAAACTGGCGGCCCGCACCGCTCATATCTTTTTTGAAGTCGCCGAAGGCCCACGTGAAGGGAATCTGAAAGCGCGTGTGAAGGCTAGCGTAGTCGGCCATGTGATAGGTCGTGTCTCCGCCCACGAAGAGGAACTCTCCGCGAGGCAAGGGCACAAGCTCTGTCTCTTCTGGCTTGACCCGGCAATCAAGCAAGAGGTCTGAATCCGCCTGAGGCGGCTTGGCCTGCCAGAGCGCTTTGGCCCAGAGCGTATTGAGGCAGAGGTAGGCGATGCTGTAGGTGGCCTTCTGCCCGTCGCCAGTGTCGGCTATGTAGTCGAACCAGAATTCACCTTTCTGTTCCCAGAAGTCTCTGGTGTCTTTGGTGGGAAATTTCCAGCCTTCTGCGCGCTCGCGCGCGAGGTCGCGCTCGTTGGGCTTGTTGCGGTCGCGCCACTCGTTCTCGGCCTCGATTTTACTGCCTGAAGGGAAGGGCTGCGCCTGCATCCAGTCGCGCGCGTCCAGCTTGGTGCCGAACGCGGTGTAGAGAAGCATCCATTTCAGACTGGCGATGAGCTGCGGGCCGAGAAGCCAGCCGACGGGGCCTTCGGGGCTCCGCTTGTCAGGGTCGGACTCTTCTATTTTCACAGGTTCTTTCCTTTCCGAAATGAGGGTGAAAGAGCAGGCCATTGGGCCTGACCGGAGCGGCCAGACCTCCTATGAGAATGTTTTCAGAAGTTAGAGGCTTCGCGGTCTTAAAGAATCATGACCTCGCGGTTGCCTTCAACCACGCGCCCTATCTCGTAGCAGGGCTCGTCGCGTCGCGCGAAGTGCGACTGAATGGCTTCCGCGTCCTGCTGGGCGCAGACTATAACCATGCCGACGCCCATGTTGAAGGTGCGGTACATCTCCGCATCCGGAACGTGTCCCAGTTGCTGCATGAGCGTGAAGACTGAAAGCACGGGCCATGTTCCGCGCGCGATTGTAACTGCCGTGCCTGCGGGCAGGATGCGCGGGATGTTCTCAAGGAGCCCGCCGCCTGTGATGTGGGCCAGTCCCTTGATGCGCCCGGAATCGAGCAGGGGGTCAAGGGCCGGAAGGTAGCTCCTGTGCTCTGCAAGCAGAGCGTCCCCGATGGTAGAACTCAGCTCCTCAAGGTGAGTGTCAACCGCTTGGCCCGCGACCTCAAGAAAGAGCTTTCGCGCCAGCGAGTAGCCGTTCGTGTGAAGACCTGCGGACGGCAAAGCAAGCACTGTGTCGCCTGCGCGGATTGATTTCCCGTCAATCGCGCGCGAGCGGTCAACCACGCCGACTATGAAGCCCGCCACGTCGTACTCGCCCTCGGCGTAGAAGCCGGGCATCTCCGCCGTCTCTCCGCCCAAGAGCACGCACCCGTTCTCACGACAGCCCGTGCTGATGCCTTCCACGACCGCAGCGACCACTTCGGGCGCAAGCACGCCCGTCGCTATGTAATCCAGAAAGAAGAGCGGACGCGCGCCCTGCACGAGGATGTCGTTGACGCAGTGATTGACGAGGTCTCGACCGATGGTGTTGTGCCTGTTTGTGAGGAAAGCTATCTTGAGCTTTGTGCCGACGCCGTCCGCAGAGGCTACGAGCACGGGCTGCGTCATGGAAGGGAAGCTTCCATCAAACATGCCGCCGAAGCTTCCAATCTCGGAGAGCGTGCGCGCGTTGAAGGTCGAGCGCGCCAGCTCCTTTATCTTCTCCGTGGCCGCGTTCGCCGCGTCTATGTTGACGCCAGCATCGCTGTAGGTGACAGGTCTGTCCATCTATCCTCGGTTGATTCCAAGAGCAGGTTCTATTACTTCTTCTTCGTCGTAGTCTTCTCTTTCGGCGGCTTGGGCGGCGGGCCGAAGTCGCCGTAGGCTATGAAGCCTCTGCGCGAAGAGTCGTCATACTGGCCTTCGCGCCCGGCCCAGAGGTCGGTCTTGGCCTCTTTCTCGGTCTTGATGTCGTAGAGCTTGCCGTCCTTTATCCTGCCCGTCGTTGTAATCTGAATCTGTCCCTGCAAGTCCGTGCGGTAGAGCTTCACGTTCGCCGCCTTCAGGCGGTCAAGCACACTTTGCGCCGGATGGCCGTAGCGGTTGAACTCGCCGTCCGAGATGATGGCCGCATCCGGCTTGACGGCTTTAATGAAGTCTTCGGTCGTGGCGTACTTTGAGCCGTGGTGGCCCACCTTCAAGACCTTAGCAGTGATGTTCATCTCCTTCGAGACCAGCCGCGCTTCCGTCTGGGCCTCGGCGTCGCCCGCGAGCAGCATGGAGAACTCGCCGTAATCAAGGCGCGCTATGATGGAGTTGGCGTTAGGCTCGTTGCCGCCGTCGCGCATCTGGTCACGCGTGAAGAACGGCCTGAGTGGAGCAATCAGTGTGAGGAAGGCTCCGCCGCCGAGGTCTATACGCATCTCGGGCGGTGGCGGTGCCTTCTTGTCCTTCTCTGTGCTCGCCTCCTCTTTCTGCTCGGGCGGAAACTTTTCGTACTTTGCGCCGGAAGCCGTGGCCGCGTCCCTGTAGTTGCGATAGGCTATCACGCTCAGAGGCTCTCGCTGCGGCCCACGGGGCTTTCTAGGCTGCGGCTTCGCGGCGCTCTTCCCCTTACCCTGATTAGCGTTAGCGGTCGTAGTCTCTTCCGTCTGCATCTCCGGCGGCTCAAGGCCGTTGTCGATGACCGTGCCTATGGGAAGCGAGTTGAGCACGTCGGGCGCTCCGCCGAGGTGGTCTGCGTGCGAGTGCGTGGCTATGAAATAGTCTATGCGCGCGACGCCAATCTTCTTGAGAGCCTCTACCGTCTTCTTGCCGCGATTAACGTCCCCGGCGTCTATCAGCACGGTCTTGTCTTCGGGCGAGATGACCAGGATAGAGTCGCCGTCGGTCGGCCCCACGTCCAGCACAAAGACGCGCAGCTCCTTGCCGGAAGGCGGAGGCGGCTGTCGCTCCTTGTACATGCGCCAGCCGAAGAAGCCCACGACGCTGCCGACCACGGCTAGAATCAGAAACACTGCGGGCGCGCACCCGCGCCTAACTTTTGCCACTGGAGCCTAAACCTCCGGCCTTCCCGAATTTTCGCCCAACGTTAAGTTTGAGACTAACGCATTCAATCTTCCAAATTCAAATAGAAGAAAGAAATTAACAGGGATGGACAGAGATTGTCAGGATAAAGATAAAGCAATAGCTCTCTTTTTTATCCTGACAATCTCTGTCTATCCCTGTTAATTCTCTTTCTGCTCAGAGCTTGAAATCCGTCTTACCGTCCGTGCCGCTCTGCTCTCGTAGCTCGTCTTGCAGCCTGCGTATGCGCGCTTCCGCCTCCGTGCGCGAGTTGCGGTCGAGCGAGATGCTGATGTTCAGGTGGTCGCCGTCCGACGCGCCTTCAGGAAGAAGAGAGAGAGGCACGTCAACCCGCGTCTTGCCGTCTTCGCCGATTAAGAGAACGGCGATGCGGCCGTCTTCTATGCGGTCTATGACGGCGCGCGTTCGGCTCGATTCCTCTTTGTGTTCCTTGCGGTCGTCTTCTTTAGCCATACGTCACCTGCCGGATGAGCCGCGCCTTGAGGAGCGCTGTGTCTCTGTGTCAACGTCGCCGCGCTGCGGCTCGCTTTTCTGCGCGGTGCGCCCCGTCCAGAGGTCGCCCGTGGCGGCCCTCGCCGTCTGAATCTCGTAGCCCTGCCCGCGCGTCTTGATGGTGATTTCGCCCTGCAAGTCCGTGCGGTAGACTTTTATGCCTAGCCGCTTGAAGCGGTCAAGAGCCTCCTGGCTAGGGTGGCCGTAGCGGTTGTCTTCGCCGTCCGAGATGAGAGCCGCTTCAAACCCGCCCGCGCGCAGGAACTCTTCCGAAGAGGCGTACCTTGAGCCGTGGTGTCCGACCTTCAGGACTTTGGCACGCACGTTCGCGCCCGCCTTCATCATGCGCGCCTCTGTCTCTGCCTCTGCGTCGCCCGTCAGCAGCATGGAGAAGTCGCCGTAGTCCAGGCGGACTACGACAGAGTTGGCGTTCGGCTCGTTAGCCCCGGAGCGCAACTGGTCTTTGGTGAAGAAGGGCTTAATAGGAGCGAGCACAGTGAGCTTTGCGCCTCCGCCCATGTCGAAATTCTGGCCCGGACTCGCGGCGACATACTGAACGCCGCCCTCCTTTATGGCCTTCAGAAAATCCTCGTAGTTGCGCGTAGTGTTCGGCACCTGGCTGTCAAGAACGCTCACGACCTTGGTGGCGCGAATGACTTCGTCAGCTCCGCCAATGTGGTCTGCGTGCGCGTGCGAGGCCACCATCATGTCAATCTGTTTCAGGCCGTAGCGCGTCATGGCGTCCGTGACGACCTTGCCGCTGCCGGGCACGCCCGCGTCAACCAGCACGGTCTTCCCTCCCGGCGCGACAATCAGGATGGAGTCGCCTTGGCCTACGTCCAGCACGTGAACCTGCAACTCGTCGCCCGACGGCGCTGGCTGCGGTGCGGGCCTCGGCGTGCGCTTTGCTAACCAGAAGTAGCCTAAGATGAGAAGGCAGATGACGGCGATGGCCAGCAGCGACAGTATGACTCCGAGCACCAGACACCCGCTTCGTGCCTGCGCCTTGCGTTCCTGTTCCGGGAAAGGGCGAAAAGTCATAAAGATGCCTGCAAGAGTAATACAGGTGAGCGGCGGCGGTATAGATAAAAGTTTGAGAGGAAGGTCAGAACCGCCTGCGGTAGCGGGCGGGTCTCAAGTCACAAGCAGCACTCTAGACAGACTAATACC
>DATELK010000042.1:0-2704 GCA_035276685.1 Pyrinomonadaceae bacterium | reverse complement strand
CCATGAATCCATTTTGATGAATAGCACTTTTCTCTTTATCTAACGGCGCAGATATGCCCAAACGCACAGACATAAAGAAAATTCTAATCATCGGCTCGGGGCCGATTGTCATAGGCCAGGCGGCGGAGTTCGACTATTCGGGCACGCAGGCTTGCCGCGCTCTGCGGCAGGAGGGCTACGAGGTGGCGCTGGTTAATTCAAACCCGGCGACCATCATGACAGACCCGGAGATGGCCGACCGAACCTACATAGAGCCGCTCACGGTCGAGTCCGTCACCGCGATAATCAAGCGCGAGAGGCCCGACGCTCTGCTCCCGACCGTCGGCGGCCAGACGGCGCTTAACATGGCGGTCGCGCTCGCGGACGCGGGCGTGCTCGACGAGTTCGGTGTAGAGATGATTGGCGCAAAGCGAGAGGCCGTGAAGGTCGCGGAAGACCGCCGCCTCTTCAAAGCCGCCATGGACGAAGAGGGACTGCCGATGCCGCGCGGGGGCTTCGCGCGCTCCTGGGACGAGGCGGAAGAGATTGTTAAGGAGACGGGCTATCCCGCAATCATTCGCCCGAGCTTCACCCTGGGCGGCACGGGCGGCGGCGTGGCCTTCAACCCCGAAGAGTATGAAGAGATAGTCCGCAACGGTTTGGCTGCATCGCCCATTCACGAAGTCCTGATTGAAGAGAGCATACTCGGCTGGAAAGAGTATGAGCTTGAGGTGATGCGAGACCTGGCGGACAACGTGGTCATCATCTGCTCGATTGAGAACTTTGACCCTATGGGAGTTCACACGGGCGACTCCATCACGGTCGCACCGGCGCAGACGCTCTCGGATGTCGAGTATCAGGCCCTGCGCGACATGGCCATAAAAATCATTCGCAAGGTGGGCGTGGAGACGGGCGGCTCGAACATTCAGTTCGCCGTCAATCCGGAGAACGGCGAGATACGCATCATAGAGATGAATCCACGCGTCTCTCGCTCTTCGGCGCTGGCGTCGAAGGCGACGGGCTTTCCGATTGCGAAGATTGCAGCGAAGCTCGCGGTCGGCTACACGCTGGACGAGATTCCTAACGACATCACGCAGAAGACGCCCGCCAGCTTCGAGCCCACGATTGATTACGTCGTGGCGAAGATTCCAAAGTGGAACTTTGAAAAATTCCGCGAGGCGGAAGACGTGCTAGGCACTCAGATGAAGTCTGTGGGCGAAGTGATGGCGATTGGCCGCACCTTCAAGGAAGCGCTCTTCAAAGGCCTGCGCTCGCTCGAAGCCGTCAAGCCCCTGAGGCTTCGAGGCATCTCGGACGGAGAATTGCAGAGAAAGCTTGCGCGTCCGAACTCGCAACGCTTCTCCTACATCACCTACGCACTGCAACATGGCTGGTCGCTACAGGAAGTCCAGCGCCTGACGCGCATAGACCCCTGGTTCCTTGAGCAGCTTAAGGAAGTGATGCGGATTCAGGACAGGATTGTCGATAGAAAACTTGAAGACGTGCCCGCTGAAATTATACGCGCCGCCAAAGAAGCTGCCCTTTCAGACCGCCGCCTGGCATATCTGACGGGCAGCACCGAAGATGAAGTCAGAAGCTATCGCAAGCGGCTAGGCATCACGCCCGTCTACAAGCGCGTTGACACCTGCGGCGCGGAGTTCGAGTCCTACACGCCCTATCTTTATTCGACCTACGAGGAAGAGGACGAGTCCGAGCCTTCCGACCGCCGCAAGATTATGATTCTCGGCTCTGGCCCGAACCGCATAGGGCAAGGGATAGAGTTCGACTACTGCTGCTGTCACGCCTCTTTCGCCCTTCGCGAAGCAGGCTTTGAGACCATCATGGTCAACTGCAACCCCGAGACGGTCTCGACCGATTACGACACCTCCGACCGCCTCTATTTCGAGCCGCTCACGTTCGAGGACGTGATGAACATCATAGACGTTGAGCAGCCCGAAGGCGTCATAGTCCAGTTCGGAGGCCAGACGCCGCTCAACCTCGCCATGAGACTGCACGACGCGGGAGTGCCAATCATAGGCACCTCGCCCGATTCGATTGACCTCGCGGAAGACCGAAAGCGCTTCGGCGCGCTCCTCAATGAGCTTGGCATCCCGCAGCCCGAGAACGGCACGGCCACTTCATTTGAAGAGGCGCGAGAGATAGCGGAGCGCATAGGCTATCCAGTCCTGGTGCGTCCCTCTTACGTGCTTGGCGGGCGGGCCATGGCGATTGTTTACGACGAGGCGACTCTGGACGACTACATGCGAACGGCCGTTGACGCTTCGCCCGAGCGGCCCATACTGATTGATAAGTTCCTTGAGCGAGCGGCCGAGTTTGACGTGGACGCTCTGGCGGACGAATCGGCCTGCATCGTCGCGGGTCTTCAGGAGCACATAGAAGAGGCGGGCATTCACTCCGGCGACTCGTCCTGCGTGCTGCCGCCCGTGCGTATACAGCCCGAGCATCTTGAGACCATGCGCCACTACACCAGAGAGCTTGCGCGGGCTCTCAACGTGCGCGGCCTCATGAACATCCAGTATGCGATTAAGGACGACCGCGTTTACGTGCTTGAAGTAAACCCGCGCGCCTCTCGCACCGTGCCGTTCGTCTCTAAGGCTACGGGCGTGCCGCTGGCGCGCGTGGCGGCGCTCGTCATGTCCGGCCGCCCGCTCGCAAGCTTTCACCTGCCGGAAGATTTGACGGCGAGCCGCATCGCTGGCAACCG
>DATELK010000041.1:0-14363 GCA_035276685.1 Pyrinomonadaceae bacterium | reverse complement strand
CGCAGGCGGTACTGACCTGCTCTCCAAACTTGACTGCTGATTAAATGTGCTTATGCTCGGACACGGAGAGGGCAGCAGCGCCTTTAACCTGTTCTACCATGTCTGAAGAGATTCTACGCAGCCCTGAACAAGTAGTGAGCGTCGTCAAAAGTCACGAGAAAACTGCCACGCGCGAAGAACAGAAACGCGCAGTGAGCCAGATAAGCATCATCTCGGCAATCGCCCGCAACGCCTTCCGCGAGGCAGTGCGCGACAGGGTTCTCTATAACCTTGTGCTTTTCGTGCTGCTTCTGACGGGCGGCGCAATCTTCGTGGGCGAGCTGTCGGCCGGGCAGGAGGCGAAGGTCATCATCGACCTTGGGCTGAGCGCCACGCTTCTCTTCGGCGCATTCATAAGCATCTTCGTCGGAGTCGGACTGGTCTACAAAGAGATAGAGCGGCGCACGGTTTATGCCATCTTCTCTAAGCCCGTCGGGCGCGGACAGTTCCTCGTGGGCAAGTATCTGGGCTTGTGCCTGACGCTGCTGGTCAACGTGCTGGTGATGGGAGCCGGAGTGTCGCTCGCGCTTCTTTACGTCAGGCGCGGCTGGGACCCGCTCGTCCTGAGCATCTGGCCAGCCGTCCTGCTCATATACGTCGAGCTGATGATTCTGACGGCCGTGGCGCTACTGTTCTCTTCTTTCTCAAGCCCCGCGCTCTCTGCGCTTCTGACCTTCTTCGTCTTCATCATAGGCCACTTCAGCGCAGACCTGAAGATGCTTGCCAACTCCTTGGGTTCCACGGGCGCGCAACTCATCTTCGGCGCAATCTATTATCTTCTGCCGAACTTCGCCAACTACAGCTACATCACGGAAGCGGGCCACGGCATAGTGCCCGGTGCCGGCCCGGTCGCGGGCACGCTTCTTTACGCACTCTTCTACATAGCCGCGCTGCTCGCCGCAGCGACGCTCATCTTCAACCGCCGCAACTTCAAATGACAGCTTCCGCCCGAGACAGCAAAGCTCCTGAACGCGCGCGAGGCTTACGAGATAGCCTGCTGCCTGCGGCGCTGCTCGTCGTGGGCCTTGCTGGCGCAATCGTCGCTGCTTTATGGATAGAGCGCAACCCGCGTCCCGCTCAGCTTGTCCCTGCGGAAGAAAGGCTGTATGTCAGCGGCGCTGCCGCAAAGCGCATGAGCCTTGCCTTTAACGCCATCATTGCAGACTGGTACTGGATGCGCGCTCTTCAATACGTGGGGCGCAGGGCCGTCGAGCATAAAAACGTCAGGATTGATAACTTGAGCGAGCTTGACCTGAAGCTGCTCGCGCCGCTTCTGGACACGGCTTCCACGCTCGACCCGAAGTTCATGGCCGTCTACGAGTACGGCGCGGTAGTGCTTCCGGCCGTGAGCGACCAGGACGAGGACGAGCAGGCAATCGCGCTCCTGAGAAAAGGGATTGAGGCCAACCCGGGCGCGTGGCGTCTCTATCATCATCTGGGATACATCTACTGGCAGCGCGGCGACTACAAGGCGGCGGGCGAGGCATACGGCAAGGGCTCGGCGCTTGCTGGCGCACCGGCATGGATGAAGGGGATGGAGGCGAACATGCTGGCGCGAGGCTCAAGCATACAACTGGCGCGGGAAATCTACACTCGCATGCGCGAGCAGTCTGAGGACGAGCAGGTGAAGGTCTTCGCCGCGTACCGGCTGGCCCAGCTTGATTCCCTGGAAGAGCGCGCGATTATCACTCGCATACTCAGCGCGTACAACGCGCGCACGGGCGGGCGCTGTCCCGCGTCGTGGAGAGAAATATCAACGGAGGTACGAGCCGCCGGGCTCAGGGTTGACTCGTCCGGCTCGCCCGTTGACCCTACAAACTACCCCTACATGCTCGCGGATAAGGGTTGCAGCGTCGACCTTCATCCCGAGAGCAAAATTCCGCGAAGGTAGACTCAAGGTGAATTGACTATGGCCGCCGTCGTAGAGATAGAGAATCTGACAAAGGATTACGAAGTTGGCTTCCTCAAAAAGCGTCGCGTGCGTGCGCTCGACGGGCTGTCGCTTCACGTGGAGAGCGGAGAAATCTTCGGCTTCCTCGGCGCTAACGGCGCGGGCAAGACCACGACAATGAAGCTCCTGATGCGCCTGATTTATCCTACGGCCGGAAGGGCGCGCATACTCGGGCGCGACATCTCGGACGTTTCCATGCACGCGCGCATAGGCTACCTGACGGAAAACCCTTACTTCTACGATTACCTGACGGCGCGAGAGTTTCTGGACTACTGCGCGGAGCTTTTCGGCTACTCAAGAAGCGAGCGAAAGCGGCGCACGGAAGAACTGCTTGAGCGCGTCAACCTTGAGCGCAAGAGCTGGGACAAGCAGCTCAGGAAATTCTCCAAGGGCATGTTGCAGCGCGTAGGCATAGCGCAGGCCATCATCAACGACCCAGAGATAGTTTTTCTGGATGAGCCCATGAGCGGCCTTGACCCAATCGGGCGCAGAGAGGTCAGAGACCTGATAGCATCTCTTCGCACGACGGGAACGACCGTCTTCCTCTGCTCGCACATACTCTCGGACATAGAAGTCCTCTGCGACCGCGTGGCGATTATGAAGCGCGGGCGATTGGTCGAGCAGGGACGCCTCGAAGAGCTTCGGGCGAAGACCGTGGACGACCAGCGCATAGAGATAACGGTCGCGGGCGCAGCCGCCGAAAGCATAGAGCAGCACTTAGGAGAGCTTTCGGGCGCGAGCGTGACGACTACGCCCTCTGGCGCTCGCATAGAGGTGGCAGATGAAAGTGATGTAGACAAAGCCATCGCTGCCCTGCGCCTTGCCGGTGGCCGCCTCGTCTCCGTCCAGCCCGTGCGTCAATCCTTAGAAGAACTTTTCATGCGCGAAGCCGGAAACTAAACAGGTCAGAACCGCCTGCGGTAGCGGGCGGGTATTAGTTAGACAAGAGTCACGATGTATGTTAGACCCGCCCGCTACCGCAGGCGGTTCTGACCTTCTTTTATCCTGTACATCCTGTCTGTCCCTGTTTAGAATCGTCTTCTCTTTAAGTTCATAGAGCCATGACGACCCCTTCATATCCAGCCGCGAGAGAGATTGCGCCGGTGGTACAGGCGCACTTTGAGCGCTATCTTGAAGCGGCGCGCAAGCAGGGCAATCGAGAGCTTGCGCCGCAGCCCGACCTTCAATCCATAGAAGAGATAATCGACGTTGCCTTCTGGGCCAGCCTGTGGCGAGAGGAAGGCTACTCGCCGAAGATTTCTCTGGCCTTCATTCCACCCGAGCAGCAGGTGGGTCGCTCCATGAGGTTCGAGCGCCTTCTGCCTCTGACGCCTTCGGCACTGGCGCGCGTGGCTCCTGCGGTCGAGCGGCCCGGCATACATCTTGGCGTCTGGCGATGCAACGGGACTCTCTGCGTGTGGGGAACTACTCTGGCTGTTCCCAGGCTCGGCTTCGTGCTTGAGGTGATAGAGCCGGGGCTGCTGGTAGTAAAGTACAGGCGCGACGAAGACCCCGGCAAGTACGTCAACGTGGCCGTCCTCAAGGGCGACCAGATAAGGGTCGTGGACGAGAGAGGGACGAGCCTGCCTGACTGCCCTGACCTGCTGACCTCTCTGCTTGGCTTCGGCTCGCCCGCTTCGAGGGACGGCACTGTGAACGTGCTGGTTCAACTGGCGGCTTCCATGCGGGCGCACGGTCGGGGCGGCACGCTTCTGGTAGTCCCGCAGGGCTCGCAGACCTGGCGCGAGTCAATTGTGCAGCCCGTCTTGTACTCCGTGGAGCCTCCGTACACGGAGTTGGAAGAATTGATGCGGCCCAACGCGAGCGCCAGCAACAGGCGCTTGTGGCAGGAGGCGCTCATAGACGCCGTGGAGGCAGTGGCCGGGATGACTGCCGTTGACGGCGCTACCATCATCACGGACAGCTACGAGCTTCTGGGCTTCGGAGCAAAGATTGGGCGGCGCGACGGCGGCACGCAGGTCGAGCAGGTAGTCCTGACCGAGCCCATAGTCGGCGACGTATCTTCGGTCGTTCATCCCGTCCAGCTAGGAGGCACACGCCACCTTTCCGCAGCGCAGTTCGTGCAGGACCAGACGGACGCAGTAGCACTGGTAGCATCGCAGGACGGCCGCTTCACAGTCTTCGCATGGTCGCCCTGCGAGAACATGGTTCACGCTCATCGCGTGGAGACGATGCTGCTATAAAAAAGAAATTAACAGGGATGGACAGGATAGACAGGATATAAAGAGAAGAGATTGTCTTTTCTTTATCCTGTCTATCCTGTCCATCCCTGTTAATTTCTTACTGTGTGGCCGGGGCGGGCGGCCGTTTTTGCAGCACGCCTTCTTCCCTCATGGTCTTCTCTATATCTTCCAGCCTTGCGGGGATGAAATCGGTGAAGTTCTCGACGCCGTTTTGTGTGACGGCGACCACGTCCTCCATGCGGACGTAAAGCTTCTCTTCCGGCACCCAGAGCATGGGGTCTACGGAGAAGACCATGCCGACCTGAAGCGGCGCGTCCTTGTAGCTGCCCACGTCATGCACGGCCATCCCTACAGGATGAGAGAGGTGCCCTCTGAACTTCAGCGCCTCACGGGCCGCGCGCTCGTACTGCGGCTGCGCGAACCTGTTCTTATTAAGGTAGTCCTCCATCTCGCGCGCCGCTTCGTCCATAATCTGAGAGGGCAGAGCGCCGGGCCGTATCCTCTTCAGGAGCGCGTTGCGGTAGGCCAGGATGAACTCGCAGAGCTTTCGCTGTCCTTCCGTGTAGCTGCCGCTCACGGGCCACATCCTCGCGACATCGCTCGTGTAGTACCTGTAATCCGGCGCGTAATCCATCAGCACAAGGTCTCCGCTCTTCAACTCGCTATCGTTTCTAAAGTAGTGGCCCATCCACGCGTTTGTCCCTCCGGCCGTGATGGAGGAGTAGCCCTCTCTTCTTGCTCCGTTAATTTGAAAGACGTAGCGTGCGGCGGCGTCCAGTTGATACTCCATGACGCCGGGCTCCGTGCTGCGCATGGCCTCTACCAAACCTAAGCCCGCCAGTTGAGACGCGCGCCGAATCAGCTCAATCTCCTTTGGGCTTTTGATTATTCGCATGCGGTCTAGCACGGGCGAGAGGTCTCGAATCTCGAATTGCGGGTAACGAGACCGCAGCAGCTGCACGAAATGTCCTTCCCTTGAGGGGCGTCCGTCCCACGGGTCTGCCATAGCGCCCGCCATGCCGCCGAGCAATTCGTCGCGGCTGTCCGCGCCCACCTCCGCCGGGCTGAACGGGGTATAGAGCGCGGGCGGAGGAGCCTTGACGAGCGTCCCAATCATGCTTCGTCCCATTAAATCGACCGCGGCAACCGCGTCCACGCCCGTCAGCGTTTTTACAAGCTCCGCGTCCTCGACCGTCAAAAGCTTTCCTTCGTTTCTTTCTCGTGCCTCGTCACGGTGCGGCAGGTATAGAGTCGCTTTGCGAGTGCGCCCGTCTAGAACGAGGTACGAGTGCGGCGTCTCAAGACCGCAGAGGTAATAGAACTCGTTCGACTGGCGGAAGACCTTGAAGCCGTTGACCGAAGGAGCGCCCTGAACAATAGCCATAGCGTTGCCGCCTATGGCATCGAAGACCTTAGCCCTGCGGGTCTTGAATTCTTCTATGCTGAAATCGGTCTGGTATACGGAGGGGCTTTGCGCGCGAGCGAACAATGACAGAGCGCATAGGAGTACCAATAAACAAGAGAGACGAATCATAGGCGGGCAGCCCTTTCTGCTGTTTTGAATTACAGGTTGAAGCGCCGCCAGTATACTCAAAAAACGCTAATGACAAACAGGTCAGAACCGCAGGCGGTTCTGACCTGCTTCCGGCAGGCTGTAAATGGCTTTGCCCGTCTCGTCTAAAAATTCTATTTTGGAAGCTCCGTCTGCGGCCACAGTCATTCTTATTCGCGCCTTCCCCCTGGCGTCGTTGAGGCTTATGAAGGCAGACCTGTCGCGGCTCCTTCCGATAGATAAGCGTGTGGTCATGAACTCGCCCCTCTCCCTCATCTCCTTGAGCGCGGAGTTTCTGGCCGCTTCGGTCGGCAGCTTCTTGATGGCATCAATTTTGTCCAGAAGCTCTGCCGTGGGCAGGTTCACGTCGTTGAAAGAGAGGCCCGCGAAATAATCTCCCTTGGCATTCTCAAGGTGCTGGAAGGCTATGGTCTGGTCGCCGCGAAACTTGTCGAAGGTGAGCGAGCCGGACTGTCCCTCGCCCGCGTTGCCTTTGAAAATAAGGCCGCCGATTTCGTCGCCCCTATCGTTGAAGAAAATCATGCCGGGCCAGCGGCCTCCCTCCTGCGGAAATGTTTTTCCGTCAACGATGACGGGCGTCTGCCGCTCGCGGTTGGAGATGACCATCTTCAGCTTGCCGTCCTTTTCCACGACGTTGATGCGCTCTACGTCAATCTCCTCGAACTTCTGCCTCCTGTTCTGAGAGGCGAAGGCCGAAAGCAGAAAGATGGCGCAAAGGAGCGTGGCCACCAGAGCATAAATCTTCAAAAAGCGAACTTCCCTTTCGAGTCTGTTTTCCATAAAGGTAGTCTCCGGCTTAAAGAGTAAGATGTGCTTGACTTGACACGCCGCGAGCGCTCACTTCGTTGCATAATTTATGAGGCGCGGATTAAGTAAGTGAGAGAGGGAAGCTCAAAGCTCTCTTGTCATGAAGACGCTGTTGGGGTCGTCCACGTAGTCCGCGAACGGCTCGCAGTATCTGAAGCCGAAGCTGGCGTAGAGACTTCGCGCGGGCTCGAAGACTGCCTGCGAGCCCGTCTCAAGACTCAAACGTGTGTAGCCACGACGCCTGGCCTCTTCTATGATGTGGCTGAGCATGGCGGAGGCCACGCCGCGCCTCAGGTGACGCGAAGCCGTCCGCATGGATTTGATTTCTGCGTGACGAGAGTCCAGCTCTTTGAGCGCGCCGCAGCCCAGAAGCTCGCCCTCTTCCCACACAGTCCAGAAGGTAATCTCGGGCCTCCGGAGCGCGTCTACGTCCAGCGCATGAACGCTCTCGGGCGGCGAGTTGTGCCGCATGCTGCGAAGATGCTCCTGCAAAAGCTCCTGTATCTCCGGCCCCCGCAGGTCGTCTATCCTAATCTCCATTTGAAAGAGCGAATTATTTGAAGCTGAAGCCTGTGACTTCCATCTTGATGTTGGCGCGTGTGGCGTTCTTGCTGATGCCTTCCAGAAGCGCCTGCGCCTTCATGGTCTGGTTGTTATCAAGCTCCGGCTTTTGATTGGGAATCACCATCAGCGTGCGCTCCCTTACGGGCTTGCCTTCGAGGTCAACGACCGAGACGCGAATCTCAAGACCGTTCAGGGTGCGGCCCGTGAAGTTGCGCACGGTGCCGAAGAGAGTCATCACTATGTCGCCCACGGCCCGCGTAGCTTCCGTTGCCTCCACGTCATCAATCTTGATGAGCGGCTGGTACTTTTCATAATCGGCGGAGCCCGCGCGTATGAGCTGCGGCGCACTGCTTTGCTGCGAGGTGCCGCCGCAGGCGGACAGGCAGAGCAGGCAGAAGCCTAGGAGAGCGACCGCCAGCGGACGCGCCTTCAACTGTTTTGTTCGATTGCTCTTGATAAGAAACATAACGCTTGTCCAGAGGGTTTGGTTGAAAAATCCTGCTTTGTCCCGGACTCTACTTTTTCGAGACCCCGGCCTTCGTCAGCAGGTGACGCCGGTAATAGTCATTGATGTAGTCCTTCATGCCTATCACCCAGAAGCCCATGCCGTAGCGCTTGGCTTCCGCCTTGGCCTGCTCGCTTGTCCAGCCGTCATGCTCGATTCTATAGACGGCTATCACGGTGCCAGTGCGGTCTGAGCCGCGCCTGCAATGAACGAAGACGGGCTGGTTCTCAGGCGCGTTGATGATGGAGAGCAGGCTAGTGACCTGTTCGTCGCTAGGCCTGCCGAACAGGTCGTTGAGCGGCACGTTGAAATAGCGCAGCCCCAGAGCGCGCACTTCCCTCTCTTCGGCAACCTCATGCTTGTCGTCGTCTCTCAGGTTGATGACGGTCTTGATGCCCAGCGCGGCCAGCCGCTCGAAGCCGCCCTCTTTGGGCTGACCGCCGCGATAAAGGCCAGCGTTGATGCGGTGAAAATTTGGAAGCTCTTTATACTTAACCTCGTCCTGCGCGCAAGCCACACAGGCCCAGACGAGAATGGCAAACCAGACGGAGACGATTCTCAAACTCCTATACATCATCTCTCTGTTCCTTTCGCGTGAAACGGGCAGTAACAGCTTAAGGGGGTTTTTTCCGGGCGAGTCCTAATTTTAATCAAAGCGCGCGAGAGCGCAAGTCTGCCGGGCTGAAAGTCGCCGCAGGGTTCTTTTCCACGAGCGAGCCCGTGCCGGTGCGCTGGCGCACCACTCGCGGCCAGGTGATGCGGAAATGGCTCCCTTGCGCGGGACGACTCTCGACGCTGATTTCTCCCTCCATCAGCTCCACAATCTTGCGTGTGATGGCGAGGCCCAGCCCAGTGCCGCCGTAGGAGCGCGCCAGACGGTCGTCCACCTGCCGGAACTCGTCGAAGATATAAGCCAGAGCGTCGCGCGAGATGCCTATGCCCGTGTCGCTCACTTCCAGACACCAGCGCTCGGCGTCGAGCGGCCTGCAAGCGATGGTCACCGTGCCGGAAGAGGTGAACTTGATGGCGTTGCCGACGAGGTTAGAGAGCACCTGCGAGAGCTTGTACCTATCCATCAGCACAGGCCCAAGCTCGGGCGAGACTTCGGTCTTCAAGTCTATCTTCTTGCTCTCGACTTCCGTGCCGTAGTCGTCAATTATCTCTTTGACCAAATCCGCGACCTCAAACTTTTCCAGGTGAAGCGCGGAGCGCCCCGCCTCAAGCCGAGAGTAATCCAGCAGGTCGTTGACCAGCTCAAGCAGCGAGCGGGCGTTGCGCTCCATACGCATGACCGCTTCCGATTGCAGGGGCGCGAGCGGAAGCTGCGGGTCGCGCTGTAGAAGCTGGCACAGGCCTATGATGACGTTGAGCGGCGTGCGCAGCTCGTGCGTGACGTTCGAGACGAAGGCGGACTTGAGCCGGTCGTGCTCGCGCAAACGGTCGTATGCCGCCACAAGCTCGTCGTGCTGGTGCACCTCTTCGGTGGTGTCTCTGAAGACGGCCACGGCTCCCACGGCGTCGCCCTGCTCGTCCATGAGAGGCGTGGCGGAGATGGCAATGACGCGCATCTCGCCGCCCGGTCGAACTACGCGCACCTGCTCGCCGGAGATGCTCTCGCGCAACCTGAGCGCGCGATAAAGCGGCGAGGCTGAGAGCGGCAGCTCTTCTCCTTCAAGGTCGCGAAGCACGAAGTCTTCTATCAGTGCTTCGGCACCGTCGCGGAACTCGCTCGGCTTGCGTCCCATTATCTCCGCCGCGGCCGGGTTGACCTTGTAGCGCCCGTGGCGGTCTATGATGATGACGCCTTCGTTCATCTGGCTGATGACGCTCTCAAGCTCTGCGGCGCGCTCTCTCTCAGCAGCGAAAGCAGAGGTCGCGAGGCGCTCCGCGCGCACGCGCTTCGACACTTCCGAAAGAATCAGTATCAGGTCGCCGCGACTGGCTGAGCGCTCCGTAGTGGGCCAGATGGTTATGTCCCAGAAGTTAGGCTCAAAGCGAGCTTCCTTTTCATCCTCCGCGCTTCGCGGCACAAGACTGAGAGGCAGGCCGTAAGTGACGAAGGGCTTGCGCGTGCGGCGCACGTCCTCAACCACGTCGCTTAAGATGGCTAGCCCCGCAGCGGCTTCGTATAGACCGCGTCCCGTCAGGTCTTCAACTTCTCTTCCGAGCGCGCGTGCGAACATGGGGTTGGTCTTCCTGACAATCAGGCTCTTGTCCAGCACGAGCACGCCCAGGGGCAGGCCGTCCATGACCTCTTCTATGAAGGCGCTCTGTGTTTGCAGCTCCTTGAACTTGGTCTCAAGGTGCTCCGCCATCGCGTTGAAGCCTTCGGCCAGAGCGCCTACTTCATCTTCGGTCTCGACTTCGACGCGCTCTCGCAGGTTCCCTTCGCCTAAAGTCGAGGCCGACGTGACCAGCTTACGCAAAGGCTTGGTGAAGCGTCCCACGGCCCACACGCCAAGAAGGATTGAGGCCAGAAGCGCCACGGCCCACGTCGCTGTGAGCTTCAGGACGGAGCCGCCCGTCAAATTATTTTCGGCAAGCGGCACGCCTACGGCCACAGTCCAGCCGAAGGGCTCCGCGCGGCTCGTCATGGTCATGCGCTCCGTGCCGTCCGCCCACTTCCAGCGCCCCGGCTGCTGAGGCAGGTCCAGAAGATTTATGCTGGTGCCCGGGCTCGCAGGGTTGGGAACGATGCGCCCCTTCCTGTCGAAGATGTAGATGAGAGTGCCAGCGTCAGGCGAGAGCCTCTGTTGAAAGCGCCGGTACAGGTCGTCGCTCGCGGCCGGTGTCAGCGCCTCGGGGCGGTTCACCAAATCCTGATGAGTCTCAAGCCATGATGCCAGTATGCCGCGCGCCGCAGTCGCCTCTATGCGAGCGATGGTCGCGTCCTGCTCCTGCACGCTGCGGCGATAGTTGCTGAGCTGCATGAGGCTGATGATAAGCAGAGGCAGAGAGAGCACCGCCAGCATCACCAGCAGCCTGATGCGTACGCTGTGCAGCAGCGGTATTGTTCTCTTCAGCCTTATCATTACTCTTCTAATCGCCCGACTCTTCTAATCGCCCGTGAACGGCCTGTCCGTACGTCGCCTGCGCGGAGGCGGCCAAACGGAGCTTCGGGTCTCTACAGGCGGCCGCAGCGACGCCGCGTAAATCAACACGGTTTGCACCAGCATCTCATCTACAAAACGGCCCACACGCCTGAGCGCTCCGTGAAGCCTTCGGCAGTCCTCTTCGGTGACCGCAAACGCTTCACGCCACAGAAAATCTTCTACAACCTGCCGGAAAAGTATCAACTCATGTGCCACTTCATCTATGAGCGCGCCCTGGTAAAAGCGCACCTGCGCGAAGGAGCGCAGACGGCGGACTGTATCGAGAATCTCTCGACTGTCCGAGCCCCGGTCAATCAGGCGCGAAAGCTCCCTCAGCATGTCCGGCAGGTGGTCTACAAGCTGTTCGTAGGAGAGCAGTGTGCCCAGGCCCGTGCGGCGCTCGGCGTAGATGTGGTCGGCCCAGGCGCGAACTATGGCGTCCTCGTGCTCTCTAATCAGTGTCTCGAATCGCTCAGGCATGGGAAAGGTAAAGGTCTAAAGGGGCCGGAAAGCTATTGGCTTAAGCCGTGGCGCTCTCTTCGCCTTCGGGCGGCAAGAGGCGGTGCAGAAGCTGCTCAAGCTGCTCGAAATCAATAGGCTTGGTGACGTAATCGTTGCAGCCTGCGGCGAGCGCGTCCGCGTGGAAATCCGAGGTGTCGTGCGCGGAGACGGCTATGATGGGCACTCTTTTCAGCTCTTCGTTCTGGCGTATGCGGCGCGTGGCGGCCAGCCCGTCCAGAAGCGGCAGGCTCAAATCCATCAGAATCAGATGCGGCCTCTCGCGGCTCGCAATCTCTATGGCCTGCTCGCCGTTGACGGCCTCCACGACACGATACCCGCTCATCTCTAATAAACGTCTCATCATGAAGCGGTTATCTTCAAAATCCTCTACCACCATGACGGTTCTCTGACGATTATCGCTCATCTACCGAGTTCCCAAGTTACAAGCGCGGACTAACCTGACTTACTGCATGACTAGCATACGCTGCGTTTTTTTGTTAAGATGCCGCATCGAAACGTGACACACAAACATATACTCTTTGGGTCTATTTCGTACACGGAAGATAGCAGACTTAACTGCCGTCTTCGGTGGCGTTAAGGCCCCAAGCTGAAGGTACGTGACCAATATGAAGCCGCTAAAATCGGAGGTAACAGACGCAAGCACGCTGGCGGAGCTTGGCCGCGCCTCCGTACAAATCGTTCACGACCTGAAAAACCAGCTAAATGGTCTCAAACTCTATGCCACGTTCCTGCGAAAGCGCATGGAGAAGACCGAGCGCCCGGAGGACGAGCGAGAGACGGTGGTGAAGTTGATTCAGGGGCTTGAGCGCGCGGCTCTTGATATGACGACGCTGGTGCGTCTGGGCAGACCCGTAGAGTTGCGTCGCCAGCCGGGAGTTAATCTCTCCGCGCTGCTCGCGGAAGCCACTAACGCGACGGGAGAATTGACGGAGAGCAGCGAGTCATTGAGGGGCGAATTTGATGCGGCTGCGCTCACGGATGCACTGAAAGCCATACACACGGGCGCGCAGGCTCTCTCCGCAGGCAAAGAGGATTCAGAGCCGCCTGCGGTCTCTCTCAAGCGAATCGAATCGGAAGCCGAGCCACAGGCACTTATAGAATGGCGCGGGCTGAAGTCCGCGACCGACCCATTTCATTCTTACGCCGGAAGCGACGCGCTACGCATGTCTCTGGCGGCGAAAATCATAGAGGCGCACGGCGGAGAGGCTCGCTTTGAAGCGAACGCTCTCACGGTGCGACTGCCAATTAATGCAGAAGGCAGAATGCAGAGTGATGAATGAAAAGAAAGAATCTATCTTCATTCATCATTCTGCACTCTGCCTTCTGACTTTGCTTTAATGGAGCGAATACGAGGTGGAACGTAAAGACGCACGCATTCTGGTGGTTGATGACGAGCCTATGATGGCCGATTCTCTGAAGCAGAATCTGGCCGAGGAAGGTTACACGGTTGACACTGCCGCAACGGGAGCCGAGGCCATAGAGTTCTTTGACCGTGGCGGTCATCATCTGGCTATCTGCGACCTGCAATTGCCGGACATGGACGGCCTAGAGGTCATGCGCCACATGAAGGACACGCATCCTTCTACGGAAGTGATTGTGGTGACGGGATACGGGACTGTTGCTCGCGCGGTGGAAGCAACTAAGGCGGGCGCGTTCTACTTTGTAGAGAAGCCCTTCGACTTCGAGCAGATGTTGCCGCTAGTCGAGCGCGCTCTTGAGAGCCGTGAGCTGCGTGAAGAGACGGCATCAATGCGCCGCCAGCTTTCGACGCGCGCGGAGTACTTCAACATCATAGGCGCAAGTCGCCAGATGCAGACCATCTACGAGACGATTGAATCTGTCGCAAAGAGTGACGCGAACGTGCTCATAGTAGGCGAGAGCGGCACGGGTAAAGAGTTAATCGCCAACGCCATTCACTACAACTCGCTGCGCGCCAAGAAGCCCTTCATCAAGGTCAACTGCGCCGCGCTTCCGAAAGAGCTAATCGAAAGTGAGCTCTTCGGCCACACGAAGGGAGCCTTCACGGGCGCGCACGCGGACAAAGAGGGACTCGTGCAGCACGCTGCCGGAGGCTCTCTGCTTTTAGACGAGATAGCGGAGATGCCCGTAGAGCTTCAGCCTAAGCTCTTGCGCGTCCTGCAAGACCGCAGCTACCGCAAGGTAGGCTCTGAGAAAACCTATGCGGTGGACTTTCGTCTAATCTCTTCAACGAACAGGCTCCCTGCGGACGCGATACGCGACGGGCTGCTTCGTGACGACCTCTTCTATCGCATCTCAACGATTACGATTCACGTCCCGCCTTTAAGAGAAAGAACCGAGGACATACAGCTTCTGACAGACCACTTCCTGAAAGAGTACGCGCATAAGTACGACAGGCAGATAACGGGAGTCTCGCAGGCGGCCTATCAAAGACTCTTCGCGCATCAATGGCCGGGCAACGTGCGCGAGTTGCAGAACGTGATAGAGCGCGCAGTCCTGCTGGCGAAGGCGAACAAGATAGAGCCTGTTGATTTGCCCTTCGACAACGGCAGCGTCCCGGAAGGCGGCGCACAGGCGGGAGCATGGGACGTGCCGCCCAACATGACCCTCGAAGAGATAGAAAAGCTTGTCATAGAGAAGACGCTACAGAGAACCAACGGCAACAAGCAGGCCGCAGCCAATCTGCTCGGCATCTATCGCCCGCGTCTCTACAGCAAAATCAGAAAGTACAACATAGACGTAGCGCAGATAACCACCTAAGCCGTAAAGCAGATGTGAATTGCTCTGAGACAAGCTTGATTTAGAGCAAAGCAGACTTGAATAGCTCCTGTGCAGACTTGTACAGGAGCTATTCAAGCTTGAATTGGAGCTATGCAGACTTGAATTACTCTAAAGCAGACTTGAATTACTCCGATTCAAGTCTGCATAGCTCCAAAGCAGACTTGAATTACTCTTATGCAGACTTGAATTGCTTCAATTCAAGTCTGCACTACTCCAAAGCAGACTTGAATAATTTTTATTCAAGTCTGCATAATCCCCTCAATATATTGCACAACCTTAATATTTGCTGCACTTTAGCCAAACAGGTCAGTACCGCCTGCGGTAGCGGGCGGGTATTAGCTAAAGT
>DATELK010000040.1:0-28955 GCA_035276685.1 Pyrinomonadaceae bacterium | reverse complement strand
ACTACTTTTGTCTTGTTTTCATGCTCATGAAAACAGTATGATGTGGGCTGTGCCGCGAGACGAACGCCTCCGCTATCCGGCAGTTCTGGTTCAGGTATCATCACTAGAAAATTTTTTGTCTTTTATCAGATTTCAAGCCATGCACCTTCTTCCCCGGAGGGATAAGACTTTGACAACCCCAAATAGAACGGGAGTGTGGGCTCTGACAGCAGCGCTTCTGCTGGCTCCCTTAATGCCTTTATGCGTGCCTGACATCCTGGCGGCGACTCAGCAGGAGCAGCAGTCGGATGTGCCGAGCGACGCCGAGCAGGCCATGTTCTCGCGCGGCCAGACGCTCTACAACCAGGGGCGCTACGACCAGGCCGCCACCGTCCTCAAGGATTTTCTCAAGAACTATCCCAACAGCATTATCACAGACCTGACGCTGCTGTGGCTCGGCCGCTCCTACATGCAATTGGGCAAGTTTCAGGACGCGGAAGCCGTAGGCCAGCGCCTTCGCACCATCAAGGACACTCCGTTCGCGGAAATCTACGAGGGCGAGATGCAGGCCGCGCGACGCGAAGCATCTGCGCGCCGCACTACTACAACGACGACGACACCGCCTACGACGGAGGCAAAGACTACGGCAACGCCAGTCGCGGCTCAGCCCAAACAGACGCCCGCGCCTGTCGTCACTCCGACTCCTTATATTATATCGGGCGCGTCAGCCAACACTTCGGCGCAGAGCAGCAGAAGAACTACGAACAATCCGGGGTTGACTATAAATAACCCGCCGCCGTCGGCAAACCAGAGTCAGGCCAACACTTCGCCCGAGATAGCACAGAACCCCAGGGGCAGAAGGCGCAGGGGCAGACAGGTGCCGCCGCAGCAGGCGCTTACTAACACCAATCAGTCCAGGACAGTAACTTCGCCGTCCAACACGAATGCCAATGCTAACACGCAACTGGCCGTCAACACGCCGCCGCGCAACACCGTGCCGCCAGTAGCGACACAGCCAACAACACAGCCCTCTACCCCGACCGAAACGCCTTCGACCGAGCCGTCCCAACCGGCGCAAAGTTCGGGCCTGACGCTGACGGTCAGACAGGTGCCTAGCCTTGCTCTGGCGCTGCGCAAGACCAGCGAGACGGCTTCGCCCGGCGCGCTCGTGCAGGTGCCCGTCACCATCACGAACACTGGAAACAAGGAAGACCAGTTCCGGCTTGAGACAGACCTGCCGGCGGAGTACCAGCCCGCCTTCAGTCTCGCAGGAGCGCAGACTTCAGACACGGGGCTTCCTATTCTTGTTACGCCGCAGCTTGCGCGCGGCGGCTCCATAGAAGTCATGCTCAAGGTGAAGGTGCCGGAGACTGCCACGGACGGGCAGCAGAGAAGGTTCTTCGTGCGCGCGGCTTCGCAAAGCGACTTTCAGGTGCTGAAGATAGTGGACGGAGCAATCAACGTGGCCGCGCCCGCTCTTTCCGCCAACTCGAATGTGTCGCAGGCGTCCGTGATGCCGGGCGACACCTTCACGCAGACCATAATGGTCAGAAACATAGGCTCCACGTCTGCACGCTCGTCGCGAGCGGATTTCGTCTTCAACCCGAACTTCGAGCTTGTCAAAGCTAGTCCCGCGCCTGTTGCTTACGACCCGCCTTCGCGCACGGCCATCTGGGCGCTTGGCGACCTCGGCGGGCGCGACTCGAAAGAGATAACCGTGACGCTGCGCGCTCTGCCCGAAGCCATGGCCGGGACGAACCCTCTCGGACGAGGCATGATGAGGACGCAGAGCCTGCCCTACGCCTCGAATTTCGACAGCCCGACCATCTCCGTGGGCAAAGTCCCGCGCGTGCGCGTGGACGCAGTCTCGCCGGGATTGACCGTCACGCCCGGCGACACCAACTACATTCCGTTCGTCGTGCGAAACCTTGGCAACAGCACAGACGCCTTTGAGCTTAGAATCACGGGAGTGGGTGCGCCTGCCGCCGTAGCTTACGCTGACACAAACGGCGACGGCCTGCATCAGGACAGCGAGCCTATTGTGACTCAGACGCCGCCGCTTGCCGCGCGCGACGGCCAGTTCCTGATGCTCCTGAAGGTGCCGATTCCATCTAACGCTCCAGACCGCACGCAGTATAACTACAGCGTGGTGGCTCGCTCTCTGGCCAGCGGTCGCGTGGCCAACGAAGCAAGCTCAGTGCTGACCGTAGGCACGCCTCGCGTGCTGGTGAGAACCGAGCAGGTCTCTGATTCCTCCGCGCCCGGCGACGCCATCTACTACCGCCTCGTGCTGGTCAATCAGGGAAGCGGCTTGGCGAAGAACCTTGTCGTGACGGAGACGCTGCCGGAGGCTCTGGAGTTCGTCAATTCCGACCCGACTCTGAATCAACAGGATGCGCCCGGCACGGGCCAGAAGCTGACTTGGCGAGTCGCAGACCTTGCCCCGGGCGACACGGCCGTGCTGAGAATAGGCGTCCGCCTGCGGCCGAATCTTCCTGCGGACACGAACCTGACGACGCGCCACACGCTCTCCTATCAGGACAGCAACGGCAACAGTTACCAGCAGCAGTAAGAGAAAAAGGTCGGCACCCTTTTCTTTAACTGCTTGTATGAAAAGATTTAGGCGCTTGGGAGACCATCCCGAGCGCCTTTTCTTTCATCTAATGGCAGGTTCAAACACGTAATGATTTTGTGCTGTACGTGTTGAACATTGCTTGCTATAATCTGCCAGCCTTGCAGGAGAGCAGGTCGGGCGGTCGCTGCCGCGCCTCCCCTTTGAGGGGCGGGCGAGGGAGAGGAAAGTCCGAACACTACAGGGCAGCGAGCCAGCTAACGGCTGGGCGTCGTGCGAGAAAGGAGGCGCTTATAAGGAGCGCTTCGGGTTTCGCGCGGCGACGACAAGTGCAACAGAAAATAGACCAGCCAGCGGGCCTTTCATCTTTCGGGATGTGGGGCAGCGGGTGATGGGTGAAACGGTGCGGCCCCGTTCCGGGCTTAATGTAAGAGCGCACCGGCGCGTGTGGCAACATGCGCGGCCAGGCAAACTCCTCGCGGTGCAAGACCAAATAGGGAGGCGTCAACGAGGGCTGCCCGCCCGAGTTGTCGGAAGCCTTACGGGCTCCCGGCGCACGACCTCCGGGTAGGTCGCTTGAGCCATTTGGCGACAAATGGCCTAGATGAATGATCGCCGCCCCGTCCTTCCTTCGGGAAGCCGGGGAACAGAATTCGGCTTACAGACCTGCTCTCTCGCATGCATTACTTTAATTTTCGTTCTTAGGCGACAGGCTTTTCTAGAGTAGCTTTACTCCCCTTAAATCAGCGAAGGAGAAGCAGGAAGAATATGGCGAACCGTAAAGGGGTCTTCATAGGCGCTTACGTGCCTAACGACCTCAAGGATGCCTTGCAGCAGCGCGCCAAAGCGGAGCATCGCACGCTCTCGCAGGAGATTACACGCATATTGGAAGAGGCCATCAAGGGAAAGCGTCTGCCTCCGGGCACGATTGACCGCAGGGCCGCGCCTACTACGCCGAGGCGTCGCGCGACAGACCCTCTGCCGCGCCGGCGCGAGCACGACCTGCCCTACACAGGCCCGGAATCAAACTCCGGCGACGATTAAGAGACTCTCAAAAACGAGACGCGCGCTGCTTACTTGAACGGTAAGCGGCGCGCGTCGCCTTTTGATAAGCCTTTTGTTACACTTCACTTTATTAGACAGTCCCGTTCGTGATTAGAATTTCGATAAAGTGAACGCACGCAACCTACTTTTTTTGGCCGCAGGACTCCTGGCGGGATTCGTACTGGGCTTCATGCTGGCCAACTCCACGGGCAGGCGCGAGAATGTAGCTGCCACTCAAGCCGCCACGTCAAATGCTTCTGCTCCCACGACGCAGGGGCGAGCCGCCTCCGCGCAGCAGCTTTCCGAGCAGGAGATACGAGAGGCCATACAGACCACTGACTCGCGCCCCGAAGACGTGGAGCTACAGAAGAGGTTCGGCATGGCGCTCTACGCTTATGCCAACCAGACGCGCGACCCAAGGTACCTGCCGGACGCCGCTCGCTTTCTGAAACGCGCGGTCGAGGCTAATCCCAACGACAGGAGCACGATTGTTTCGCTCGCGAACGCGCTCTTTGACATGGGGCAGATGGGAGATGCGGCGCGCTTTGCAGAGGCTCGCATCTACTACCAGAAGGCGCTTGAGCTTGACCCAAGGGACGTGAACGTGCGCACGGATTTGGGGCTTACCTTCTACTTCGGCCAGCCTTCAGACCCCGAGAGCGCCATACGCGAGTACCGCAAGTCGCTTGAGATTGACCCGCGTCACGAGCAGACGTTGCAGAATCTTGCGACGGCGCTGATTAAGACGGGGAATCGCAAGGAAGCGGAGAAGACCATAGAGAACTTGCGCAGCGTGAATCCGAATAACCCTGCGCTTCGAGACCTTGAGGCGTTGCTGGCACAGACGGGGACGAAATCCTGAGAGTAGGGTGATTGTTTGAAGTACCTGGTAATCCTAGGCGTCATAGCCCTCATCTTCTATCTTCTTATACTCTGGCGCATGCGCCGCTACTTTCCAGTGGTGCGCCAAATCTTCGGCATCACCCGCAGCCTCTACCGCATGACGAAGGGCGCGGAAGGCGCATCATCTGTTGCGGCTACAAGACAGAGCGAGCCTGACCGCTTGGTGCGCTGCAATGCTTGCGGGACGTGGATTCCTTCGGGACGCGCCTTGAAGTTAAGAGGGAAGTCTTCCGTCTATTGCTCCACGACGTGTCTTGAGAGCGCGGCTTCCGAGCCTCAGGCCACGCGCCGCTCGGCCAAAGGTTAAGCCGTGGGCGCTTCAGCCTTACCCTTTATCTCTTCCGGCAGGTAGTTCCCGGCCTCATGCACGGCCCTGTCCGTGTTCGTGAAGACAAGAATCAGCAAGCCCGCTATGAAGAAGAATATGAGCGAGAGAATCGCCTGTCGATAGGAGCCCGTGCGCGCTACGACTATGCTGAAGACGAGCGGGCCAATCCACGACGTTCCGCGCTCCGATACTTCGTAGATGCCGAAGAAGGAGGCTTCGCGCCCCTCCGGAATCATGCGCGAGAAGAGCGAGCGAGAGAGCGCCTGCGACCCGCCTAATACAATCGCAATCAGAGCGCCCATGACCCACGCCTCGCGCACGGTCGAAAGCACAGCATAAGAGTATATGACTATCCCTGCCCAGATGATGAGCGAGATGATAATCGCTCTCTTCGTGCCGAGCCACGCGGCCACGCGCTCGAAAAGGAGCGCCCCGAAGATGGCGACGAACTGAACCATCAGGAAGATGCTCAGCAGAAAGGAGGGCGGCGTCGCAAGCCCGCGAGACTCGAAAAGCTCCTGGCTTAAGAAGACGCCCGACGCTCCTATCACAGTTTGAATCCCGTCGTTATAAGTGAGGTAGCCTATCAGGTAGCGTAGCGCCTGACGGTTTCTCAGCATCTCTCGAAACGTAGAGGCAAACTCCCGGAACCCTACTGTGAAATAGCTGTGGTTTGGCGGCAGTGCTTTTGAGGCCGGTCGATTCTTCAGCAGCAGGAAGGTGAAGACGGCGAAGCCTCCCCACCAGAGTCCCGCCGAAAGAAAGGAGAGGCGGACTGCCATCCCGGCAGAGATGCCGAGCCTTTCGGCCCCCTGTACCAGCACCAGATTCAGCGCCAGCAGCAGCCCGCCGCCCAGATAGCCTGCCGCGAACCCACGGCTCGAAACCTTATCGCGCTGGTCTTCGGAAGTTATGTCCGGAAGATACGCGTTATAGAAGACTATGCTCGCGCCGTAGGAGACGTTGGCGAGGATGAACATGGCCGCTCCGAAGAGGTGCCAGCCCATTTGCAGAAAGAAGAGGGAACAGGTCGCCACCACGGCTACGTAGCAGAAGATTATCATCAGGCGCTTTTTCAAATCCGAATAGTCGCCTAATGCGCCCAGAATTGGCAGAGTAAAGATTTGAAGAAAGACCGAGACGGAGACAGCTATGGTGGAAAGAGACTCGGCCGTCACAGCGCCAAGCGGGCCAAAGCTCAGGACGGTGCCGCCTTTGCCTACGGCCGATTGGGCCAGCACCGTAAGATACGGGCCGAAGAGAGCGCCGACGACCGTCGTGAAAAAAGCGGAGTTCGCCCAGTCGTACATAATCCAGCCGAAGATTTCTCGACGGTCGTTTATGTCCGCGCGCACAGGATGAAGATGAAGCTCGCCCGGTTGATTGGCTTGGGCAGGCGTGTCCGAATTTTTCATAGGCTCAGGCTTCGGCTTCCAGAGTTTCCACGATTGCTGGCGTAATGTCCGCGAGCGACTTGATGCGACGCGCGACTCTTTCAGCTTGAGCGCCCCAGACGAGCGTGGGCACTTTGTTCAACGTGTGATTCCTCGAAGACAGGTCTTCTATGTTGCCGTGGTCGCTCGTGACGAGAAGGGTCGTGCGCTTCAGGTCAAGATTGGCGAGCAGCGTCCGAAGCATCTCTGCCAGCGCCTTGAGCACAACGCGCGCACGCTCCATCTCCTGAAGGTGGCCTATCTTGTCCGTGATGAAATACTCGTAGAGCGTGAAGCGATGCTCACGCGATAGCTCCGCCAGAATGCGACCCGCCTCCTCGGGCGTGCGGATGGGAGCCTCTTCGCCTCTTTCAGTCAACATCTGATTGGTGAAGTCCTGAAAGACTGCGCGCCCACGGCGAAGGTCTTCCAGGTCTCGGAAGCGCATCCCGGCGGCCTGCATGGCGGCGGTCGTGGCAGAGACCCAACGCGGGCGCTCGTCGAAGAAGCGGCGCGTGTAAGCGTTGGCGAAAGTGTTCGGCTCAATCCCGGTGCGCTTGAGCCTTAAAAATATGGAATGCTCTTCTATAATCTCAAGCAGCGCCTTATTGGGAAAACCCTGCTTGTGATAGCCGAGATGGAGCGGGGCGTTGACGCCCGTCAGGATAGTAGTCTGCCCCGAGGCGCTCTGCGGGCGGCCCTCCACGCCGAGCGTCGCGTCCGTGCGCGCAAGAATTCCGTCAAAGGGAAGCGATGGCTCTTCGTCCTGAAAAACCGCCAGCGGCTCCGCGCCTTCGAGGCCGTCGAGCGGATTATGGACGCCGCGCGTGCCGATTCCCAACCCGTCTATGAAGAAGAGCACAACAGACATAAGAGCATTGATGAATGACAAGTGATAAGTGACAAGCAAGAGGATTCTATCTTGTCACAGAGTCACTTGTCACTCGCGACACCTGCTTCGGGTAGCTGGTTGCGGTCGCGATAGAGGCGCAACTTGTTGTGAAGGGTCTTGAGGCTGATGCCCAGAAGCTCTGCGGCGCGCGTCTTGTTGTTGCCGGTCTTCTGAAGGGTACGAAGAATCATCTGGCGCTCGACCGCTTCAACGGGAGTGCCTACGGGAAAGGTGACCGTGTCCTCGCTGCGAACGCGAGCGCGCTGCTCCACGGGATAAGGCGCTAGGTGGTGGCGCTCTATCACTTCGCCCGAGCAGATGATGACGGCGCGCTCTATGGCGTTTCTAAGCTCGCGCACGTTGCCGGGCCAGCTATGCGAGCGAAGCGCGTCGAGCGCGCCCTGAGAGAGAAAGCGCGCGGGCCGACGATGTCGCTCCGAAAGCTGCGCCACCAGATGCTGGGCCAGAAGAGGAATGTCGTCCTTTCGCTCGCGAAGCGGCGGAAGATGTATAGTGATGACGTTCAGGCGATAGAGCAGGTCTTCGCGGAAGGTGCCGGACTGCACCGCTTCGTGCGGGTCTTTGTTGGTGGCGGCTATGAGTCGCACGTCCACAGGAATCTCGTGCGTGCTTCCCAGACGACGAAGCACTCGCTCTTCCAGAACGCGCAGCAGCTTCGCCTGAAGCAGCGTAGGCATCTCTGCTATCTCGTCAAGCAGCAGCGTGCCGCCGCTCGCAAGCTCGAAGCAGCCCTGCCTCCTGGATGCCGCGCCCGTGAAAGCGCCCTTCTCATGACCGAATAGCTCTGACTCCATCAGCGTTTCCGGAATCGCGGAGACGTTGATGGCGACAAAGGGAGCGTCGTTGCGCGGGCTCAGGTTATGAATCGTGCGCGCGACAAGCTCCTTGCCAGTGCCGGATTCGCCGGTGATAAGGACGGATGCTGACGATGGCGCGACCTGCTCTATCAGCGCGTAGATGCCGCGCATGGGCGCGCTCACGCCAACCATCTCTCCAAACGCGCCACGGTCGCGCAGCTGTCGGCGCAGCGACTCGTTCTCGCGTCGCGCTTCCGTGAACTCCACCGCGCGCTCTACCACGAGGCCGAGCTTCTGCATGTCTATGGGCTTTTCGAAGTAGTGATACGCGCCTTCTTCCTGTATGGCGCGAAGTGCCATCTCTATGGAGCCCTGTCCCGTGAGCAGTATGACTGCCATCTCCGGATAGCGCGCACGAACCTCTCTCAAGAGGCCGAAGCCGTCAAGACGCGGCATCAGTACATCAGCGAGGATGACGTGCGGGCGGAACTCTTCGGCGCGCTGCAAGCCCGCCACGCCGTCCGCCTCGACAATCGTCTCGTAGCCCCACGCGGCCAGCATCTCCTGTAGCGGCTCTGCCGCCGCCGGTTCGTCGTCTACAATCAGCACGCGTCCCTTTGCCATGATTGAAAGTTTAGCATAAAGGGATGGAAATCAAGTTTGAGGGAGAAAAACAGGTCAGACTTTAGAGTAAAAGTCTGCTATGGCGCGGGCCAGTGCATCGGTTGTGAACTCACGGGGCTGTATGTCTGTCTGAAGGCCGTGCTCGGCTGCGGTAGAGGCGGTGATGTCGCCAATGCAGGCCACCTGCACGCCCGCGAGGAGGCTGCTCAGGTCTGTCGTGTCGAAAAGCTCTGCGAAGTTTCTGACCGTTGACGAACTGGTGAAGGTGACGCAGTCAACAGCGCCTCCCGCGAGCAGCGCTTCGACGCGGCGCTTCTCCGTATCCTGCGGCGCGACTGTTCTGTAGACGGGAACTACGTCGCATCGAGCGCCAGCCGCCTCCAATGCGCGCGGCAGAAAGTCGCGTGCCTGCGCGGCGCGTGGAATAAGGAAGTTCTGGCCACGGAAGGCTTCGATTCCGCCGAGGTATCTTTCAAGAGCAGAGAAGATGCCTTCGGCCTTGAACTCTTCGGGCAGCACGTCAACGTGTATGCTCGCCTCGCGCAGACGGTCTGCGGTCGCTTCTCCTATGGCGCAGACCTTCACGTCGTCCAACTCGCTCACGTCATGACCGAGATGCGAGAGACGACGAAGAAAGTAGTCCACGCCGTTCACGCTGGTAAAGATGAGCCAGTCGTAGCCGTAGAGATTCTGTATCGCCTCGTCCAGAAGGGTGAAGCTCTCAGGCTCTACAATCTCGATTGTAGGGCAGTAGATGACTCGCGCGCCGTAGCCTTCGAGCGCGGCGGCAAAGGGCGCGGCCTGCTTCAAAGCACGCGTGATGACAACGGTGCGGTCACGCAAAGGCTGTTTGCCTGCCTCGTTCACGCCGGATGAAGAAATGACTTCTTCGGGTTGCGACATGGGTGAATGATTTTCTGTTAAAGTCCCTAAATTAGCTGTTCAATTCACAACAGGGATAGACAGGATAGGCAGGATAAAAGATAAAACATTTCTTCTTTATCCTGTTCATCCTGTCCATCCCTGTTAAATTTCTCTACTTCGCCATTTCAGTGAGCAGAGATGTTGCGCCAAGCTCAAGCAGTCGATGAGCGAGCTTCACGCCAGCCTCTTCCGCACGAGCCGCTTCGGCTTCTAATCTATCGCGTATGATTGAATCGCCCGTCACGCTTGCGACGAGTCCGTCGAGCCTCAAATGGTCTCGGTCAATCACAGCATGCGCGGCTATGGGCGTCTGGCAGCCGCCGCCGAGCGCACGAAGGAGCGCCCGCTCGGCAGTACAGGCCAGCCGCGTTGGCTCGTGATTAAGCGGCGAGACAAAATGAATCGTTCGCGCATCGTCCGCGCGAGTCTCTACGGCGAGCGCGCCCTGTCCAACGGCAGACAGAATGCTTTCCGTCGGTATGGCCTGACTGATGCGGTGGCCGTAGCCGAGGCGGCGCAGCCCTGCGGACGCCAGTATGATTGCGTCGTAGCTTCCCTCGTCCAGTTTTCTGAGCCGCGTGTCCACGTTGCCGCGCAGGTCTTTAATCCGGATGTCTTTGCGAAGATGAAGTAGCTGCGCCATGCGACGCTGGCTCGAAGTGCCTACGACCGCGCCACGGGGCAGCGAATCGAGCGAGGCTTGCTCGGGAGAACTGTCTGCGCGAAGAATCAGGGCGTCCCGCGCATCCTCGCGCTCCGTAATGGCCGAGAGCTGAAGCCCGCCGGGCAATATGGTCGGCAAATCTTTCAGAGAGTGAACAGCGAGGTCTATGCGCCCGTCGAGTAGGGCTTCCTCAATCTCCTTGGTGAAAGCTCCCTTGCCGCCTATGACCACGAGCGGCACGTCGCGCATCATGTCGCCTGAGGTCTTGATTATCTCTATGCGGACTTCAAGCCCCTCGTGCCGGGACATCAAAGCGTCCCTGACCCAGTTGGCCTGCCAGAGCGCAAGACTTGAGCCGCGCGACCCGATTGTCAGCACTGAATCCTTCAAGCCCTATTCTTCCAGACCGAAGATTTCGCGCCACGCCTGTATGTTCTCTTCGCTGCCCGTGTCGTAGGAGCGGCGCATGCGGTGCATGACGGGATGAGATATTTTGTTGACCGTCGAGATGAGGAGCGATTCGATGGCCTTCTCCTGTTCAGGGGTGAGCGGCCCTAGCTTGTGCCGGTGGCGCTCAAGCTCCTGACGCGCCATCTCCTGCATCTTCTGTCGGAGCGCTCCGATGGTAGGCCCTATGTCGAGCGCCCTTAGGGCCTGTTGAAACTGCATGACTTCGGAGTCAATTATCAGCTCTGCGCGCTCCGCCTCTTTCTCTCGCTCACGTATGTTAGAGGCGATGACCGATTCAAGGTCGTCTATGTCGAACACGAAGAGGTTGTTTATCTCGCCTATGCGCGGGTCTACGTTGCGCGGCACGGAGATGTCTATGAAGAAGGAAGGACGGTTGCGCCTGGCTCCCAGAGATTCGCGCGCCATCTCTGACGTGATGACGTACTCTTCGGCTCCCGTGGAACAGATGACTATGTCTGCTGCGGCCAGATGCTTTGAAAGCTCCGAGAACGCGACGGCTCGCCCGCCGAACTTCGCCGCCAACTGCTCGGCAGTAGAATGAGTGCGGTTCGTGACGAGCACATGGCTCGCGCCCGCGTTGACAAGGTGCTGAGCGGAAAGCTCCGCCATCTCGCCCGCTCCGACCAGAAGAACCATGCTTCCCTTGAGCGAGCCGAAAATCTTGCGGCCCAATTCCACAGCCATGTAGCTGATTGAGACGGCGGAGGCCGCGATGCCTGTCTCGCTTCTGACGCGCTTTGCCGTGCGGAAGGCATGATGCACGAGGCGGTTCAGGATGCGCCCGGCCGTTCCGGCTTCGAGGGCGATGGAGTAGGCGTGCCGCACCTGGCCCAGCACCTGCGGCTCGCCCACGACCATAGAGTCAAGGCTTGAGGCTACGCGAAAGACGTGGCGCACGGCCTGCTCCTCTTCGTGGCTGTAGAGGTGCGAGGCGAAATCGTCGTGGCCTATGCGGCGCGAGTGGCTTAAGAAGCCCTTGATTCTGTCGAAGCTCTCCGCGAGCGGCGCGCTGGTTTCTGCCAGCACCTCCACGCGGTTGCAGGTCGAGACTATCAACCCCTCGCGCACAACCTGGCCGTCCACCAGCACGCGCAAACTTTCGGCGCAGGCCTCGTCCGTGAAGGCCAGCCGCTCGCGCACCTCTACGGGCGCGGTTTTGTGATTGAGTCCGACTAGAAGAATAGACATAGCGATTTTAGATTTTAGATTTTAGATTAAGGAAACCGGATTTGAATCTAGGCAAGGTTCGTCGCCCCTCCAATCCAAAATCCAAAATCTAAAATCCAAAATCCGAACACGTGATAGCTTCCGAGCAGTCGTGCGCCGAAGAAGGTGCAGAGGACGAGCGCGAATCCTATCACGCCGAGCCACGCGGCGCGACGCCCGCGCCAGTTAGCCGTAGACCTGTAAAGTATCAGCACCAGATAGAGCAGCCACGTGATGCCCGCGAAAATCTCCTTCGGGTCGTTGTGCCAGAGCCGCCCGTCGCGCTCCGTAGACCAGAGCATGCCTGTCAGCACGCCCAGAGTCAGCAAAGTGAATCCAATCCCTGCGGCGTGCGTCGCGATGTCGTTGACCGTCATCAGGCTCGGCAGCCTGTGAAAGAAGGCGCTGAAGGTCTTGTTCCTCAGCTCCCGCTCCTGCACCAGATACATCACGCTCGCCGCGAAGACCACGAAGAAGGCCGCGTAGGCAAACAGTAGCAGCGTCGTGTGCACGGGGAAGAGCCACGAGCCTCCGCCCGCCGTTGTTATCTGACTGCTTGACCCCGCCGCCTTGTCGCGCGCAATCATGGCTATGAAAGTGAGCACGGAGACGAGCGGCAGCGTAAAGCTCCCGAGCGCCAGAGTGCGATAGCGCGTCAGCACCAGCGTTAGAAGATATGCTACGACGAGCGTCCATGCCAGAAACGAAAAAGTCTCCCTGAGTCCGAAGAGCGGGTAGTGGTTGTCCTCCACCCAGTCCGTGATGATTGACGCCGTGTGCAGCGCGAAGCCCACCGCGAGCGACATGAAAGCCACTCGCTCTGACGAGCGTCGCTTGTGCATAAAGGCGACTACGTAATGGACGGCCGCCACCACGTACGCGGCCAGAGTCATGAGCAGCAGGGGTTTCATCTTCGACTTGCTCTCAGGGACAGATGAGCAGGTTTATTGTAATTGAAGAGGGAAACGCCCTACAAGCGTGCCCGCCTTGAATCGCCGTCCTGCAATCATTACGAAAAGATTAGGCTGTGTGGATTCTCCGCGACTTGTTTGCGAGAGCGCAGCCGTGCTAGCTTCTCTTAAATCAACAGAGGAGAAGGAAAGTGGACTTTGAGCTGAGCGAAGAGCAGCGAATGGTGCAGCAGAGCGTGCGCGAGTTCGTCCGCGCAGAGGTTGCGCCGCGCGCTCACCAGTATGACGAGGAGGCTCGCTTTCCCGAAGAGCAGCTGAAGGGGCTGGCAGAGCTTGGCTTGCTCGGCATGATTATCCCCGAAGAGTGGGGCGGCGCGGGCTTCGACGCCGTGGCCTACGCGGTCGCGCTCGAAGAGATTGCGCGGGCCGACGCGTCCGTCTGCGTCATAGTCGGCGTCACCAACTCCGTCGTCTGCTATCCAATCCTGAGCTTCGGGACGGAAGAGCAGAAGCGAAAATATCTTGTCCCGCTTGCGCGCGGAGAATCCCTCGGTGCCTTCTGTCTTTCAGAGCCTCAGGCTGGCTCGGACGCCGCCGCGCTTCGCACGAAGGCCGTGCGCGACGGCGACCACTACGTCATCAACGGCACGAAGTCTTGGGTCACTAGCGGCGGGCGCGCCGATGTCTACATAGTCATGGCCGTGACCGGACAGGACGGAGGCAGGAACCGCGTCACCGCCTTCATAGTCGAAGGCGACACGCCGGGTCTTACAGTCTCAAGCATAGAGCACAAGATGGGCCAGCGCGCCTCGCAGACGGCGGAGATGAGCTTCGCTGACGTGCGCGTGCCCGCCGCGAACGTGCTTGGCGAAGAAGGCAACGGGCTGCGCGTGGCCTTCAACAGTCTGGACAACGGCCGCATAGGCATAGGCGCTCTCTCTACAGGCATAGCTCAGGGCGCTCTGGACGAAGCCACCAAGTACGCCAAGGAGCGGCACGCCTTCGGCCAGCCGATAGCAGAGTTTCAGGCGATTCAATTCAAGCTGGCGGACATGGCCACGCAGACCGACGCCTCGCGGCTGCTGACGCTCAGGGCCGCCGCGCTTAAAGACCGCAACGACAAACGCACGGGCTACTACGCGGCGATGGCCAAGCTCTACGCATCTGAGACGGCCAACCGTGTCTGCGCCGAAGCCGTGCAGATTCACGGCGGCAACGGCTACTCGCGCGACTACCCTGTGGAGAGGATGTACCGCGACGCGCGCGTCACGACCATTTACGAAGGCACCAGCGAGATTCAGCGCATCGTTCTTTCCAGGGAAATTCTGAAAGGCTGAGTTCTGAATTCTGAATTATGCTCGATAGACAGGAAGCGTGGGAGTTGTTGTGCGAGTACACGAAGGGCGATAGCCTTCGCAAGCACGCGCTTGTAGTGGAGACTGCCATGCGTGCGTGCGCGCCTAAGTACGGCGGGCCGGAGGCGGACGTGAACGAGTGGGGCATCGTCGGCCTCCTGCACGATTTCGACTACGAGATGTTTCCGAGCGCAGACCAGCACCCTTTTACAGGCTCTAATATTCTGTGCGGTCGCGGCTATCCCGACAGAGTCATCAGGGCAATCCTGGGCCACGCGACCTATACGGGAGTCCCTAGAGATACCTTGATGGCCCGCGCTCTCTTTGCCACGGATGAGCTGTGCGGCTTTCTGGTGGCGTGCGCGCTGGTGCGGCCCACGCGCAGCCTTGACGACCTTGAGGTCTCGTCCGTCAAGAAGAAGCTGAAGGACAAGGCGTTCGCCCGAACGGTCAACCGCGACGACATACGGCAGGGCGTGGAGGAGCTTGGCGTGGATTTGGACGAGCACATACGCTTCGTCATAGAAGCTTTGAAGCCTGTGCAGAAGGAGATTGGCCTGGGCCCGCGTGATGCGGGCGCGCAGTAGAAAGCTCTCGGGCCTTCTCAATTTTTACACTCGCTCTTTTGTCAGGTGGTGTTGCGCGGAGGCGGCGCTGGCGGCCCTTGCTCCGAAGCGCCGGGCGCTAAAAACATGGAGCCCGCTATGAGCATTGTGAGCGTTAAGAGAATCGAGAGCAGCGCCGTTGAGAGAGCCTGCGCTTTGCGCCAGCGAGCCGTGTGACGATAGACAAAGAGCGTGGCGAAAAAGACGGCCAGCACCGGGACAATCAGCATGAGGATTACGTAGATGTCCAGCGCCGCAGGCCTACGAGCCGTGCCCGTCAGGCCCAGCGCCAGAGCGAGCGAGCCGCCCGCGCCGACGATTGCGGCGACGAGTGAAGTGATGATTAATAGCTTCCAGCGCATTCGCGGGCCAAGCATAGCACAGAAGCAGTGATAAGTGACGAGTGACAAGAAAAGGAAGTGATGAGTACTCATCACTAAGGTTAAATGGTTACAAGAAACGCACTCCTTTTCCTTTCGCGGCAGGAAGGCTTGAAAGATTTCGCCACGCGCTTTGCTCCCTTCAAGCGCATGACGACCCGTTTTGTCGCGGGCGAGAACATAGAAGAGGCCATCTCTGCCATACGCGCCATCAACGCCAAAGGCGCTACGGCCTCTTTCGACCACCTGAACGAGTCGGTCGAGAGCCGCGCCGAGACAGAAGCAGAGGTGAGCGAGTACCTGCGGATTCTGGAGCGCATAGACGAGACGGGCATACGCTCGAACGTCTCCATCAAGCTCACGCAGTTCGGTCTTGAGATTGACCCGGAGCTGGCCTACACGAACGCGCGAAAGGTGGTGGAAGACGCCGCGCGTCGCGGGAACTTCGTGCGCGTGGACATGGAGGCGTCGAACGTGACGCAGGTGACGATTGACATCTTCAAACGGCTGCGCGCGGAGTTCGGCCTCAACGACGTAGGCATAGTGCTTCAATCCTATCTTTACCGCACGTTCAAAGATGCCGAAGAGCTACTGAAGGTTCCGGCGCGCATACGCATCTGCAAGGGAGCGTACAACGAGGGGCCGGACGTGGCCTTCGCGGATAAAAAGGATGTTGACGCGAACTACGTGAAGGTCATGCAGCTGCTTCTTTCCAGCGGCACCTATCACGGCATAGCCACGCACGACGAGCGAATGATTGACGCGACCGTGAACTACGCCGAGCGCGAAGGCATAGGCAAAGAGGCTTTCGAGTTCCAGATGCTCTACGGCGTGCGGCGGGATTTACAGGAGAAGCTGGCGCGCGCGGGCTATAATATGCGCGTCTACGTGCCCTACGGAAAGCACTGGTATCCGTACTTCATGCGGCGGCTCGCGGAGCGGCCCGCGAACATCTGGTTCGTCATGAAGAATATGCTCAAGGGTTAAGGAGGCTATGGAAAATCTGGCCTGGATACTCTGGACGATACTTGGCGTGCTGCTCATCATAGCGGAAATCTTCACGCCCGGATTCGTCCTGCTCTGGTTCGGCATAGGCGCACTTGCGGCTGCCTTCGCGGGGCTCGTCGGCGCTGACAGCCTCACGATTCAGTTCCTGATTTTCATCACCGTCTCCGTGGCGCTGACGGCCGCCTCGCGCACCATCTTCGTCAACTACTTCTCGCGGGAGAAAGAGGGAAGCGACCTCAAGACGGGCGTGGACGCGATGCCCGGCCAGATAGGCACGGTCGTCTCCGCCAGCCAGGGAGCCTTGAACGAAGGGGCCGTGAAGGTCTACGGCTCCACCTGGACGGCATACCCGGCCGAAGGCGAGTCGCCGCTTCGCGCGGGCGAGCGCGTCACGGTCGAAAGAGTCCAGGGCGCATCCATCTACGTCCGCCGCATAGAAGAAGGCCCGGACTGGCGCACGCCCTCGCTCACCGAAGGACAAAAGTGAAAAGGCAGAGGTAAGTAAGAAGATAAAGAGAAGTCCCGTCAGGGACGGCGTGATAATAGCCCAGCACTTTAGTGCTGGGTACAGATGCGGGTTAAAGAATAGAGTCCCGTAGGGACGACTGAGCATCTCTTTCAGCCGTCCCTACGGGACTCATCTCTTTATCTTGCGGCTATACCCAGTGCTAAAGCACTGGGCTATTTTCAAATGTCCCTGCGGGACAAAAGATGAACCAGCTTCGACTCAACCTCTAGCCTCTGACCTCGGTTCTAATCGCCCGCAGTCATGGTGAAGCGTGCGCTCGGCACTACGGTTTGGATGTCGTAGCTGTCGATGGTCAGGTCTGCGAGACGCTGGCCAGTGAGCTTGGTGACGACGCGGAAGGGAAGCATCATGCAGCTCACCTTGCGGTAGTCAGAGCGGTCTTCGACAATCAGCTCGCGGCTGTTGTAGCGCGTGACGACGCGGCTGGTTAAGAAGGTGCGCTTGTTTATCCAGAAGCGAACCGTGTCCGTCGGGTTGAAGACAACTTCCACGACGTAGTGCGGCTGGCCGTTCAAGACCTCGTCGCGCTGGCGAAGTGCGCGGAGGTTTCCGTCCGCCGCTCTATTCAGAGTCCCGAAGCCCATCATGGCCCACTGGCGCGAAGTCGCGACTTCCGTGACGCGAAACGCGTTGCCTAGGAACATGCCGCCGCCTTCACTTCCTGTGAAGACCAGAAACGTCGGCCCGCCCATTACCGGCCCGGTCGGGCTGACATCCAGGCGACGACGCATCTCTCTATCCTGATAGTCCGTGATGTTGACGCGGACTTCCACCTGTCCCGTGGCGGCCATGCCGCCGCCGAGACCGACTGCGGCAAACGGGGCTACGTTGACGAAGCCCTGGCTGCGCGCCGTCAGATACTGAAGCCCCGCGTATTCGGCTCCGCCCTGCGCGACGCGCGTGACCTGCATCAGCTCTATGCCCGAGAGGTCGTCGGCGCTGCTGGTGCGAGTCGCTGCCGGAAGCGCGAGCGCCGCCACGGCAGCGCAGCAGGCCAGTAGCATGACCAGTTTCCTGTTTATCAAACGTCGAATCATTTTGTGTAATTCCTCCTCATTTCTTGTCCTGCGCTTTGGCTAAAGGCGGCAGAAGTCCTATCCCCGCCCGCGCGCAGAAGGGGGTTTTCTCAGGCTGTGTCAGCCCGTTGATGCGGGGACGCGCTCAAGTGCACGCGCTTTGCCGAAAGATGCGATTGCGCGGCGCGTGCGAGGCGAAATGGAGCACGTCCCCATTGTCTGTTATCTAGAAGCATTCAGAGAAGAGAGCTATCAGAAGCGCCTTCGGAATCGTTCTTGAAAGAGATGTAGAATCGAGAAGACCGAAAAAGAGCCCGACCCCTCATCCTGGGCCGGGATTGACTCCGAAAATCCGCTCAATTCTGCCTGAAGAACTCTGGCCGGATGTTACCGATGGGAGGAGCCGTTGTCAATAATTAGAATTTAATCCGAAAAATGGCGCTAGGCTACATAGGTTCCGTAGGGTCTTCCTGTATGTCGCCGAGCGTGGTGTCCTCTTCAAGCTGCGGAAGCTCTATGGTGATGCGGCTGTCTGCGGCCTCTTCCAGCTCGTCGCCCGTGACGCGAGCCAAAACGACAGTGATGTTGTCTTCGCCGCCGCGATTATTGGCCTCCTCAACGAGCGCGCCGCAGGCCGCCTCAAGATTTCCGTTCGACTCCTTGATGATGCGCCTGATGTCGTCCGCGCGAAGCTTTCCCGAGAGGCCGTCGCTACAGAGCAGCAGTATGTCGTCGCGTCTCAGGCGCAGGCGGCCTGTGACAGGAGACAACTCACGCTGCGCGCCTAGAGCCTGAAGGATGACGTTGCGGAACATGTGCGTCTCGGCCTCTTCCTCGCTTATCTGGCCGACATCTACAAGCTGCTGCACTAGGGACTGGTCTTTGGTGGCGAGCTTAATCTGGTCGTTCCTCAGGACGTAGGCGCGGCTGTCTCCGACCTGAACAAGGTCAAGCATGTCGCCCGTGATGGCAGCGCCCGTCAGCGTTGCTCCCATGCCGCTGCAACGCGTGTCCTCCTGGCTCTTGTTGTGTATCGCGAGGTTGGCGTAGCCGGTGGCGCGGCGCAGACAGTCAACCAGAGGCGTCTCGTCGTTGCAGCCCGCCTCGTCCACCTCATCACTGCCTATGAGCATGTCGCGCACGGATTCGACCGCCATGCGGCTGGCCACGTCTCCGGCGAGCGCCCCTCCCATCCCGTCCGAGACGATAAGCACGAGACCCTTGTTGCCCATGTCTATGCGGCGCATCTCATCGGGCGATTCGTCGCCCTGCTCGCGCGTCCAGTACTTGCCGCTCGACAAATCTAGCAGGAGAAAATTGTCCTCGTTCCCACGCCGAACGCGACCGACATCGGACTTTGCGTGAAGCTCAATAATCATAAGGTTAGTGAATAGTGAATAGTAAATGGTGAATAGCCGAACCGCCTTTTTCTATTCACCATTTACTATTCACTATTTACGATATTTTTTCCAGTGCCTGATCCAAATCTGCGATGATGTCATCGGTATCTTCAATGCCCACGGAGATGCGCACGAGCCCCTCTGTGATGCCGAGCCGCGCTCGCGTTTCCGGCAGTACGGAAGCGTGCGTCATAGTGGCCGGGTGCGAAATAAGGGTCTCCACGCCGCCGAGGCTTTCCGCCAGCGTGCATAGCTTAACAGATTCAAGCACAATTCGCGCATTCTCCAAGGAGCCCACGTCGAAGGCGACCATCCCGCCGAATCCCTTCTGCTGGCGCTTGGCCAAATCGTGCTGGCGGTGCGAGAGCGAGCCCGGATAATAAATCTTCTGCACCTTCGGATGCTCTTCCAGAAAGGCCGCGACGGCGCGGCCCGAGCGGTCGTGCTGCTCCATCCTGAGGGCGAGCGTCTTTGTGCCGCGCAAGACCAGCCAGGAATCGAACGGCGAGAGAATCGCGCCCACGCTGTTCTGCACAAAGGCCATCCACTGCGCGTCCTCTTCGTCGTTTAAGACGACAATGCCGCCGACTCCGTCCGAATGTCCGTTCAGGTATTTAGTAGTGGAATGCACCACAATGTCAACGCCGAAATCGAGCGGGCGCTGAAGGTAAGGCGACATGAAGGTGTTGTCGCAGACGACGCGCGCCCCGGCCCTGTGCGCCACGTCCGAGACGGCCTGAAGGTCTGTGACAATCATGACGGGATTCGTCGGCGTCTCTACAAATACCATGCGAGTGTTCTGCTTTATCGCCGCCTCCACGTTCATGACATCCGAAGTGTCCACGAAATCGAACTCAATGTTGTAGTTCGACAGGATTCGGCTGAAGAGACGGAACGTGCCGCCGTAGGTGTTGTCGGAGACTATGACGTGCTCGCCCGCCTTGACCAGCCGGAGCGTCGCGTCAATCGCCGCCATCCCCGAAGCGAAAGCGTAGCCGTACTTCGCGCCTTCCAAAGCCGCGAGGTTGCGCTCAAGGGCAAGGCGCGTGGGGTTCTGCGTGCGCGCGTACTCGAAGCCTTTGTGCTTGCCAAGCGCCTCCTGCGCGTAGGTAGAGGTCTGGTAAATGGGAACAGTCACAGAGCCCGTTGCTTCGTCCGGCTCCTGCCCCGCGTGAATTGCTGTTGTTGCGAAACCCATAATAGTTAATGATGAATGCGGAGTGCAGAATGATGAATTAAAGAAAGCATTCAACTTGAATAGTTCTTCTCATTCATCATTCTGCATTCTGAATTCTGCCTTAATCAAATATTCCCTGGCTCATGTAGCGCTCTGCACCGTCGGGAAAGAGTGTGACGATGCGTTTGCCGGGGCCTAGGCGTTCGGCTACGCGGCGCGCGGCTGCTGCGGCTGCGCCGGAAGAGCCTCCGCCAAGGACGCCTTCCGTTTCGGCCAGCATGCGGCAGGTCGCGAATGCTTCGTCGTCCATAATCATCATCACTTCGTCCGCGAGCGCAAGGTCGCAGTTCCTGGGGATGAACTGAGCCTGTCCTATTCCCTCTACCTTGTGCGTGCCCGGCGGGCCGCCGCCAATGATGGAGCCTTCGGGCTCAACCAGCACGCAGTAAACTTCAGGGTTAATCTTCTTCACGGCGCGCGAGATTCCGGTGAACGTCCCGGCGGTGCCCGCTCCTATGACGAGCGCGTCGATGCGCCCTCCCATCTGCTCTATTATCTCCTGCCCGGTGGTCTGTTCATGAAAGCAAGGGTTGGAAGGATTCTCGAACTGCTGCGGGATGAAGCTCTCTTTTATCTCGGAGGCGAGCGTTTTGGCGAGGTCTATCGCGCCCTGCATGCCTTCCTCTTCCGTCACGTAGCGCACCTCTCCGCCGAGCGCCTCCATCAGCTTCATCTTTTCCCGCGAGTAGCCTTCGGGGACGCAGAGGATGACTCTGTATCCGCGCGCCACGCCAATCAGGGCAAGGCCAATGCCAGTGTTCCCTGCGGTCGGCTCTATGATGGTCGAGCCCTTTTGAAGAAGCCCGCGCTCTTCGGCGTCCAGAATCATGCCCAGTGCTGCGCGGTCTTTGACACTGCCGCCGGGATTCATGAACTCAAGCTTGGCGTAGATGTCGGCCAGGGGCGGCCTGGCAAAACGTGCTAGATGAAGGAGCGGCGTGTTTCCTACGAGTTCAACTATGTTCTCGGTAATCCCAGCCGGCATTTAAGTTCTCTGACCCGCAACAGAATCTGTCTTGATGGAAGAGCATTTAAACATAAGTGTTAGGGAAAGAGCATGGTAGCCTCCGACGCGCCGCGAAGTCAAACTGCGTGCATATATTATGCTTCAACTACAAACTTCAGAGAATCAAGGGGCGGCTCAATAGTACCAGCGAATCTTAGTGACGGCTTGACGGGTAACATAACAAGTAGTAGATTTCAGACGTTCTACCATTTCTTGAGAGCCTCACGGCCCAAGAATCTCTTTTCTCTCAGGACTCACTTTCACTTACTGAATGTCTTGGGAACCTTGATTAGTACTTGGAGTTTCTTATGTCTGTAAAAGTAACTATTGCTCTAGCTGTATTAGCTGGCGGCGTGCTAATTATTACCTGGGCAAAAGTCCCTAAACAGTCCCCGCAAATAACAGTCAAAGGTATTGATGAGTTAAACCTATCATTGGATGCGCCTTACTCACTAAACTCCCCCGGAGATGTCTTAATCGGTAATAACGGGAATCACAGCCCGCTCGCATTTAGAGTTCTGTGGAGAGGTATAAAAAATAATGGAGAAGTCGTTGACCGCGAGGCAATCAGATTCCATCCGCTTGTTTTAATCGAAGAAGAGGCTAACAAACGTGCCGAGTTACTCGCCAGCGAGCCGATGTTGCCGCCTCGAACCAAGTGGCTTATCGGTCTGGATAGAGAATCCCAGCAAATCACTGGCTCAACGCCTTCACTTGAAGATATTGGGGGACGCAGCCCACGCGTTTTTCCTGACCTGACTGACTATAAGCAGATTAACATTACGTTGGATGCGGTAATACTTGAAAACGGCCAAGTCGTCGGCTCTGACCCGGTTGCTTTCGGCAAGAAAGTCCAATCCCTGGTAGAAGATTACAAAAAATCTCTAAAAAAATAGGAGACCTCATGTCTATCCTCAAAAGTAAACGTCGGATGATTCTTACCCTCAGTGTATTTGTTGTTCTCACGCTTACCGGAATTTTTGTATGGCATAGTGATGCTCTAGCAAAGGTGCTAAAGACTGATAAAGTCCTCCCTTGGTATAACGTTCAGCACGACGTTCCTGCCCACGGTCTTCTAGGTGTAGTTTGTGAGCCTAATGATCCACGCGCGGGTGCTATAATCAGGGGTACAGCCAATCACCGAACGTGTCCCTTCAATGAAGTGCTAAATGAAGTTGACTTCGATTCTGATAAAGCTGGAGGGATCACGACCTTCATGCAATCAAGGACTGAAGGTAACTATTCTTATCCCAACATCGTCATTCTCGCGCAACGCACAGTTAACTGGAATTGCATTGTCGGCGTTTATTCTAATTATGAGATTCCTAGATGACCGTGCCCCGGGAAGGCAGAGTGGGAAAGTGCGACCTCGGAGTTCCCAGCAGTCTTAGAGGGAGCTATTCTCGTGGCTAATCCAACTATTGACTGCTTCAGTGCTTATGGCGCAGGTTGGAGTTGGAATGGATTTATGCAGGCATGCACCCCTTCCTATTACGGATTAGACACTGGTACTGGGAACATTGACAATTATTATCCTATGCCTCCTGATGAGCCTGTCGATGGCGGCGGTGGAGGAGGAGGCGGGTGGAAAGGCGGCGGCATATGCTGTGTACCTACGGCGGATGGCTGGGAGTGCTGTGGGACACCCGTCCTCATTGATGTTATGGGCAACGGCTTCGCACTGTCTGATGCCGCTGATGGGGTCAACTTCGATCTTGATTCGAACGGTACAGCCGAACGTCGCTCATGGACAGTTGCCTATTCTGACGACGCTTGGCTTGCGCTTGACCGCAACGGTAATGGCAGGATAGACAGCGGGGCGGAACTGTTCGGCAATTACACGCCTCAGCCGCCATCAGCTAAAGCTAATGGGTTTCTTGCGCTTGCTGAGTTCGATAAAGCGGCGAACGGCGGCAATGGTGATAGTGTAATTGATAGCAGAGACACTATCTTCTCTAGCCTGCGACTGTGGCAGGATGCCAACCACAACGGCATCTCTGAAGTTAATGAACTGCATACATTGTCTGCATTAGGTGTTGCGAAGCTAGAATTGGACTACAAAGAATCAAAGCAAGTAGACCAGCATGGGAATCAGTTTCGGTACAGGGCCAAAGTCTGGGATGCCAGGGGAGAGAAGGTCGGGCGCTGGGCTTGGGATGTGATACTCACTGCACAGTAATTGATATTATTTAAGAACATAAAAAAGAGTAGTCCGGAAGGCCTTTGTAGGCTGTTTCGGACTACTCTTTTTTATGCATTGACACCCGGCTCTTCGGCAGGCTATTGTGTAGTCCCGTGAAGAACACGGCCTCAACTTCCAGGCCACAGGCGGTGGCGGTCATCCCGGCCCGCTTCCACTCGACTCGACTCCCCGGAAAACCCTTAAGTGAAATTTCAGGACGCCCCATGATTCTCAGGGTCGTAGAGCGTGCGCTTTCGGCCCGAAACGTTGCGCGAGCAATCGTCGCCACGGATGATGAGAGAATCGCCGAGGCGGTCAGGCGCGGAGGCTTCGAGGCCGCCATGACAAGCCCCTCGCACCAGAGCGGGAGCGACAGGCTGGCGGAGGTCGCGGCCCACTTGGACGACGCAGATGTCATAGTCAACGTGCAGGGCGACGAGCCGCTCATCAGCCCGCGCACCATCGAGCGCGTCGTGGACGAGCTAATCAACGCCGACGAGGCGCAGATTGTGACGACGTGGGAGCGGATAGAGGATGCGGCCGATGTCTTGAGCCCGGACGTGGTGAAGGTCGTTGTGGACAGAGGGGGACGCGCGCTCTACTTCTCGCGCTCTCCGGTTCCGTACCCGCGCGACGCGGTGAGGACGCACGGCTCTTTGTCCAAAGCGCTTGAAGCGGAGCCCGGTCTTCTCAAGCTCTTTCGCAAACACACGGGGCTTTATGCTTACCGGCGCAGCTTTTTGTTAGAATATGCGGGATGGCCGCAAACAGAGCTTGAGCGACTGGAATCGCTGGAACAGTTGCGCGCTTTGGAGCGCGGCGCGACCATCTTAGTCGTAGAGGCGGACTCGCCCTCAATCGGCGTTGACACACAGGAAGACTTAGAGCGCGTGCGCGCCATCGTCGCACATGAATCCTCTTTGTGAAGAGGAGGCCGCAGGAGACTTATGAACGACTGGGTCGGACTGGGCATCATTGTTGTTATCGTGGGCGGAGGCCTATACGCGCTCATACGCGCCAACGAGCCCAGAAAGCCTTTGACCGAAGAGGAATTTCAGAAGCGCGCCAGCGAGAGCGCCAGCATGTTGAGCGCCGGAATAAGCGGCCTTCAGGGCATGTTAGACCCTTCTGCGAAGAAGGCTCAGGCTGTAATCGAAGATATGCGACAGGGCTATTACGACGGCGAGCAGGAGTCCGGCGACGGCAACGACACGACTCCTGATGAGGTTGACCAAACGACTCCAAGAGACGGAGAAAGAGAGAGCGATGCCTAAATACATCTTTGTGACGGGCGGTGTGGTTTCTAGTCTGGGAAAAGGTCTGGCTGCGTCTTCCATCGGCTGCCTGCTTGAAGCGCGCGGCCTGAAGGTGGCGCTCATCAAGCTTGACCCATACATCAACGTTGACCCCGGCACTATGTCTCCCTTCCAGCACGGCGAAGTCTTCGTCACGGACGACGGCGCGGAGACAGACCTTGACCTGGGGCACTACGAGCGCTTCACGCACGCGCATCTCTCGCAGGCCAACAACTGGACGACGGGCAGAATCTACCTCTCCGTGATTGAGAAGGAGCGGCGCGGCGATTACCTTGGCAAGACCATACAGGTCATCCCGCACATCACTAATGAGATTAAAGATGCCGTCAGGGCCGTCGCAGCAGCGGATAAGCCGGACGTGGTCATTGTGGAAATCGGCGGCACAGTCGGCGACATAGAGTCTCTGCCTTTCCTCGAAGCCATACGACAGATGGGGAATGAAGAGGGTCGTGACTCTGCGCTCTTCGTCCACGTCACGCTCGTGCCCTACATAGCCGCCGCAGGTGAATTGAAGACCAAGCCGACGCAGCATAGCGTGCGCGACCTTATGCAGATAGGTATCGCGCCGGACATTCTGCTCTGCCGCACAGACCGCCCGCTCTCGCGCGACCTGCGCTCGAAAATCGCGCTCTTCTGCAACGTCAAGGAGCACGCCGTCATCACCGCGCAGGACGTTGACACCATCTACGAAGTGCCGCTCGTCTTTCATGAGCAGGGGCTCGATGAATTAATCGTCGCGTCGCTTAAACTTGAAGAGCGCGCCATGCACACAGACCTCTCACGGTGGCGCGAGCTGGTCTCAATCATACGCGAGCCGCTTTCGGGCGAGACCTCCATCGCCATCGTAGGCAAGTACGTTGAGCTTGAGGATTCATACAAGTCTCTCAGGGAGGCGCTGACGCACGGCGGCGTCGCCAACAACGTGCGCGTCAAGGTTCAGTGGATAGAGTCCGAAGAGCTGATGAACGACGATTACGAAGACCGCCTCAGGGACTTCGACGCCATACTCGTCCCAGGCGGCTTCGGCAAGCGCGGTGTGGCCGGAATGATAAAGGCCATACACTATGCGCGTAAGACTCGCACGCCTTACTTCGGCATCTGTCTCGGGATGCAGACGGCCTGCATAGAGTTTGCGCGAAACGAGTGCGGCCTCAAAGACGCCGACTCGACCGAGTTCGACGCAGACACGCCTTACCCGGTCATCTTCAAGCTGAGAGACTTGGTGGACGTGGAAGAGCTTGGCGGAACTATGCGGCTCGGGGCGTGGGATTGCAGGCTGTCGGCAGGCTCTCTTGCGCGAGAGGTGTATGGCGGGGCCGAGGAGATTGCGGAGCGCCACCGACACCGCTACGAGTTCAATCCTGAGTTCAGAGAGACTTTGGAGCGAGCGGGGCTTCGCATCAGCGGCGAGTCGCCCGACGGCAAGTTCGTTGAGATGGTAGAGCTGCCGCGTCACACGCACCCTTGGTTTCTGGGCTGCCAGTTCCACCCCGAATACAAGTCAAAGCCCTTGCAAGCCCACCCGCTCTTTGCCTCCTTCGTGCGCGCGGCCTTCGAGAATCGCATGCGTAACGAGAATGCCATGAATGAGCCGGAAGAGGCGGAGAATCTTATACACGACCACGAGCGCGCAGGCGTCGCAGGTGACGATTAAAATGCACAACCTTGGGCCAGAGATAGAGACCGAGCGCCTTACTTTACGCATGTTCAAGCCGGAGGATGCCGAGCCGCTTCATCGCATTTGGAGCGACCCCGTTGTGATGAAGTATATTGACTGGAGGCCTACGTTCGAAGGCGTGAAGATGGCGCTGACGCTACAGGGCATGTACTGGCGCGAGCACGGCTTCGGCCAGTGGGCCATGGCGCTCAAGGACGAAGGCACCTTCATAGGCTACGCCGGTTTCAAGCAGCTTGAGCAGACGCCCGAGGTAGAGCTTCTTTACGGGATTGATAAGCCGTACTGGAACAAGGGCTACACGACGGAAGCCGCCCGCGCGTGCCTCGGCTACGCTTTTGACAAGACCGCTCTCGACAGAATCGTGGCCGTGGTCAATCCCGACAACATAGCCTCGTGGCGCGTCCTTGAAAAGGTAGGCATGAGGCGAGAGAAGATAGCACGCTATTACGATAAAGATTTATTCTATTATGCTATCCTTCGTGAAGAGTTTGAAAGGCAATGATGAATTAAAGAGAGCATTCAGGTTGAATCAGCACTTCATTCATCATTCTGCACTCTGACTTCTGCACTTATGTTGCAATGTCCCAAATGTGGTCGCCGCTACGAATCCGAGGCAGAGGTCTGCCCGGAGGACGGGACGTTGCTGCAAGCGGACGACACCGTGGCGGAGCCGCTTCCCGCAGACCCGCTCGTGGGCCGTACCCTTGACGAGAAGTACAGGCTCGATGCCCGTCTAGGCGAAGGCGGCATGGGAACTGTCTATCGCGCCACGCATCTTTTGATTGACCGGCCCGTGGCCATCAAGGTGCTTAACCAGCGCTTTGTCACGGACGAGGCAGCGCAGGAGCGCTTTCGTCGTGAGGCTCGCGCCGCAGGCCGCCTACAACATACCAACGCAGTCACGGTCACGGACTTCGGTCGCACGCAGGACGGCCTTGTCTACATCGTGATGGAGCTTTTGGAAGGGAAGTCTCTGCGCGAACTGCTGGCGCGCGAAGCTCCGCTTGATACGGCCCGCGCCGTCTCTCTCATGCTTCAAATCTCTGCGGCGGTCGCGGCCGCGCACGAGGCGGGGATAATTCACAGAGACCTGAAGCCCGGCAACATCTTCGTCGTCCAGCGCCGTCACGCTCCGCCCATAGTCAAGGTGCTGGACTTCGGCATAGCCAAGCTTGCGACGGACGCCGAAGGAATGGAGCTGAAGAACATCACGCAGACGGGCGTGATGATTGGCACGCCGCGCTACATGTCGCCCGAGCAGTGCGACGGCGCTGCTTTGACGCCCGCCTCGGATGTCTATTCCTTGGGCGTCATCCTCTACGAGATGCTGACGGGCACAACGCCCTTCAGCGGCCCGACGCCGCTGGCCGTCGCCCTCAAGCACTCGTCGGAGATGCCTAGGCCGCCCAGAGAGATTGTGCCGACGATTCCGCAGGCGCTGGAAGAGCTGGTGCTGCGCTCGCTTGAGAAGAGGCCGGAAGACCGCCCGACCGACGCGGGCGCGTTCCGCAGAGAGCTTTACCTGATGGCGGAGAAGCTCGGCCTTGAGCATTCGGCAGGCTTCAGCGCGCCCACCATGGAGACGCTTCGTGACGTAGGAACAGAGACTCCTTCGGGCAGGCTGATAATCGACCTTGAAAAGATGCGCGAGAGGCGCGCGTCGACGACTCAGGCTCCAGTGGCCGGAGCGCCTGAGACTGCCGAAGATAAGGCGCTTGAGACGAAAGGCGCGGTCGCGGCGGTTCCACTTGCTCCCGGCCCGCAGGTTGAAGGTGCGGCCAGCGCGCAACCCTTACCCGCAACGGAGCCAGCCGTCTCTTTGAGCGCGAGCTTCGCGCCCGGCAGGCGCGAAGCATGGCTCAGGCTCCTGAAGCAGCCCGTAGCCATCACCGTGCTTTCGCTCTTTGCGCTCTTCATAATCGTCGCCGTCATAGCGTTCCTCAGCACGCGCAGCTCAACGACGACTACTTCCGCCGCGAATAATGAAGCGGACGAGACTGTGGGCCGCTACGTCACGCCTAAGGATGACGCTCAGAAGGTCTCTGCGCCCACGCGCGAGCCAAAGACCGCGGCGGAGTTTTACGAGCGCGGCGCGTACTTCTTCTCCGTGCGCGATTACGACGCGGCCGTCAGCGATTACCGCCGCGCCATAGATATGCAGAAGGATTTCCCTTCGGCTCACAACCGTCTGGGGCGTGCGCTGATGGCCAAGGGACAGTTCGCCTCGGCCATAGAAGAGTTTCGCAGGGCCATAGAGCAGCGCGGCGGAAACTTTCCTGCGGCGCAGTACAACCTGGGGTTCGCGCTTCAGCAGCAGGGCGACTTCAACAACGCGCTCATAGCCTACAACGCGGCCATCAACCAGAGCGGCGGCAATTACCCTGACGCCTTCTACCAGATTGGAATCATACAGATAAACTTGCAGCGCAACCGCGAGGCCGAAGACGCGCTCAGGCGTGCCATTTCACAGAACG
>DATELK010000039.1:0-79415 GCA_035276685.1 Pyrinomonadaceae bacterium | reverse complement strand
GGTACTGACCTGCTTTATTGAAAATCTCTTATATCCTTGAACGGCTTGTCGCGGTCTGTGAAGTCCGGGCGATAGTAGTGCGCAGCGCCATCGTACTCCTGCATCCATCCTTCTTCCATCCCAAGCTCGCCGAGTAAGGAGAGCGCGCGAAGCCATTCCGCCTCCGTGATGCGGCGCGAGAGCAGTATGTAGCGCTCGTCTGTCGCCGCGCGGTTCGTGGCGTAATACTGCGCCATGAGAGAGATGCTGACGAGCGGGCTCAAAGTGTTTCTAATCCAGGTGAGCGACTCTTTCACGCCCGCCACGTCGTTCGGGAGAACCAGCAGGCGTATGACCAAACCCCGCTTGAGAAGACCGTCCGCGCCGAAGACAAGCTCGTCGCCCATCTGGCGATACATCTCCGCCACGGCGCGGCGCGCGTGCAAGGTGTAGTCAGGCACCTTTGAGTAGGTGTAGCCAGCTTCGCTTTCAGCATACTTCAGGTCTGGAAGATAAACGTCCACGATGCCGTCGAGCAGCCTCAGCACCTCCACGGAGTCGTAGGCGTTGGTGTTGTAGACGATTGGAAGACGAAGGCCGCGCTCTGCGGCCAGCAGGATGGCGCGGGCCATCTGCGGGACAAAGTGTGTGGGCGAGACGAAGTTGATGTTGTGGCAGCCCTTCGCCTGAAGCTCAAGCATCATCTCTGAGAGACGCTCGTGCGAGACCTCGTTCTTTTTCTGCTCCCTGTGCGTCTGAGAAATCTGGTAGTTCTGGCAGTAGACACACCGCAGGTTACAGTTGCCGAAGAAGATGTTGCCCGCGCCGCCTGTGCCTACCAGAGCGGGCTCTTCCCCGAAGTGCTGCGTGTAGGAAGAGACTATGGGGAGCCTGCCCGAATAGCATCTGGCCAGTTCGTCCTTCAAGCGGTTATTGCCGCAGTCGAGCGGGCAGACGGTGCAGCGCTCAAGGAGTTGTTCGAGCGCGGCGACGCGGCGCTCAAGCTCGCCTGCTTCCAATAGCTCAAGGTATCTGGGTCTGTCAGTCATGGCGTCTGAAATGTATAAAGTGCGGCTTGTGTCGCTCGGCCAGCTCGGCCGGGACAAGATGCTTGCTGAACTTCCATATGAAGTCCATCTCCATGTGAATCGTCGTCAGGGCAAGGCGTGCCTCGAATATCAAGAGCACGCTGCCGTAGAAGAGAAAGCACGCGCCTATGAGGCCAGTGACAATCGGAATCCAGTGATAACGCGCGCCTGAGACGGCTACGACGCCTATGGCCACGCTCGTGGCGACGAAGACGCCCACGGCGACATAGAAGACTACCATGCAGCGTTGCAGCAGTCGTGCGCGGCTCGTCAGCTTGTCCAGTTGGCCGAAGATTACCGTGCGGCGCTCCTCGTAAAGCGTCCTCCCCTGTCCGGCGTCGACCAACTCTTCCAGCCTGTCTGAAAGAGAGCGGACGCGGTCTACTACGCGGCCGAGGCGCGTGGAGGTGGAGAGAATCATGGTGCCGCAGGCAGAGATAAGCACGGCTGGCGTAATCATGGCCGTCAGGACGGCTAAGGCTGATGAAAGCGCATCCATTTCTAGCTCGTGTGTCTCTATTTATACGGGAGCGAGTAGGCGGAGAGCAACCCGAGCCTGAGAGGGCCGCTAAAAAATCTTTCGCGCACCAAAAGAATCAGAGCCAAAGGCCGCGCAAAGTATGTTATTCTCCGCAGCCAAATAACGCGTGCTTTTGTACATCAGTCCAACCTCAAACAACAGGGGAAATTTCCCTCTTTGAAAAGGAGCAGATGAGATGTCTGAACAAGGTGATGGTACAAATAGAGACGACAGGAACGACGAAGGTAGAGTTGAAGACCTTGACGGGTATACGGACGATGATAACGGTGGCGATGACGGCGCGGATGAAGGTTCCGGAATTGGTGAGCGCTCGGCAGGCGGTGGCACTGAAGGTCACGGCGGCCTGGCCATAGGACGCGCCACAGGAATCGGCGCTGGCATGGGCGATGAAGGCGGGGCCGGTGCAGGCGAAAGCGGCGGCGGTGGCACAGGCGGCGGACGCTCCGGCGGCAGCGGCGGCCGTGGCGGACGCAACGCCAAGGGCTTCCCCGGCTCAGGCATAGGCGAGGTAGATGAGGGCTCGGGCATAGGAGAGTCCAAGAGCAAAAGTGGAGGCGGTGGTAGTAGCTCAGGAGCCGGTGGCGGCGGACGCTCTTCCGGCGGCGGAAGCAAGAAGGGCAGCGGCGGAGGAACCGGCGGTGCAGGAGGCGGTGGACGCTCCGGTGGTGGAGGCGGTTCCAAAGGAGGCGGCAGCAAGGGAGGCAGTAAAGCCGGTGGAGGCGGTGGCGGCAGTCGTGGCGGAGGCGGAAGCTCTGCGGGCGGTCGCGGAGGCGCTTCCAAGGGAGCGAACAAGACCGGCGGCAATGCTGGCGGCGGTCGTGGAAGCGCAGGCGGCGGAACGAAGAAGAGCGGAGGCAAGAAAGGCACTGCATCCAAGGCCGGCGCTAAAGGCTCTACTAAAGGCGGAGCAGGCAAGGGCGGCTCACGCGGCACAGGCGGCGGTGGTCGCGCGACTTCCGGCGGACGCGGCGGCGCTGGCGGCACGGGCCGCAGCAGCGGCGGTGCAGGCGGTGGACGTGGCGGAGCAGGCGGACGCGGCGGCGCAGCCAAAGGCGGAGCTAGCGGTAGAGGTGGCGCTGGCGGCGGACGTTCTGGCAGCAAAGGCGGCGGTCGCGGTGGAAGCTCTTCCGGCGGCGCAGGAAAGAAGGGCGGCGCTGGTGGACGCTCCGGCAGTGGTGCCGGACGAGGTGGAGCAGGCGGTGGACGCTCCGGCGGTGGTGCAGGCAAGGGCGGCGGCTCGCGCTCTGGCGGTAAAGGCGGTGGCGGCTCCAAGGGCGGAAGAGGCGGCGCTGGTAAAGGCGGCTCATCGCGCGGTGGTGGCGGCGGCGCAGGTCGCGGCGGCAGCCGTAGTGGTAGTGGTCGCGGTGCTGGCGGCGTAGGACGCGGCGGCTCAAAGGGCGGCTCTAAAAGTAGGGGCCGCTAAGAAGCGAAGTGCCAATAAGGGATTGGCCGTGAGCGTAGCCGAAGCTGTCGGACGCGGAGCAGCCAAAATCAGAAACGTCCTCGAATCCCTTACGGGCGGCAAGCGCCGGTAAGGCAATGCAGAAGGCAGAGTGCAGAATGATGAATTAAAGAGCTAGAAGCTTTTCATTCATCATTCTGCACTCTGCCTTCTGCATTCTTTTTCATGAGTATGAAGGGACGAATAGCAGTCGAGAGCTTTGAGAGCAGCGTGCTTGGCGGAAACCCTTTGGGCGACCCCGCGACGCGAGAGCTTTACCTTTATCTTCCGCCCGGTTACGACCGCGAGCCGCAGAGACGCTTTCCCGTCATCTATTGCCTGACGGGGTTCACGGGTCGCGGGGCCATGCTGCTCAACACGCAGCCTTTCTCGCCGGGGCTGGCCGAGCGCATGGATGCTCTCCTTGAGCGAGGTGCAATCACGGAGATGATAGTCGTGATGCCGGACTGCTTCACGCGTCTCGGCGGCTCGCAGTACATCAACTCCGAGGCTACCGGCCGCTACGAGGATTATCTAATCGAAGAGATAGTGCCTTTCGTGGACGCGCGCTTTCGCACTATAGCTGAACGCGGAGCGCGTGCGGTGATGGGAAAATCTTCGGGCGGCTACGGCTCGCTGGTGCTGGGGATGCGCCACGCGGATGTCTTCGGTCTTGTCGCCTCGCACAGCGGCGATGCCTATTTTGAATATTGCTACACGCCCGACTTCATCAAGTACGTCAGGAAAATCGGCGCGGGCGACCCTGCGGCTTTCCTGGAAAAATTCTGGCGCGAAGAGCGCAAGGATAAGGATGACGTGACGCTTCTGAACGTGCTGGCTATGAGCGCCTGTTACTCGCCGGATGCGTCCATGCCACTCGGGATTCGGCTGCCATTCGACACGACTACGGGCGAGATAATTCCTGAAGTGTGGGAGCGCTGGCTTCGGCACGACCCTGTGCGAATGGTGGAGCGTTATACGGATGAGCTTCGCTCGCTGCGGCTGCTTTATCTGGACGCGGGCCGTCGAGACGAGTTCGCGCTGGACTTAGGCGCACGCATACTGGCCGCGCGCCTCAAAGAGCGCGACATACCTTTCCTGATGGAAGAGTTCGACGACGGGCACTTCAACATCAGCTATCGCTACGACCGCTCGCTCGAACTAATATCGCAGAGGCTTGAGACGAAAGGTTAGTTAAGCTTTTACTGGCCCGCCGCTTCCTGCTCGAAGTATTCGAGCATTCGTCTGGCGACCTTGAGGCGGTCTTCGGTTGAGCAGGCGAAAAGCGCCTTGCGCTGCGGCGGGGCGTCCAGGTCTCTGAGCTTCTCTTCTATCCTCTGAAGCAGACGCCTTGCGCGCTCCGCCTCGTCCAGCTCGCCCCATTCGGGCATGAGGGCCAGCTGACGGTAATCCAGCTTCCAGTAGTCATACTCGCGCGGGCTGGAGCCGCTGCTCTCATTCTCGGCCATAAGTTTCTCCCACTCTTTAATCCCGCTTCACTGCGGCAGCCCTACGCGGCGCAGAATCTCCACGTATCGCGCGTCCGAGCGCAGAGCATCAAAGCCCGGGTCGTTCCTGATTGAGGGCAGGGTCGCGTCGCGCTGCCTGTAGGCCTTTTCCAGCCATTCAAGGGCGCGCTCGTGGTCGCCCGCTCGCGCGTGAACAGCCGCCAGAGCAGTCGGCGGGATGTCCGCGCCGCGCCTGTAAAAATCCTCCGCTATCTCAACTTTCTTCTGCCAGTAGCCTTTCACACCCCCAGTCTTGTAAGCCTCTCGGAGCGCGCCCGCGAGCTTTTCGGCCACGTCGGGAGGTGTCCCGGTAAGCATGGTGGTCTTCTGAAATTCCTGTATGGCCTCTTCGAACGTCCCCTTGTCTTCGTAAGCGAAAGAGAGGAAGAGATGCGTGCGCGCGAAGTTGGGCTCAAGCGCGATGGCCTTCTTCAGCTGCTCTGCGGCCTTGTCGGGCTGGCGCATGTTTAGGTAGATGACGCCCGCGATTGAGTTGATGATGATTGAGAGCGGGTCAAGCTCAAGCGCTCTGCGAATCTCTCTTTCCGCTTCATCGTGGCGCAGCATGGCAGAGAGAAACTCCGCGTACCACTGGTGCGCCGACGCGTAGTTAGGGTTCAGCTCTATGGCTCGCCTGTACTCGCGCTCGGCACCGGGGAAGTCCCATTCGTATTCGTACTTGACGACGGCGAGCGAGGCGTGAGGCTCGGCCATGGTGCCGTCAATCTCAAGCGCCTTCTGCGCCGCCGCCCTTGCTTTGGGATAAGCCTCGTCGGGCTCAATCTTGCTGTAAGAGGGAAGCACCTGATAGGCGTCGGCCAGCCCCGCGTAGGCGAGCGCGTAAGACGGGTCAAGCGCTATGGCCTGTTGAAAATATTCTATGCTCTTTCTGATGTCGTCTTCACTTCGCCTGTTCCAGTGATAACGGCCGCGCAGGTAAAGCTGGTAAGCCTCCGTGTTGGCAGTGCTGCGGCGTGCCGTCTGCTTCTGCTCTTCGCCGGTTAATCTCACGCGAAGCTTCTCGGAAATCTGTCTTGAAATCTCCTCCTGCACGGCCAAGAGGTCTGTCAGCTTGCGGTTGTACTGCTCGCCCCAGATTTGACGACCCGTTCCGGCATCGACCAGCTCCGCGCTGATTGAGAGCGCGTCGCCGCGCTGGATGACTCGTCCCGTAAGCACGGCCTTGACCTTCAGGTCGCGCGCAACCTGCTGCGGGTCTGCATCCTTTCCCTTGTAGCGGAAGACGGTAGAGCGCGCCATCACCGTCAGGTTTGGAAGCTGCGTCAGGCTGTTGATGATGCTCTCCGTCAGGCCGTCCGAAAGATACTCCGTGTTAGGGTCGCCGCCGACGTTGACGAAGGGCATGACGGCTATGGAATCAATGTGAGCCGCCGCAGCCGAAGAGGCCGCGCGCCCGCGTGCGTAGATGTAGATTAGAGAGGCGAGCGCGGCCAGAGCTACCAGACTTGCGACCGCTGCTATGACGACGCTGCGCTTGCGACGCATAGTGTCTCTGCCCGCGACTTCCACGGTCGAGGTCGAGCGAGCGCTGTTGGCGTCTAAGGTTGATGCTGGCTCTGCGTCGCGCGTGTCGGCGCGACGCTCTCGTGCCTCCGTGTTGAGGATTGTCGGCTGGTTGCCGAGCGACTGGTGGCTGACGGTCGCGCTTGAGAGACCAGCGCCGGGAGGGACTGAGCGCTCAAGCTCAGCCTCGAACTCCATGCGCTTCAGTAGGCGGCGAAGGTCTGTCATGAGCTCCCGAACGGTCTGGTATCTCTCGTCGCGCTCCTTCATAAGCGCCTTCGCCACCATCCATTCGAGCGCTTCCGGCACCTCGCGCGAGAAGCGGGCCAGCGGCGGCGGCTCTTTCTCTATGATGGAGAGAATAACGTCCGTCGGCGTGGCTCCCTGAAAGGGGCGCGTGCCCGCAATCATCTCGTAGAGCACGCAGCCCAGACTCCAAACGTCCGTGCGCGAGTCCACCTCGGCCCCGCGCGCCTGCTCCGGCGACATGTAGGCGACCGTGCCCATCACTTTGCCCGGCTCGGTGTTGACGAGAGCACGCGTCACTGCCTCCGCATCAATCGACGGGGCGTTGGCCTTCTCGGTCAGCTTGGCGAGGCCAAAGTCGAGCACCTTCACGTAGCCGTCCGCTCTGACCATTATGTTCTCGGGCTTGATGTCGCGGTGAACTATGCCAGCCTCGTGCGCGGACTGAAGCGCAGAGGCCGCCTGTATGATGATTTCTAGCGCCTCCGTTATCTTCAGGCTCTGGCCCGAACTCATGCGCTCGCGCAGCGTGACGCCCTTAATCAACTCTGTGGCGATAAAGGCGCTCTGCTCCGCGCGTCCAATCTCGTAGATGGTCAGTATGTTCGGATGATTGAGGGCCGAAGCGGCCTTCGCTTCCTGTATGAAGCGGGCCATGCGCTGCTGGTCGCCTGCCACGTCCGGCAGCAGAATCTTGAGCGCGACTGTCCGCTCAAGCTCCGTGTCTTCGGCCATGTAGACGGCCCCCATGCCGCCCGCGCCTATCGCCGACAGCACCTTGTAGCGGCCTAGCCTTGTCCCCGCGCTGATGCTCATACAAGAACTCTTGACGTGCAGTTATGAGAAGGGCCGGATGCTCTTTAAAGCTTCTGGAAGAGTTGGATTTTACTTCAGGCTCACGGCTTCTCTCTCACGGTCAGGGATGAGTGACCGGGCAGGACTGCACGGCCACGAGCTGCCAGCCCGCGTCCCGCTTTGCGTAAACGTGAAGTGTGCGATAGATGCCTGAAATCTCCCGGCCGCCGTAGAGCCACTTGCAATCGTCGCGGCAGCTCAGGATGGCCGTCGAGCCGTAGATGCGTATGTCCACGCGGTCGCGGTTCATGTACTCCACTTGCAGCTCGCCCGATTCCACGTCCGAGACGAACTGCGCCTTGTCGTCGCCTTCCAGGGGGTGCGTGAAGACGCAGTCGTCGGCCATGATGCGGTTGAGAGTCGCGCCGTCGCGTTGGACGAGCGCACGCACCCAGTCCTCGTTCTTCTGCCTCAACTCCTGCTCAATCCGGATGTTCGAAGCCTGTTTTTCGTCTTCGCCGCTCGTCATCTCTTCAAAGCCCCCGAGCCTACTTTATAACAAACAGCTTCACTGCGGAACTCCTTGCGGGCGAGTGATAGACGCGCTGGGTCGCGCGCTGGAAATCGCTCTCGGTCGCCTCGTAGATGTTGACGAACTTCTGCGGGTTCCTGTCCACCAGAGGAAACCAGGTGCTCTGGATTTGTACCATTATGCGGTGGCCCTTGAGAAAGGTGTGGTTGATGTCTGGCATCTGGAAATCTATGCGCGTCGCCTGGTTGGGCCGCATGGCTTCCGGTCTTGAGAAGCTGTTGCGGAAGCGAGCGCGGAAGGGCTCGCCACGCACGAGCATCTGGTAGCCGCCCATACGCACATTCGCAGGATTAGGCTCGTTGTCCGGCGCGTCGTCCGGATAAACGTCTATCACCTTGACTATGTAGTCGGAATCGGTGCCGCTCGTCGAGACGAAGATGCTGACGGGGATAGGCCCCGCGACCGTGATGTCGGAGTCCAGAGTGTCCGTCTGGTAGGTCAACACATCGGGTCGGCGCGAGGCGAAGCGCTGGTCTTCGACCATGTACTCGCGCGTCATGCCTATGGCCGTGCCGTTGATGTAAGGCACGGGCTGGGCAGGGTCGCTCGTGTACTCGTCATACTCTCTGGCGGCGGCGGTCGAAGGAGGTTGGAACGAGAGCTTTCCGCCTGCCTGCAAATAGAGCGAGGTCTCGCGTGCGTTGCGAGGCGGCCACGAAGGATACTTTCTCCAACGGTTAGAGCCGGTCTCGAAGACGTAAGCCTCAGGCTGTTCGCGGTCGCACCTCTGCTTCAGGGCGCAGTTGAAGAAGGGAAGCTCAATCTCGGAGCGGTAGAACTCCGCCGTGTTAGAGCCGAAGCGTATGTCGCCCAAGAGATTCCCCATCGCACGCGCCCAGCCGCCGTGATACCAGGGCCCCATGACCAGCACGTTGCGCGCTCGCGGGTTAGTCTTCTCAATCGCCTTGTAGGTTTCGAGCGCGCCGAAGAGGTCTTCGGCGTCGAACCAGCCGCCGACGGTCATAATCGAGGGGCTCGTCCCTATGTTGCGAAGGTACTGCAAAGTATTTCTGGCCTGCCACCACTCGTCGTAGTTAGGGTGCTGCATGACCTCGTTCCAGAAGGCTATGTTCCCCTTGAAATAGTTCCGGTCGGCGTTCGCAACCGGCCCCAGCTCAAGAAAGAACTTGTAGCCGTCGGGCGTGCCGTGCTCGAAGGGCTGTCCCCATTCCGTAGTCGGCTGCGGGCGCGGCCTCCCGAAGTTGGCGTAGAAGTTAAAGGCGTGCGGCAGAAAGAGCGCGCCGTTGTGATGAAAGTCGTCGCCTACGAACCAATCGGCGATGGGAGCCTGCGGGCTTGCAGCGACCAGAGCGGGATGCGCGCCGACTAATCCTTCCGAAACGTAGAAGCCGGGATAAGAGATACCCCACATGCCTACGCGACCGTTGTTGTTCGGGACGTTCTTCACGAGCCAGTCAATCGTGTCATAAGTGTCGGTGCTTTCGTCCGTATCCGTGTTGCCCGTCTTCCTGACCTTAATCGGGCGCACGTCCATGAACTGCCCTTCGGACATGAATCGCCCGCGCACGTCCTGGTAGACGAAGATGAAGCCGTCTTCGGCAAAGAGCTGCGACGGGCCGACCATGCTCTTGTACTTGTCGTCACCGTAAGGCCCCACGGAGTAGGGCGTGCGGTTCAGCATGATGGGATATTTTCTGGACGTGTCGCGCGGAGAGTAGACGACCGTGAAGAGCTGCGTGCCGTCGCGCATCACAATGCGATGCTCTGTCTTCGTGTAGTTGGCTTTAACGTCAAAGGTCTGCTGCTGAGCGCGAGCATCGGCAGGACAGAAGGCGCAAACTAGAAGCCCCAGCCAGAGGATGCACGCCAGAGCGCGAGCACTAATAGCCTTATCTTGATTCACGGTTAAGCCTCCGAACTCTCATGCCCGTTCTCACTGTTTGCTTCGAGGCCGAGCCTCGAAATCTCTTCGTCCATGCGGCCCGTGAGCATGAGCCCAATCATCTTGTAATCGCCCATCAAAGACCAGACGGGATGCTCGAACGTCGCGGGCTTATTCCGCTCTATCAGGAAATGGCTGAGCCACGCCGCGCCATAGCCGGGGACGAAAGCTACCGGCAGCCACTTCCACTTTCCGCGCGCCGCCAGAGCGACGGCGCAGGCTAAGCCCACCCCGGTTCCTATGGCGTGAAGCGTGCGCGTCGCGGGCTGGCTATGCTCAGCCACGTAATGCGGCCAGAACTCCTCAAAAGATTTCATCTTAAGCCTCCGAGCTCTTAAACAATCGTTGATAGTCTTCGGGCAGAGCGGGCGCTATGCGCGCCAGTTGAAGATTCTCTTCGACGTGCGCGACGCGGCTCATGCCTACGAGCGAGGTGGTGATGCCGGGCGTCGAGCGCACGAACTGTATGGCGGTCTGCGCGTCGGTTGCGAGCCCGCCCAGAGGCTCGCGCACCTCTTCCGGCAGGTTGCGCGCGACCTTGCCCTGTAAGATGGAGGCGCTGGCGACGAGCGTGATGCCGAGCGCGGCTGCTGCCTCCACCATAGAAACAGGCTCGCCGTTCAGTGTTTGATTCTGTGAGACGAGCGCTTCCGGCATCGCGAGGTTAAAGGGAAGCTGTACGAAGCGGAAGCCGTGAGCTTCGCCTCCGACGGAGCGCGCAATCTCAGCCATGCGCTCAATCGAGAGATGCTCGCGCGCGTCATTCGCGGCGCGAAAGCCGTTCCAGGTGGCCGCGCCGTACATCTGTATGCTGGCTGATGCGCGCAGCTGCTCAAGCATCTCGAAGGCTCGGCCTATGCGCTCGTCGAACTCACGCCGCGAGACCTCCTGTAGCTGCGACTCAGGATTGTGCACGTAGTAAACGTCCACCGTCTCAAGCCCCATGTTCCCGAGCGACTGATTTACCTGATGCTCAAGGTAGCGCGGCGTCATGCAGTGGCTCCCCGCCACCACGTCCTCGAAGCCTGCGACGCCCGTCTCCACAAACGTCTCTTCAAAGTAGCGCCGCACGTCACGGGGCGGCTGGCCGTCAAAGGGCAGGTAGCCGCCCTTTGTGCAGATGAGAAGCTCGTCGCGCGACGCGCGCCCTTCATCCGTTAACCGCGAGAGCGCGGCACCGATTGAGCGCTCGCTTCTTTGAAAGCGATAGTTGGCTGCGGTGTCTATGACGTTGACGCCAAGCTCTACGGCTCGCACCACAGAGTCGGTGTAAGCCATGTCGGTCTGCTCGTCCCACTTGCCAAGGTAAGTGCCTAGGCCAATGGAAGAGAGCCACAGGTTCTGCTCAAGACGAAAGTGGCTCTCGTTGGTCTGTTCCTTAAGACGGTCGCGGTAGCGCGCCGTCCCTTCGGTCGTCGCACGGCCTTGCAGAGACATTTAAAGGCTTCCCCCTCTATTCTAAAAAAGGCTTCAAGAGCTCAGGCGCTCTCTGAAAAAACGCAGGGTGCGCTGCCACGCGTCTGCCGCAGCGGCGGCGTTGTAGGCCTGCGGGCGCGTGTCGTTGAAGAAGCCGTGGCCTGCCCCAGTGTAGATTTTTATGTCCGCCTCTTTACCGGCCTTCTTCAATGCATCCTCGAACTCCCTGACGGTCGCGGGCGGAATGCCCTGGTCCTGCTCGCCGAAGCTGCCGAGCAGGGGGCACGTTACTTTCGGCACAAGCTCAAGCGGCGTGCGGCCGTAGAAGATGACCGCGCCCGCCAGGTCTTTGCTGTTGGCCGAAAGCTGGTAAGAGTAACCGCCGCCCATGCAGAAGCCAACGGATGCGAAGCGCTTTCGCACGTCCTTCATAGTCTTCAGGTAATCGAGCCCGGCCTGCATATCCTTAATGGCTGCTTCGAGCGGGATGCTGCCGGCAGCCTTTCTTATGGCGGCCATGTCCGTGCTGTCAGACGGCGGCGGAGGCTCAGGAGCGCGCACGAAAAGATTCGGGGCGAGCGCGTTGAAGCCTTCGCGCGAGATGCGGTCTGCGATTGACTTGATGTGGTCGTTGAGGCCGAAGACTTCGTGTATGACCAGCACGGCAGGCGCTTCCTTGCGGTTGGCGCGAGCCATGTAAGCGGGAATCATCAGGTCGCCGCTCTTATACTGAACCATCTCGCCCGTCAGCTTCGGAGAAGACTGCGACTTCTGGCCGCCCTGTGCAAGAGAGTCGTAAGCTGTGGCGGCAGTGCCTGCCAGAACTGCGCCGCCTTTGACGGCAGTCTCCTCGAAAAACTCGCGGCGCGAAAGCGGCCTGCCCTCGCCCGTCTCCTGCTTCCTGGTCTTGCTCATCTACGGCATCTCTCCTGAAAGATTCGGTTTTGAATACGGGATTGTTTGACGCAACTATACCGTGAGAAGCCAAAAGTAAAAAGGCAAACAGGTCAGTACCGCCTGCGTTTTCTTCGACGTTGTGTTAAAAAAGCAGAAGATAAATGAGCAAAGAGAGAAGCAGCCGGGAGTCAGGAAGGGAAGCGCCGCTTTCATCGCTGGACGTGGACGAGGGCGAGCTGCGCGCTTTGTCCGAGAGCGCGGCAACGATTGTCGCGGACTACTTCTCGAACATCTCCACCCTGCGAGTCTTTCCCGAAGAGGCTTCTCTTGAGGGACTCCTGGAAATACGCGAGCGAGGCCTCCGTGATGAAGGCGAAGCTGTTGAGCGCATACTGGAAGATTTTCAGTTGCTCATGCAGGCCAGCCGCCACAACGGGCATCCCAGATTCTTCGGCTACATAGCGTCTCCCTCGACACCCGTAGGCGCGTACGCAGACCTTCTCGCTTCGGCGCTTAATCAGAACGTGACCTCCTGGCGCTCGGCTCCCGCCGCGACCGAAGTCGAGAGAACGGTCGTTGGCTGGCTTGCAGAGATGGTTGGATACGGTAGTGACTCAGCGGGGCTTTTGACGAGCGGCGGCTCTCTTGCGAACCTGACGGCGCTGCTCATGGCCCACCGCTCGCGCTCGCCTCAAGCGGTCGCTCACAAAGGCTTGAGAGCGCTGGACGCACCGATGACCGTTTACTGTTCGCAGCAGGTTCATCTTTCGATTCCGAAGGCGGCGGACGTGCTGGGGCTGGGGCGCGAGCAGGTGCGGCTGGTTGAGACGGACGACGAGTTTCGACTGGACGTGAAGCTCCTGAGAGAGAGAATTGACGCGGACTTGCGCGAAGGCCTCAAGCCCTTCTGCGTGGTGGCGAACGCGGGCACGGTCAACACGGGCGCTGTAGACTCTATAGAAGAGATTGCGCGCGTGGCCGAAGAGTACGACCTGTGGCTTCACGTTGACGGAGCCTACGGTGCGCCCGCGACGCTCGACCCGGAGAAGCGCACGCTCTTTCGCGGGATAGAGCGCGCGGACTCCGTCTCAATGGACGCGCACAAGTGGCTCTATGCGCCTGTTGATTGCGGCTGCCTGCTCTTTCGTGACGAGGCTGCGGCGCGACGCGCCCTTTCGCCCGGCGAAGCAGACTACATAAAGGTGCACGAGCAGCAGGAGCGCGAAGCCTTCGCCTTCTGGGATTACGGCATAGAGCTGTCGCGCCGCTTTCGCGCCCTAAAGCTCTGGATGATGCTGCGCTACTACGGCAGGCGGCGACTGGCAGAGGCCGTGGCGCACGACAACCGTATGGCGGCCTATCTGGCCGAGCGTGTGCGCGACTCCGAAGACTTTCAACTGCTCGCGCCGGTCTCGCTGAGCATCTGCTGTTTTCGTTACGTGCCAGCGCGGCTGCGCTCGAAACTTGCCGAGGCAGAGGGCGAGCGGGAAGACGTTGAGCGCGAGCTTGACGAGCTGAACGCGCGGCTGATGCACGCGGTTCAGCGAGGCGGTCGTGCTTACGTCTCGAACGCTACGCTTGGCGGGCGCTTCTCGCTTCGCGCCTGCATCACAAACTTTCGCACGACGCGCGCCGACATGGACGAGACGCTCGACATCATACTGGACGCCGCGCGCCGTCTCGATACTGAATGACTCGACCGGCTTTGATTAAAGTGGAAACAGGAACCGATTCGTACAAGCGGGAGATGGAGGTGGCCCTGAGGCTGGCCAGAGAGGCCGGGGCCGTTATCCTTGATTACTACGACCGGCCCGTGCGCGTGGAGCGAAAGGTGGAGGCGGGCACCTCTTACACGGAGCCCGTGACGGTGGCAGACCGCGCCGCCAACGAGCTTATCGTCGCGGGCCTGCGTAAAGAGTTTCCGGACGACGGCATTCTGGCCGAAGAGTCGCTCGACACGGAGCGCCGTCTCTCAAAGGGGCGCGTCTGGATGATAGATCCTCTGGACGGCACGAACGGCTTCATAGCGCGCGACGGAGACTTCGCGGTTCAGATTGGCCTATCCATAGAGGGCCGCAGCGTCATGGGCGTAGTCTTTCAGCCTCTGCCAGACCTTCTCTTTCGCGCAAGCGAAGGCGGCGGCGCGTGGATTGAGCGCGCGGGGTTCGAGACCGAGCGCGCACGCGTCTCCGACAAAAGCGATGTCAGGAGCATGAGGCTCGCCGCCAGCCGCTCGCACAGGAGCCCGCGCATGGACAGGGTCGTCTACGCGCTTGAGCTAAAGGACGAGGTGCGGCGCGGCTCCGTCGGCGTCAAGGTCGGGTTGATAATAGAGCGCCAGTGCGACCTCTACATACATCTCAGCCCGCGCACCAAACAGTGGGACACCTGCGCGCCCGAGATAATCCTGCGCGAGGCTGGCGGCTCATTCACAGACCTCTTCGGTGACCCGATTCTCTACAACGCGCCAGACGTGCAGAATCACAACGGCATCGTCGCCACCAACGGCGCGGCCCACGACTTCATCATAGAGCGGCTCAAACCGCTGCTGGCTGAGTTCGGAAGAAAGAAGAGATAAGTCAGAACCGCCTGCGGTAGCGGGCGGGTATTACTCCCGGCTAGAGTCATGCTTAAGTACGACCCGCCCGCTACCGCAGGCGGTTCTGACCTGTATTTACTATTTACCTCTTCTTTTGCCTTTGTTAGCATCCCTTGCGTGGGCATACGGCTCAAACTCCTGCTGCTCTTCCTGGCATTTGGCTTCCTGCCGATGCTCGCCCTCAACGTCATCAATTATCAGTACGGCGTGAGCACCGCCGAGGAGATGCTTAAGAGCGACGCGGCGCGCGACACAGCGAGCATAGCCAGAAACGTCGAGACGGCCCTGCGTGAGCGAGAGGCGGAGCTGAAGCTGCTGGCACGCTCGCCCGCCCTGAGTGAATACCTGCGAAGCCGCACGGCGAAGGTGCCGCAGGCAGCAGCGCAAGGCTCAAATGCGCAGGGCTCTGATGTTGGCGGCGTGCCGAAAGACGTGGCGAATGAGGTCGGGTCTTTCTTCTTCTGGAATCAGAAGTATTACGCGGCCATCACCTGCCTGAATCAGAAGGGAGAGGTTCTCTTTCGTCTTGAGCCGCCGTCGCGAGAGGGACTGGTACGCTACGACTCCGACTTCGATTTCAAGACGAGGGATTTCCTGCCGGGCATGGCGCAGCCGGATGGGCGCGTCTGGATGACCGCGAAACTGGAAGCTCTGTCTTCAGGTGTGGAGCGCGAAACATACGGCGCGAGCGTTCGCTACACGGTGCCGCTTTTTACCGGAGATGAAAACGCTGATGCAGAGCGCGGCGCTCTGGTCGCCGACGTAAAGCTCGACCGCATCCTTGAGGAGTCCGCAAGGGCGGTGGAGGGCGCAGAGGCTCAGCCAGCTTCTACCGCCTCCCGCGCCTCTTCGCTCGTGGTCTTTGTTGACCGCACGGGCCGCATCGTCTATCACACCAACTATGCCCTGAAGTTTCAGCCCGTCTCAAGCGCCCTGCCCTCCTTCAAGGCGGTCTCGGACGCCATGGCGGCGCAGCCGGGCGGCTTCATGTATTACACGTCTCCCGACGGCGACCAACTGCTCGCGGCCTTCCAGCGCATCTCGTCGCTTGACCTCTCACTCGCCACCTCGCGCAGCTACTCCCTTGCGGTAGGCGGCCTCAGACGTGTCGGATGGATAATCCTCGGGCTGACGCTGCTCGTGGGACTCGTGACCGCTCTCTTGCTGAACATGCTGCTCAGACGCACGGCGGAGAGCATAGAGCAGGTGACGCAGGGGGCTGCGGCCGTGGCTGCGGGCGACCTGAACCAGCGCATAGAGCTGACTAAGAGCAACGACGCTTATGTGCTGGCCGAAAGCTTCAACCAGATGACGGACAGGCTGCGTGAGCAGATAGCGCGCGAGGCGGAAGGCCGACAGTTCGCCTCCTTCCTGCGCCTCTCCGCCATGCTCACGCACGATTTGAAGAACGCCATCGCTTCGCTCTCGCTCCTTGTCAGAAACATGGAGCACCAGTTTCATCAGGAAGAGTTTCGCGCAGACGCCATGCGCTCTTTGACGGAAGCGACGGACAAGCTACGCAACCTCGTCTCCAAGCTGAGCGAGCCCGTCAGGAGCATGAGCGGCGAGTTCGGACGCCCGCGACCCACAGACCTCGTGCCCGTCATACGGCGCGTGCTCAATACCGCGGCCGGGCCTTACAGCACGCAGCACAAAGTTGAGACCGAGCTGCCGGAAGCGCTCGTCGCAAGCGTCGATGCGGAGCGCATGGAAAAGGTCGTGGAGAATCTGGTCCTGAATGCTTTTGAGGCCATGGGCTCGGCGGCCGGAACCTTGACAATAGACGGCGGGCTCCTGCCCGGCGAGAAGGTCTTCTTCGGCGTGCGCGACACAGGCCCCGGCATGAGCGAGGACTTTCAGCACAAGCAGCTTTTCCGTCCCTTCGCCACGACGAAGAAGAAGGGCGTGGGCCTTGGGCTCTACACCTGCCGCGAAGTGGTGCGGGCGCACGGCGGAGAAATTCAGGTCGAATCGCAAAAGGGCGTTGGCACTTACTTTCGCGTCGTGTTACCATCAAAACAGGTCACAGACCGCGAGGGGATTGAGAGCCGGACATCACAACAAAAGCGGCTCTGAGTGAGGGTCTGGGGGTCTTCATTTCAGTTTTTCCATAGAACATTAAGGGTCAGTAGGCTGGAGAGATTTTCCGATTGCTCTCCGATGCTAAGTTGTACGAGTGGGTCGTCTCCCCTATATGAGCGAGCGAATACAGGATAAAGCAACGCTGCTCGTCGTTGACGACGATACGGGCGTGCGCCGACAGCTCTACTGGGCTTTGAGCCAGGAGTACAGAGTGCTCGAAGCTGGCGCGCGCACTGAAGCCGTCGACATGCTTCAGCGTGAAAACATTGACGTGGTCTTGAGCGACCTTCACCTGCCGCCCCATCTTGACGACATGTCCGAGGGGCTGGCGATTGTCGAAGAGGCGCGCAAGCTGCGCCCGCCCGTGCCCGTCATCGTCATCACTGGCACGGACATGAAACAGGCCGCGCTTGAGACGATTAAGCGAGGTGCCTACGGCTTCTTCGAAAAGCCTTTCGACCCAGACGAAGTCCTGCACATAGTTCATCAGGCGGCGCGCGTGCGCCGTCTTGAGCGAGAGATAATACGCCTGCGCTCGGAGTTGGACGGCTGCCGTGGCTTCGCGCATCTGATAGGGGCGAGCCCCGCGCTCTCCAAGACCATCAAGCAGGCGCGTGCAGCAGCGGCCACGAGCGCGACCGTCCTCATCCTCGGCGAGAACGGGACGGGCAAGGAGCTTATAGCGCGAGCCATACACGAAGAGAGTCCGCGCGCGGGCGGCCCCTTCGTGGCCGTCAGCTGCGCCGCGCTTCCCGAGACTCTCATCGAGTCGGAGCTGTTCGGCCACGAGAAGGGAGCTTTCACGGGCGCGACCTCTGCTCGCAAAGGCCGCTTTGAGCTGGCCGACGGCGGCACGCTCTTTCTGGACGAAATCAGCGAGCTTGCCCCTTCTGTTCAGGTCAAGCTGCTGCGCGTGTTACAGGAGCGCTCCTTCGAGCGCCTCGGCGGGACAAAGACCATCACGGTCGATATAAGGTTGATTGCCGCCAGCAACCGGGACCTTGAGCAGGAGGTTGAGGCGGGGCGCTTTCGCCGCGACCTCTTCTATCGCCTGAACGTGGTGCCTCTGACGCTGCCAGCGCTACGCGAGCGCTACGAGGACGTGCCGCTGCTGGCCGCGCACTTCGCAGCCAAGGCCGCTGACAAGCACGGTCGCCCGGCCGTAGAGCTTGACCCCGCTCTCATAGAAGCCTTGCAGGAGTATGAATGGCCCGGCAACGTGCGCGAGCTTGAGAATCTGATTGAGCGGCTCGTGGTGTTGACGCCCGGCTCCCGAATTGGCCTTGAGTTCCTGCCTGAGAAGATGCTGCGCACCTTGCCGGACGCAAGCTCTGAGGACGAGACCACGCTCGAAGGCGCTGTCGCCGCCCTTAAGCGCCGCATGATTATCCAGGCGCTCAACCTTGAGGGCGGGAACCGCGTGGCCGCCGCGCGCCGCTTAGGCATCAGTCGCTCCTACCTGCACCGCCTCATCAGCGAGTTCCAGATAACGGAAGCGTAAAGAGTCGAGCAACCTGCAAAATCCCGCCCGCGTAGATGTCTACATTTGTAGACATAAAAATCCCCCTTATGTTGCTAGTTGTGTACATGCAAGATTTTTGCAACTGATTCGTTCGTAAATTGTTTAGAAAAAGTGACCGCTGGCGGCGACTGGCCCAAGCGGTACAAACGTTGCAAGTAGAACAAACGGGGAAAGCAGGGGAAGCAAGGTAAGGTTTTATGAAGCCCAGACTTTTAATCGTAGACGACGACGCAGCCATCACTCAGCAGCTCTTCTGGACGCTCTGTGATGATTACGATGTCATGATTGCCAATGACCTGGCGACGGCAATCCGGCGCACGACCATCTACGAGCCTGCGGTCTCAATCCTTGACCTGCACTTGCCGCCCGTGCTGGACACGCCGGAAGTCGGCCTGCGGATTCTGGAGTACATAAAGGGGCGCTGCCCCAACTCAAGGATACTGGTCGTGAGCAGCGCAGCCGACGACGTGGAGAAGACCTGTCTGGATAGCGGGGCGGACGCTGTTCTGCCGAAGCCTTTCGACGTGGAGCAACTGCTGGCGGCGCTTCGCCGCTATGCGCCCGAGCGCAGGCTAGACGCTTTTTGATATTTTCAAGACGGAACGTTCTCAGCAAAAGCCTTGAGGGGTGGGCGTCCTTTATGCGTTATGAGTAAAGCTCAATACCTCTTGATTGCTGGCTTCATAGGCTTCTACGGCCTGCTCTTTACATACTTAGTAGTGAGGGCGCTCGCGGGAAACATACATGCGCGATTTGCGCGCGTTCGGCCCGCTGCCGTAGTCAAGCGCCCCAGCGCCGGAAGCGCGCGACGAGCATGGACAGCCGCCCTCTGGCGCAACGCCTGATAGATTCTTTTACAAGGTTCTTTCTTAATTTAAGTTCGGCCGCTCGCCCCCTTTGAGAGGCCGTGCAGCGCACCGCACGTGCGGAATCCCCTCCCGCAGCGCGGAGCCGAGAAGCCCCCGCTACCCAATTGACTCCTGCCCAGAGTCGCGGGGGCTTCACTTTTGCCCAATTCCCAACACCGGGTCTGATGAAACGTCAGCGAAAAATTCGCCTTTGCGAGCGAGCAAAACGAGGTCGAAGAGCTGGCTCAGGCCGCTGCCCGCAAGGGTCGCAACGTGCGTTACAATCTGCGGCAAATCACGGGCGACCCGGCAGGCAACCAATCCACCCTCGGAGTGACCGGCGACTAAAGTTCTATCTGTGCTGAGCCGTGGTAGTTTTCGGGCGGCGCGGATTGACGCTTCAACCGCTTCCGCCCAACGCACCAGAGTATGTTCGACGTTAAATTCCTTGGAATCTTTACACCCACCGGACGGTTGGGAAAGATACTTGACGCCGGGCTTTTCAACGACCAAAACCCGCGCTCTATCTTTAGGGAACTTGTGCCGGCTTTCGCTTCAGAGAGGTAAAAGATGATTTCGCGCCCGAAGCGGGCCCGCGTAGAGAACTTTTTGTAGGGTTGTCCCGGAACAGCCTCGGAATTTTTTGAAGGTTCGTAACGTTTAACAGAGGAAATAAGAGACACAAAGTAAGTTTTCTCTTCATCAGATCCCACTGATCATAAAGCCTAAGAATTTAAATTGCCGTGAATGCTTTTGTAAGCGACGCCATTTTGTGTTTGGTTTCAATTTTATTCGGAACCCTGGATAGCGTGTTTTTTAACCAACTATAAATGTTTAGCAGGGTGGTTAATGAGAGCGAACAACTTCTGTTTATATGTATCGGAGACCGGGATGATTTGGTCCCCGATTCTGATGCGGTCTCTTTCTATTGAATCGATTTTGTCGAGCGAAACCATGTAGGACTTATGCACCCGGCATAGAATGTCCGGAGGAACCTTGCGCTCGAACTCGGTGAAAGTCTGTAGCGTCATGATTCGTCTGTTAAGGGTATGGATTCTTCTGTAATCACGCATCCCTTCGATATAAAGTATTTCCCGAAGGTAAACCTTTTCCAGACGGTTTTCGGTTTTGACGAAGATGAACTTTGGGGGAGCGCTAGCTTGTCTTCCCGGCAAAGTGCTGCGCACGCGGTCGACAGCCTGAACGAATCTCTCGAACGTGAAAGGTTTTAAAAGAAAGTCCGAGACTTTCAGGTCGAAGCCTTTCAAGGCGTACTCCTGATAGGCGGTGGTGAGAATTACCTGACTCCTGACGATTGAAGTCTCTAATAACTGTATGCCCGAAAATCCGCCCAGGTTGATGTCCAGGAAGATTAAGTCCACCTCATTCGACCTTAAAAATGCTAAGGCGTCGAGCGCGTTGTCGAAGTCCGAAAGCAGACGAAGGAAGGGCAGCTTCAGTACGTAATCTCTGGTACGTTCCAGGGCGAGAGGCTCGTCTTCAACTATAATGCAGCTAATGTCCATACAAATCGAGCGACAGCTCCACTCCGTAAATACCATCCGTTTTGGTCAATTCCAACGCATGCTTGTCCGGGTATAGTAGCATCAGTCGCTTCGCGATTAACTCGTTACCCAGACCCCCAGACTCCTGCCCTGAGTGCGAACCGTTCTGATAAGTATTTCTGCATTTAAACTTGAGCCCTCTTTTTTGTATCACAATCTCTATGTTAATCGAGTTAATCTTCTTATTGCTCTCGGTATGTTTGAAAGCGTTTTCTATAAAAGGGAGGAATAGCATCGGGGCGATTCTCGTGTCGTGCGCCTCGCCCGTCACCTTATAGCTCACGTAGTTCCGGTTCGCGGTGCGAATTTTCTGCAAGTCCAGATATTTTTCGACGAATTTCAGCTCATCGTCGAGCGAAATCTTCTCCGCCTTCACTTCATACAGCAGGTAGCGCAGAATGCCGGAGAGTTTGTTCAAATATTCTGAGGCTTTCATTGCGTCCTTTTTGATTAAAACGTCTATGTTGTTAATGGTGTTAAATAGGAAGTGGGGGCTAAGCTGCGACCGTACCAGGGCCAACTCCATTTCATGACTCTTCCGCATCAACTCTTCTTTCAGCTTCATTCCGTCATACCAATTGATGAAGCCCCTGATAAGCAGGGCGAGAATGCAATGAATAGCGGAAATCGAAAACAGAAGTAAGACCAGGTTGAAGAACTCACGCGCGTCATTGAATATCGGTTGGTCGAAGCCGAACAGGGCGATTGAGGCCAGGCAGCCAAAGAGCGCGGAAATCAGGCAACTGACAGACGCGAAAACAGTCAAGGCCAGAATCTTTCTGCGAAACAGAAAGCCCGGGAACAGAAGGTAGTATGAGGAATAGAATGAAAGCAGACCCGGAAGCAGCCACAGCAATATCAGTGGGGAAAGCGCCATGACGTTCGAGAGCGAGGCAGGTCTTCCGCGCTGGATAGTTGCGACGGCAAACACCATTACTATCAGTGACAGGTGGGTTATCCAATACCCTAGATGTAGTAACGGTACGACCCCTTTTTTCATTCCGCCTCTTTCAGCCCTTATCGCGTTTCGTCACGTATAAGACCCAGCCCGAGATAGTAAAGACGGTAAAATAGATGGCTGCCAGCAACTGTAGGTTAAGCGGCATCTCGCGCTTGAGATGGCCGGAGCTAATCAGGAAATCTATGCTGCTATGAACGTACGGGAAGACGTAGCTGTGCTGCCACGAAACCATCCCAATGCCGAGTACCCAAATAATAAATCCGACTCCGATTGGAACCAAAAAGTTTTTGAACTGTAGGCTTATCAAATATTGGAGCGCCAGCACCGGCAGACAGTCTATGAAATAATTGATGTTCCCCTTTAGAAAAAACTTATATGGAATCGGGGCCGTAGGCATAGGCACATCATGGAAGATTATCGAAGGGATGATTGCAGACAGGCACATCCCGAGGTTAAACAGAATAAAGAGCTCGACCATCATCACTAAGATGACCGACAGCTTGGCGAAGAAGATAGTCGTGTAAGCTTGCGGAGTCGTGTGTAATTGCTTCCAGGCAGTATTTTTGAATTCGAGCTGCGTAATCAAGCCCGTGGCCATAATGATGCCTACTGGCAGCAAAATAACCGCCATGGATTCCCACGTCGTCGTCCAGAGTTTCTGCCAGAAATCGGGGGCGAGATTTAAAACGGGCAGCGCCCGTCGCCCTTTTATTCGCACCAGTAAAATGATAGAGGGCGTAAAAAAGGCTCCGACCACAACCAGCCACGCCGCGAGACTGCGCTTCCTCTTGAGCCATTCGCTCTGAAAACTATTGATAAATGTGATCTGTTTCATTCGTTGATTAGGCCGAAGAATATTGCTTCCAAATTATTGTTGATTCTGCTGATTTGATAAACCTCGACGCCCCTGTGGACTAACCGCCGATTAATTTCGGCAATCATCTCTCTCTCCACCATCGGCACTACAACCTTCCCCTGTTCGATTTGCGCCAGGATACTCAGCCCCGTGATGAGCTCTACAGTTTGCCGATTATCGTCCGTCTCGAAAGTTGTCAGTGAAGTTTGCTGCTGTTTCGCAAGCAAGTCAGCAAACGTCCCCTGGAATAACAAACTACCTTGACGAATAATTCCGATGTGCGTGACGAGTTTCTCGATTTCGCTCAGTATGTGGCTGGAGATGAGAATCGTAATTCCATGAGTCTGATTTAGCTGCTGCAACAACTCTCTGACTTCGAGAATGCCGTTCGGGTCTAACCCGTTCGTCGGCTCGTCCAGAATCAGCAACGTCGGTTGATGCAGCAGCGCAATCGCAATGCTCAGACGCTGTTTCATGCCCAGAGAAAACTGGCCAGCCCTTTTGTCGCCAGTGTTTGCCAGCCCGACCAGTTCCAGAACCTCCTGAAATCGCCGCTTCGGACATTGATACACCTTTCGCAGGACTTCAAGGTTCTCGGCGGCAGTCAGATGGCCGTAAATCGAAGGGCTCTCAATCATAGAGCCGACGCTCTTCAAAATCTCCACCCGATGCCTCATGAAAGGTTTCCCGAAGATAGTAATCTCGCCGTGCTGTTTTTTGAGCAGCCCGAGAATCAGCTTCAAGGTAGTAGTTTTACCCGCGCCGTTCGGCCCTAAAAAGCCATAAATACTGCCTTCAGGCACCCGCAGGCTGACGCCATCCAAAGCGGTTTCGTCCTTTGAAAACTTATGCGTTAGATTAACTGTTTCGATACAGAGTTTCGTCATAGAGCCAAGCATAATCCTAAAACGGCGCGGACTACGCTTTGTTAACAACGTATTCTGCCAAACGGGAATTAATGTCTGCCAACAGTTGATTTCGCCCGGCAACGTTCCAAGGGTTCGTGCTGGCATTAGGCGGTAAAGAATGGCTGCCAATGAACTGAATCATCAAATAAATGTCCATCAGGAGTTCCTTGCAACGCTCAAGCGTCAACGCTTGCAGGGTATGGTCGTCCTGATAGCAGTGTACGCAGCGCCAGTTGCACCTCCACGTCACCTCAAACTGCCCTGTTGTGAGCTGTGACGATTGAGCGGCCTGCCCCATGTTCCTGAGCCCTGTTATATCCTGTAGTGACAGTTCCGTTCGAAGGGATTCGACGATGGCGAGGCGGCGTATAGAAGCGTCGCGGGGAGAACAATTAGAGTGAGAGGCTCGGCAAATTTACTATGATAGTTTCATCAGTTAGTAAGCTTGCCGGTACTTTACATAATAAGTCATTGGTATTCTCCCTACGGTCAGCTTGTCAAGTATCAAAATTCGCTGCCAGGAGGCTTTGAACAAATATTCAGGTGGAATGAATATTTGTGTGTATCTACCAGATTGCCCCGTTGACAACTCGTTGCAGTAGTCATTATCCTTTCTTTGTTAACATCTCTTTATTAGATAAAACAACTCTATCGTAGAACCAGGGCTTACATGGCTAACATTTTGATCGCTGACGACGAAGATTACATCCGGAAAATACTGTGTGACCTGTTATCCGGAAAGCATTCCTGTGATCTGGTAGCGACCGCCGAGCAGGCGCTTACCTGTCTGGCTGGCGGGTCTTACGACGTCATCATCACAGACATCTCCATGCCGGGTTTAAGCGGCCTGGAACTCCTCGGCCACATACGGCAGACACACCCGAACACTCCTGTGATAGTCGTGTCCGGCATCTCCGATGAAGCTTACGCCACCGGGCTCATTAAAATGGGTGCCTTTCACTATTTGATGAAGCCTTTCAGCCTCTCTGAAGTAGAAGAAGTGACGAGGAGAGCTGCCCGCCGGTCTCGTGAGTTGGGGGCCAGAGAGGCCGCCCCGATGCGCTCGGCTGCATCCCCTTCCGAGAAGGACGCAACGCGAGAGCTGATGGTTCTCGAGCGCCAGTGGGCTGATGCTTACAAGCGTAGCAATATCGCGGTATTGGATAGTATCTGGGCCGAAGATTTCGTCTATACAAGTCCGTTCGGTGAAGTCAGAAATAAAGAAGAGGCAATGCAGATGCTGAGATCGGAAATTAGCTATGAGTTTTTTGTAAACTTCGACATAAAGGGAAGCATCTTTGAAAATACAGCAGTAGCATCCGGTAGAGCAGTAATCAAGGGCGGATATAATGGAGAAGACATCAGTGGCGAGTACAGGTATACCAACACCTACGCCAGACGCGAAGGGGCGTGGCAGTCTATTGCCTCACATATAATTCGTGTCGAGCAAATTTGAATGAAATGCAAGCTGATAGCGGGCCGGTTAAAAGCACCAAATCTGCGGGTGACCTTTAAGTCGAGCTCCTCCGCAATTTTGATAACGCTGAACTATAAAGTTGCTCCGGCATTACAGTTAATTATAGAGAGTCATCTTAACGCCGCAGCGAGTTGAGATATTCCTCTACGTATCTGACTCTCTGAAAGGCTTCCATAGCCGAACACCAGGGCTGGCTCCGAGGCAGCTTTGAAGCCGTACTGCCGCATAGGATAAAGCCGAACAGACCGTGCTGACGAAAGGCGGGCGATTTCCTGCTCGTCTGAGCCGGGCGGAAGTTTGGCTACCAGGTGAAGCCCGGCGGCGACGCCCATCGGACGCCAATCTGGAAAGTGACGTGCGAGCGCTCCGATGAGAGCGTCTCGACGGCGACGGTAGAAGCCGCGCATTCTGCGAAGGTGACGATCCAATTCGCCTTCTCGCAAGAAGTCCGCGAATGCCAGTTGCTGAAGGATTGGGGACATTAAGTCCGCGTTCTTCTTGCGTTCTTCAATTGCGGCATATATCTCCGCCGGAATAATTATCCAACCGATGCGAAGCGCCGGGGCAAGAATTTTGCTCAAGGAGCCTGTGTAAATAACCCGCTCGGGGGCTAATCCCTGAATAGCCCCCACGGGCGCACGGTCATATCTGTACTCGGCGTCGTAATCGTCCTCAATAATGAAGGCCGAGTTGCGCACAGCCCAGTCAACCAGTTGCTTCCGGCGCTCCGGGATTAAAACAGTTCCCGTCGGAAACTGGTGGGCTGGAGTAATCACCACCGCCTGTATCTCCATCCGCTCTAGAAGGTCAACCTTGATGCCGTCCTCATCCACGGGCACGCCTACCGGAATGAGACCGACATCTGAAACGATTCGTATCAGGTCAGGCTGGCACGGGTCTTCTACGGCGATGCGACTGATTCCCCGTTTTTGGAGCGCCTGCGAAATCAGTACCAGAGCTTGGGCGATGCCGTTGCATATCACAACCTGACCCGGCCGTGTCAAAACACCGCGCACGCGTCCGAGGTAATCGCAGAGGCCCTCGCGCAAGGTTCTGTCGCCCTGCGGTTCGCTGTAAGAGAGTTGAGCCGGATGAATGGCATTTAGTGTTCGGCGCAGCGACCGCACCCACGCATGGCGGGGAAATAAGGAGAGGTCTGGCAGCCCCGGTCGGAAATCGAAATTAGGTTGTGGCGTAGCATTGTAATGATGCTTCTCAGAAACGGTTGACGCTCCGGCAGCGACAACTGTTCTAGAGCGCGCCCGTGCCACCAGATACCCCTCGGCAATCAGTTGTTCGTAAGCTTCTACTATCACTCCCCTGGAGACACCTAGATCCCGCGCGAGGACGCGTGTTGAGGGTAAGGGCAGGCCGAGTCGCAGCCGCCCCGAGCGCACGGCTTCTCTTATGGCGTGCTCGACCTGAGCGTGTACGGGGCCGCGGCCTGACAGGTCAGACTTAAACAGTATTTCGGGCTGCGAACTGGTCTTCTTTTTCGACATAAAACTGGCCCTTGAGATTATACCAATCAGTCAATAGCATTAACTTGTTAGTGAAATCAACTTAATAGGCCGCACTACCTTCCATTCAGTTTAATAGAGGAGAGAACATATGACCCGAATCTCAACTATGGCAGTTGCGCTAGCCCTCTGCCTAACGCTGTTCTTCATCACCCTGCCGCAAACCCCGGCTCACGTGTACGCCGCGCCTCCGCCAGAGGTGAAGCAGCAGGAGAAGCAAGAGAAGTCATGCGCCACCTGCCCGAGTGCTAAGGCTGGCAAGAAGGAAGTCTGGGCTGATAAGCTCGCCACTGCGGGGCGGCGCACTCAGCAAATGCCTTTCATACCCGTTCAACGCTCCCTCTTCGACGGGGCGCGCATCAACTTGGTCGGCACGGCCAACGGCAGTCTCGTTTTCGCCGTTACCGATATGAAAGTCTCCGGCCTCATGGCGCTCTCCTTCACGCGCGTCTACGCCAGCGACCGCGCAGAAGACAGGGGGCTCGGGGCCGGGTGGTCATTCTCATACGACGATAGAATCAGGATTACCGGCGACGAGGCAGTGATGTCTACGGGTGCGAGCAGCGAGATAGCCTTCCGCCGCGAAGGCCAGCGTTTCGTCCTGAAGACGCCCGAGCCCGGGTTACATCAATCATTTGAAGAGGCTGCTGACGGTGCTCTCGTCGAGTCTAGCGCGGGATTGACGCGCACTTATAGAAAAGTCGGAAACGAGTATAGGCTGGCGCGCATTGCGGACGCTGACGGCAACACCATCACAATCAGCTTTGACCGCAAAGGAAACATCTCTCGCGTGGAAGGCCTCGGCGGCACAGCGATTAATCTGGCCTGGTCAACTGATAAGCAGCCGCGTCTGCTCTCAGTCACAGACAATACAGGGAGGCGCACAACATACAGGCAGCTAGGCGGTCACCTCGCCGCCTTCTTCGATCAGGCAGGGTCGCAGTGGACTTATAAGTATGCCAGCGGTCGTTTGACGGATGCCACAGACCCGATGGGGCGCGTCGTACTGAGAGCGCGTTATGACAGGCAGGGCCGCGCCATTGAGACGGGAGATGCAGCCGGGTCATACCTCTTCGAGTATGCGGAAGGAGGCCGCACTGTTATCTCAGACCCGCTCGGAGTGAAGAGCGCTATCACACACAACGCGCTCGGGGCCTTCTCATCGGTAGTGGATGACGAGGGGCAGACGACAGCCATGGAGTACGACGCGAACAATGTTCCCATTCGTGTCTCTGACTCGCTAGGGAATCAGCAAACGTTCGCTGGCGAAACCGAGAATAAGAGCGAGCCGCCTACGAGCTACCGCGTCGTGCGCAACGGGCGCGGGCAGCCGCTCTCGCTCAAATGGGAGGACGGGCGCGAAATTACCTTCGAGTATGACGCGGCCGGCAATGAAACGGCTTTCACTCAACATGAGGTGGGCCCCTTCGCGAGGAAGTACCGCTCCGAGAAGAGGTACGACGGGGCGGGGCGTAAAATCTTTAGCCAAGTGCCGTCAGGCCGGTCGTTCACCTACGCCTACAATGAGCGCGGCGAGTTGGCAAAGATGACGGACGAATCCGGCTACTCGCTAACCATAGAGCGCGACGCTGGCGGGATGATCTCCAAGGTCACCGAGCCCTCGGGGAGGTGGGTGCGCTTCACGCGCGACGCGGCCGGGCGTCTGACCCGGTTGAATGGCTCTGACGGGAAGTCGCGCCAGTACGCCTACGATGCGCGCGGGGCTTTGACCTATTACCGGGACGCGATGGGACGACAGAACAGCATAAGCTACGACAGGAAGGGACGGCTGCAAAGGGTGGACAAGTCCGACGGCGTGACGCTTCACTATCGCTACGGGCGCGACGGGAGCGTAGCCTCTGTCAGACGCGAAGTGCGTGGGCAAAGGCCCGGCTTCGTCAAGGCGGGCTTTAATTTGCTGCCGCCGCTCGCCGCCCCCGACTTTGAAGACGAAATCGAGGGCTGTTTCTGGCAGCAGGATGAATTCGGCCTCCTCTACAACCCATGCGAAATGGACTCTTACATCTTCAGTGCCACATCGCTGGTTGAGACTATATGGGAAGAAGCCCGCCCGCCCCGCTCAATCATCGATGGCGCGCCCCGTACTGACTTGCCTGGATACTACCCCGGCTCCTGCCTTTGGCAAGGTTTTGAGCGCGCTGATTGCATCATAAGAAACACAGAGACGTGCAGTGAGAATTATCACCGGTGCGAGGAAGCATATCAAGCGGCGATGGGTGTGGTACTGGCAGGATGCATGGCTAATGCCGGGCTCTCGTGGCAGAAGGTTTTGGGCTGTTACGCGGTAGTCATAACGGGGGCCTCAATTGGGGCAAGCAATTGCCGGAATCAATGGCAGCGGTGCTTTAATAATAGAGAGTCCGGCTGCCCACCGGAGCCGGACTATAACACTTGCCCGCATTGAGCACGCCGGCGCGGGGCAAATTTCCTGCGAGTAGAGCAGGGGAGGCGTAACGTCTCGCGTCGCTACCGCGAGGGCTACGCCTCCTGAGACTCGTGGGAGCGACGACGGGGGTGGTCTCCCGGACGTTGACGAGTCTTGAACGAGTCGAGCTTTAACTCGGAGAGCCACCGGGTAGAGCTTTGACTCGTAAGAGCAGTCATACGTCCGAGAGGCCGTCCCCGGATAACTACTTCCCCGTTTCCTTAACCCTTTAACCTTGATTTATGAAGTGATGCTCCAACAGGAGAAGCTAATGAGGACTTCAAAGAGCCTTGGACGGATTGTCGGCCTTCTGTTCCTGGCGCAGGTGTTCCTGGCCGTGCCGGTGTATACAGAGGTGGGGATGATGCGGTCTGTAATCGGGCCGAACTTTCTGGCGAACGCCGCAGGGAGCGCCGCCCAGATCAGGGTGGCAGTGTTGCTCACGTTCGTGCTTGGCGCGCTTACGCTCGCTGCGGCCCTCACCGCCTGGCCCATCCTGCGCCATCACAGCGAGCGGATGGCGCTCCTCTTTTTATCGCTGTGCGTCGTGGGGTTGGCGACGCAAGCCATCGAGGCCGCCGCCACCCGCGACATGGTCACCATGAGCCTGCTGTATGCGAAGCCGGACGCGCCGAAAGAGCTTTTCGAGCAGCTCGGCCCGCTCTCCCGCTCTACCTGGTCTTCGACGCACTTCGTCAACCTGGCGCTCGGACACGTCAAAGCCTTCACGTTCTACCTCATAGTATTCCGCTTCGGTCTGGTTCCACGCGCCCTCGGGGGCATAGGGATGGCCGCGACTGCTCTATCAACCACGGCGGCTACGATGCCGCTGGTCGGCTACCCGTTCTCATACGCGCTGGTCGCGCCTGCGGGCCTGATGCAGCTCGTTCTCTCCCTCTGGCTAATCGCGAAGGGCTTCGCGGAGCGGCCCAACCTACCCTCAGGCGAAGCCTAGAGCGACGAGCCTCGCAGGACGTAGGCATGTTCTTCTGTATGGTGCGGCACGGCTCTGAATAGTCCTTCTATGTCGAATCATAGAACCACCAACTCTATAAGCTTCCCGCCTGCGAATCGCATCCTGGAAGCGCTGCTGTAGCTCTTTTTATCGTAATATATCCTCCCGCGCCGTAAATAGGCTCTGATATCTCGTGGGCTGAGTTTGATGACAGTGTTGTAGTCCGCCATCGCGCGCTTGTGGTCGTCTTTATAATAGTAAGCAGCCCCACGGAGGAAATAAACTTCGGTAATTATCTAATTGACGCAGGCAGTTAATCAACCTACTTAGAAACGCTCAGCCAGCTTAGCTGATAGGCAGAAATAAGCTATCTATCTTGTGTTAAGAGATAATTACCTGATGAATAAATGTGCAAAGCTCAGCCGAAGCGGGCAGACCTCGACTCCTTGGGCGCAAGACCTATACGCACGAGCAGGTCTGTAAAACGTGTATCTGTGTGTAGAGTATCAAGTAGCGGATATAGATGAAGTGCTCCCAACTGCTCATATCGCTCGGCCCAAGCTTTTTCCAGCCACTGGAATGCCTGATCCTTATCTAACAGATTTGCATGAACCAGAGCGAAGTGAAACGGTGAGACATACCTTTTTTTGGACAGGCGCGTTAATCGCTTGAGGGTCTCTCGGGCTTGCCCTGTCTGGCCTGCCCGCGCATGAATGGAGCCAAGCATCGCAATCGCCTCGGGATCATTAGCGAGTGCTATGGCGTCATGGAGGCTTGCAATTGCTTCGTCATATCGCCCTTGCTCGGCGTAACAGGCTCCTAACAGAGCACGTGCGATGCTGAAGCCGGGGTCTAGTTCCAGAGCCTCCTGGCATTTTGCAATGGCTTGCTCATACTGACGGGTATGGTAAAAGTGACCGCCCACAGCCGCGTTAATAAGTGGCGATAAAGGATCAAGCTCTTGAGCCAATTCTATTTCCTCTAGGGCTTCATCAAAGCGTCCCATGATTCTGAGGTAAATCGAATACCAATGATGTGCTGTGGCGTAGTTAGGGTTCAGCGAGATGGCGAGTTGAAGCTCCGTTCCAGCCCCCGCCCAGTCCCAGTCATGAGTCATTTTAACGTGGCCCAAAGATGCGTGGGCTTCGGCAAGGTCACCATCTATTGCTATGGCGTGCTCCAAAGCCTCTTTAACTTTTGGGCCACACTCACTCAAGGGGAGCGAGTTATAGCTGTAGAGCATGTTATAGCAATCAGCCAGACCTACATACGCCAGAGCATGATTCGCATCCTGAGCGATGGCTAGCTGAAAGTATTCCAAACCTTTCTGAAATCCTTCGACGGTTCTTTTATTCCAAAAATAGCGCCCTTTCAGATAGAGATGATGAGCCGCAATGTTACCGGAATATCTTTTTGTTAACTGCCGTTCTTCTTCAGAGGTTAAGGTGATTTGTAGTTTCTCGGCGACTCGCTGGGCTATCTCTTCCTGCAAAGCCAGAATATTTGAAGCACGACGCTCATACACCTCTCCCCATATTCTTGCCCCGTCCGCCACGTCCACCAATTCAATTCCGATTCGTAGCTGTTCTTCCGACAAGCACATTATTCCCGTTAACACCGCTTGCACTTTCATCTCACGACCGGCTTCGACCGGGCTTGCGCCCTTCTCTTTATAGAAAAAGACGGTGCTGCGGGCCATCACGCGCAAGTGAGGAATTTGCGACAGCATGTTGATGATGCTCTCCGTCAGTCCTTCGGAGAGATAGTCAAGGTTCGGGCCGTTGCTGTTATTGACAAACGGCAGAACGGCGATTGATATCAGCCGCTCATCTTTCTGTCCGGCTCCTTTGCCCGCAGGGTAACGGGTCGCTCCTCTGAACTCAGACGCTGACTCGGCATCAACCTCCCGCACCCTCGCGACAAAGCGATACCCTCGACCCGGAACGGTCTCCACATAATTATGATCGCGACGGCCCTCACCTAAAATTTTCCGCAACATGCTCATGTGAACTGTCAGATTGTTCTGCACCACAAAACTATCCGGCCAGAGCTCTTCCATCAGCTCCTCCTTGGTGACCAGCTGACCGTGTTTCTTCACGAGCAACAACAGCAAGTCAAAAACTTTAGAAGTCAGCGATAGAGGGTGACCGTCGCGCAAGAGATGGCGCACGGTTGCATCTAAACGGAAAGGGCCGAAGTCGTAGACCTTTAATACTTGTTCTGTCATAAGATTGCCGCCGATGACCGGATCGTCTTTTTTCGAGAGGCCCTGATGTCGTGTCCCTTTAAGGTGTTCCGCTGAATCCGTGAGAGGGCCTGTGAGTCGAAGCTTCTCCAGAATAAGAGATTTCGCAAATATTTACAAAATTTAAGAACATTTAATTAGACTTCGTCGGCCTCCCGTTGTAGGCTTTGGTCGCGCTTGAAGATATGAGGCATGAATCGCAGCCCGGTTTAATCTTGCGGGCTCAAGGACAAGCCGCCCATCAATCGGCACGGCTTTCGCGGGTCGTAAAATGTTCAATTAACAGATCATTGCCTTGTTACCCTTTAGGTCATCGAGCCGAGCGAGCGGAAAAATTCGGATCACGTTAAACCCCATCCCCCAGGGTTTACCCGCAGATAAGCGATAGAGCCTCTTTTCACTGCATGGCTGGTCGGTGAACGCCTCCGGCGTCCGGCTATCTTGAGAATGCGGTCAAGCAGGCGTGCGCTCGGACACGGGCAATGATACTCACAACTCCAGATACCACTGAAAGCTTTGAGCCCTCCGGTCTCAAAGGGCTACAGCTCAAGGAGGAGAATAATGAAGAGAATAGTTCTAACAACGCTGTCCATTGTCTTGTTGACGCTCTCTCTGGCTTTGGCCCAGTCCGGGCAGAGGGAAAGCAAATCTGCAACTACCAAACTTCAGGAAATAAAATCTAAGAAGGATAAAATGGTAGCTTCCCGCCTTAGGGCTTTACTCGACCCGCTGGGGGTGAGCGTAGAAGAGACGGCTCTTCTGCGGGGGGATGAAGTATCTAAAAGCAACACGTACCGTGAGGTTCGTATCAGATGGGAGGCTTACCTGAATGCCCCTGAGACGGTCGAAGCCGATAGTGAGAGTTACGCCAAGGGTCGCGGCCTGATAGTGGCCGGACGCCGAAAGCTGAAGGGCACGCTGCCCTTGCCACGCTCGCTCGAACTGGCTCGGGATCAAATCCTCGTCGCGGCCGTCAACGGGCAGGGACAGCTTAGATGGTGGTCTCTCGTGGCAGACCCCAGGGTTCTCCGAGCCGAGTCTCCTGACGAGAGCGGCCAACTCTCCGGACAGGTGCTGCACAGGAGCAGGCCGGAATTTATTGTCAACATCCCGGACGACGCCGAGATCAAAGCACTACAGTTCTATCAAACGCGCTGGACAGGCTCGGAGTTCGTTCTGGAGCCACTCGCTTCAATTCCGTTTTAAGTCTTAATAGAGAAGGGGAGAGCTATCATGATCAAACGAACACGCTATCTGCTGACGATAATTCTGTGCTTGACATGTTTCCTCGGTACGCCGCGACCCCTTATGTCGCAGGCCCAGATGGAGGACGGGGGCGGAGAAGGGGGCGCGGGCTGGGGCGGGGGCTATCTACCGCCGGGTGGGGAAGAGCCGCCGCCCCCCGCCGCTGCCCCGTTCGAGACAGTCGTCAACAACGGAAGCCCTCAACAGCGAGTTGACATAGCCATCGTCGGCGACGGCTACACTTCCGCCGAACTTCAGAAATACAGAAATGATGTCAACACCTTCGTCGGCATCATGTTCAACGAAGACCCATACAGGGAGTATAAACGTTACTTCAACGTCCACCGCATAGACGTGACCAGCCTACAGTCGGGGGCAGACCACCCCGAGCGCGGCTCTTTCGTCAACACAGCCTTTGACAGCACCTACAATTGCTCGGGCATTCAACGCCTCATCTGCGTGGATACGACGAAAGTCAACAATGCTGTCGCGAGCAGTGTTCCAGCTTCTCAATCCGACATCAAGCTCGTGATAGTCAACGATTCCGAGTATGGCGGGGCGGGCTATCCGAACGTCGCCGTGGCCTCGACTCACCCGGCGGCGGTGGACGTAATCCTGCACGAGATTGGCCACAGCTTCGCATCGCTGGCGGACGAGTATGACAGCAGCCCGCCCACCTGTAACAACTCCGTCGAGCCGCCCGAGCCTAACGTGACCCGTCAGACGTTCCGCTCCTCTATCAAGTGGAATCACTGGATTGCGCCCGGCACGCCCGTCCCGACCTCTTCGGGCGCGGCGGGAGAGCCGGGGCTTTATCAGGGAGCAAAGTACTGTACCGTCGGTCTGTATCGTCCGACACCTGATTCCAAGATGCGCAGCTTGTTCCAGCCCTTCTATGCCATCAACACTGAAGTGCTCGTCAGACGCTACTACAACCTTGTGCCACCCATAGAGAGCTCACAGCCCGCCGGTAGCTCCGTTTCGCTCGTGCGCGGGCAGGCTCAACAATTCGGCGTCGTGACACCCGGCCCGTTAACACATCCGGTGAGCGTCACCTGGTTCGTAGACGGACAGCAGCGGGGCACAGGGAAGTTTTATGCCTTCAACTCAATCACGTTCGGCCCAGGCACTCACACGGTTGAGGCGTTGGTGCAGGACGCTACGCCGTGGGTGAGAAGCGACCCCAACCAGCTTTTGAACGACGTCAGAAGTTGGACGGTCTTCGTCTCCGACTCGCAGCCCGCACAGCCCAACAGAATTGACGAGGCGCAGTTCTTTGTCAGGCAGCACTACCATGATTTCCTCTTCCGCGTACCTGACCAATCCGGCCTGGACTTTTGGACCAACAACATCACCTCGTGCGGCGCGAACCCACAGTGCGTCGAGGTGAAGAGGATAGACACGTCGGCGGCCTTCTTCCTCTCGATTGAGTTTCAGGAAACGGGCTATCTGGTCTACCGCCTCTATAAAGCATCTTTCAATCGGATGCTGCGTTTCTCGGAATTCATGTCGGACACGCAAACAATCAGTCACGGCGTGATAGTCCACGCTCCTAACTGGGAAGCAACGCTTGAGGCCAACAAGCAGGCGGTAATCAACGAGTTCGTCACGCGCCCCGCCTTCCTCGCGCAGTATCCCACCGGTTTGACGGCGGCGCAGTACGTCGATGCTCTGAACGCTAACACGGGCGGGTCGCTGACTCAGGCCGAGCGGGATGCGCTGGTCACGGGTCTACAAAACGGCTCGCAGACGCGCGCCACCGTGCTGCGAAGCATCGCGGAGAATTCGGAGTTCCATCGTCGGGAATTCAATCGAGCCTTCGTCCTGATGCAGTACTTCGGCTACCTCAGGCGCAACCCGGACGACGCGCCCGACGGTAATCTCGACGGCTTCAACTTCTGGTTGGGCAAGCTCAATCAATTCAACGGCGATTATCGCGCCGCCGAGATGGTCAAAGCTTTTATCTCGTCGCCTGAGTATCGCGCACGGTTTGGTCAATAGATCTTATCTCATAAGGAGGAAAGAGTTCAGGGTTCAAACTTCTGAATTTCTCTCACTTCATCTCCTACGAGTTGGCGTGAAGTTGGGGTAGTAACGTGCTAAGAATTGCCAGGATTAGCTCTGCTTCGACGGCTGACAGACGGTTAAATTCCCGGCAATTCTTGGCACGTACTCGTTAAGCGTAGGGTGCGGAGCGGGCTCGAAAACCGGAGTAGCTACGAGGTCATTGCAGCACTGAGCCCAGGCTTTCTTGTGCCAGACTTTCCACGGCATGGCTCTATAATCTGGAACTCTCACCCTGTTGCGCGACGTACTAACTATCATGATTCGCGCTCTCAAGATAACAGGATGGCTTGCGATGACGATTCTGGCAGTGCTCATCGCGCTCGTTTCGTTCCGCTACTTCATACTCAGTCCGGATGTTGCGACCGGCCCTGCGCTGGCAAAGAGGTTTGCCGAATACATTACTCCTTTGCGATTCCATGCTGGCGGAGGCATCCTCGCTTTGTCTCTCGGGCCTTGGGGATTTTGGGCGGCATTTCGCAACAGGTATCTACTTCTACACCGTTGGATGGGACGAATCTATTTGCTGTCAGTCTTGGTCGGAGGCATAGCCGGACTCTATATGGCAGTGACAGCTTTCGGCGGCCTCCCGACACGCATCGGCTTCAGTATGCTTGGGGCTTTGTGGCTGACGACCGGTGCGATGGCATATCTGCGCATTCGACGGGGCGATGTGCAAGTGCACCGGGCGTGGATGATTCGTAATTATGCTTTGACGTTCTCTGCCGTCATGCTGAGGCTATGGCTGCCTCTATTTTTTGCGCTGGGTTACGAATTCCCCGAAGCATACACAACCGTTGCATGGCTGTGCTGGGTTCCCAATCTGTTAGTCGCAGAATTAATCATCAGCCATGGTAAGGCTCTGGCCAAAAGGCAGCAGCCGAAGCTAAGTGCCGTGAGTGCCCACGCGGCATGACACCTCATTCAACCCGACGCGCAGTTAGCATGCCTTTCATCGTCAACCTGGATGCTGCTCACGGATACTTCCCGCCGGTTAATTCGAGCGTTAGACAGCTTCTGCTTGAAAAGTTAGAATTACGTCCATGAAAACTTATTTATCAATTATTGTGTTGCTGTTAAGCGTACTTACAAGCCCGGCTCAGAATAATAACTCTGCGGAATTATCAAATATTCCTACAATCACATTCTGTGACCTCATTCAAAATCCTGAACTTTATGATGGGAAGGAAGTCAGATTCCGCGCCAAATATCTCGCCAACTCTGAGGTAGGTGCTTTCGGTGACCGAAGTTGTAGCTCAAAGGAGAATATGACCTGGGCCGAGTTTGACGGCGTATCAATCAAGGCTAATTCCAAGCCGGAGATACATCAGAAAGTAGAAGAACAAATATTATGCGGCAGATGTAGCGCGGATAATCATTGGCGTGAGACGGAAATGTTGGTGGTAGGTATATTTGATGGAAGCGATATAGGGCATGGCTCTCTGGGTAAGTACCGCTTTATGGTAACGGTTAAGAAAGTCGAAGAGATTAGCGAGACGGAAAAGACCCGGACGCCCGGGTTTGCTCTACAGTAGGACTCCACATCGCGCCGCTGTCTAACAACTCATTCAACTGGACGCTCGGATAGAATGGTTTTTATTGTCCTTTGCCGGCTTTACTTTGGATGCTTATCGCCGCGCCCCTGCGATTCCTGGCATGGATAATCAGGTAAGACTTCGTTTTTCTTCGGCAATTCCGCAGATTCAAATTGATTATTCGCCCGTTTGTACGTAGAATGCGGGACACTTCAGGAAGCTAACGAATAGTTAGAAACCACTTGCGATATCGCTCTGGCAAAGCACCACACCGTAAGGAGGAACCCGACATGAAAGAGAGTGAGGCTGGAGACATCAATGGCCTGATTTCCAGCGAGAGTCTGGAACGTGACAACGAGAAGCGGCTCGTTGAGGCAGAGCTGCTGCAACGCTCGCATCAGCTTCGGAACTTCGAACGCTTCAAGTACAATCTCATCACGTCCGGCGAAGACTACGCAGCCGCTCATAAACGCCTCTCCGCAGAGCGTGAAAAACTGGCAGAGAGCTTACGCGCACTGAACGACGCAGTCATCATAGATACCGGGGGAACGTTCGTCGACTCGCATCACGAACTCGTAGCGCCACGGCTGGGCTTTCCGGGAGAGGGGCCCTTCGTGTTCGGCACGGAAGGATGCGTAGCGCTTCCCCGTGCCAGTGACGGCGTCTCGGTTGTGCCAGATAGGTCGAAAACGTTTGGTGAAATTCGGACAACTGAGCTGGGCCCGCTTGGGTCTATCACCTTCAGAAGTGAAGACCCGACGGGTCAGGAAATCGGCCTCGGCGTCACATCCGGTTTCGAGGTCGAGCAGGTGTGGCTGCGCAACTGGCGCTGCGTTGTGCTTTTCCCATGCACCACCGCAGAGTCCTACTTGAACTACAAGTTCACTGTCAACGTCCGCGCCAACCTCTTCTCCGAGGCGGGCGGGATAATCATGTCATTCACCTCGATTGGAGAAGAGCCGAACGCATCGCCGACCAGCAACATCGTGGTTAACACGGATGCCGGGTGGCCTCTGATAGCAGACCTTGATGAGGCGAGTGAGTCCTACAACGGTCATTACGGGTTCAAAGAGGGCAGTGTCACCGTTAACCGGACGTTCAAGGTCGCCGCCGGTCGAACGCCAGCGGTGGCAATCGTAGTCGGCTTCGTCGTCAGGCTCACGGCGGGCAGGCTACGCTTAACTTTCGCGGATGACTCGCACATAGGATTTACTAACGGGCGAGTCTGCTATCGCTATACCCCTGTCCCTATACTCGCGCAAACGTGACAGTGGTTTAATGAGGTGAGATTGTAGAACGCCAGCGTCCCCCTTGGAGTCCCGCGATTCCAGGGGGGCGTTATGGCGCTTGGACTTATATTGATGGTAGAAAAGATTGAGCATTTAATCTTGACGGAGCGTCGAGCGGGAAAATTATGGCACTAAAATTCATCTCCGGACACTTCCCCACGAAGGTTACCAGGAGCCGCGAAGTCGCCGGATTTATATTGACGGAAACCAGCTACGCCTCGAATCAGAAACTTTCTCGGCACTTCCACGAGCATGCCAACTTTATCATCGTCCTGCGCGGCACTTTTACCGAACACTTCGGAAGGAAGACCCGTTGGTGCGAGCCCTCAAGCCTCATCTTTCGCCCGCCGGGAGAGCTGCACGCAGACCATTTTCACGAAGCGGGCGGCAGCTGCTTAACAATCGAGATACCGACGAAATGGTGGGAGCGCAGGCACGAATATTTGACGCCTCTCAAGGATTCGGCTGACTTTCGGAACGACATCTTAACGACAACCACTGCGCGTCTTTACGGTGAGTTCCGCCGAACTGACAGCAGCTCGTCGCTTGCTATTGAAGGCCTCACGCTCGAAATGATAGCCGAGGTTTCGCGCCTTAACGTTAAAAAATCCAGTCTGCCGTCAGAAGGGCGAGTCGAGCGTGCCAGAGAAATTATCCATGCGCACTTTTCCGAACACTTGACTCTAAGCCTCATAGCCGAAGCAGTCGGGGCGCACCCGGTCTATCTGGCGCGTGAGTTTCGCCATCGTTACCACTGCACAGTCGGAGAGTATGTTCGCCGCCTGCGGATTCAATCGGCATGCCGGGAGATGGCAAGCTCAGACGCGACGATTGCCGAGATTGCATCTGCGGCCGGTTTTTTCGACCAGAGCCATTTCTCCAGAACCTTCAAGCGGCTGACGGGCACGACTCCCGCCGAATACAGGAAAAACATTCGCCCACGTTAACCCGGTGCTAAAGTTTCTACGGTGCAAGACAGGCTACTTAACCATCAGGTAGCCTGCCCGTGCGCTCGGAATCTTTGGGGAGGGTTTTGTTACATGAAGAAGGCGTTTATTTGTCTGCTCTTAATCTTTAATCTTTCGGCTGCCATGCCTCGTTGCTTTGCTCAGTCTCAACCGTTGACGGCGGAAATCAAGAAGCAAACTATTGAAGACTTATCGGCGTTGTTGCCTGAGCGTTACGCCTACAAGGAGATTGGGCAAAAGCTGCGGGAACTGCTGGAGCGAAACCTGAGGGCAGGCAGGTACGACTCATATACTTCACCCACGGATTTTAGCCTCGCCGTCACTGGTGACCTGCGTTCTCTGAACTCTGACAGACACCTTGCGCTCAATTACAGCCCGCAAGCTCCGACGACCAGCACGAACAATTCACAGCCGCCTCTTTCACCCGAAGAGCAGGCAAAGAGGGCGTCCGCCTTCAACCGCCAGATGAACTACGGGTTCAGGAATCTGCAATTCTTCAACGGCAACATAGGTTACTTGAAGTTCGACTATTTCGATGCTTATCCGGATTACTCAAGCTCGGTAGTGGATGCTTCGATGACGTTTTTCAAAAATTGTGATGCCCTGATTATTGACCTGCGTGATAACGGCGGCGGCGGCTCGCAAATGGTAGGGTACATCGCGGGCTTCTTTTTTAAGGAGAAGACTCTTTCCGGGACTTCTTATAATCGCCTGGATGACACGACTACTGAAGAATTTATTACTCCGCAGCCGAAAGAGAAACAGCTCCCGCAAATGGATTTGTATATTCTGACGAGCCGGTCAACCATCTCCGCCGCCGAGGCGCTTGCATACAACCTTAAATACCTGAAGGGAGCAAAGGTGATTGGCGAAACGTCCGCCGGGGCAGCCAATCCGGGCAGAGTGACGCGGCTCAATACTTTGTTCACCGCTTTCATTCCGAACCGTCACGGAAAAAATATCGTGACCGGCACTAACTGGGAAGGAACGGGTGTTCCGGTTGACGTTGCCTGCCCGGCAGAAGAGGCTTTGCGGGTAGCCAGGGTTGAGGCGTTAAAAAAATTACGGCAACAAGCGACAGAGCCTTTGCAGCGCAAGAAGTTCGATAGCTACATTACTTTTCTCGAAAAAAGAGAGACTGGAAAAGAATTGCCTGAAAGGATATTGCGGCAGTACGCCGGGGGATATCAGGGAGGGCGAACCGTCGCTCTGAAAAACGGGAAGTTATACTACCTGGGCATGGCAGAGGCGGGCGGCGAGCTGCATTTTATTTCGCCCGACCTGTTTATGCTTTCCGAAGGCGATGTCTCTATCACATTCAAGCGAGATAAATATAACCGGGTCGTCGGCATGGAGTACCAGTGGAGCTTAGTCAATCGTCCCATCCTCGCCGCTAAAATCAAATAGCTGTCTGTCCCTAGTATAAAATGCGCCAGGGTGCCTTTTTAGAGGGCAACGTCTTTTGATGAAGACGTTGCCCTCTACAATTTCAATGGACAGCTTTACCGAACCGAGTGTCAAGCATGCTTGACATTCGGCGCTTTCAGAATTACCATCAGATGGAAAGTTAGCTTTACATGGCTTCACATATCAGAAACCGAGTCAAAGAGCTTCGCATGGAGCGCGGCTGGACGCAGGCTGAATTAGCCGAGGCCGTCGGCGTCTCCCGTCAGAGCATTAACTCCATAGAGCGCGAGCGTTATGTTCCGAGTCTGCAACTGGCGCTCATTTTCGCCAAAGTTTTCAACTGTCCGACCGACGAGATTTTCAGTTTGGAGAATGAGAAATGAACATACCTATTCTCGGCAGGTTAGTAGATGAACGTTTCTTTGAACGCCGCCGACGGGCGACAAGCATCGCGGGGGTAATAGGAGGAGTCCTGGCAATCCTTCTCTTCGGCTATCACTACTACGTAGACCATTTCTGGAGCTGGGACTTGTTTATTGTCGGCGTCACCTTCGTGGCCGTCAAGATGGCGGTAATGGCTTGGTATCTATTAACAGACTAAACGTGAATGGAGATAGAAAGATGATTTTAGGAGACCGAATAAAGAACTGCAAAACCATGCTTCGCATCGGCATGATCTGTTTGTTGCTCTTCTTCATGTGGCCCAGATTCTTCCCCTTTGCGGCTAATCTCGGCCCTGACTTGATTGACGGTGTGCGCGGATTCCTGCTCGGCGTCTCTGTTGGAGTGAACCTCTGGGCCGTTAGATTAACTTGCCGTCAGCGACAGGGCTATTAATAGAGAAGAGAAGACCGCAAATTGAAGGAACCAAAAATGAAGAAAACACCACGACAGGTCAGCAGGAATATCATTCCCTCGAAGCTCTTTTATGCAGTGCTCCTAAGTCTCATGGGATTTGTTGTTGCACAGGCACAAAACGGGCAGCGAGCAAATAAGCCCAACCAATACCCATTCAAAGTTGAGGTGAGCGGCCACGGGCGACCCATGATTCTTATTCCCGGGCTTTATTCATCAGGGCAAGTCTGGGACGGTACTGTCGCCAGGTATAAAGCGAACTATGAGTGTCATGTGCTCACGCTGGCGGGCCTCGCCGGAGAACCGCCTATTGCTGCCCCTTTCCTCGAAAAGGTACGCCTAGGCATTGCTGACTACATTCGTGCGAAAAAACTTCGTAAGCCGGTGGTGGTCGGACACAGTATGGGAGGTTTTCTGGCGCTCTGGTTGGCCAGCAGAGAGCCCGAGTTGGTTGGCCCCTTAGTCATTGTAGACATCCTGCCGTACCCTCCTGCTGCTCAGCAGCCGACTGCCACCCCGGAAACGATGAAACCGCAAGCGGAAGCACTACGCAAGGGGATGCTTGCGCAATCCCCGGAACAGCGCAGGCAGATGCAAACGGCGGTATTACAAACAATGATTACTGATTCGTCAAAGCAGGCGCTAGCCGCAAAGTGGGCAGACGCATCAGACCCAAACACGGTGGCCCAAGCAATGTACGAGCTGTTAACGACAGACCTGCTGCCTGAGCTAGCCCGCGTCAAAGTGCCCACGCTTATTATCGGCACATGGATAGGCCTGCGACAATACATGAGCAGGGAGCAGGTAGAAAAAAACTTCCGCGAGCAGTACGCAAGCTTGGCTGGTTACAAGTTTGTGATGGCTGAGAAGGCTAAACACTTTGTTATGTTTGACGAGCCTGAGTTCCTTTTCGAAGAGATGGATAACTTTCTTGCAAGCCAGAGCCGAAAGAGCGGTAAGCCATAAAAATTTACATGTAATTTTAAGACAGCAGATGTTATGACAAAGCGCCTTACACAGTGGTTCGTTAATCTGTGCGCGTCTCATCTTGCTTCTCAGAGCATCCCCTCCTGGCCCATTATTTCTATTGAAATACCCCGGTTTGAGTGTTAGATTAGATAGCGGCACATAGCTCTTGCCAGGCCAGCCCGGAACTCGACAACCCTAGAGTCCACTGCTTCCTCGCAAATTCACTGAAATCCATCGGGAGTCAATTCAGCGCTCCTGCTACACCCCTCTAAAAGGAGAACCCTTATGACCCGCTTCCCACGAAGCCTGCTCTCTCTCTTCATCTGCCTTCTATTCTGCACTGTAGCCTCAGCTCAATCGGTTATCACGGAATCAGGCGGCAACGTAGGCATCAGCACTACCAACCCCCAAGCCAAGCTCGACGTTAACGGCAACGCCCTTATAGGCACGACCAAAGCCAACATCGGTGCCTCCGGCAACGGCGTCGACTTCCCCAGCATAGGCTATAACGTCAATTACACTAGCACCCCGGACACTTACAACTTCAGGATAGGCGACAGCGCCACGCTCCTCAGGTTCGGTAACGGTTACACAGCCACCAAGCGCGCTTTCGAGTTCAAGGCGGCGACAAAGGGCGTGGCCGGAGCGCAGATAAGTTTCACAGACCTGATGACCATGCTCTATAACGGGAACGTCGGAATCGGGACGACCACCCCGACCTATAAGCTTGAGGTCGCGGGCAGCGTCAAAATGAGCGGCGCGGGCAGCGGCATAGTCTTCCCGGACGGCTCTATACAGACCACGGCGAGCGCGACTTCGTCAGGCGCAAGCATCATAAACGCTATAAATGACGCGGCGACGACCGGCACTATTAACCTCAACCGGGTGGGGAGCATAGACTCTACACATCTGGGCGACGGCGCTGTGACGCTGGCAAAGCTCAGCGCGCAGCCGACGGCGGCCGGACAGGTTTTAACTTACGACGGACAGGGATTGTCCTGGCAGTCGCAGAGCGGCCCAACTGCCTTCAGGTTTACGCGAACGACCAGATGCGGCCCTTTCGACGAGTTCAGCGCTCTGGACCACCCGCTTCTTAATGGGAAACCCAACGCGATGATATTTGTGACGGCCTTAATAGGCATTAACGGGGATCGCACCAATACGAACCCCAACCAGAATCTGGTGGTCACGTATAGCGGCGACTCGGATTTCGGCACCTGCCCGGCGGGACGCTGGTTGATAAGGGGCGGAGATATTTCCGATAATGCTCAGTTCAACGTAATGGTGGTCGGCCAGTAGACGCACACACTGCATGTCGCTGTGGCGAATTAAATGGGCCATGTCTTGAGAGCTTTAAGACATGGCCCATTACCGTCCTGCCGTGGAAGCGCTCCTGTATACGTCCGTGTTCAGGTATTTCAGGCCGGAGTCTGCCATCAGGGTGACGACCTTGGCTTGCGGGCCTAGCTGTTCTGCTACCTGAATCGCGGCCAGCGCGTTTGCGCCGGAAGAAGTCCCTGCAAAGATGGCCTCCTCTCTAGAGAGCCGCCTCGCCATCTCCTTCGCGTCTTCTGTTTTGATGGGCAGCACGTCGTCTACCAGAGAGGCGTCCCAGAGCGGAGGCGTGTAGCCTATGCCGACGCCTTCAATCTTATGCGGCCCCGGCTCGCCGCCGAGCAGCACGGATGATTCGGCGGGCTCTACGGCGACAATCCTGATGCGAGGGTTATGCCGCTTTAGAATGGTAGCGACGCCGCGCGAAGAGGCTGCCGTGCCTACACAGTGAACGAAGGCGTCTACCTCTCCGCCTGTTTGAGTCCATATCTCCTCGCCCAGTGAGTAGTAGCCGGCTATGCTGTCGTGGTTGTTGAGCTGGTCAGTCCAGTAAGTATGAGGCTCGCGGCTGAGGACGCGTGCGGCTTCAATCATATCCAGAATCAGCTTCTTCGTCGTCAGCCCTCCTTCGCTTGGCACGAGCGTCAAGTGCGCCCCGAGCGCAGCCATCTGGTCCAGCTTCTCGCGGGCGAAGGCGTCGGAGCTGACGATTTTGATTCGGTAGCCTTTGGCGGCGCAGACGAGCGCGAGCGACGCGCCCGTAGAGCCGCCAGTATATTCGACAACTGTGTCGCCGGGCTTGAGCCTGCCGTCCTGCTCCGCGCGCTCGATTACGGCCTTCGCCATCCTGTCCTTCATGCTCCCGGTGGGATTCTCCCATTCCAGCTTCACAAGGACGCTCGCGCCGTTACGCGGCGTAAGCTTGCGGAGCCGAACAATCGAGGTGTTTCCGATGGCGCGAAGAATGTCCATGAATTGTCCTCAGGTGAGCTTCAGCGTATGAAGTCCGTCAGAGCCTGTATGTATTTCTGAAATGATTCCACCTGCGGAACGTGCCCCGCCTCCGCGATTTCAACCAGCCGCGCGTTTGGTATGCGCCGGGCCGCAGCCTTACCGAGCGCAGGGTAATTGCCGAGGCTTCCGGCCACGTCCTTAGGAGCCCATGCCTTGCCTATAGCCGTGCGGTCGCGCTGGCCTATGATTAAGAGAGTCTGCATCTTTAACTGGTCGAGCTCGTACAAGACGGGCTGCGTGAAAATCATGTCGGACGTGAGCGCGGCGTTCCAAGCGACTCGCCTGTACTCGGGGTGGCGCGTCCAGCCCGCCAGAATCTCCGTCAGGCTGTCGTATTCCGGCTTCCACTCTCCGCCGAAGTAGTTCACTCTTTGATACTCCTTGATTGACTCAGGCGTCGAGCGCAGCTCCTGCTCGAAATTCTGCTCGACGGTGCGATAGGGAACCACCCTTTTCCAGTCTTCCAGTCCGATTGGATTTACCAGCACCAGCTTCTCCACCTCGGCCGGGTACATGAGCGCGAATCTTGTGGCCAGCATTCCGCCCATAGAATGGCCCACTAGCAGAAGCTTCTGAATCCGAAGCGAGTCCGTGAGCGCCTTTGTGTTTGCGGCCAGCGACTGGAAGCTGAACTGGTAAGAGGCGGGCTTTGAAGATTTGCCGAAGCCTATCTGGTCGGGAGCTATCACGCGGTAGCCAGCGCCTGCGAGCGCCCTGATGGTAGGAGCCCAGTAAGCGCCGGAAAAGTTTTTCCCATGCAGAAGCAGAACTGTGCGCCCGTTGGGCTTCTCGGCCGATACGTCCATGTAAGCCATGCGTAGCTTCTGGCCCTGAGTGTTTACCTCGAAGAATTTGACAGGGAAAGGATATTGATAATTGGTTAATTCAGGGTCAAGCGCAGTTGACGCCTGTCCCGCCCCGGCGGCTTTAGTGCCCTGAGCTTGACCCGCGCCTGAAAGCGCGCCGAGCATTAAAGCAAGCAGTACGATTAGAGACGTGACCTGTTTCCTCACTCTTATTCCCCCTTGTAAATCTTCACGGGCGCGTAGACAGTCTTAAAGGAGCGCCCGTGTTGAGGCGGCAAGTGTCGCCCACGCCGCCCTCATACCTTCGACGAGCCTCGCGTGCGGCCGGAGTCAGCGTCCTTTCGTCTATCCTCACCAATCCGCATTCAAGCTCAGCGACTCGCCTTTGCAGCGCCTCGACCTCCGAGCGCAGCAGCATGACTTCAGTCTCGCGCTCTGGCCGCCCAGAATTGACGCTCGATAGTCTTGACTGTTGCTCCAGGCTGCGGATATTCATCTCTATGGAATAGAAGCGCTGCTCAAGCTGGCTGAGCCTGCTCTCTATGCGAGTTAGCTCCTGAGGAGGCGCAGCCTCGACCCTGTCGCTCACAAGTTCTCTTGCGTAGACTACGGCCACCGCGAGCGCGGAGACGAGCAGCGTGACTGCCAGCAGCACGGACGAGCGTGCGCCGAAGGCTCTGGAATACATAAGCGTCACCTCATTTTTATGGATTGTAGCCGGATTAAGATTAGCATATGAGAACGGCCATTTTCACCGTACTTGCGCTCGTGGCCTTCGCCATGAACTCTATACTCTGCCGGCTGGCCCTGGGCGCGGGCGCGATTGACGCCGCCAGCTTCTCAGGCATACGCCTTGGCTCCGGCGCGGCCATGCTGCTCTTGATATCGCTGGCTCTCAGAAGAGGCATCCCGCGCGTCGAAGGCGGCCACTGGGTATCAAGCTCTCTGCTCTTTCTCTACGCCATAGGCTTCTCTCTGGCCTACGTCAGTCTGAGCGCGGGCACTGGGGCGCTGCTGCTCTTCGGCACTGTGCAGGCGACTATGCTGATGGCGGTGCTCAGGTCTGGCGAGCGGCCGCACGCGCTCGTCTGGTGCGGTCTCTGTCTTGCTCTCGCGGGCATCGTCTATCTAGTCCTGCCGGGGCTCACCGCTCCGCCGCTCGTGCGCTCAAGCCTGATGGTGCTGGCAGGCGTCTCCTGGGGACTCTACTCGCTGCGCGGGCGAAGAGCGACCGACCCGCTCCTTGAGACCACATACAACTTCATCTACGCGTTGCCTCTGGCGGCCGTGGCGGTTCTGGCGCTCTCGGGCGGGCTGCACGCTTCCGCCAAGGGCGTCATGCTGGCTGTTCTTTCGGGAGCGATTGCCTCGGGCGTGGGCTACGTCATTTGGTACGAGGCGCTGAAGGGGCTGACGGCGACGCGTGCCGCGACCGTGCAGCTTTCTGTTCCATTGCTCGCCGCGGCAGGCGGGGCGCTGCTTCTCTCGGAAGGCTTAACGACGCGACTGCTTATCTCCGCGGTCTTAATCTTAGGCGGCGTGGGCGCGGCACTCGCCGGGCGTGCTCGGAAGCGTTAGCTATCTCGCTTTATGGATTGAGGGAGTTTTGGTGCGGCGCACGAGGTCGTTAAAGCGCGGGTCTGAGCGAAGGCAGTCGAGCTGCGGGTCTACGGAGACCCACGTCACCCATGCGTCGCCTATCGCGACCGCCTCTTCCAGAAGAGAGAAGGCACGTTCCTTCTCATTCATGTAGCAGTAAACAATCGCCAGACAATAGGGCGAGATGTAACGCGTCTGCGACATCCCGTCGAGCGTGGAGAGGACTGCCCGCGCTTCGTCTACACGGTGGGCGGCGGCATACGCGGCGGCGAGACCCGTCAGGTAAAGCTGACCGTCTCCGGCAAGCTCAACCGCCTTCTTTGCCTGCGCTATGGCTTCGTCGTGCAAGCCCGCGCACCTGAGAGCCCAGCTATAGACAATGCGGCCGTAGCCGAAGTGAGGCTCACTCTCTATGACTTTGCGATACACGTTCAGCGCTTCGTCCAGACGGTGCCAGTGATAGTAACACCACGCCAGAGACATAGAAGTGAGCGGCGACACGGGGTCAAGCTCAAGCGAGCGCCTGACCTCGGAAAGCGCCTCTTCAAAGCGCGCCTCCTGCATCAGCATAAAGGCGTACCAGTTGTGAGCCGTCGCGCTGTTGGGGTTAAGCGCTATCGCGTGCCTGTGATACTCCTCCGCCCTGCGCCAGTCGAAGTCGCGGCAGACGGTCGCGAAGGCGAGCGCCGCGTAGGCTTCCGAGAGCGTATCGTCAAGCTCCACGGCCCTCTGCGCGGCCTCCTTCGCGGCGGCAGAGCTTTCGGCAAACGGCACTATGCCGTAGATGCCCAGGAAGATGTAGTAGTCGGCTATGCCCGCGTAGGCGAGCGCGTATTGCGGGTCAAACGCTATGGCTCGGTAGTAATCCTGAAGCGACTTGGCAAAGCCCTCTTCGGTCAGGCTGTGGAAGTGATAGCGCCCGCGCAGGTATGCCTCGAAGGCCTGCGCGTTGTTGGTGCCGCGCTTGGCAAGCTGCTGCTGCTCTTCGCCCGTCAGTTTAGGAATCAGCGCGACTGCCACCTGCTCCGAGATTAAATCTTCCAGCAGCAGCACGTCAGCTTCCTTCTCATCAAACTTCCCGGCCCAGCGCGTCGCCTGCTCTCCTACACTCAGAAGCTGCACCGTGATGCGAAGCGTCTCGCCCGCGCGCCGTATGCTGCCGTCCACTACGTAATCAACCGCGAGACGGCGGCCCGCCTGAAACGGGTCGCCGTCCCTGCTGTATTGCAGCACGCTGCTGGTGGGACGCACGACCAGTCGGCGAACATTTGAGAGGCGCGTAATCAGCGCGTCTGCCAAGCCTATGCCAAGGTACTGGTCGCCCGTGTCGCCCGTGCCCGCGCTCATCAGCTTGAATGGCAGCACGGCGATTGATAGCTCGTCTGTCTTTGGTCGCGGCACGCTCTCCGCGCTGCGGCGCTTCTGCGGCGGGACGTAGAAGGGCGCGGACACGGGCCGTCCCTCCTGATAGCGCAGTATGTCGTCACGAAGCTCAGCCGCAGAGGCGTAGCGCTCGGACGGCTGTTTCCTCAGCGCCTTCAGCGTTATCAGGTCAAGGCTTCCGGATAATTTATGACTGAGGCTCTCGGGCGTCTCGCCCCTTAGCTCGCAGAGGTGGCCCACCGTCGCGGCTTCGTGGCTCACGTAGGCGACCGTTAGCAGGTTGTTGTTGCGCGTGACGGCGAGGCTAGGCGCTTCAGGCTCTTCTTCCGTGATGACGCGCGCCATGTCGTGCAGGAGACGGCTGCGAAAGTTATACGGACGATGTCCCGTCAGCAATTCATAAAGCAGCAGGCCCAGAGAGTACACGTCGCTCAGGAAGGTTACCGGCAATCCTTGCACCTGCTCGGGCGAGGCGTACTCGACCGTCATCATTCGCATGGAGGTCGCGGTTTCCGGCGCGGTGTCCGAGCCCAGTTCGGAATCGAGCAGCTTGGCTATGCCGAAGTCGAAGAGCTTGGGGATACCATCGTCCGTGACAAGAATATTGCTCGGCTTGATGTCGCGGTGTATGACCTGCTTGCGGTGCGCGTAATCAACCGCTTCGCAGATTTGGCAGAAGAGACGCAGGCGCTCGCGCAAGGGGAGGCGGTGCAGGTCGCAGTAGGCGTAAAGCGGCTGACCCTCTATGTACTCCATGACGAAGTAGGGCTGGCCCGTGGGCGTCGCTCCTCCGTCGAGAAGCCGCGCGATGTAGGGATGGTCAAGCGCCGCGAGGATTCTTCGCTCGTGACGAAAGCGGCGCAGGACGAAATCCGTGTCCATGCCGCGCTTGATAATCTTGATGGCGACGCGTCGCTGGAAAGTGTTGTCGGCGCGCTCTGCAAGGTAAACCGCACCCATGCCGCCGCGCCCTATCTCGCGCTCTATCCTGTAGGCTCCCAGGCGCTGGCCTATAAGGTTGTCGCGCTCCGGCTCCATAAGATTCGCCAGCTCGTGCAGCCCGCTGCGCTCGTAAAGCGGCTCGTCCAGAAAATCCCCGGCGCTCTCATACTGTGTGAGCAGTTGTTCGACTTCTCGCTTAAGCTCGTCGTCGCTGGCGCAGGCCCGCGTCACGTAGCGAGCGCGCTCTTCCGGCGCGAGGTCTAGCGCCGTCTGAAAAATCTCCTCAATGTCTCGCCAGCGTTCCTGTGCCATAAAAAGAAGATGAGGCGGTGCGATTATAGATGAAAGGGGAGATAACGGATTCTAATCAAACTGAGTGTGGCCGAAGGCTCTTCATCGCGGTTGCTACGTCATTCCCCCTTCATTCTACCGAAGAGCCACGCCCGCGCCATGCGCCAGTGGCGCTTGACCGTGACGGCCGAGACGCCCAGCACCTCTGCCGTCTCTTCAAACGAGAGCCCGCCGAAGTATCTAAGCTCGACTATGCGCGCTTTCTGGCTATCCACTTCGACCAGCTCTTTGAGCGCTTCGTCCAGGGCTATCAACTCGCCGCTGCGCTCCACGGCCTTGTCAATGTTGTCGTCCAGGGAGAGCTTCTGAAAATCCGCGCCGCGTTTGCCCGCGTTGTGAGCCCGCGCGTGGTCAACGAGTATGCGGCGCATCATCTGTGCGGCGACGCCGAAGAAGTGCGCCCGGTTCTGCCAGTTGACCTGCGTCTGGTCAACCATGCGCAGGTAAGCCTCGTGTACGAGCGCGGTCGGCTGCAAAGTATGGTCTGGACGCTCTCGACGCAGGTAGTTGGCCGCAAGGCTACGCAGCTCATCGTAGATGAGAGGCAGCAGAGCGTCAATGGCCGCCGCGTTTCCGCCCGTCAGCTCAAGCAGCAGCCGCGTGATGTTTTTGGAGCCTGTCTCGTTCAACTTCTCTGAAAGCTTCGTGGCCTCTGCGGGATTCTAAAACACGGACAGTATAAACAAAATCCGGGCGGCGGGAAACGTAGGCCAGTACCGGCCGCTTCACAGACCTCTATTCTTTCGCCTTCATCTTATTCAATAGCGTATAATGTGTGTCATGAAGTTTCTTCACATAGCAGACATTCATCTGGGCTGCCGCCGCTACAATCTGGAAGAGCGCACGAAGGATTTCTTCCGCGCGTGGAGGGACGTGATTGAAAAGCATGCTATCCCGAATCGCGTAGACTTCGTCCTCATCTGCGGCGACTTTTTCGACCGCCGCAACGTTGACCCGCAGGCCATGAATCACGCTATGGTCGGACTCAAGGAGCTGAAAGCGGCGGGCATCCCCGTCGTCGCCATAGAAGGCAATCACGACCAGCGGGACGCGCTCACGGAGTTTAGCTGGATGCGCTCGCTCTCGCAGTGGGAGTACCTGATACTGCTTGAGCCTGTCATCGAGAGCGGCCGCTTTGAGCTGACCGCGTGGGACGAGGACGACCGCACGGGCTCTTACGTGGACATAGCCGGGGCGCGCATCTTCGGCTCGAACTGGTACGGCGCGAGCGCCAACACTGCCATCCCGCTGCTGGCGGACGCCATGCGCGACGCGCGCATTGAGGGGCTCTTCAACATCCTCATGCTGCACACGGACGTTGAGGGACAGATTAAGCGTCCCATCCCGGCCCTGACCATAGCCAAGCTGACAGAGCTTAAGTCGTTCGCCGATTACGTTGCGCTAGGGCACACGCACAAGCGCTTCGACATAGACAACTGGGCCTTCAATCCCGGCTCGCTTGAGCCCACGGCGATTGACGAGTACAGGGAAGAGCGCGGGCTCTATCTCGTAGAAGTTGACGACGACCATAAGATACGCGCCGAGCATATAAGCGACTACACGCAGCGCCCCTTCCAGCGCCTCTCAGTGGACGTTTCGGGCCTCGCTGACCCGGAGGCCGTCTACCACAGTCTGATGGAGACGGTCGAGCGCGAGGCTCGCAGGCATGACGAGGATTCCGACGCGCCCGCTCCGATTATAGAAGTCACGCTGCGCGGCCAGCTAGGGTTTAAAAACTCACTGCTTGAGCTTCGGCGCATGCGCGAGGAGATAGAAGAGAAGACGCATGCTCTGCACGTCATGATGCGTAACCAGAGCGTGCCGGTAGAGTACGCCGTCGCCGCGGGCATGGACGCGCAGGCACCGCGACACGAGCGCGAGCGCCGCATCATAGAAGACCTTATAGCCAGGGACGCGCGCTTTCGCGAGCGTGCGCGCGACATGGCTGAGCTTGTCATAGAATCCAAGCGCCTAGTGCTCAGCCAGGAATCGCCCGACAAGATTCTTAAGCTAATCGAAGAGAAGCTCGACGGCTCAACCAACGAAGCGCAGCCTGTGAAGGCCGCAAGCCAGGAGATGCCGACCGCCGCCGGACTGAGCGCCATAGAGCGCAACGCAACGACAGCAGCGATGAGTAGTGAGTAAAAGACGAGAATGTCTTTCGCTCACTACTCATCACGCATCACTTTTCTAAAATGAGTGATTCTCTTGACAGAGTGCGCGGCGTGCGAGAGTTGCCGCTATTCCCTTTGCCGGTCGTGCTGTTTCCGGGCGTGCCCATGCCGCTGCACATCTTCGAGTCGCGTTACCGCCGCATGCTGGAAGACATACGACTGCGCGATAACCTGTTCGGACTCTCCTACTACGACTCGCTCGGCTCCGAAAGCACCGTGCCGCCCGTCGGCCACATAGGCTGCGTCGCGGAAGTCACGGAAGTTCAGCCTATGCCGGACGGGCGCTCGAACATTCTCACCGTGGGACTGATTCGTTATCGAGTGGAGGAGTATCTTGAGCACGGCGACCCGTACCTTGTCGGAGCCGTCAGCTTCTTTGAGGACGACGCGGAGGATGAAGCGGCTCTGGCGCGAAGCGCGCAGGAAGTCTCCGCGCTCTTTCAGCGCATAGCGCTCGCCGTTCGCATCATCAACGACGAGCGGGCCAGCCTGCCTGAGATTCCGGACGTTGACCCCGAACAGCTCTCCTTTCTGGTGGCGGCGGCTATGGAGATTGACGTGGAAGCGAAGGCCGAGATGCTGGAGATGCGCTCGACTTCGGAGAGACTGAAGAGGCTGAGAGACCTGCTGGCACGCGCGCTGCCCGGCTACGAGGAGCGTGCGAGGATGCACAGGATAGCCAAATCGAACGGCCACGCCGGAAAGAAGATTGACCTGGAATAGCCATATGACGAGCGAAGGGCGCGCAGGAAAGACCGGAAGCGATGCGTTGGAAGCGGAAGAGGTAACGGTTCGCGTGCTCTTCTTCGGCGCGGCGCGCGACGCCGCCGGGTGCGACGAAGCAGGACTTGCTTTGCGCTCTGCTTCCACGGCCGCAGATGCTTTTGAAGAGATTCTCAAGCGATACCCTGAGCTTCGACGCTTCGGGCGCTCGCTGCTCTTCGCAGTCAACCAGCAGTATGCGCCGCTGAACGCCGCGCGCGAAATTCTTGACGGCGACGAGCTGGCCGTCTTTCCTCCCGTGAGCGGTGGAGCGGCGGCAACGGAAAGTAAAACTGAAGAGCCGGGCGCCAGGGACTTCTGCGAGCTGACGACAGAGCCGATTGACGTGGGCCATGTCGCCCGTCGCGTCGTCCCGCCTGAATGCGGCGCGACCGTCACGCTCGACGGCTACGTGCGCGAGTGGACACGCGGGCGTCGCTCGCTCTATCTGGTTTACGAAGCCTACGCGCCTATGGCCCTGAGCGAGATGCAGCGGCTTTGCCGCACCGCGCACGAGCTCTTCGACATAGCGCATATAGGCATAGTGCATCGCACGGGCCGTCTGGAAATAGGCGAGACCAGCGTCGTCATAAGCGTCAGCGCGCCGCACCGCCGCGCCGCCTTCGAAGCCTGCGAGTGGGCCATCAAGGAGTTGAAGCGCACCGTCCCCATCTGGAAGAAGGAGTTTTATGAGGACGGCGAAGTCTGGGTCGAAGGCGAAGGCGCGCCGGAAAATCTCTCCGTCTAATCGGCCATCCATCCATTAATTCGTAACGGGCCGAAAGTTTGCGACCTTCCGCGCGCGAGCGACACTAACTGTTTTAGTTCTCCACAAATCTCGCCACGGAAGGTTAATACTTCATGAAAAAGCGGCTGCGGCTTGTTGCCTTAATCTCCCTCTATCTTTTAACAGCTATCACGCAGACGCAGGCGATTGCTTTCGCGCAGAAGGCCGGGCCTGAAGAACAACTCGACGCCTTGATAAAAAGTAAGGTCAATCCATCAGAGCCGGGCCTGGCTGTGATGGTTATCAGGGACGGGAGAGTTCTCTTTAACAAGGCTTACGGCGTGGCAGACCTGTCATCAGGACAGCCCATGCGAGCCGACACGCCCTTCTACATAGCCTCCATCGCGAAGCAGTTCACCGCCGCCGCAATCATAATGCTGGCCGAGCAGGGAAGGCTCAGCTACGACGACCAGTTGATAAAATATTTCCCCGAGTTTAAGGGCTTCGCTTCGACCCTCAACCTTCGACAGATACTGACTCACACCTCCGGACTCATAGACCACCTGGACGTAATCAAGGACAACAACGCCGGGTGGAAAAATAAGGACGTGGTCGAGCTTCTCTTGCGCGAGAACCGCGTGCTCTTTCAGCCGGGCGAGAAGTGGTCTTACAGCAACTCGGGCTACGTCCTGCTGGCCATGATTGTGGAGAAGGTTGCGGGCGAGCCGTTCTCAGCGTTTCTCAAGAAGAACATCTTCACGCCTCTGGGCATGAAGCATACCTTCGTGGCCGATGAAGCGGGAGTGAACACGCGAGGGCGCGCACGCGGCTATAGCTTAACGAACGGGCGCTGGGAGCCGAACGATTACGAGGCTTTCACGACCGGCGCGGGAGGCGTCTACTCGACTCTGGAAGACCTCTACAAGTGGGATCAGAGCTTTTACACGGAGAAGCTGATGAAAGAGTCTTCTCTGAAAATGGCCTCCGCCCCGGCCAGATTGAATAACGGCAGGCCAACGCCGTACGGCTTCGGCTGGCTCGCGGAGTTCGCCGCCAAAGGAAGATTCGCCAACGTCTGGTACGTCGCCTCTCACGGGAACTTCAAAGGATTCCAGAGCATGATTAAGCGCATCCCCGAAAGACGCTTCACCGTTATAGTCATGTCAAATAGAGGAGAGCTTTTGGTCTGGCCCGAAACAATTCAGGATATTTTTCTGCCGGATTAACGGCGAGCGGTATGCTCAGCAAATTAAGAAGCCTCTCTTATGTGAAAACATAAGAGAGGCTTCTGTCGTTTAGCCGAAGGCTCTACTTGCTTCAGCCTGCTTCTACCGTTTCCTCTTCACTCGAAGGCTCAACGAGTGAGGCGGAGGTGACGCGGTCGCCGCCGTCCGTCTTAATCAGTCGGACGCCGGAAGCCGAGCGCCCCGTCTTGCGTATGCTGTCGGCCTCGATGCGTATGAGCTTGCCCTGCTGGGTGATAATCATGATTTCAGAGTCGTCCTCGACGGGGAAGACGGCCACGACTTTGCCGGTCTTCTCGGTCGTCTTCATGTTGATGACGCCCTTGCCGCCGCGAGACTGGAAGCGGTAATCGGTTATCTTCGTCTGCTTGCCGAAGCCCTGCTCTGAGACGGAAAGCATTCTCTCAGAGTCGTCCGGAGAGACGGCGCAGAGGCTCACGACGATGTCGTCCTTGCGTAGGTCTATGCCGCGCACGCCGCGAGTGGCTCGTCCCATGGGCCGCACGTCCGCTTCGTCAAAGCGAATCGCGAGGCCGTTGTGCGTGGCTATGAAGATGCGCTTCTTGCCGTCGGTGAGCACAACGTCGAGCAGTTCGTCGCCTTCGTCAACGTTGATGGCATTGATGCCGTTCGAGCGTATGTTCTGAAAGTCGGCCAGCGCAGTCTTCTTGATGACTCCTTTACGAGTCACCATGACTACGAAGCGGCCTTCCGAGAACTCGCGCACGGGCACCACACCCGCGAGCTTTCTGTTCGACGGCAAGTTGATGAGATTCACAATCGCTTTGCCGCGTGCAGAAGCCCCCGCGTCCGGCACTTCATGTACCTTAAGCTTGAAGACCTGCCCGTCGTCCGTGAAAATCATTATGTAAGCGTGCGTGGAGGCTATGAAGAGGTGCTCCACGAAATCGCCGCTCTTGCCGGTCGAAGCTCCGAAGCGTCCCTTGCCTCCGCGCCCCTGTCGCTGGTAGGTCGTAACAGGCGTGCGCTTGATGTAGCCGCTGTTGGTGACGGTGATGGCCACGTCTTCGTCCGCGATGAGGTCTTCAATGGAAAGCTCAACGCCTTCCTCTACAATCTCTGTGCGGCGCTCGTCGCCGAACTCTTTTCGGACTTCCTCAAGCTCCTTGATGATAACGCGGCGCAATGAAGCTTCGTTCGCCAGAATCTCTTCCAGCTCGGCTATGAGCTGAATGATTGCCTTGTACTCGTCCAGAATCTTCTGGCGCTCAAGGGCCGAGAGGCGGCGGAGTTGCAGGTCAAGGATGGCCTGTGCCTGCGCGTCCGAGAAGGCGAGCTTCGCAATCGCCTTCTGAAGCTTTGAGACGAAGCCCGCGACGGTTAAATCGCTGGTCGTGCCCTTCCATGATTTAATCTCGTTCATGGTCTTCATCTGGCCCGTGAGCCACTGCTTGGCCTCGTCCACGGAGCGCGCGTTCCGTATAAGAGCGATAATGAAGTCCAGAGCATCAAGGGCTTTGTTCAAGCCTTCCAGTATGTGAGCGCGAGCGCGTGCCTTCTTAAGCTCGTACTCCGTGCGGCGGCGCACCACCTCGCGGCGGAAGTCAACGAAGGCTTCGAGCATCTCTTTCAAGTTCAGGACGCGCGGCTGGCCGTTGACAATCGCCAGATTGATGACGCCGAAAGAGGATTGCATGGGCGTCAGCTTGTAGAGCTTGTTGAGGACGACCTGAGGCACGGCGTCGCGCTTGAGTTCCACGACGATTCGCATGCCGTCGCGGTCTGACTCGTCGCGCAGGTCAGAGATTCCGTCCAGCTTCTTATCGTTAATCAGCTCCGCTATGCGCTCAATCAGTCGAGCCTTGTTGACCTGATAGGGAATCTCCGTGATGACAATGGCGTCGCGCTCCTGCGTGCCGCGACCTATGCGGTCGATGCCTGCGCGAGCGCGCATCTGTATGACGCCGCGACCCGTGGCGTAAGAGCGCTTAAGCTCCTCGCCACCGTAGATGAAGCCGCCTGTGGGAAAATCTGGCCCCGTGACAATCTTCATCAAATCCTGAATCTTGATGTCGGGCTTTTTGAGCAGAGAAATCGTTGCGTCAACTACTTCGGTCAGGTTGTGCGGCGGAATCTTGGTGGCCATGCCCACGGCGATGCCGTCAGAGCCGTTGACCAAAAGATTCGGAATGCGCGTGGGCAGAACCGTTGGCTCCGACAGCGACTCGTCATAGTTAGGGTTAAAGTCAACCGTCTCTTTCTCTATGTCTGCGAGGACTTCCGAGGCGATTTTAGCCATGCGGACTTCCGTGTATCGCATGGCGGCCGCCGCGTCGCCGTCGATAGAGCCGAAGTTGCCCTGCCCGTCAACGAGCGGATAGCGCATGTTGAAATCCTGCGCCAGTCTCACGATTGTGTCGTAAACTGCCGTGTCGCCGTGCGGGTGATATTTACCTATCACGTCGCCCACGACACGCGCGCTCTTCTTGTAGGCTTTGTTATATTGGTTTCCAAGCTCGCTCATGGCCCAGAGGACTCTGCGGTGAACGGGCTTGAGGCCGTCGCGCACGTCCGGCAAGGCACGTCCGATGATGACGGACATGGCGTAGTCCAGATAAGAGCGACGCATCTCGTCTTCTATATTGATGTAATTACGTTCTAATGTTTCCATCAAATAAACCTTTCCGGTACAATCCGCGCTGCGAACCCGTAAAATTCGGGCTCGCGGCCTCTCTCGCCAAAAGTCTTGCCTTAAAGGGGCGAAAGAGCACACTAGACTCGCGTGCGGCGCTCTTTTTCGGGGAGCCTGAGCGACGCGCAAACGGCGTGCGGCGTAGATTCTTGAATGTCTGTACTTGACCCGTATTGCGGCGGAAATTCGCCGGATGAGAAGTACGAGATATTGTACCAGCAGAAGGGCTTTTTGGCAACTTACGAAACGGCTAAAAGTCCCGTAAAATCAAGGGCTTCAGCCCCATTTCGGGGCTTCACGGCGGCCCTACCAAAACCCAATATATTGCATACGGGCCGAAGCGCAGAAAACGCCACGGAAAACGCTTATGACCTTTGATGGAAAGACTCGTCGCAAGCGGGAGCGGCTGGAGCTGACCCTGCCCGTGCGCGTGCATTGCCGCGAGACTCTGGAACATGAGTGGGTGGAGCTGACACGGCTGCTGGACGTGACGCCCTTCGGCGCTCGCTTCTCCATAGCGAGGCCTACAGAGCCGGGCCGTCTACTTCACCTGACGCTGCCCATGCCCAGGCAGTTGCGCTGCTTCGACCACGTAGAGCAGCAGTACCGCGTCTGGGCGCTGGTCAGGAACGTGACGCCCGTCAAGAAGACCGACGGTGTGACGCCCAGGTTCGAGGTCGGCGTGGCCTTTGTGGGAAAACGCGCCCCTGCGAGCTTTGAGCTTGACCCCACAAGGCGGTACGATGTCGCACCTTCGCCAGCCGAAACCGGCCTCTGGGAGATACAGGAGCTGGGCGAGCGCACGCACGTCCCGTCGGAAGACCCGCGCCCGGAAACGCGCCACAGCGTCCCCATAGATGTCATGGTCGAGGTCTTTGACGAGAAGGGTCAGGTCGTAGAGAGCGAGCGCACCGTGACGGAGAACATCAGCCGTCGCGGCGCGGCCGTCTTCACCAGCCTGAATGTGGCGCGCGGCCGTTTCATACGCCTGACCAGCACGCAGTACAGAATCTCCGTGCTGGCGGCAGTCCGTGGGCGGCGCACGGGCCAGGACGGCATCACGCGGCTTCATCTGGAATTTGTCGACAAACAGTGGCCGCTCGAAGGAATCGAATAATCATGAAAGCAGCGCCACGCCGCAGGCTCGTCATCCCGCGCCGCGTTCTTCTGGTAGAGATAGAGCGCCGCTGCCAACTGCCCGATTGTAGTGCTAAGGCGCGCATAGGGCTGACGAAGCAGGAGGCACGCGGCTACACGGGGTTCGAGTGCGAGGTCTGCAAGGGCTGGAATCAGGACTCGCTTTCAGAGAGGGACGTGCCGGACTGGTGGGAGGAGCTGGCCGTCACAGACCTTTATGCTTTACAGGAGCACGCGACGGACGAGCCTTACGAGCCGAGCGAGGCGGTAAAGCGAATTAACGAAGAAGGAAAAAGACAAAGATAGATTTGTCTTGGGAATAATCTCTTTTGAGCGAAACCAGTAGAGCGCTGCCCGGAGAGAAGCGCCCCAGAAACGGCTCGCAGCCGGAGACGGGCGCTATGCCCCAGTGGCTTATAGAGGTCATAAGACCCATTGGCCTTGGGCTCTCGAAGTTGCTGTGGCGCACGCGCTACAGGGGACTGGAGAACGTCCCGCTCAAGGGCGGCCTCATCATCGCCGCCAACCACCAGACCTACATAGACCCTTTCTGGGTAGGGCTCCCCATACGACGGCCCATGAGGTTCCTCGCGTGGGACGAAGCCTTCGACTGGCCCGTGGTGGGAAGGCTGATGCAGCTCTTCGGAGCGTGGCCGATACAGATAGAGGGGAGCGACCCGACGGCTATTCGCCGCTCGCTGCAATGGCTCAAGGGCGGCGGCGCGGTGGTGATTTTTCCCGAAGGCGCAAGGTGTGAGCCCTCGGGCGAGCTGGTTAGATTCAAGAACGGCGCGGTGCGTCTTGCCATGGAAGCGAACGTGCCTATTCTGCCCGTGACGATTCGCGGCGGCCATCGCGTCTGGCCCAAGGGCTGGCGGCTGCCGCGCTTCGCGAGCGTCGAAGTCATATATCATCCAGTACGCCACGTCACGCCTCAGCCGGGCGAAGAGTACCGCGCCTGCGCCCGACGAGAAACCAACAGGCTTGCCGAAATCATAGCCTCTGCCATGTAAAGCGGAAATTTAACAGGGATGGATAGGATAGACAGGATAAAAGCAGAAGTATTCTCTTTTCTTTATCCTGCTCATCCTGTCCATCCCTGTTAATTGCTTTTAGAGCGCAAGCACCTGCATCATGCTTTTATGCACGAGGCCGTTGCTGGCGAGTATGGGCGGGGTGTAGATGTCGAAGGGCTGGCCGTTGTAGTGCGAGACGCGCCCTCCTGCCTCTTCCACTAGCAGCACGCCTGCGGCAACGTCCCAGGGCCTTAGTCCCTCTTCAAAGAATCCGTCGAAGCGGCCGCAGGCGACGTATGCCATGTCCAGCGCGGCAGAGCCGTCGCGTCGTATGGCCTGAGCCTGCATGATGAAGTTGGCGAAGTGTCGCGCGAAGTCTCCACGGTCGCGCACGTCGTAAGGGAAGCCCGTGCAGACCATAGCGCGGTTCAAGTCCTCCACCTCCGAGACGCGTATGCGACGCCCGTTCAGGGTGGCTCCCTCTCCGCGCTCAGCCGCGAACATCTCGTCGCGCACGGGGTCGTAGATGACGCCTATGACTACCTGGCCTGCGCGCTCAAGCGCTATCGAGACGCAGAAGACGGGATAGCCGTGCGCGTAGTTAGTGGTGCCGTCGAGCGGGTCTACTATCCACTTGTATTCGCTCGCGCGCTCGACTGAATGGGTCGCGCCAGACTCTTCGGCGAGGATTGCGTGGCGCGGGTAATGAGTCTGTATGCGCTCTATGATGAAGCGCTCGGCGGCCAGGTCTGCTTCCGTCACCAAATCAATCACGCCCTTGTTGGCGACCTGAAGAGACTTGCGGCCCATGCGCTCCGTGAGAATGAGCCCCGCGTCGCGCGCGATTTGAACGGCAAAGTTAAGCAAGCCGAATCTCCCCTTGTGATGAAAGCACTGCTAAAAGTTTTCGCTGTAGAAGGTTTCCACGGACTCGATTGCTTTGAAAAGCTCCGTGCCCCACTCGCCCCATTCCAGCAGCTCGCGGTTAAGTCCGACGGAGTTCTGCCCTTCAAAGGGCTTGAGCGTTCCCTTTATAGCCATCCTGCGCCGCTCCATCAATGCGGCGACAATCGCCTCAAGCCCGCTCAGAGGCGCTGGGTCGTAGGCGTCGCCGCGAACACGCAGCAACCGGCCTTCGGCTATCTTCAGCGCGTCGTCTATCAGGTTAACCAGCGTCTTCGTCTTTGAGTCCATAATCTTTAATCAATAGGAGCGCGCGAAGATTACCTGTCGGCGTGTCCTGCGGCCCGTCAGGAAGCAGGTGCCCTCTTCTTCCGGCTGCTCAAAGGGGATGACCCTTACAGTCGCTTTCGTGTCGGCCTTGACTCGGTCTTCGTCCTCGCCCGTGCCGTCCCAGTAGGCGCGCACGAATCCTTCTTCGACCTTCGCTTTGAACTCGTCGTAAGAGCCGACGGTAAAGGTGCGCTCATCTCTGAACTTCAAAGCGCGGTCATAAAGCGCCTGCTGTATCTCTTCGAGCAGGGCGGCTATGCGCTCGTCCAGTCCCTGCTGCTCGACGAAAGACTTGCCCTCTTTGCCGGGACGGTCGCGGCGCGAGAGCGCGACGGTTCCTTTGTCTATGTCCTTCGGCCCGACCTCTACGCGCACTGGCACGCCCTTGACCTCCCACTCGTTGAACTTGAAGCCGGGGCTCAGGTGCTCTCTATCGTCCAGCTTCCAGCGAAAGCGCTCCCCCCAGCCGCCAGTGATGCGAGCGACCGCCTCCATGACACGCGCTCTTTCGTCCTCGTTCTTGTGGATGGGAACGACCACGACCTGAATGGGCGCGATGAGGGGCGGAAGCACCAGCCCGTCGTCGTCCGAGTGGGCCATGATGAGCGCGCCCACTAGCCGCGTGGACGTTCCCCATGAAGTCGTCCAGCAGTACTCTTCGCGGTTGTCCTGAGTGGTGTACTTAATCTCGAAGGAGCGCGCGAAGTTCTGTCCGAGGTTGTGGCTCGTCCCTGCCTGAAGGGCGCGGCCGTCCTGCATCATGGCCTCAATCGCGTAGGTGCGAAGAGCGCCCGCGAACTTCTCCCTCTCCGTCTTCAAGCCGCGAAAGACCGGGATAGCCATCACACGCTCGACCACGTCCGAGTACACGTCGTGCAGAATCATCAAGGTCTCTCGCTCCGCGTCCTCTTCCGTGGCGTGGGCCGTGTGCCCCTCCTGCCATAGAAACTCGGAGGTGCGAAGGAAGGGGCGCGTGCGAAGCTCCCAGCGCATGACATTCGCCCATTGATTAATCAGGAGCGGCAGGTCTCGCCAAGAGTTAATCCAGCGCGCGAAGGTGTCGCCGATAATCGTCTCTGAAGTCGGGCGAATGACGTAAGGCTCGGCCAGGTCTTCGCCCCCTGCGCGAGTGACTTCCGCGACTTCCGGCGCGAAGCCTTCGACGTGCTCCGCCTCTTTCATCAGAAAGCTCTTCGGTATGAGCAGAGGGAAGTATGCGTTGACGTGGCCCGTCTGCTTGATGCGCCTGTCCATGGCCGATTGAATCAACTCCCAGACGGCGTACCCGTGCGGCTTAATCACCATGCAGCCGCGCACGCCGGAGTTCTCGGCCATCTCCGCCTCTCGCACTATGTCCAGATACCACTGAGAGTAATCCTTCTCGCGCGGCGTAATTCCAGTCTTTGCCATTTCGATTCTCTACAATAAAAAGATTCTGCTAACTACTCTTTCAGCATCGGAATGTTGATGCCTTTGGCGCGGGCGGTCTCTTCTGCCTCTTCGTAGCCAGCGTCTACGTGGCGCGCGACGCCTAAGCCGGGGTCGTTCGTCAGGACGCGGTTGAGACGGCGCGCGGCCTCGTCCGTGCCGTCGGCCACTGAGACTTGGCCCGCATGGAGCGAGTAGCCTATGCCTACGCCTCCGCCGTGATGAAAGGAGACCCAGCTTGCGCCGCTCGCAGTATTAAGGAGCGCGTTCAGTATGGGCCAGTCCGCGACAGCATCCGTCCCGTCCTTCATCCCTTCCGTCTCGCGGAAGGGCGAAGCGACTGAGCCTGTGTCAAGGTGGTCGCGTCCTATGGCTATGGGCGCTTTCAACTCGCCGCGCTTAACAAGGTCGTTGATGGCCTCTCCCATCTCTGCGCGCTCGCCGTAGCCCAGCCAGCAGATGCGCGCCGGGAGCCCCTGAACGTGAACGCGGTTGCGCGCCAGCGTGAGCCAGCGAGAGAGCGTGCGGTCTTCAGGGAAAAGCTCAAGCGCGAGGTCGTCCGTCTTCCTTATGTCTTCTGCGTCGCCCGAAAGGGCCACCCATCGGAAAGGGCCCTTGCCTTCGCAGAAGAGGGGCCGTATGTATTCGGGCACGAAGCCGGGAATCTCGAAGGCGTCCGCGCAGCCCGCGTCCAGCGCCTGCTTGCGTATGTTGTTGCCGTAATCGAAGGCCACGGCACCCGCTCGTTTAAGAGCAAGCATCGCCTCCACGTGACGCGCCATCGATTCCATAGAGCGCTGGATGTAGCCCTGCGGGTCTCGCCCGCGCACCTCAGCGGCCTCTTCCAGACTCATCCCCGCGGGAACGTAGCCGTTCAAAGCGTCGTGCGCGCTCGTCTGGTCTGTGACGGCATCCACCTTGACTCCGCGCCTGACAAGCTCAGGCAGAACTTCGGCGCAGTTGCCCACGAGCCCCACGGAGACGGCACGGTTCTGTTCCCGCGCGTCCTCGCAGATGGCAAGAGCCTCGTCCAAGGTCTGAGCCATGCGGTCGCAGTAGCCCGTGCGCACGCGCCGTTCTATACGAGCCGGGTCAACGTCTATGCCTAAGAAGACAGCGCCGTTCAGGGCGGCCGCGAGGGGCTGAGCGCCGCCCATGCCGCCCATGCCGCCAGACACCACGAGCTTGCCCGCGAGGCTCCCGCCGAAATGCTTGTCGGCCATCGCCGCGAAAGTCTCGAAGGTGCCTTGCACGATGCCCTGCGTGCCTATGTAAATCCAGCTCCCGGCGGTCATCTGCCCGTACATCATCAGGCCGCGCCGCTCAAGCTCGTGAAAGTTCTCCCAGTTGGCCCAGGCCCCCACCAGGTTGGAGTTGGCGATGAGCACGCGCGGCGCGTACTCGTGCGTGCGAAAGACCGCGACGGGCTTTCCGGATTGCACGAGCAACGTCTCGTCCATTTCAAGCTCGGTCAACTCGCGAACGATTGCCTCGAACGCATTCCAGTTGCGGGCGGCCTTGCCCGCGCCGCCGTAGACGACCAAATCCTCGGGGCGCTCGGCCACGTCCGGGTCAAGGTTGTTCATAAGGCAGCGCAGCGCCGCCTCCTGATGCCAGCCCTTGCAGTTCAATTTTGCGCCGCGCGGCGCGCGAATCACTTTAGACATAATTCGATTTTGGATTTCGGATTTTGGAATTAACAGGATAGACAGGATGGACAAGATGAAAGAGAAAGTATTGCTTCTTCTTTATCCTGCTCATCCTGTCCATCCTGTTAATTTCTCTATCCAAAATGGTCTTATTTCCAACGGCTGAACCAGCCGCCCGACTCTTTCTGTCGCAGTTGTTCCAGCTCGCCTTTGTCGAGCCACACGCCGCCGCAAACCTCGCAGCGGTCAATCTCCACGCCTTCGAAGGCGAGCGTAGTCATCTTGCCGTCGCCGCGCGGGCATTCCAGCCGCTTAGACTCCTGCTCCGCGGCCTGCTGCTCATCAGCCATCTTCTGGCGCAGCTTCTCTATTGACTCCTGCTCCTTGCGCCGGAAGTAGTCTTCCTCCAGCGCCTTCTTCCTGTCATCAAAAATATCCGACATAGCTATACCTTTCCTGATGGATTATGGCCCTGTGCAGTTTCGTTGAGCACTAATTTAATATCAGAAATTAACAGGGATGGACAGGATGAACAGGATAATAAAGAGAATTGATTGCCTTTTCTTTATCCTGTCTATCCTGTCTATCCCTGTTAATTTCTTCCTTAGAAATCGAAGCCGCCGTCTCTTATGGCCCGGGCTATGCGCTCGAAGTCCTCTGCGAGTGCGCGGTCGCGCGTGACGGGCGGCGCAATCGCGCGCAGTGCTTCGTATGCGCGCATGACTCCGCGACCGGGCTTGAGCGGCAGGCGATGCTCAAGTCCTTCTGCCGCCGTCAAAAGCTCTATCGCCAGCACGTACTCCGCGTTCTCTAGCACTCCGCGCAGCTTCACGGCCGCGGTCATGCCCATAGAGACGTGGTCTTCCTTGCCCCCGTCCGTGGGCACGTTGTCTACGCTCGCCGGGTGAGAGAGCACGCGCGAATCCGCTAGGAGCGCGGCGGCGGTCACCTGCGCCATCATGAAGCCGGAGCTTGTTCCCGCGCGCGTCGTCAGAAAAGGCGGCAGCCCCTCGTTCGAGTCAGGGTTGACTACACGGTCTATGCGCCGCTCCGCGATGCTCATCAAATCCGTCAGAGCAATCGCCGCGTAGTCGAACGCGAGCGCGAGCGGCGCTCCGTGAAAATTTCCGCCCGATAGCACGTCGCCTTCTCTCGTAAAGATTAAGGGATTGTCCGTCGCAGAGCCCGTCTCAATCTCCACTACTTCGCGAGCGTGGCGTAGCGCGCCGCGCACAGCGCCGTGAACCTGCGGCATGCAGCGCAGGCTGTACGCGTCCTGCACGCGCGGGTCGTTCTCAAGGTGCGAGGCGCGTATCTCGCTCTCCGATAGAAGCTCGCGCAGGTGCGCCGCCGCCAGCGTCTGCCCTTCGTGCGGGCGCGCCAGATGTATGCGCTCGTCGAAGGCTACGGGCGTGCCGCGCAGGGCTTCCAGGGTCATAGCGCCAGCCACGTCCGCCACCCTCGCCAGCCTCTCCGCGCGATGAAGAGCAAGGCCGCCTACGGCTCCCATGGCCTGCGTGCCGTTCAGAAGCGCCAGCCCCTCTTTAGCTTCAAGCAGAACCGGCTCAAGCCCTGCGCGCTTGAGCGCCTCGCCTCCCGTCATTCTCTCTCCGCGATAAAAGGCCTCGCCCTCTCCTATCAGCACCAGCGCAAGGTGGGCCAGTGGCGCAAGGTCTCCGCTCGCGCCTACGGAGCCCTTCTCAGGCACAACGGGATGAACGCCGCGCTCAAGCATGTTAAGCAATAGCTCAAGGACTTCTGCTCGTGCGCCGCTGTTCCCCAGCGCAATGACGTTCGCTCTCAGGAGCATCATCGCGCGCGTCTCAGCTTCGGAGAGCGGTCGTCCAACTCCGCAAGCGTGGCTCCTGACCAGATTCAGTTGCAGCTCTCTCAACTCCGTCTGCGGAATGTGAACGTCCGACAGCTTTCCGAAGCCCGTGTTGACGCCGTAAACGACACGGCCCGTCTCTATAATTGCTTCGACCGCGCGCCTAGCCTCCTGCACGCGCTCTCTGGCGCTCTCTGTCAGGCGCACGCTCTCCGCGCCGCGCGCCACAGCCGCCACCTCTTCCAGCGAAAGCCTCTGACCGTCCAGTTCAAGCATAAGTAGATAGTAAATGGTAGATGATAAATGGTGAATGTAGAAACTTCGTTCGTCTATTCACCGCTTACCATCTACCATTTACTTGAGTATTTCCTCTTTGATAGGTTTTCTGTCGGGAGTTTCTGTCGTGTCTATGCGTTTGAATTCTCCGGTCGCGGTCATAGAGCTTGTCGTGCGTACACGGTGGCGTGCGCGCTGTGCGCGGCGTCGTGTGCGACGCTCCTGCGCGGCCGCGCGCGTCCATTCCGTCATGCGTTGCAGCGGCTTGAACGAGAAGTCGTGATGCGGCAAGACCTCGCCCGTAGCTTCTCTGAGCCGCAGAGTCGCTATGGCGAAGATGACTAGCCCCACGTTGAAGACGACTCCTGCCGCGAGCACAAAGGGGCCGGGCACAACGCCTATAGTCGCGCGGTCTATGAAGATGGCAAAGTCAGTGGCCCTGACCGGATGAAGATAGACCTTCAGGTTCCAGCTTGCCGCGAGCAGCATGAAGATCCATAGATAGTTGCGACGCAAGCGCCGCCCGACCGCCTCCCACTCGCTGATGGTGAAGTGCGGCGTCACTAGGTCGTTGGCCAGGTGCTGCGCCCACTGCCTTTCGGTAGAGGCTTCGGTCGAAAGTATCTGCGCGAAGTAGCCCGTCTCCACGACTCGCACGCGGCTAGACCAAATCTCGTAATAGCGATAACGCCGCGCCTCCATCAGCAGAAAGAAGGCCACCAGCAGCGAGTTGATGAGAATCACGAAATGCGGGCTGAAAGGGTCTCCGAAGGCGAACGAGAGAGTTGCGCCCGCCGTGATGACCGCCCAGTTGGTAGTAGTGTCCAGCCGGTTGCGCCAGGTATTCGAGCGCGTTATCTCGCCGCGATAGAAGTGAACCATCGCGGCGTTGAAGTCTGCGGGAGAGAGCTTGGCGATGGGCGTCTGCGCCTGCGTGCCTATGCCTGTGGTCTGTGTGGTTGAGGTTGAAGCAGGAGGAGGAGCTGGGGGTCTAAGTCGGCCTGTCGTCCCGCTGTGGTCGCCCGAGAGTGGCCCGCTTGTCCTCTGGCGTATCTCTTTGCTCATCGCTCTTGCTCGCCTGCTCCTTGACTCGTCAGAAGGTCTACACGCTCGGGCGGCGCATCCTTCCTCTAAGGGGACGCCCCGCTTCAGGCCCGACCAGCGATAATATCACGAGCGCCGCGCTTGCGGGTGATAAGTGTGTGCAAAAAAGGTATGAAAGCCGCCTGGCTTGACAGCCTCCGCGACAGCCTCCTATTATCTTTTCTTCACGCGCTTCTTCTTATGCAACAGGAAGTCTCAGGCGGGATTAGTGACGAGCGGTGGATGCTTGAGGCCCTGCGCGCGGCGCGTGAGGCCGAGGAGCGCGGAGAAGTTCCCATAGGCGCTGTCGTTGTAGCTGGCGACGCCGTGCTGGCCGTAGCCGGAAATCGCACACGCACGGATTGCGACCCTACGGCCCACGCCGAAATCGTGGCGCTCAGAGCGGCGGCACAGGCGGCGGGGAATTACAGGCTCACGAACGCTACGATGTATTCAACCATAGAGCCGTGCGCCATGTGCGCGGGCGCTCTGGTGCAGGCGAGGGTCGCGCGCCTGGTTTACGGCGCAAGGGACGAGCGCTTCGGCGCGGTCGAATCAAAGTTTCGACTCTGCGACTCAAGCTCTTTGAACCACCGAATGGAAATCGCCTCAGGCGTCCTCGAAGCCGAGTGCAGAGAGCTGATGCAGCACTTCTTCCGAGCGCGACGCGGCGATTCCAGACAAAAGTAAGAAGGCCCAAGCCTTCTTAACGTCCTATGTGGAGAGGTCGCATAGTGGATTAGTGCACCGGTCTCGAAAACCGGAGTGGGTTAACGCCCACCGTGGGTTCGAATCCCACCCTCTCCGCCATTCCTTCTTAATTTTCAAAGAGTTACGAAAAAGTAGGCTTTTAGCCTCTGTCTTCCTAGCTTGCCTGTTGGCAGACAGATGGCAGACCCGCCAGAATCGCCTGCTTCCCCTTTTCCAGACTATTTACTGCATCGCGGAGTCTCTGAGGGACGCCGTGCGCGTATCCCCGTGTGACACGCGTGGATCGTGTCTCGCCATCGGGCACGGAATGGCCGAGCAGGTCGGCTATATCATACGGGTGGACGTTGGCCGCCCTGAGCCTAGTGGCGAAGGTATGCCTAAGATCATGGAAATGGAAATCTGAGAGTCCCGCCGATTGGATGGCTGCCTGAAAGCAGGCCATCAACTGGCGGCGTCTCCTCCCCGTGCGCTTAGGGTCGAAGATGCGTTCCTCATCGGGCGCGTCCTGACGCAAGCCTCTTAGAATCTCAATCGCCCGCTTCGTTAAGGGAATGATACGAGGCTTATCGTTCTTGGTCTGCATGACGAAGATGACATCTCCTACCACATCGGCCCATTTCGCATTCAGGAGTTCGCCTAACCGCATTCCTACTTCTAGGTCCAGTTCCACGAGCGCGACCATGTGCTCGCCATAGGCTACCAACGCATTGATCAATCGTTCTTCTTCATCCTCGGCATACTGATTAAGGAAACGCTCGCGCGGCTCCGGCTCTCGGAGTCGATTGACGCGCTCCATAGGGTTGCTGTCAATGATGCCGTTCTCAAAAGCCATCGAAAGCACTCGCGAGAGTACCTGCAGATAGCGGTTAATGGTTGACGGCGCAAACGGGCGCTTATACTTGCTATCAGTCTTCCTGAGCGCGCTCTTGTACGCCTCTATCCGAATCGGAGTGATGTCGCGTATGGGAGAGTCCTTGAAAAACTCTTTGAGTAGAACGCCCCTCTGCTCGTCATCCTTCCAGCTTCGTTTGTTCTCTTTAGCCCACGGCAGGAACACGTTATCGAAGAAGTCTGAGAAGCGTGTTACCGCGGACGCCTTGTTGTATTTCCTGTCGAAGATGGCTTGCCTGATTTGAGTCTCGACCTGCTCTGCCTGCTTGCGAGTCCTCGCTTCAGGGATAGCCTCTTTGACACTGTGACCTCGTAAGACGAACTGTACGATCCATGTCCCTTTATCCCAATCTGGATCATTCGGTTTGAGGTACTTCCCCTTGTATCTTTTGTAAACTGCCATAGGATTTAGCCTCCAGTTATGGCAGCCGTCAAAGCATAGTGGAGTGCAGGATAACATCCAGCGCGTGGCTACTCAACGGCTTTCAACTGGCGTCCCTTTCTCGTGTTTTTCGCGCGCTGGCGCTTGGCCTCCTCTCTGGCCCAAGTATCACACTCTTCCCGGTGATACCGACGCATCTCCCCCATGTTGCCGCACCGCAGCGGGTGCTCATCCTCTGGTCTCGCCGTCCACGCGCGAATCGAATGCACAGTAAGTTCACCCTCTTTATTTCGGAGTTGCCAGTACTCAGCGAGCTGAGTTTCCGTCATCCACACAGGCAAAGGCTGAATCTGTTTGAGCTTTTCGGAGACTATCTGTGGAAGTTTCTCGTCCAGGTGCTCGTTAATGTACTCATGGATTTTTGCGTCGATAGTAATCATTGCAATCTCTCTATGGCGTTAATCTTTTCAGGAATCGCGCGGACTTATGATGAGGACTCTTTTAAAACTTCTCGTATGGTCTCTTTAACAATCAATTTTAATAGAGCCATAAGTGAGTCTTTATTCGATATGTCGCTCATCGTTTAAATTCCAATTGATTTCTCGGCAGCTTCAGATGAGTTAAACGTTGATGCTTCTGATGGTTTAACCCAAACTAAGCCCCTAATAACGCATTCACATTCTTCAGATTCGCTGTCCGGTACCGCTTGAGTGAAAGAGGCTTTCAATACTTATTGAATCAGCCTTGCAGGGGGAATGTGCAAAGTGAGTGCCACAGGCTAGCCGAGCACATCTTTTGTTATTTTCCTTCAGGGTTTATTGGGAAACAGACGAGATTCAGAGATTCAACTGACTAATTTCCTCACGATCTAAATTGTCTACGGCATCGACAAATTGTCGATGCCGTAGACACCTCATTGTCTATGCTGTAGACACCTCTTATCTCTGTCAGTAGCTCTATGTCCCTCAAATGAACACGAATTCCCTGAAAATATGCGTGAATAGAGTGGGTGGCAAAGATATCTATTAGGTAGAACCCGTGTGGTACACCTCTTGCCGTAAGACAGCCGTGCGGGTCATAGAAGGATTCAAGGATTTATAGAGGCCCGGCCAATTAAAGAAACATTGCTAGCGATCATAAGTGCGAACCCCTATTGGTTGGTGTGAATTTAAAGTTCTTAATCTTGGCTTAAGAATTAACGCAATAGGTATCAAGTCATATGTCTAAATCAGGCACCATATACACAAAAGTAGATCAGCTAGTCAGATATCTGCCTGACCTGCTTCGGGACATTTCAAAGAAGGATGATGAGCAACTTATAACGATTGTGGTTAACGCGCAGCGGCTGGAAAGATTCGCGTTCATTATTCGAGGAATGTGCGCATCAATTCTGCGGCAACGACACCAGCACAGGCTTTCAGGCGGGCGTGGCCGCCGCGACATTCTAGGGGAAGGGATACAAGCACATATGAATCGCCTTGCCCAGCAGGCGGGAGTCGACAGAAAGACTTTAGAAACTGACGCGCGTATTAAAGATACTTTCTTCCCTGTAATTAATGAAACTGTGCTCGAACACATACCTAGTTTGAGACGTGAGCATTATGTGATTGCTCTCTCAGCGCCTGACCCTCATGCAGCGATCCGTATGGCGCTCGAAAAATGCGCAGAACCCGATTACAAAATCGGGGAGTTTAGAGCCAACGTGCGGAGGCTGAAACAAGCCGGAGTCTCCTCCCTACATCTCCCTTCAAGTACTTGCACTATATCTGTCTGTGTACCTGCTGAAGTCAAGCAGCTTTTAACGGAACTTATAACAGCAACAGAAAAGACAAAGGACGAAGTCGTCGCTGATGCAATCCGTAAGCTTCACGCATCTTTATCTAAATCGCCGAAGCGTATGAGCAGCAGAGTACATGGCGCGAAATCAGCCACTTTCAATGACAAACAACTCGAACTTGATATGTAAGCAGCATCCTACGCAAATTTCATATGCTCCAAATCGCTATCAGAATTAATTATCACTTACAAATGCTCTCTCTACTTGCTCGTTTAAATTTAATCGGCATACAACATTTCTTAAACTCAATCAATTAGTAGTTAAGCCATACCTATTAATAGCAACTGTAGCCAGCAATGTTTTGGTGAAACGAAAACTCCTTCCGATGTAGTCAAGAGACAAGCTATGAGCAGAAAAAAGAGTCACCTTGCGTCAGTCAGTAGCGCACATGGAGGTAGACCACGGCTAGAAGATTTTGAGCGTCGCACTAGAAGAATCGGAGTGCCTGTCAATGAAGATGAAGACAAAATCATTAGTGGTAAAGCAAAGCTTACGCACATGAAAAAGGGCGTCTTTCTTCGCCACATTGGACTAAGCAAGCGCATACAACGCCCGGTTCCAGCTATTAATTTCCGCGCTTATAGGCAACTGGGTCGCCTGGCTGCCGATTTCAGCTACGCTCTGATGCTCATTGAGGCAGGCAAGAGTATAGGCATTGATCCAGAGTTGGCAGCGCAGATACTGGAAGAAATTCGCTATACGCAGAATCAGTTAATGAAAGGCGAATACGTGTGATTATCAAAATCCTTAAAGGGAGAAGTTTCAGCGGGCTCTTGGACTATCTCTTCAATTCTCAGGACAAGCCCCCGCCGATTGAAATGGAGGCCAGAAGCTCTCCAATAAGTCAGAATAAGAATCAAGAGCCAGAGCTTTCAGGAATCAATTACAGCAAAAATGATAGGGTACGCCCAAGCAGAGACGAGCCGCGAGATAATTCCCTAGAAGATAAACAAACAGGAGAACGGGGTGAGACTAAGCAGGAACAAAGAGGCGAACTGCTCATTACCAACATGGCAGGGCACAGCAAAGAAGAACTGCTTGAACATTGTGAAGCCTTGTCGTCGTTACGCCCTGATGTCGAAGTTAATGTCTTACACATCATCATCAGTATGCCTGAAGAAGATATGCTGTCACGAAATACTAAGGCGCGGATCATCATGCGTCTCGTTGAGCTTAAAGGGTTGGACAAGACAATGTATGCCGCAATCGAGCATGACGAAGAAGGGCATAGACACACAGAGATTCACATTATTTCTTCAACCATCAACTTTAAAGGAAGACTGTTGCCTGATTCCTTCGACTACGACAAATGTGAATCAATGGCACGCCTGTTGGAAAAAGAGTTTGACCTTCAGCCTAACAAATCTAGCCGAGAAGCTATGCGACGTGCTCCCACGCAGGGCGAGTGGAAGCAGCATGAGCGGACAGGAAAGCTCAGCCGTCCGCTTAGACTTCAAGCGCTTGTTGATTCGGCGCTTGATCGTGAAGTTACCTTCACGGACTTCAAAGAGAGATTAAATAGAAGAGGCGTGGAGTTGAACCTCCTCGTCAATGATGACGGCAAAGTAGTTGGAAGCGTATATGAGTTCGAGGGTAAACACATCAGAGGACGCAGGCTTGGCCGCGGCTACACGTGGCATGGCTTACAGCAGAATTGGCCTAATCAGCAGGAAAGAACAGGAAGGATGACATATGAGTCAGAGAGAGACAATGAGGCATTTAGCCGCTCAAGAAGCAGCACAGTGGGACGAGCAAGAGGAGCAGACGAGCCCCGAGAGCCAGACGGACTCGTGGGAACAATTAGCGGAGATAGGCAAGCGGATGGAAGAGCTGAACGCGAGGCAAGCGCGTATCGAAAACCACGTCATCAAGATAATTCCGTCGGCGAGGAAGGCGGAGGAACAGTTCGGTACAATCGTTCTGGCTGGCAAGGAACTGCGCGAGGAGATGCAGCAACAGAAGAAGGGATTGGCAGCCGATCTCAACAAGTTCAACGCGCAAGTGAAGGAGACGGCAGGCAAGGTCAAAGAGGAATTCCAGTACCAACGGGAAATCCTTCAAATATTCTTCGACAAGGCAGTAGAGATAAGCGAGAAGAACGAAAAGATGGTGACGCAGTGTCAGGAAATGGTAGCTATGAGCAGCGCCATCTACAACAAGGGGAGCGCAGGAGTGCAGGAGGTCTCGGAGAAGACGCAGGTGCATCTCAAGGCAGCAACAGACGCGCATCGCAAAGAGATCGATGCGCAGGCGCAGCACTTCAAGACGGTTTACAGGAAACTGACCAAATTGGTCGTCATCGGGACAATAGTAATTTTCATATGCGCCTTGATGATGGGTACGATGGCCGGAGCAACGTGGCTACAAATGCAGTGGCAGGAGAAGAAAGAAAGCAGTCGCTAGTCTCTACAGATGCCAGGGCCAAAGAAAACAGTAGTGCGCCTTTGCGCCCCCGACACGATAGGCAGTCAGTCGACAGTGAATCCAAGTCCCTCACTCTAACTTCAGCGGTGGATAAAATCATCCAGAAATTATGGAGTGATTCTTCCGGCGATGACATGCCAACTCATCTTGGAATAATTAGCAACCATGAAAACAGTACTAAAAGAGAGGAAAGCAGCTCAAAAAGGTCAGATGGGGTTACACAGGGAGGGCTATCAAAGCGAGAAGAACCGTCATTAGGAAATCGAACTTCACTTCAGATCGCTAAAAATCAAGCCGACAATCTATCCTCTCAAAAGCTCTCACAAGAAAAGCAATTGAAGCACACAGAACGTAGTAGGACAGGTGGAACTGGTCGTAGCCGCTAATTCGCACTCCTATAGTTTGGAAATCTCAAATCTAATTTTTCACAGGCAAGCTATAACACCGCTTGCCTGTAGTTTTATAGGGAAGGTATGAAGCTCTCGGTGGTGCTCTAGTCAGAGAACAAAAAGGTTCATGGAAGGAATAGAGAGGTTTCACCATCTCAAAAGGGAGTTGTTTCTATGAAAGAACACTTCAACATTTTCCACTTCTTCTCTGGGGCGTTTATTCCTGCGTGGCTTTTATCTCGCTCGGAGGTAAGCGCCGGGGCAAAGCTTGCATATTCACTACTTGCACAACAGGCTAATTCCAGAGGAATTGTTCAATTGAACTTCCAGATTGCAGAGGCCTCCATAGGCGAACGAGATGGCAGATTAGCTCGTTACCTTATGGAATTGGAAGATGTCGGATTGATTCATGTCTCTCGCGGGAATGTGCATCAAGAAGATATACGCATCTACTTCCCACATCACCAATGGATGATCGGTTTGGATGAACAGAAGGAGGTATCTGACTCGATCATATCCCAAGAAGGAGCCTCCCTGTCGCGCCTGTTTCCAAGAGAAGTACAGCAAGCTAAGTCTAATATATCGGAATCTCAACAACCTACATTGCCTCTAATCTCAGCAGATTCTCGCCCGCAGATTAGAAGACGAAAGGGACGAAGGCGGTGGGGCCGGCCGCAGTCCAAACACTCGCGCGAAATCTGCTATAGATTCGCCGTATATAATGTTGAGGTACTCGGCAGTAAAACTATTTACGATCTGGATGGTTTTACAGATTACCTTTACCGTACAGGCGAACAGGATGCGGAAATAGATGAATGGCTTGTAGAGCAAGCGAATGCTGCCTGACCTAGCGTCCTCTTACTCGGAGAATAGCCTGGGGCTAAGCTATAGTAGGCCCCAGGCTATTTCTCTGATTGGTACTAATAGCCTTAATCATTTAAATCTCGCATATTTCCATCTCATCTTGCCTGTCATTGTGTGGAATGACTGCGCGTTAAATTTTAGAATGGACTTCAGAATATTTAAGTCTGATAGGAACAGTAGGGAGGGTTTACGATCAAACAAACTGATTATAGTCCTACTATGGTGTGAACACCCTTCTTCTTTCGCTATTACGCTGTTGCTGCTGACGGAAACTCTCCTCTCGTTTCTTGATTTGCGCTTCACTTTCAGTCGCAGTTAAAGTCAAGAAGGCGATAGCCATCTGCCCTGCTGGTAATGACGATCTGCTCATCGTTGGCTCCATTACCCAAAGATTGAATCTCACCTGTCCACAATCTAATCTAAATTTCTTGTCAGGCATTTCTGCCCACCTAGCTTCAACTCCCATCCCACGACTTATCGCTTCAGCAAATTCGCTCAGAGGCCGCTCCTCCCACTCAGTACCCATCTTATATGTTGCCTCAATTTGATAAAGGCGATCATCAAAGAATCTGAACTCTATTTGAGTCATATCGGTTAGCTTTCTGGGTTCTTCAGACCAATTAAATTTCAACGAACGAATACCTGAAGGATCTGGTTCTGGAATTGAAGGAGGATTGCCTTGAAAGCTCTTGGTAAACTCAGTAATAGATGCACCGAGCCTGAACCCACGCAAAGCGAGAAGCTGATCGAGTTGAATAGGGCATTTGTTGATAACTGCAGGAGACTGCGCGGCTAATTGTCCGCCGTCAAATAAGGGCTTTGCTGTATTATTCAGTCCAAGCCTAGTCTGAGGAATTTGGACAGTTACTAAAGATAGACATGATAATATTGAAAAAAGAGGCAGTATGCGGTGTTTACTTGATAGCCGATAGCGAAATTTAAGGGCTATAAGCAACTTGGTAATTGTTTGCGCGATCATGGCGAGTCCTAACCTTTATAAATATTGATTCATTGTTTTTGGGATGAGGTAAGAATGGCGAATTAACAAAAGCTCTGCTATCTTTTGTAGCCAGCTTCTTTGACAATCATTGATCTCGGCTTATGCATGAAGCGACTCATCTCAGGTGATGCAAGACGCCGGGGAGAAGTTAAGATTACTCCCGGCGGATGTATCAAACGATGACATTTTAGGTATAATTATACCTAAACGCAAGGGCGAACTGGCGTCGTTGCTCATTTCAGGAGGAAAATCCTGATGGGCAAGCAGACGCGGCAACGCCCTGAGCGGCTTCCTGAGAAGCTACTTGAAATCCGTCAGAAGCTAGATCTCTCCCAGACTGAGATGGTTAGTAGATTGGGTGTCGCAGATGAAATAGAAAGAGATTATATTTCAAAATATGAGCGGGGAACTCTAGAGCCAACATTATTAATGGTCTTACAGTACGCTCGCGTAGCTAATATCTACGTAGAAGTTTTGATTGATGATGCTTTAGATTTGCCGGAAATGCTACCCGCTACGCGCAAGAGTGAAGGGATAAAGAGACAGTCCAAGTCAACTAGAAAGCAGCTAAACAAAAAGATTGCTTTCAAATCGAAGAGCAGTTAATCTCTCAACTCGCGCCTCCCGCTGAAAGCAGCACCTTTCAGCGGTTATTACACACACAAATACTTCGCTGCCAATCAACCCAGACCCGGAGAGCGGCAGTCCTTAATAAATGTTAAGTATTGGAAGCTCCTTAAAAGAGCGAGAGCACGCTTTGCATTAGGCTCAGCGCGATTCCCGTAACTGGATCGGTGGCAGCTATTCCAACCGTCTCCATATTGCCGGGTGCGGTTGCAGTTGCGCCTGTATCCATATTGCCAGTAGCAACACCTTGAGTACCCATGTCGCCTGTGGACGTAATGCCTACAGTGCCCATATCACCCGCAAAGGCAGAGACACTGAGCACACAAGTCAGCGCCAATGCGGCGAAGAGGTTTCTTAGGCTTTTCATTGAGAGTTTTCCTTTCAGGATAGTTAGCTTTGTTAATTATGGCCGGTGAAGAAAAGCGCCCAACCAGCACCTTTCAGAGTAGCGGCGCGCATTCTACCACTAATCTTAGCAACAAACGTTGCGTAGATATGAGAAAGGCTTTCCTCACATGAATTTAGAGGTTTCCCTCCTACGTCAAATCGATAACCCGAAGCTTAACCAGAGCGAAAAAGCGCTGCTGCGATGCAGGTTGGCTAAAGAGCTAGTGGAAGCCGGAAATTACGAAGGCGCGACGGGGGCATTAGGCAACCTGTGGAAGGATGTGGGCGAACGGCCTGCGCTTGTGGCACTGGACGAAAACGCAGCCGCGCAAGTGCTCCTATGCGTGGGATGCTTGACCGACAGGATTGGCAGCACTCGACAGATTGAGGGTTCGCAAGAGAGAGCCAAAGACCTGCTGACCGAGAGCCAGAGGCTGTTTGAAGCCCTGAGTGACCACGCGGGCGTGGCCGAGACTCAGATAGAGATCGCAATCTGCTACTGGAGAGAAGGTTCGTATGATGAAGCTAGAGTCACGCTTCAAGAGACTATCCGGCGATTATCTGGCGAAGAGAATGATCTGAAAGCTTTGGCGTTAGTTTATCTTGCAGAGGTAGAACGCTCAGCAACTCACTTAAACGACGCGCTACGAGTGCTAAACGATGCGGCAACACTTATTAATGAGAGTACCAGCCATGCACTCCAAGGAAAATTCCATAATACGCTTGCTGTCATACTGAAGAATCTTGGAGCTTCGGAAAAGCGGTCTGATTATATGGATCGGGCGCTGGTTGAGTTTACCGCAGCGAGTTTCCACTTCGAGGAGGCTGGACATATTCGATTTAATGCTCGCGTTGAGAACAATCTCGGCTTCCTTTATCTCCAGCTAAACCGTCATGAGGAATCTCACCGCCATTTGGAGCGCGCCCGACGCTTATTCTCCAGCCTAAAAGATTATGGCAGCATGGCGCAGGTGGAGGAAACTCGCGCCAGGTTATTGCTTGCGCTTGGTAAAACTGCCGAAGCCGAAAGGGTAGTCAAGGCGGCAGTCCGTACACAAGAGAAGAGTGGCGAACAAGCCCTCTTGGCTGAATCTCTAACCACACATGGAATTGCGTTGGCTCGTCTAGGAGAGTTCGACAGGGCACGCGCTGCTCTCCAAAGAGCAATTGAAGTGGCGGCTCTGGTCGGAGACAAAGAACGTGCTGGATTGGCTGCCATCACTATTCTTGAAGAGTTAAGCGGTCAGTTATCCAAAAACGAGATAATGACCATATATGAGCGCGCGACACATTTGCTGTCGCAGTCTCAGCACTTAGAGACACTTCAGAGGCTCCTAGCTTGCTCGCAGAGGGCGCTCACCATAGGACGGCTGCGTAAAGCAGAGTTCAATAGCTCTAGCTTCATCTACTCTTCGTCTGAGATCGCAAACCTGCTCAGGAATGCCCACCGAGTGGCCGAGAGCGATGGCACCGTACTGATTACGGGCGAGACAGGTACCGGCAAAGAGATACTGGCACGAATGATTCACGAGTGGTCGGGTCGCGGCGGAGCATTCGTGCCAGTAAACTGTGGAGCTTTGACTGAGACACTAGCTGAGTCCCAAATCTTCGGTCATCTCAAGGGAAGCTTCACGGACGCCATCACAGATCACGCAGGTCTCGTTCGTCAGGCCGAAGGCGGAACACTCTTCTTGGACGAGGTCGCTGAGCTTACGGCAGGCAATCAAGGAAGGCTGCTCAGGCTGATCGAACGGGGCGAGATTCACACTATCGGAGCGCCAGTCCCGGAACATATAGACGTGCGAATCATCGCCGCGACAAACCGTGACCTGCGATTCCAGATAAAGTCGAGGAAATTCCGCGAAGACCTCTTCTACCGCCTGCAAATGTTCCATCTAGTGATTCAGCCCTTGCGCGAGCGCCCGGAAGATATCCCGCCTTTAGCGGAGCATTTCATCCGGCTGATTCAGGCGACGCTTAACAAGCGTGTAACGTTCACACCCGAAGCAATCGAAGCGATAAAGAATCTTCCTCTGAAAGGTAACGCCAGGGAGCTACGCGCTCTAATCGAGAGAACAATTATTGTTGCCTCTGAGGGTGAGGTTATTACCGCGCAGGCAGTAGAGACAGTCGCGCTACGAAAGACTCAGTTAGCTAACTTTAGCAAGCCGTGGATAGACTGCTCGATGTGGGAAGAGGTGCGGCTCTACGAAGCGAAGCTGATTAAGCAGGCGCTAGATATGGGTGGAGGCTCGGTCGTTCGTGCAGCAGAACTGCTCGGCATCTCTCACCAGTCTCTGTCAGCAATGCTGAATAAGAGGCATAAAGACCTACTACCGGCTACGAACCTTGCCGGCAAAAGAAAACGCAGAGTGTTTAGAAGCCCCTGACTGATTAAGACAATCAGCACTAGAAGTTCGCCAAGCCGCTTACTCTATTAGGCTACAGAAGTTCACAAATATCTCAGCGTAGCTCATAGCTCTCTTTACCATTCTTGTCGCTAATGCTTCAGATTAGATCAGTCGACATTACTTGAGCAGCAGTGTAAAGATATTTGCTAACCTGATAGACACTGTGCGTAATAAGGGCAAGAAGGCGCAGAAAGTCCGTGCGATGCCAATTCTTCTCAGGGAGTCCAAGCTGTACTGCTGCATTTCCTGCCCTAGCTTTGTTTGGTGCGTGAGCCAGCCCACCGAAGATTCGTAGATCGTAGAGGAAGGCTAGCGGAGCGAATTCGTCTCGAATGTGTCTGTGTAGTCTTTCGAGTTCTGCCTGGAGGTCAGGTTGATCTGCATTACTACCTTTGCCTTCTGCCTGCGCGACCAGAGCCGGAAGTTCATCGACATCAGCCCGGAACTTTTCAATCAATACAGCAATCAATGTTAGCCGTTGTAGAAGGTTCCGTGAGCCTAGCGAGCGTCGTGGGTTATCATCATTCAGATGAAGATTATTGCCTATCGCCATCAAGAGCTTTCGTAAGGCTGATGGCTCTAGCCCCTCGATTACCATGGTCGATG
>DATELK010000038.1:0-3920 GCA_035276685.1 Pyrinomonadaceae bacterium | reverse complement strand
TACGCGGGCGGCACGCGCATCCCCATCACGGAAGAAATCTTACGCGAAGGCCAGTGGGCCAAGCTACGCTTTGCCAAAAAGTACCCGGCGGAAGTTAATAACGAAGGCTGGCCCGCAATCGTGCGCGACGTGCTTCAGAAGGCCGGGCTCACGCTCGACGACATCCCGCTCTTTCTCTTCACGCAGGTCAACCTGAGCACCATCAAAGAGGTCATGTCGAGGCTTGACCTGCCCATGTCGCGCACGCACACGATTATGGGCAAGTGGGGTTACACGGGCTCTGCCTGCATCCCCATGGTGCTGGACGACGCCATACGCGAGGGCAAGCTTAAGCGCGGCGACAACCTAGTGATGTGCGCCTCTGGCGGCGGCCTCAACATGGCCTGCGTCGCCTTCCGCTACTAAAAACGAGTGATATGAAGTACCCGAATATTTACACGCTGTTCCGCGAGAGGGTGGAGCAGTACTCCGCGCGAGATGGCGAGGCGGAGCGCTCTGTCTTCTTCGTGCGCGAGGGTGAGGCGTGGAAGGGCGTCTCATGGAATCAGTTTGATAGGGAGGCTCACGAGTTCGGGTGTGCGCTTCTGGCGTCGGGCCTCACGCGCGGGGCTTCTGTCTGCATACTGATGGGCAACGTGGCGGAGTGGCCCGTCGCGGACGTAGGGACAATCGCGGCTGGCGGCATCTCCGTGGGCCTTTATCCGACAAGCTCAGCGGAGCAGTGCCGCTACATCATCAATCACTCGGACGCGGAGTTCGTGCTGGTTGATAACAAACAACAACTGGGAAAAATCCTGAGCGTGCGCGAAGGGCTTCCCAAGGTCAAAGCCGTCATTGTGCTTGATGAGGAAGCCGCGCGTTTGCATTCGAGTGTCACGAGCTACAGTGATTTTCTTCAGACGGGGCGAGAGGCTTCGGCTGCCGTGCTGCCCCTGCTCAAAGAGAATGCTTTGAGCGCGGAGCCGGACGACGTAGCCATAATGGTCTACACGTCAGGCACCACGGGGCTTCCGAAGGGCGCGACGCTGAGCCACCGCTACATCATCAACAGCGTAGAATCTTTGCGCGAGACGATTCCTGTTTACGATTGGGACGTGTGCTTCTCTTATCTTCCGTACTGTCACGTCGCGGAGCGCATCAGCGGCCTCTACAACCGTCTTTACGCAGGGACGCCAGCCTATTTCGTTGACGACCTCTCGCGGCTCTGGGCCTACATGATGGAAGTAAGGCCGACCGTCTTTGCCAGCCTGCCGCGCTTCTTCGAGAAGGTTCACGCGCGCATCCTGAGCGATTTGGATAAGGCGTCGGAAGAGGAGCAGAGAGAGTTCTACGACGCGCTTGAAGTCGGAAGACGCGTGAGCCGTCTCAGGCAGGCCGGAGAAGATATACCCGAGGCTTTGCGCGCCGAGTATGAAGAGCGCGCTCTGCCAGTCCTCGCCCGCGTCAACGACTACTTCGGCGGGCGCTTGCGGCTCGCAACTTCGGGCGGAGCGCCGCTCCTGATGGAGGTGGCGGAGTTCTTCGCCGCCGCAGGCATCCCTATTCTTCAGGCTTACGGTTTGACGGAGAACGTCTGCGTCGCTTTCAACAGGCCAGACAACTACAAGTTCGGCACCGTCGGGCCGCCTATGCCGGGCTGTCATGTGCGTATAGAAGCGGACGGCGAGATTCTAGTGCGAAGCGAGATGATGTTCTCGGGCTACTACAAGGAGCCGGACAAGACGGCTGAGGTGATGCGCGACGGCTGGCTGCTGACGGGCGACATAGGCGAGATGGACTCGGACGGATTTCTTCGCATCACCGGGCGCAAGAAGGAACTGATTATAACTTCTACGGGAAAGAATGTTGCGCCCGCTCTCGTGGAGAATCTAATCAAGGAGCATCACCTGATAAGCCACGCGCTTCTTTACGGCGAGGGCAAGAGCTATCTGGTCGCGCTCATTACGCTCAACCAGTTGGAGGCCGAAGAGTACGCTCGGGCGCGTGGGCTCCGGTTTGAGAGCTTCGCCGAGCTGACGCGCCATACGGAGATTGTGCGACTTGTAGAGGAGATTGTAGAGAGCGCCAACTCGCGCCTCTCTTCCACGGAAGCCGTCAGGCGGTTCGTCATACTTGAGCGCGACTTGCAGATAGAGCGCGACGAGGTGACGCCGACCATGAAGCTCAAGCGCTCGGTCGTGACCGAACAATTCGGAGAGCTTTTAGAGGACTTATATAAGGGGCCTGCGATATGAGGAAAATCATGCTGGGCAGAGCGCGACGCTCGCTCTTCTTATTCGCCTCGCTGCTGCTTCTGGCGGGCGCAAGCCATGCTCAAACCCTTGCGCGTGCGGATAAAGAGGTCAAAATTTACGGGCAGAAGATTCGCTATCTTGACACTGGCAGCGGGGCGAAGACGGTGATTCTGCTGCACGGCATGGGCGGGAGCGCGGCCAACTGGACGCTGAACGTAGGCGCGATTGCGGCCAGGTATCGCGTCGTCGCGCCTGACCAGCTCGGCTTCGGGCAATCCGACAAGCCCATGATTAACTACCGCATCGCAACTTACGTGGATTTTCTGGACAGGCTCTACGCGGAGCTGAAGATTGAGCGGGCCACGCTCGTTGGCAATTCAATGGGCGGCTGGATTGCCGCCGCTTACGCGATTGCTCATCCCGAAAGAGTCGAGCGGCTTGTGCTGGTCGATGCCGCAGGCTTTGCCCCGCCGAAGGATTTCGACACGAAGCAGCTGGCCGCGCTCAATCCTTCCACGCGCGAAGGCATACGGGCGCTTTCGGCGCTCGTCTTCTACAACAAGCAGCTTTACCTGTCGGACGCAGCCATAGATTTCTCGCTCACGCAGAGGATGTCTGCCGGTGACGGCTACACCATACAGAGCCTCATTGAATCAATCGCGCGGCGCGAGGACATGCTCGACGGCAGGCTCTCGGCCATCAAGCAGCCGACGCTTCTCGTCTGGGGACTGCACGACGGTCTGACGCCGCTCAAGGAGTTCGGCGAAAGGTTCAAGCGAGAGATAGCAGGCTCTGAGTTGATAGTCTTTGAAGAGGCGGGCCACGTTCCCATGGTCGAGAAGGCCGCGGAGTTCAACGCCGCGCTCCTGAAATTTCTGGACGCGACGGCAGAGGGAAGGTAAAACGAGAATTCAGAATTCAGGACTCAGGAGTCAGAATAAAAGCAATGCTCTTTCTTTATTCTGAATTCTGAGTCCTGAATTCTGACTCCTGGAGTAAACCAATGGCTTTACAGGTCGGGGATACGGATTCTTTGACGAAGACCATCACGGACGACGACATAAGGGCGTTCGCTGATTTGACGACAGACCACAACCCTGTCCATCTGGACGACGAGTTTGCCAAGACGACACGGTTCGGCAGGCGCATAGCGCACGGGATGCTCGGCGCGGGGCTCATCTCAGCGGTGCTGGCAAACAAGCTGCCCGGCACAGGCACTGTCTATCTCAGCCAGTCGCTCAATTTCGTCGCGCCCGTTTATCCCGGCGACACCATCACGGCGCGCGTCACCGTCACAAAAGTCAGGGAAGACAAGCCCATAGTGACGCTCGAAACCGTCTGCACGAACCAGAGGGACGAGCCCGTGATACGAGGCGAAGCGGTCGTGCTGGTTTAAAGAATCATGCCAACAAAACCTATAACAGTTGAGAGCAGCGCTGAGACTTCCGCAGGAGTCTCGCCTTACGCGTGGTACGGGCTGGGACTTTTGACGGCTGCATACGTCCTGAATTATCTGGACAGGTCGCTCATCTACATACTGCTCGCGCCGATTAAGGCGGAGATGGAGTTCTCCGACTTTGAGCTGGCGCTGCTGGGCTCAACCGCCTTCACAATCTTCTACACGCTGCTGGGAATCCCCTTCGGGCGGCTCGCAGACCGCTCCGTGAGAAAGAATCTGATTGCCGC
>DATELK010000037.1:0-21318 GCA_035276685.1 Pyrinomonadaceae bacterium | reverse complement strand
AGCTTCTTGCGGCTGTGTCTGATTGCGTGCCTGTTGTTTCTGCTGCTCGCGTCATCATCTCTGGCCCAGAGCGAGCCGGTGGTGAAGCCTACGGTCAAGACCTACCCGGCGGACGGCGCTTCAAAAGAGGAGCGCAAGTATCCTAAGGAGATTCGCGGCTACAAGCTTGCGCGTGCGAAGGTGGAGATTAGGAAGAGCGCCAGGAGCAATGATTCCGCGAATGATTCTGCACAGGCCTCGACCGAATCGGACGCGCTCATACAATTCGGAGAGCCGCGAATAGTCAGCACCACTCCGCTCGGCATCACCTTGGAAGTCCCCGTCACGGTCGCGGCCGTCAAGCAGGGCGGGCGCGTAGACTTCCTCTCCTTCGAGGACATGGTCGTCAACGGCATGCCCGTTACTATTGAAGACTACATGCACCCGTTCGAGCTGCCTAACAAAGAGCCCGTCGCTTTGCCCCAGCCCGTGCGGCTCTTCATCAGCAGCCCGCGCGCCATCGCCGGGGCCATCAGCGACTGGAGCAACCCGCAGTCCACCTGGCCCGTGACGGGCCGCGTCTACGTCTTCGGCCACTACCGAAAATTCATCTTCACGGCCAAGCGAGTCGTCCCCGTGGAGCTTAGCCTGACGCTCCCCAACCCGCTCCGCAACCAGAAGACAGAGCAGACCATCTCAAACCCTGCGATAAAACAGTAAGAAAAGCAGTGCAGAAGGCAGAGTGCAGAATGATGAATTAAAGAGAAGTTAATCTTTCTTTTCATTCATCATTCTGCACTCTGCCTTCTGACTTATTTATTGTTGGTCGTCGCTTGTGCCAGTCGGTTGACTGCTGGTACTTGTCGGCGATTTCCGTCAGGAGCAACTCGCTCCAAGCGGGGCCTATGAGTTGTATGCCTGTCGGGAGGTTGTTTTCACCGAAGCCGTTTGGGATGGAGATGCCGGGGACGCCTACGAGATTGCTTGCGCCTATAGGCGAAGAGGCGTTGATGTTCGGGTAAGCCTGCTCGAAGGTCTTGTCGATGGGATAGGCTACGGTCGAGCGCGAAGGCGCTGCTATGAGAGAGTATTTCGAGAACATCTCTTTCCATGCTCGGCGCATAGGGGCTCGCAGTCGCATGGCGTGCAGGTAATCGACGGCCGTGACGAGCATCGCGCTATAGCCGCCGACGCGGTCTCTGGGCGCTCTGAGTTGCTGCACCTGATGCGACTCTATCAGTTCACGAAAGGCGCTCGCCCCTTCGGCGTCAACGATGGTGCCGACCGCCGCGCCGTAAGGAAAGTCCGGCAGCTTCACGTCCATCACTATCTCGGCATTCGCGGCCTGCTTCAATACTTCAAGCGAGCGCAGGAAGTTTGCGCGCACCTCCGGTTGCGCCTTCTCGTAAGACTCCTTCATCACGGCTATGCGAAGCGCGCTCCGCTTGCGCCCGCCCGCGCCACGGCCTGCGAGCGCTCCTTTTCTCTCGTCGTACTTAGGGTCTTGAGAGCTTGCGTCCAGAGGGTCATGGCCCGCCATGGCTCTGAGGACTATCTCGCAGTCCTTCGCGTAGCGGCACATGGGGCCAAGCTTATCGAGCGTCCAGCAGAGCGCCATCGCGCCGTGGCGCGAGACCGCGCCGTAGGTGGGCCTGAGGCCAGTCACGCCGCAGAAGGCAGAAGGCGTGCTGATGGAGCCTGAAGTCTCCGAGCCTATGCTGAAGGAGACGAGCGCGGCCGCTGTGGCAGCGCCCGGCCCGGAACTGGAGCCGCCGCTCCAGTAGCCAGTGTTCCAAGGCGTGCTGCAAGGGCCCGTCCATGCGGCGTCGGCCTGGTTGTAGCCCATGCCGCCAGCAAGCTCTATCATGGCGAGCTTGGCTATGAGAATCGCGCCCGCCTCTCTCAAGCGGCGCACGACCGTGGCGTCATAATCGAACTGCTGGTTGCGATAGGGCTCAGCGCCCCAGGTGGTTTTCGCGTTGCGTGTGGCGAGCAGGTCTTTCACGCCGTAAGGTATGCCGTGCAGCGGGCCGCGATAACGTCCGCGCTTAATCTCGCGCTCGGCCTCGCGCGCTTCCTTCATGGCAGACGCGCGCATCACCTCTGCCACTGCGCCCAAGCTCTTGCCAAATCGCTCAAGCCTGTCCAGGTAACTCTCCGTCAACTCCACGGGCGAGATGCGCCCGGCGCGAAGCAGACGGCCAAGCTCGGTAATAGAAGAATAGAGAATGTCTTCTGAGAGCATAAGAGAGATTGATTCACTCCACGCTGAAGATGAAGTCTGGCTCGTCTGAGTTGTTGAGCTTGACTGTGCTCAGGCGCTCGGCGGCCTGTACGTTGGCCTGCAAGTCTTTCTTGACCTGCTCGAACTGCTCGGGCGTCAGGTGGTCTCCGAAGCGACGGCGAGCGACCTCCGCGTAAGCTTCCGCCACGGGCGATGGTTGCTGGCCCTGCGCCGCAGTTTGCGGGTTTGGCGGCGCGGGCGTCTCTTTCGTTCCCGTGGGCCTTTGCGCCTTCACGAGACTTGATGCGAGCGGCGCGGCTGCAATCGTTGCGGCCACCGCCTTTGCGAAACGGCGGCGAGAGGTGCGCGAAGAACGGGACTTGGAATCGTCCGTCGGTTTCCTGGCTTTCATCGTGAATCTTTCCGCATTCGATGCGGGCTCTGTTATGGCCCGGGCTGGCTCTTATTGTAAAATCAGGGCTAGCCTACAGCCACGAAGACTGCGGATGCAATAAAAAGCTGAAGGTGGTAGTCTATTAATTTCCAAATTAGAGAAGAATATTAAGCTCTCCGACACAGGAGGGCCAAGAGGTGACAGGGCAAGTGAGCGAACGTCAAAGCATCAATTTATCGGAGATAATAGCGGAGAACTTCGGAGCCAACGCCGAGTACGTGGAAGGGCTCCTGAGCCGCTTTCGCAGCAACCCCGAACTGGTTGACGAAGCATGGCGAGCCTACTTCTCGGAGCTGCTTGGCGATAGCACAGGCGGCGCTGAGAGGCAGGATAACGGGAGCGCGTCTACCGGCGACGGCAACCGTGCGGCGACTGTGGGCGCAAACGGCGACGCTCAGGCGGGAGCGCAGGTGGCGGCGAGCGCCGCGGCTGCGTGGCCTGTAGAGCAAGGCGGCAACGCTTCCGCCACGGCTTCTGCGCCGCAAGCGCAGCCCGCAGCTAAGCAGCCCGCTCAGGCGCAGCCTGCGACTCTGCCGGAAGGCGCGGAGGTGCTCCCCATACGCGGCGGCGCGCTCAAGATAGTCGAGAACATGGAGACGAGCCTCACTGTTCCGACCGCGACCTCGCAGCGCCGCGTGCCCGTCAAGGTGCTGGACGAAAATCGACGCATCATCAACAAGCATCTGGCAGAGACGGGCGGCGGCAAAGCCTCTTACACGCACCTGATTGCGTGGGCGATGGTGCGTGCGCTGGAAGATTTCCCGCAGCTCAACGACGGCTTTGAGATAGTTGACGACAAACCTGTGCGCGTTCGCCGCACGGAAGTGAATCTTGGCATTGCCATCGACCTTGAGAAGAAGGACGGCACGCGCACTCTTCTAGTCCCGAACATCAAGGGCGCGAACCGCATGAGCTTCTCCCAGTTTCTTGAAGCTTACGACGACAGGGTCTCGCGCGCACGCACGGGCAAGCTCGCGGTCGCGGACTTTCAGGGCACGACCGTTTCTCTCACCAACCCCGGCACCATAGGGACTGTAGCTTCCACGCCGCGACTGATGGCGGGCCAGGGCGTCATCGTCGCCACGGGCGCTATCGAGTACCCTGCCGAGTATCAGGCCATGTCTTCGGAAGCGCTCTCGCAGCTTGGCATAGGCAAGGCCGTCAACATCAGCTCCACTTACGACCACCGCATCATACAGGGCGCGGAGTCGGGCGCTTTCCTTGCGCGCGTGCATGAACTGTTAGTCGGCAAGGAGCGTTTCTACGACGACATCTTCGCCGATTTGGGCATAGCCATTCCGCCTTTGAGGTGGGCCGTTGACCGCAACCCCGCGCTTCTTGGCGGCGACTACGCGCGCGAGCAGACCGTCAAGCAGGCGCGAGTCCTTGAGCTAATCAACGCTTACCGCGTGCGCGGCCACCTGATAGCGGACATAGACCCGCTTCACGCCATGCCGCTTCATTATCACCCGGAGCTTGACCTTGAGACTTACGGGCTGACCATCTGGGACTTAGACCGCGAGTTCATAGCCGGGGGCCTTGGCGGCCACGAGAGCGCAACGCTGAGAGAGATTCTGGAAATCCTTCAGCGCGCGTATTGCGGCAAGGTCGGAACCGAGTATCGCCACATACAGAGCAAGGAAGAGAAGAACTGGATACGCGACGAGATACGCAAGCAGTTCGTATATCCGGAGCCGCTCTCGCCCGAAGTCAAGAAGCAGCTTCTGTGGAAGCTCATCTCGGCTGAGCAGCTTGAGCGATTCCTGCACACCAAATACCTTGGGCAGAAGAGATTTTCGATTGAAGGGATGGAGACCATCATCCCGCTGCTTGACCAGCTAATCGAAGCAGCCGCGCAGCAGGGCGTGGAAGACATCACTATGGGCATGGCTCATCGCGGCCGCCTCAACGTGCTCGTCAACGTCATAGACGAGCAGATTATGGAGCGCATACTGGCTTCGTTCGAGGGAGGCGTGCATCCTAACTTTCCTGCTGACGAAGGCGACGTGAAGTATCACCAGGGCGCTCGCGGCGAGCGGCAGACCTCCGACGGCAAGAGCGTAAGGCTGACGCTCTCGCCCAACCCGAGCCACCTTGAGTTCGTTGACCCGGTGGTGGAAGGCATGGTGCGCGCCAAGCAGGACGCCGTCGAGGCCGAGCGCGAGGAGGTGATTGACCGCTTCCTGCCCGTGCTGCTTCACGGCGACGCGGCCTTCGCGGGACAGGGCATAGTGATGGAGACGCTGAACCTGGCGGGGCTCAAAGGCTATCGCACGGGCGGCACCATACACATCATCATCAATAACCAGATTGGCTTTACTACTTCGCCGGAGAAGGGGCGCTCCACGATTTATTCTACGGACGTGGCGCGCATGACTCAGCTTCCAATCTTTCACATCAACGGCGATGACCCGGAAGCTGCCTACCGGACGCTTCAGATAGCGCTGAACTACAGGCAGGAGTTCAACAAGGACGTGGTGCTGGACGTGGTGGGCTTCCGCCGTCTGGGCCACAACGAAGGCGACGAGCCCAGCTACACGCAGCCGCTGATGTACGCGCGAGTCAAGGCGCATCCGGGCGTGCGGGAAATCTACGCGCGGAAGCTCGTGCGCGAAGGCGTTCTCGACGAAGCGACCGTTAAGAGTTGGATAGAAGAGCGCGTGCGCCGCTTTGAAGAAACGCTTTCTCGCGCCAAAGAGGCCGTGTCCAGTAAGCCCGAGATGACGGAATTGCCAGCGCCTGCGGAGGAAGAGGACGGCTCGGTCGTTTTAGAGACGGGTGTCGCGAGGGAGACCATACGCGCCATCGCGCAGAAGATTTCCGTAGTGCCCGAAGGCTTCAACATCAACCCGAAGATGGTGGGCCAGCTTGCGCGCCGCGCCAAGATGGGCGACGGCGAAGCCCCTGCGGACTGGGCTTTCGCGGAGGCTCTGGCCTTCGGCTCGCTCGTGCTGGAAGGCACGCGCGTTCGCCTGAGCGGACAGGATTCGGGCCGTGGCACCTTCAGCCAGCGCCATGCCGTGATGTACGACACGCAGACGGGCCGCGCCTGGACTCCGCTCTCGGAGCTTCGTTCCGACGCTAATCCGAAGGCGGAGTTTGACGTGTACGACAGCTCGCTTTCAGAGCAGGGCGTGATGGGATTTGAGTACGGCTATTCGGTCGAAGCGCAGGACGCGCTCGTGATGTGGGAAGCGCAGTTCGGAGACTTCGCCAACGGCGCGCAGGTCATAGTAGACCAGTACATAGCGGCCTCCGAGGACAAGTGGAATCAGAAGTCGCGCCTGACGCTTCTGCTCCCGCACGGCTACGAGGGGCAGGGGCCCGAGCATTCGAGCGCGCGACTTGAGCGTTACCTGCAACTCTGCGCCGAGAACGACTTGCAGGTCTGCTATCCGACTACTCCCGCGCAATACTTTCACCTGCTGCGCCGGCAGGTCAGGCAGGAGATGCGACGCCCGCTCGTAGTCATGACGCCGAAGAGCCTGTTGAGGCTCCCTGCCGCGACCTCTGCCATTGAAGAGTTGACGACGGGCGGCTTTCTGCCGGTGATTAACGACGCGGAGATAACAGACCGCTCGCTGGTCGAGCGCATAGTCCTCTGTAGCGGCAAGGTCTATTACGACCTGAACCTTGGAAGAAAGAAGTCGGAAGACCGACGCGTCGCAATCCTTCGGCTCGAACAGTTCTATCCGTTTCCTGAAAAGCGGCTGCGAGAGATTTTCGCAAGCTTCCCGAACGTGAAGCAGCTGGTCTGGGCGCAGGAGGAGCCAAAGAACATGGGCGGCTGGACTTTCATTGAGCCCAGACTCGTGAACATGCTGAGCCGTTGCGAGCGGCCTTACTTCGTCGGCCGCGCCGCCTCGGCCAGCCCCGCCACGGGCTCTTACGCCATCCACGAGCTTGAGCAGCGCCGCATAGTCCAGCAGGCGCTCGTTGAAGACATGCCAGCCATCTCCAAGGCCAGCACCGCAGAGAAGGCCGGAAAGATAAGCTCTTAATTGTAGGGGCAGGGACAAGCCCTGCCCCTACATCTCTGTCTTACCAGACCCGTACGCGGTCTCCGGGCGCGAGGTAGAGCTTGCGCCCCGGTTGGACGTTGAAGGCCGCGTACCACGCGTCGAGGTTGCGTACTGTGTCGGCTCTAAATTCGTCCGGCGCGTGGCCGTCCGTCATTATCTGAAGCTTCATAGTCTCGGGCCGCTGTTTACCTCGCCAGCTCTGCGCGTAGGCTATGAAGAAGCGCTGGTCGCCCGTGAACCCCTGCGCTTCGGGCGCGGACTTGCCGCCGTACGCTGCGCGATAGCCGTCATAAGCTGCCGACAATCCGGCCACGTCTGCTATGTTCTCGCTTAGGGTCAGCTTGCCGTTGACGTGAAGTCCCGGCAGTGGCTCGTAAGCGCTGAACTGCTCGGCCAGTTTGTCTGCCGCCGCGCGAAAGTGCTTCAGGTCTTCCTCCGTCCACCAGTTCAGCAGCCGCCCGCGCGCGTCGAACTGGCTCCCCTGGTCGTCGAAGCTGTGGCTTATCTCGTGGCCTATGACCGCGCCTATGCTGCCGTAGTTCTGCACCGGGTCTGCGTTCATGTCGTAGAACGGAGGCAACAGGATTGCAGCCGGAAAGTTGAGGGCGTTCTGTATGGGAAGGTTCAAAGCGTTAACGGTCTGCGGCGTTAACCACCACTCCGTCTTGTCTACGGGCTTATTGAGCTTTGAAAGGCTCCAGCGATAGTCGAACAGCTCAGACCTATCCGCGTTACCCAGTGCATCGCCGCGCACAATCCTGAGCCCCGTGTAGTCGCGCCAGTGCTCCGGATACCCTATGCCTACGTATAGAGTGTCCAGCTTGGCCTTTGCCTTGGCGCGCGTGGCCGGAGACATCCACGTCAGGCTGTCTACGCGACGACCGAAGGCCGCCGTGATGTTCTTGATGATGGCCTGAAGCTTGGCCTTGGCCTCGGGCGGAAAATAACGCCTCACGTAGAGCTTGCCTACGGCGTCGCCGAGCGCCGCGCTCGTGGAGCTGACGGCGCGCTTCCAGCGGTCGCGCTGTTTGGGCACGCCCGAGAGCGTCTTGCCGTAGAAGTTGAAGCGCTCGTCGGCGAACGCCTTTGGCAAGAGAGCAGAGGAGCGGTCTATGGCGCGAAAGGTCAGGTACTCTTTCCATAGCTCAAGGGGCCTGCGCGCCACCAGCTCCGAGATGCCCGTCACGCCCTTAGGGTGCCAGACCATAATCATGGGCTGCGATGAAAGACCCGCTGCGCGGAAGTAACTGGCCCAGTCGAGCCCCGGCGCTTTTGTCTTGAACTCCTGAAGCCGCCAGGGGTTGTTGGCCTTCTTCACGTCCGCGGAATCTTCGCGGGTGTTGTGACTCTCGGCTATCTCTCTTTCCAATTCATAGATGCGTTCCGATTGCGCCTCGGCGTCCGTGCTGCCCGCGAGCTTTAGCACCGTTGCTATGTGCTGCTTGTACTTTGCCTGTAGCTCCGCGTCAGAAGCGGTCGTGCTCAAATAGCTCTCCCTGTCCGGGAGCCCGAGGCCGCCCTGCAAAAGATAGGCGACGTTGCGCGTCGGGTTATTAAAGTCTGGCGAGACCCAGAGCCCGAAGAGCCTGTCCGTGTAAAAGTTCGTGTTGTTCAAGGGGTCAACGTCCGCGCGCAACTCGCCGCCCAGATACTGAGCGAGCGCGGTCTTGTTGTTGATGGCTTTAATCTGCGCGAGCGTGCCCTCGATTGGGCGCAGGCCGAGCTTCTCTATCGTCTGCTCGTCCATGTATGCGTCGTAGTAGTCGCCTACCATACGCGCTTCAGGGTCTTTGGCGGACTTGCCCGCTTCGCGTATCAGGTCTGAGGTGCGACGGTTGGCCTCTTCGGCGAGGATGTCGAAGACGCCGTAGCTTGAGCGGTCTTCCGGAATCTTCGTGGACTTCATCCAGCCGCCGTTGGCGTAGCCGAAGAAGTCGTCGCCGGGATGAACCGACTTGTCCATTCCGGCCACGTCCAGCCCCGCCGCTGCCCCCGCAGGAACAGTGCAGGGAATGCTCGCCAGTACCAGTAGCAAAGCAAGAAGAATCGGCTTCCAGGTAGTTGTACGCATAGTAATCACCATCTTTCAGATAAGCATTCAACTCGTGGGGATGAGATACAGGTTGGAGGATATTAACAGGATGTGTCGAAAGTCAAATAACCCGTAAGCCGGGAGGACGCTTCGGGGCTCGCGACAGGCGGGACTTCCGGCCCGGACAGCCTTCGTTTATGACTGTGGACTTCCACATTGCTTTTTCACTTCTCCTGAGACAATATACCGGGCAGCGGGATTCTCTTCCACCTTCCGGCTTAAGGCTTTGCCGGGCTTCCCGTTGTAGGTGCTGCCGTTCGGAATGTACTCGCGCATTCCCCGTCCGCAACTTCCGTTCATAAGGTAAGACTTAAGAGACGCCCAGAGGTTTAGAATGTCTGCCCGTAGATGTTTTCTGTTTGTACAACTGTGCGCGCTCGCGCTTCTCATGTTGAGCGCCGCGGCCTGTAATAAGAGCGGCGAAGACAGCCGCACCTTCAGCGCCGCGCCTGCGCCCGACATAAAGACGCAAACCGCAGAACAGATTTCAATCGCGGCTGTCGGCGACATCATGCTCGGCTCTACGAATCCGCCGGACAGGGGACTGCCGCCCGAAGACGGCGCGAAGATGCTCGCGGAAGTCGCTCCCACTCTCTCGGCCGCAGACATAGCCTTCGGCAACCTTGAAGGCCCAATGCTTGACGGCACGGGCAAGTCCGCCAAGTGCGGCCCGACCTCACGGCTCTGTTACGCTTTCCGCGTGCCCACACGCTACGGCAAGCACCTTAAGGACGCGGGCTTCGACCTGCTGAGCCTCGCCAACAATCACGCCTCGGACTTCGGCCTCGAAGGACGCTTGAGCACAAAGCGGGTGCTGCAACAACTCGGTATCGCACACGCGGGAGCAGACCGCACGGACATCCCTTACCTGAACGTCAAGGGGAGAAAAATCGGCGTCGTCGCCTTCGCCACCAACGAGGTCTCCTATAACCTGAACGACATAGCGGCTGCCCGCCGCGTAGTCCAACAGGTGGCACAGAAAGCGGACATCGTCATAGTCTCTTTCCACGGCGGCGCAGAGGGCGCTGCTGCTCAGAACGTGCCCTACGGCCCGGAAACTTTCCTCGACGCGCCGCGCGGAAACCTGAGGGAGTTTACGCACGCGGTCGTCGATGCGGGAGCCGACCTCGTGCTTGGCCACGGCCCGCACGTGGTGCGCGGGATGGAGATCTACCGCAACCGCCTGATAGCCTACTCGCTCGGCAACTTCGCCTTCTATAGCTTTCCCTTCAAAGGCCCCACGGCGCTCTCCATGATTCTTGAAGTCAGCCTCGCGGCAGACGGAGCCTTCGCGGGCGGAACCGTTCACCCGCTCATACAGGTGGGCCAGAGCGGCCCGCGCCCCGACAAGGATGGAAGCGTCCTCTCCGTCCTGCGACAGCTCTCCGCCACGGACTTCGGCTCAACAGCCGTCAAGGTCGCGGAAGACGGCACAATCACCGCACCCTGAGAGACGTTAAAGCACGCGCCCGGCTGCTTATGAGTGCCACCTGTCTTTTCCTGCTTTGCGGAATAAAGTACTTGACAATTCAGAAATGAGTTGTATGATGCGGCTCATGGCATCCATCTACCAGCTTCGACCGGTCGCAGTGGAGCAACAGGCGGAAGAGCCTCCCTCGCTTCACTCGCGCGCCATGGACAACCTGCGTTACATACGCGAGACGATGGAGCGCGCGGCCTCTTTCACCGCCGTCCCCGGCTGGGGAGCGGCCGGTATGGGAGTGACCGCACTCGTCACCTCCGCCATAGCCGCGCAGCAGACCTATGCGCGACCATGGCTGGAAACGTGGCTGGTAGGAGGGCTCATAGCCATACTGGTTGGCGGCTGGGCCATGGACAGGAAGGCGCGCAGGCAGGAGACGACGCTTCTCTCCGGCCCCGCCAGAAAATTCATACTCGGTCTGACGCCGCCGCTTCTGGTGGGCGCTCTTCTGACCTTCGTCTTCTACAGGGCGGGGATGATGAGGGACGTGCCCGGCATGTGGCTGCTGCTCTACGGGACGGGAGTCGTCACGGGCGGCGCTTTCTCCGTCCGCATAGTCCCGCTCAAGGGCCTGAGCTTCATGCTGCTCGGCGTGATTGCCATCTTCAGCCCCGGCTCGTGGGGGAACTATTACATGGCTGGCGGCTTCGGACTTCTCAACATCATTTTCGGCGTCATCATAGCGCGAAGGCACGGTGGTTAAAGTTGGCTAAAGGTAATGCACTTTTGAAGGAGCGCGGGCGCAGTAAGACTCGCGCAGAAGGCGAGCGCCTGAAGGGCGTCGCGCCAGCGGCTAAGTCGGCGGAAGAGGGCCTGCCGGATTTGGATAGGCTGATACACGAGCGCCTGCGGCTGGGGATTGTCAGCGCGCTGGCCGTCAACGCGTCTCTCACCTTCAGCGAGCTTAAGGAGCTGATGAAGACCACGGACGGCAACCTGAGCGTGCACGCCAGAAAGCTTGAGGACGCGGAGTACATCACCTGCACGAAGTCTTTCGACGGGCGCACGCCGAGGACGGAATACAAGCTTACGGCCTCGGGCCGCCGCGCGCTTGAGCGCTACCTGAATCACATGGAAGCGCTGATTAAGGCTACTCGTAGTTGAGCCCGGGAAGCGCAGGGCGCTTTTTTTTGTGCGGGCGCTTTGTACTACAAAGCCCTTTGCGACATGGGAGACGGGATTGATGAACACGAACGTTAATCTTGAAGCGGCCATGGCCGCGCTCCTTTTTGTGGGAGGCTGCGCGCTGCTCTTTGTCATCTTCCTACTGGGAGCGCACGCGCTCTTTAAGCGAAGGCTCGGGCGCATGAAAGCGCTGCTTCTATCTGCCTGCGGCCTTGCGGCCGTTTATCTATGCCTGATGCTCGTCTTCTCGCTTATGAGCCGCGAGCGAGTGCTTGAGCGCGGCGAAGAGAAGTATTTCTGTGAGATTGACTGTCATCTGGCTTACTCGGTCGTTGATGTTTTAAGGACGAAGACCGTGGGAGAGGCAGCGAATCTGGCTACGGCCAGAGGCGTCTTCTACGTGGTGACGGTCAGGACGCGGTTTGACGAGCAGACCGTTAGCTCCGGCAGGGGCGACGCGCCGCTTACTCCTAACAGCCGCGTCCTGACCGTAGAGGACGCAGAGGGCGCAAGCTACGCTCCTTCGCCTGAAGGCATGCGTGCGCTTGAGCTTTCCCGTCAGGGAGGCACAAACATCTCTTCGCCGCTTCGTCCGGGCGAAGCCTACACCAGCACCTTCATCTTCGACCTTCCGGAAGGGGTGAGAAGCCCCGCGCTGCTGATGAAAGAGGGAGAGATTGTCACACGTTTCCTGATAGGGCACGAGAACAGCCCGCTTCACAAGAAGGTTCTATTCAGCCTCAACGAGACGCAGAAGAAGCAGGCAGTGGCGATGTCTTCGGGCAACCTGGGCCGCAGGCTGGGCTCGCACATGAAGGGCGTCGTGAACGCAGTCATACGAAAACTGAGAGACACGTTTCACTGAAGGGAGTCGGGGCTATGACGGAGAGAACAAGACGGGGGCTGGACGTGCTGCAAGCGGCGCTCATCCTGGGAGCGGCGGGAGACGCGCTGCTCAGGGTCACGCCCTGGGGATTGAATCTGCTGCTGTGGGTACTGATGGGGATTGCGGCGGGCATCGCGCTTCTGGCGCGCTGGCGGCGCGCGTCCCTGACGAGCGAGGGGCGGCTGATTATCCTGCCCCTCATCTTCTTCGCGGCCTGTTTTGTCTGGCGCGACTCGCCCACGCTCAAGCTACTGGACTCCATAGCAATCGTGCTTGCGCTCTCGCTCGCCGTCCTGCGCACGCGCGCCGTGAGCCTTCGGCTGGCCAGCATGAAGGAGCATCTGGTCGCGTTCGGCTTTACCATCTTCGACGTGGTGCTGGGGCTGCCCACGGTTATTCTGGGCGATGTCGAGTGGAAGGAGATTCAGCAGGCGCGCTGGTCCAGGCACGCCGCGCCGATAGCGCGCGGACTACTGATTGCCGTCCCGCTCATACTGCTTTTCGGCGGCCTGCTGATGGCGGCTGACGCTGTCTTCGAAGGGCTCATAAACGACGCCTTCAACCTCAACACGGAGATTCTCTTTAGCCACGCTGGCCTGACGATTCTCTTCGCATGGGTCGCGGCAGGAGTGCTGCGCGGAGTGCTGGAAGGGCGCGACCGTGTGCTGGCGAACTCTAGTGATGCGGCGCTTCTCTCGCTGGGCGTCTCCGCGCCCGTTGATGAGAAGCAGGCTGAGAAGAGTGAAGCGGAGCAGAAGGCGGAGACACCGGACGCCCAGCCCGCTTACAGGAAGCCATCTCTCAGCATAGTCGAGATAGGCGTGGCGCTTGGGCTGCTCGACCTGCTCTTTCTGGCGTTCGTGACGGTTCAGATTCGCTACTTCTTCGGAGGCGCGGCCCTTGTGCAGGCGACTACCGGGCTGACTTATGCGGAGTACGCGCGGCGCGGCTTCTTCGAGCTTGTATGGGTGGCGGCTCTCGTGCTTCCCCTTCTGCTAGTGGCGCACTGGCTGCTTCGCAAGGAGAACCCCATACACGAGCGCATCTTTCGCGTGCTGGCCGTGGGGCAGGTGGCGCTGCTCTTCGTCATCATGGCTTCGGCGATGGAGCGCGTGCGGCTTTACCAGAGGGAGTACGGCCTCACGGAGCAGAGGCTCTACACGATGGCTTTCATGCTCTGGCTGGCGCTCGTCTTCTTATGGTTCATGTGGACTGTGATGAGGGGCGCGCGTGAGCGCTTCGCGATGGGTGCGCTCGTCGCGGCCTTCGTCATCACGGGGCTGCTTCACGTAGCCAACCCGGACGACCTCATCGTGCGTGCAAACCTCTCGCACGCCGAAAGACAGGGACGCGGCTTTGATGCCCTGTACGCTGCGGGACTGAGTGCCGACGCTGTTCCCGCGCTCGCCGCGTCCCTGCCCGCCATGACCCGAGACGAGCGTTGCACCACGGCCTATTTTCTTCTGTATCGCTGGCCCGTGGATGCGCGCTCTGACTGGCGCACCTGGAACATAGCGCGCAGCCGCGCGCAAGAGACGGTGCGCGAGAACGTCCAGAGTCTGCGAGCAGTCGGCTGCGTGCAGGCAGAATCGGCGGCTCCACCTGAGAACGTGATAGCAAGGATGAAGGAGTAGAGCTTGAAGAGATTCGATGTCTGTATCGTTGGCGCTGGCCTTGGCGGGCTTCAGTGCGCGCGGCTTCTGTCGCGAGAGGGCCTGAGCGTGCTGCTGGTTGACCGCAAGCGCAGTCTGACGGAATCGGTTCACACCACTGGCATCTTCGTGCGACGCACGCTCGAAGACTTCGACCTGCCGGAGGATTGTCTGGGGCCGCCCGTGCGCCGCGTCGTGCTTTATAGCCCTCGTCGCCGCGCCCTGAAACTTGAAAGCCCTCTGGACGAATTCCGCGTCGGGCGCATGGGCGAGCTTTACCAGCGCTTTCTTGACGAGGCCGTGGAGGCTGGCGCGGAGTGGTGGCCCTCCACGCGCTACGTCGGGATTGAGACGGAGAGCGATTCGTGCTCGATTCTTCATCTTGAAACGAATGGTCTGACAAGGAGCGTTGAGGCTCGCTTTATCGTGGGGGCCGACGGCGCGCAGTCTCGTGTGGCGCGCGATTTGGGGCTCGACAGCAACCGCGAGTGGATAGTGGGCGTGGAGGACGTTTTTCATCATCCACCGGATAAGTCGGCTGAGCCTGTCTTTCATTGCTTCATGGACTCAAGCTTAGCGCCCGGTTACATAGCTTGGGTTGTGCAGGACGGAGAGGAAACACATGTCGGCGTGGGAGGCTACGCGAAGGATTTTGACGCGGCCTCCGCGCTCGAAAAATTTCGCGCGAGCTTAAAGGGCACGATTGACCTTGAAGCCTTAAAGCGCACGGAGCGGCGCGGAGGACGTATCCCCGTCGGCGGCGTCCTTCGCCGCATAGCGAACGAGCGCGGCCTGCTGGTAGGCGACGCGGCCGGGGCCGTCTCGCCCCTGACGGCGGGCGGCCTTGACCCATGCATGCGCCTCTCAAGCCTCGCGGCAGATGTCATCTCAAGATTTCTTTCAACGGGCGAGACGACAGAGCTTGGAAGGTATTCTGGTCAGGAGTTTCGCTCGCGCTTCGTCTCCCGCATCTGGATGCGCCGCGCCATAAGCCTTGTGCGCCAGCCGCTCCTGCTGGAAGCCTGCTGCGCGGTGATGCGTCTTCCGCTCTTCAAGCATCTGGCGTGGCACGTCTTCTTCGGCCGAGGCTCTTTCCCGGACGTGCAGAAGCGCGGAGCGACGACAGAGCTTTCGCCACGAAAGGCCCTGACCTGATAGAGAGAAGGGAACAGAAGGATGAACGGAGCGGGTGTGCTTAACATAGAGCGCGGGGGCGTCAAAGAGGAAGGCCGATGGGTTAGGTTCTGGCGAAGACAGTTCCAGCCGGAGGCTACGCGCGGGCAGACCGTCTTCGACGTGGTCTTCGGCATAGTGCTGCCCATCCTCTGCTTCATCTTCGACCCGGCAATCTTTCGCGGAAACTTCTTTGGCGGCCACGCGCTCTTCGAAAGAATTCAGCTTCCGGTCTACGCCATGGCATTGATAGAAATCTCCGCGCTCACGGTCTGGCTCTGCGCAGGAAAGCGGCTGGCCCACCGCTCGGCTGCGCTCGGAGGAATGCTGTACGCGGGCGCGCTCATCTCGCTCCTGATTGGCATAGCGCTTCTCCCTCTGAGCCTGATTGGCATACTTCTACTGGGACTGGGCCTGCTTGGCTTCACGCCCTTCTTCACCGCTCTGGTCTTCTTTCGCAACGGCCGAAGGGCCTTTCATCTGGGCTCCGAGACGGTCGGCGGCGAGAGAAAGCTGGCGGCGATGGCGCTGGGGCTTCTTTTCGTGCTGGGCCTGCCCGCTGCTGTGCATGTGAAGGTTTCAGGCATCGCGGAGGAGTCTATAGAGAAGATTCTGAAGGGAGATGAAACGGAGGCTCAAGCGGCCGCAGAGCAGCTGAGATTCATAAGCTACTTTGCCGGGACGGAGACGGACAAAATCGTCTGGGCGTACCACAACGAGCAGAATCAAGTCCGGCGCGATAGGCTCGCCCGCCTCTACTTCAGGATTACCGGAAAGGACATAGAGCAGCGTCTCACCTTCCTGCTCGATTAACCTTCGCGCTCGACTTGCGTCGCGTCAAAAAAATATTCCGCTTGTCTTGTCCCGTTTATTAAGCTACAAGTTCAGCTCGTATGACAGTGGAAAGAGCTTCGCGGCGCAACCTTGTGCGCGAGTACCTGACCTACCTGCAAGTCGAAAGGGGGCTGGCGGGTAACTCTCTGGAAAGCTACAGGCGAGACCTCAGGCGGCTGGAGGAATGGGCCGCGCGTGTGGGGAAGCCTGTGGAAGAGCTTGAGCGCGCGGACTTGCGAGCGTGGATTGCGAGCCTCTCGCGCGAAGGCCTTGCGCCCAGGTCTGTGTCGCGCGCGACGAGCGCGGCTCGCGGCTTCTACCGCTTCCTGATGCTGGACGGCCACATCAAGCGACACCCTGCCGAGGATTTGGACACGCCGCAGGCGGGCGCGCACCTGCCGCGCTTCCTGAGCGAAGACGAGATGGAGAGGCTACTGTCCGCGCCCGACACGGCGACGGAAGAGGGCCTGCGCGACCGCGCGATTCTGGAAGTGATGTACGCGTCGGGCCTGCGCATCTCAGAGCTTATCTCGCTAAAGCCATCGGACGTTGACATGGACGCGGGGCTTCTTTCGTGCCACGGCAAGGGGAGCAAGGAGCGCAGGATTCCCATAGGCAAGAGCGCCACGCGCTGGCTTGAGCTTTACCGCGCCGCGCGCCTCAGGCAAACGCGCACGCACGACGCGCGTCTCTTCGTCAACTCCCTCGGCGCACCGCTCACGAGGCACAACGTCTGGGCCTCAATCAAGCGTTACAGCGAGCGCGCAGGATTGGAGAACGTCTCGCCGCACACCCTTAGACATTCGTTCGCCACGCATCTACTGCAACGCGGCGCGGACTCCCGCTCCGTGCAGTCGCTCTTAGGCCACAGCGACATCTCGACCACACAAATCTACACTCACATTACGGACAGGCACCTGCGCGCAACCTACAATCGCCACCACCCGCGCGCCGTGGCTAATCAGGGCGCGCGGAGGGAAGAAGACGGCGACTGAAGCCCTCCCGGCCCTCGTCAAAGCGGGCCGTTATACCTTATATTTTAAGTGGCCCTCGCGGTCGAACCTTTAGCGGGCGCGGGCCATCTTAGAATCAAGTTTTGCATTGAGCAGGAGAGTTGTAGCTTGAACAGGAAGAAGATAATCATGGCCGCAGTCGTCGCTGTTGTGGCGACCATCGGCGTAGTCTTTATCATCGGCGCTGACAACGACAAAGATAAGCAGTCTTTATTGAACAAGCCCCTGACGCGGCAGAAGAGGTCTGAGCCCGCGCGCGTGCCCGCCTACGTCACGGACGGAAAAGCTCTGGCGAGCTTGGGGCCGACGCTCCCGCCCGAAAAATTCTTCGGCAAAGCGCGCGAGGCTTATCAGGCGGTGCGCGAGATTCCGCAGACCATCGCGCAGCTTCCATGCTATTGCTACTGCGACGAAGGCTTCGGCCACAAGAGCCTCTACACCTGCTACGAATCAGACCACTCGGCCCAGTGCGCCACCTGCATACAGGAAGCGCTCCTGGCCTACCGCCTAGAGAAAGAGCAGGGCCTCTCGCCCGCACAGATACGCGACCGCATCATTCAAGAGTTCGGGCCTAAGTAATCAGGGAAGTATTTCAGGGACTTTGTGATTCAAAGGCGGCGGGACTGTCTTTGCATGATGCGCCGGTACGTGCGCTCCCGGTGACAGTTCGCGCATACGAGGTCGCATTTCTCTATCTCCTGTTTAATGGCGCGCATTGATACGTAACCGACGCGATTCATCTCAAAAACTTTCTTCTCGCCATCACGGTGGTCAAAGTCCATAACGTAATATGGATACTGTACACCGCAGTCAGCGCACGGTCGGGACTTTATCTGCTTTAGATATTCACGCCGCTTTATATTAGCGCGCATGCTTCGCTCAATGTATTGCCGTTTGTTTAGCTTGTAATGCGCTTGAGTAAATTTCTTCCCGCACTCGCGGCAGTACCGGTGTCTTATACCGTCCGAGCGCTTACGAAAGTTAAACTCTTCGACTGGCTTGCTGACTCTACATTTTGAGCATACTTTGGAGATTGAGTCGTCAGAGGAGTTATTTTCATGCATGGTAGTAACTCCAAAGTTGAAATTTCGGAAAAGAAAAAGAGAGACTGCGGCGGCGCAGTCTCTCTTTCAAATTTATGGTGCGCCCGGAATGACTTGAACATTCGACCTTCGGTTTCGTAGACCGACGCTCTATCCAACTGAGCTACGGGCGCGTGTGGCTTTTTTCAAAGCGGAAAAGAGAATATAGGGGCTTGAAGCATGGAGTGTCAAGCGGCCAGCCGTGTGTGAAAATCAGGCTCGCGGCGGCTCTCGTTTAACGCGAGTAATAGCCGCTCTTGGTGCGGGCTATCATTTCGGGACGCGTGACTTCTATGCGTATGGCGCGCCAGCTTCCGTCGCGTTTGCGCTCGCCCGAAGGCTGGTAGGTCAGGCTGTAGAGCGTCCGCAGTTCCGCCGCGACCTCCGCGTAAAGGCGTCCCATCTCTTCGAGGCGTCTTATCTCGTTTAAGCGTCCGCCCGTGCGGTCTGCCAGCGCTTGAAGGCGTGCGCGGGCGGCCGTGTACATGGCTATCTGCTGCGGGTCAGGGAAGGGCAGGAGCTTGGCGTCGCCCGAAGGCAGCGCGAGCGGGTAGATGGTCACGCCCATGTTGTCTGCGGCGCTCAGCACTGAGTTCAAGGGAGCGCTCTGGCCCGGCTTGATAGAAGCTATGGCAGCCTCGTTCGTCGTGGCGCTCTGTGCCGCTTCGCGGTCTGCTTTACGCATCTGCGTGTCGAGCCCGTCCGTCAGAACTATGATGGCTTTGCGACGCTTGCCCTCGCCCGCAAGCTGCTGCATGGAGAAGCGCAGGGCGCTGTAGAAGTTTGTCTGCCCCTTGCCCTGAGCAAGGTCTATGGCGTCGGCAATCTTTCTGCGGTCAGAGGTGAACTTCTGAAGCATATCCACCTTGTCGTTAAAGATGACGATGGCCACGCGGTCTTCCGGCGCGAGCGCGTCTATGAAGCGCATGGCAGAGGTCTTCAGCGTCTGGCGAAAGCCCAGGGTGGAGCCTGACATGTCGAGCAGGAGCACAAGGCTGAAGGGAGTCGTCGTAGGCTCGAAGCTCTGAATGGTCTGGCGCACGTCGTTTTCGTAGACGACGAAATCGTTGCGCGAAAGGTTCAGTATGGAGCGTCCCTGGCGGTCTACCACGCCCACGTTGAGCTGCACCAGGTTGGTCTCGACCCTGAGCACATCGTCCGGGTCTTGCTGCTCCTGCGCGAGAGTCGCGCCGGGCAACAAAAGCGCAGAGAGCAGCGCCACGAAAGCTATGAAAAAGGGGCGTCTTTGTCTGGGAGAAAAAGAAAACAGCGCTCGAATCATTGTTCAGGAAATTTCAGGCCAATAAATTAGGGCGTCTCAATTTGGGCGAGTATGCCTGCCCGCAAGCCGCTTTTGCAAGTACGCTCCCGCCCCGGACACAAAAAGGCCGCCCACCCGCAGATGGTCGGACGCTTCCCATGTGCCCAGAGTTGCTTGAGACGTGCGGGATGGGCGATAAGGAAAAGAAAGAGAGCCTGTTTTTCTTTTCCCTATCCCCTGTCGCTTATCTATCTCCGGCGGCTTTTGCGACGCGTGTGCGTGAGCGGCGGGACTGGGGCGCTGCTTGTGTCTCTATGGCCGGGACGGGCTTAAGCGGCGCGGGCGCTTCCACGGGAACCGGGCGCGGTCGCTGTGCGCGGCGGCGTGCGGCTGCGCGCTCCTGCTCCGCCTCCACGGCCCGCTTTGCCTTCTCGATTCGCTTGAGCGGCACGAGCTGGAACTTCAGCTCCATCTCCTGAGCGACCTTGTAAATGTGCTTGGCCTTCCAGCCGCGCTCGGCGCGCTTGATGACCTCTTCGTGGTCAAGCAGCTCTGCCTGATCATCTTTTCCAATCCAGATGTACTTGGCTTCCGCCATCTCTCTTTTTACCTCCAGGCGTATCAGCGTGCGCATAGAAACGGGCACGGCCGTAGGAACGTATGAGCGCTCTCTGGGCTTCGCAGGCTTGTCCTGCTCGCCGGAGCGCTGAGCGAAATATTCTTCAACCAGCACGTCCACGCCCGCGCGATTCTCGTCATAAAAGAGCGCGAAGTCGCGGCACCTCGTGCGATAGGGACAGTTCACGGCACACACCAGCGGGTGCTTGAAATGGCCGTACCGGTTGCAATAGAGTCTCAAACCCATCTTAAAGTCATCCCTCACGCCGCGAGAACGCTTCCGGCTTCGGTCTCTCCTGCAAGCTCTTTATTGATTCACAAGGGAAAGACTCTCAGGCGCGCGGGCCTCTTTCTTTGAAAGGTTCGGGAGTAAAAGCAGTCTAGCACGTTTGTCTTATGCGTGCAACGTGTACCATGCGCGCAACAAGCTTTGTTTCCGGGCGACGGTTGAGAATATAATGAGGGCTCGTTTTACCATTGGGCTCTTCTAGGAAGCGTCCACCTCATCCGCTCGGCAGCCATTCAGGCTCTAGCTCCGGCGCGCCTCCGAACGAGAGCATCCTTTCCCACGAAGGAGGCTCTTTCAAGATGTACAGACCAAACTTCTGCGCCGAGTGCGGAGAGAAGGTTACGCGCTCGCGCTGGCGTGTGTGGACAAGCCGCAGCTTCTGTCAAAACTGCGAAGGGCCGCATAGGAGAAGGGGCATTCTCGTCCCGCTGGTTGCCGCAGCAGCGCTTCTTTCAATGGGCCTCCTGATGGGCCGCGTCACTAGACCGCAGCCTCCGCCTCTATCGGTTCAGCACGGGGAATTGCCTGTAGTCACATCGAAGCCCGGAAGTGATAAGCCGGACGCTGAAGAAGAAGATGCTTCAGCCGCTTCTTCATCATCCTCTTCCGCGCAGAAGCCTGAGCCGAAGTACGGCCCCGACGGCACAGAGACGGAGCGCCCCACAGACCCCCAAGAGATAGTCTCGCTCTGCGGCGCACGCACACAGAAAGGCACACCCTGCCAACGCCGCGTGCGCGGCACGGGCCGCTGCTGGCAGCACAGGGGAATGCCCGCAATCCTGCCGCCCGGCAAGTTAGTCATACAGGGACAATGAAGAGTTGGAAGGCTTACATAAAAAGAGGCGGCGAGGCTCACATTCGAGCCTCGCCGCTTCCATCACTTCTCTAGTTTCTATCCCTTCTCTAAGAAGCCTCTGTCTCTTCTTCTTTGCCTGCCTTGCGCCGCCTGAACTTTCGTGCGGCCAGACCAGCCAGACCGGTGCCAAGCAACACCATCGTCGCGGGCTCAGGCACTGGCGCAGAACCTCGTCCCAGGTTCAGATAAAAGCTCTCCGGCCCACCCTGAGCGTTAATGATAGTCGCCTCCAACCCCAGCCTCAGATTAGGATTCGCTGCCAATGCGGCTGCCAG
>DATELK010000036.1:0-21957 GCA_035276685.1 Pyrinomonadaceae bacterium | reverse complement strand
TATCACTTAGACTAGAGTCATGCCTAAGTAATACCCGCCCGCTACCGCAGGCGGTTCTGACCTTTCACTTTTAGCACTATCTCTTCCAGATTACCGGGCTCGCCGAATAGCCGTATGGCAGCGATGCCGCTTGCGCCTGCTCTGAGGGCATGCTGTGCGTTGTCTAGGGTGATGCCGCCTATGGCTATCAAAGGGAAAGATGAAAGCTCTCTTGTCGCGGCTTCAAGTTTTTGAAGACCTAGCGCGGGGCCGTAAGCGCGCTTTGAAGGCGTGTCGAAGACGGGGCCGAAGACCGCGAAGTCCGCGCCCGCATCTCTCGCCTCGCGCGCTTCTTCAAGCGAGTGCGCCGAGACGCCTACGAGAAAGTCTGTGCCGAAGGCTTTTCTGACGATGTCCGCGCTAAGCGAGCGAGTGGTGAGATGAACGCCGTCGCACAGGGCCGAGCGCGCGATGTCCGCGCGGTCGTTGATGACAAGACGCGTCTCGGTCTTTCGAGTGATAGCGGCCGCTTGTTTGGCTAACTCAAACAGGACTCTGGCCGGAAGACTCTTTTCGCGTAGCTGTATGAGATGAATGCCCGTGTGCGCGGCTGCGTGGACTAGCTCAAGGATGCGCTTGAACTCAGGGCTGTCCGGCCCTGTCAGGGGCGTCGTCTCGCCGCCCGTTATCAGGTAGAGAATCGGCTGTTGAAGCTTGTGCGCCATCCTTTTCGGTGCGAGGGATAACGTTTGTTCCCGCCTGAAGCGCGCGAACCGTCTGACGAAAGTGTGTTATCTCCCAGAAGGCTATGAACAGATTCAAAACGCCTAGGCCGCTCACTGCGCCGCGCACCCAGCCGGACGCAATCACGGGCCTTAAGCCCTGCAAGCCCATCTTCTGCGAGGCGTAGAGCAGGAAAAAATTGTCGCCCCAGTCACCCAGCCCGAACGAAGGCAGAAAGGGCAGGACGTGTATCCACGGCAGGAGGGTCAGCACAATGCCTACCTCCAGGCACAGGACAATGTAGAAGATGACGGTTATTCTCGCAGACATAGCTAGTAAATAGTAAATGGTGAATAGTAAATAGTAAACACGCGGGACGAGGTTTTCCCATTTACCATTTACTATTCACCATTTACTGGCTGGTCTTCTGCGCCTGTAGCTCGCGTAGCTTTTCCGACACGCCCCTGTAGGAGATGTTTATGCCGTAGACCTCTGTGAAGATGTCTATGGCCTTGTCAATCTCGCCCATCTGCTCGTAGGCCGTGCCAAGCTCGTAGCGAAGCGCCTGATATTCATCCTCCGTGTGGCCGGGCGCATCCAGCCCCTTCTTGAACCACATGGCGGCGAGTCGCGGGATGCCCTTCTGCATGAAGCAGTGGCCCAGCAAGTTGCAGCACTGTAGATAACGAGGCGTCCCGTCCTGAGGGCTTACCATCCCGGCCGCCATCTGGAACTCTTCGACGGCCTCGTCAACCAAATCCATCTCCTTGTAGGCCAGCCCCAGATTGTAATGAGTCTCGTAATCGCCGTCCGTAGGCGTGGCCGACTCGTCTTCCACAGCCGTGCGGAACTCGTCAAAGACGGCGGCAAGCCCCGGGTCAATCCCCTGCGGCGGCGCGGAAGCGGCAGCAGGCGTAGAGGTCGTAGCGGGCGTGGAGGGTGCGGCGGGCGGCGGCGGTGCGGACTGCTGCGCGGCCTGTGCCCCGGCAGGCTCTTCCCAGCCGGAGAGGGTAGTGAAAGCCGCGTCAACGTCGTCCACGTCTTCCTTCGCCGCCTCCGGCACTTCCTCCGCGATGTCGTAGCGCGAGAAGCCTGTGAACGCGGCTTCCTCAGAGGTCTGAACGGGCGCTTGCGGCTCCGGCTGTTCCTGCGGCACTTCACCGAAAGAGAAGTCCGAAGGGGAAGCTGTTTGAAGCTGGCTGCGGCGGGCCTCTATCTCCGGCCCCGCGCCGAACTGCCGCTCTATCATGTTGAGCGTGTCGAGCGCTATGTCCGTGTAGCCCTGAGCTATGTAAAAATCTACGCTCTCAAGCTCCTGCTTGAGAAGTGCCGCGCGGTCTCCGCTGCCCGCGCCCGCCGTTACCGAATCCGACTGCGGCGGGGCGCTGAAATCAAACTCATTGAAGCCGCTGGAAGGGGCTTCCTGCGATGCCTCCTGCGCGCCTGTGTCCGTCCAATCGTTCAGGTCTGCGAAGGAAGATGACGGGTCGGACTGTGTGGCCTGCGGCGACTGCTCCTGCGCCACGGAGTTCCATTCGAACTCCATCGCGGGAGCCTGCGTTTCAGCAGCTTCCTGCTCGGCCGGCGCTTCGGCCGCGGGCTGCTCGTTCATGGTCATGAAGCTCTCGAAGGTCGGAACCTCATCGCGCGCAGGCCTGGCCGCGTATATCTGCTCCTCCGGGTCTTCTTCCAGCGAGCCGCCAAGGATGTCCAGTCGGTCTTTGTAATACTTATCGTCCGGCACCAGCCGTATCAGGTGCATGAGGGCGCGTCGCTCTTCGTCCGTCTGCCCTGAGGCGTGCGCGGCGTCCGCCATTCTGTCGAGCGTGAGCCGCATCCCTTCTTCATCCTGATGCCACGTGTGAATACGGAAGAGAAGACGCAGCGCTTCAAGATGCTCAGGGTTCTGGGCCAGAGCCTCGTTGAGAAGCTCAAGCACCACGCCGTCTTCCTCTGCGACGAGCGACTGCTCCATGATGCCTGCTATGATGTTGACGGCCCTCTCAACATCGTTCTTCTTGAGGAAGAGGCGGGCCACGTCCGCGAAGCGAGGATAGCTGGTCGCCTCTCGCCTGACCAATTCAAGCGTCACGCGCTCCGCCGCGACCGCGTCTTCGGCATCCACGTATGTAGAAGCTAGCATGGAGAGAAGCTCTACATCGTCCGGCTGTGCCGAGAGTGCGCGCTCAAGGGCTTCGGCCGCTTCGTAAGATGCGCCGAGCGCTTTCTGCGCCTCGACCACTCCGGCCAGAGCCTCACGGTCTTCCGGGATAATCTCAAGCGCCTTGCCGTAGGCTTCCAGTGCGCGCTCCGGCTTCTTCCGCGTGTGGAAGTGCGCGCCCGCCTGCTTGTAAGCCTCTGCGGCGTCCGTCTTGAAGCCTTCGCGCAGGAAGCCGCCCGCGAGCCTCAGGCGTATCTCCACGTTGTTCGGGTCAAGGTCTGCTATCTTGCGCAGGATTTCCAGCGCCTTCTGCGACTGGCCCGCGCGCGTGTAGCTGTCCGCGAGGATAAGATAGCTGGCGCGTGCTTCTACCATCTGACCCTGCGCTTCATAGAGCGGGGCCATCTTGGCAGCCATCTCGGGCGTGCCGGGCTGCATGCGGTCAATCTTCCTGTACATCGCGATGGCTTTAAGATTAAAGCCCTGCTCGCGGTAGTGCTCGGCTATGAGCGCAAAGCACTTGGCGGCCTCCTTCTTGTCGCCCGAGCGGGCGTAGAGGTCGCCTATCATGTTGAGCGTCGTGAAGTCGTCCGGGTCTTCAGCAACGACCTTTTCGTATTCTTTGATGGCCGCCGGGATTTTGCCCTGTGACAGGAACTTCTCAGCCGCACGTATGACCTTTGTTTTCTCGAAGCCCATCAGGAGTTGAATGTCTCTCTTGAATTCTACAGGGAAGTTAACGACCACAAGCGGTGGGGCGGCGCGCATGGTCTCTCTCTCCCAAAGCCTTAAACGCGCCGTAGGGATGACGCACCGTCTGTATCGGCACGGCCCCCGTGAAAAGGCCGTGACTTTGTACGCTAACATGCGCCAACGGCGAGTGTCAACGCCCTTTACCGGAAGCCTTTTTGTTAAGAGCAAAGAAGTAAAGGCGAATGGCGGCGGGCCGTTTAGATAACGTCGGCGAAGCTGCGGCGGGTGCGCGCAAACCACCAGTAGCCGAAGACGAACGAGACGAGGGCGAAGAGGGTGAAATAGGCCAGCCCCTGCCAGTCCGGCATAGCGCCTTCGAGCAGTATGCGGCGGTAGCTCCTGATGAGTGGCGTAAACGGGTTGGCGTTGATGAAGGGCCGGAAGTGCTCCGGCACTATGGATTCGGGGTAGATGATGGGCGTCAGGTACATCCAGGCCATCAGCAGCAGCATGATGCCCTGCACGAGGTCGCGTAAGAAGAGACCGAGGCTTGCCACGAGCCACGACGCGCCGAGCATGGCTACCAACTGCGGCAAGACCACCACGGGCAGAAGAAAAACGGTCGCGTGCAGCCTCCTTTCTATGAGGAGCGCGGCCAGAAGCAGCGCCACCGTCCCGAACATCTGGTTGGCGAGCGACGAAAGCACCTGTGAAACCGGCAGTATCTCAAGCGGAAAGACCACCCGCTTGACGAGGTTCGAGTGAGAGACGATGGTCTGCGAGGATAGCTGAACCGACTCCTGAAAAGCCGTCCAAGGCAGCACGCCGCAGAAGAGATAGACGGCGTAGTCCCACGGAGAGCCGCTCGCGCCGAAGCGCGCACCGAAGATTCCTGCGAAGATGAAAGTGAAGATGGCAATCGTGACTATGGGCGTCAGCACGGCCCACGCCACGCCCAGCACAGAGCCCTTGTAGCGCGCGGCCAGCTCTCTGCGCGTGAGCGAAAGGATGATGTCTAAGCGGCGAGGCAGTTCCCAAAGGGGCCGCCACACCTCTCGCCTGGCTCTTTGAGCGGAAAGCATGCTCGACATTCTTACACAGGTTTAGTTATTTTATGAACTTGAGACAGATTACGGTAATTAACAGGATGAGCAGGATAAAGAAAAGACAACTCTTCTATTCTTATCCTGTGTATCCTGTCCATCCCTGTTGATTCCTTATAAGAGTGGAAAGCATACGTTGTGGTCAGGAAGGCTTTGATTAGCGGCATCACGGGTCAGGACGGTAGCTACCTGGCCGAGCATCTTCTAAGCCTCGGTTACGAGGTGCACGGGCTGGTGCGCCGCGTCGCGCTCGAAGACCCTGAGCGCAGGTTCGGGCGCATCTCTCACCTGCTGGACAGGGTCGTGCTTCATCCCGCGAGCCTTGAGAGCTACGCCAGCATCTTTCACGTCGTCAGCCAGCACGACTTCGACGAGTGCTATCACCTGGCGGCGCAGAGCTTCGTGGCCGAAAGCTTCTCGGACGGCTTCTCCACGATGACGACCAACATTGGCGGCACGCATTACGTGCTGGCCGCGCTCAGAGAACTGAGGCCGCGCTGCCGCTTCTACTTCGCGGGCTCATCCGAGATGTTCGGGCGCGTGCGCGAAGTGCCGCAGCGAGAGAGCACGCCCTTTCACCCACGCTCGCCCTACGGCATCAGCAAGGTCGCGGGCTTTCACCTGACGACCAACTACCGCGAAGCCTACGGCATGTTCTGCCTGAGCGGCATCCTCTTCAATCACGAGGGGCCGCGCAGAGGCTTCGAGTTCGTCACGCGAAAGATTACGAGCACCGTCGCGCGTATCAAGCTGGGGCTGGCAACAGAGCTTAGGCTGGGAAACCTTGAGGCCAGACGCGACTGGGGACACGCCGGGGATTTTGTGCGAGCTATGCACCTGATGCTGCAACAGGAGGAGCCGGAGGATTACGTCATCGCCACGGGCGAGACGCATAGCGTGCGAGAGTTCTGCGAGCTGGCTTTCGCGGAAGCGGGTCTCGATTACAGGGAGCACGTGCGCGTTGACGAGAAGTTTTATCGTCCGGCGGAGGTTGACCTGCTCGTGGGCGACGCCAGCAAAGCTAAAGAGCGGCTCGGCTGGGAGCCTACCGTTTCGTTCCCCGCCCTCGTGCGAGAGATGGTGCAGGCAGACTTGAAGAGCGCCGAAGCCGAAAGCGGGAAGAGATGAACACGAAGACGGCGCTGCGCGTCGAGAACGTCTCCAAACAGTATCGCATCTACGCGCATCCGGGCGACCGCCTGAAGGAGACTCTGACGCGCGGGCGCTGGAAGTGGCACAGGGAGTTCTGGGCGCTACGCGACATAAGCTTTGAAGTGGAAGCAGGCACGACCACTGGCATCATAGGCCCGAACGGCTGCGGCAAGTCCACCCTGCTACAGATTGTCACGGGCACGCTTGAGCCCACGCACGGCGAGGTCTGGTGCGAGGGCAGAGTCTCTGCGCTGCTTGAGTTGGGCGCGGGCTTTAACCCCGAGTTCACGGGCGTCGAGAACGTCTTCATGAACGGCGCGCTGCTGGGCTTTTCCAGAAGGCAGATGACGGAGATGCTGCCGCGCATTGAGCGCTTCGCGGAGCTTGGCGACTTTCTATACCAGCCCGTCAAGACCTATTCGAGCGGCATGTACGTGCGCCTCGCCTTCGCCGTAGCCATCAGCGTAGACCCTCAGATTTTGATTGTGGACGAAGCGCTGGCCGTCGGCGACGCGGTCTTTCAGCATCGCTGCATGCGCCGAATCAAGGAGCTACAGGAAGCGGGCGTCACCATTCTTTTCGTCTCGCACGACCCCGGAGCCATTCGCGCCCTCTGCTCGCGCGCCATACTGCTCAATCAGGGCAGGATGATTGCCGACGGCAAGCCCGTCGACGTGCTCAATCAATACCAGAAGATTATCATGGCGCGAGAGGAGGCTTACCAGGCTACGGAGCAAACGGCGGACGGAAGCGAAGCCGGAAGAGACGCGCCTCTGGATGAGCTGCCCGATTCGCTTCAGTATAACTACCGCCACGGCGACGGCACGGCCATCATCAGAGGCGTCCAGCTATCGGACTCTATGGGGCGGCGCGTGGAGCTGATTGAGACAGGCGAGACTATATTCGTGCGCGTCCGCGTCAGCTTTAACGCAGACGTTGAGCATCCGGTGTGCGGACTGCTGATACGCAACCGCCACGGCATACACGTCTACGGCACCAACACGGAGCTTCAGCGGGTGGACTTCGGCCCCGTCAAACGGAATGACAGAATCGAAGTCACCTTCACCTTCGACGCGTGGCTCGCGCCGGACACTTATACCGTCACGCTCGCCGTCCACAGCGTTGACGCCATAAGCTTCGACTGGCTGGACGACGTGCTGCTCTTTCAGGTCATGAGCCAGACGACTATGGACGGCGTGGCTAACTTGAACGCTCGCATCAGCACGCGCACGCTCACGCGAGAGGCGAACGCGCCCGCCCCTGCCGCCCACGATTTGCTTCAAGTTGACTAAACTGCTCCAAACGGGTTACGGTTTGTCTTCACATTATTTCCCTGTCAAGAATAGTTTAATGTACTCAGGCTTGAGCTTGCCCCGATTGTAACCCGCGCACTTGTTATGCAGACCGAGGACGCTTCCCAAGAATTGAAGGTCAGCGAGCTGATGGACAGGATTCGAGAGTCCGTCGCCCGCAAAGAGGCTCAGGGGAAACTGAGCGCGATAGATATCAAGTCTATGCTGCGCGAGCTTGAGCCGGTTGAATCTGTCCCTGTGTCTGCGGGTGAAGGCATTCGCGTCGATTCCCCTTCCGCCATACAGCTTACGCTCCCTAAGATAAATCTTGAGACGGAGCTGATAGAGGGAGGCCGCGACGAGTATCACGTTAACGAGCTTTTGAAGTACCACGACAAGGAATTCGTCAGTAACGCTTACCGAGCGGTGCTGAAGCGAGAGGCGGATTCTTCCGGCTACAACAATTACCTGGACAGCCTCAGAAGCGGCCGGTACAACAAGGTGGACATCCTCTCAGCGCTTCGCTATTCGCCCGAAGGAGAAGAGAGAGGCGTCAGAATTCAGGGGCTGCGACTGCCCGCCACACTTCGCCGCCTTTATCGTCTCCCGGCGCTGGGTTATCTAATACAGCTTGCGGTGGCGCTGGCGCGCCTTCCCGTCCTCGTGCGCAACCACTCGCAGTTAGAGGCCTACTCCTTCGTGCAGAGAGAGAAGCTCGTCGAGATGATAAAGACGGTCGAGGCTTCGGTCGAGCGTGTGGCAGAGTCAGTCCGCCAAGTAGACGAATCCTTACGCACGGTCAAGGCTTCGCTTGAGTCTTCTCTTGAAGCTTCCCTGAGAGCTATGGAGGACTCTCTGAACGCCAGACTCCATGCGAGCGAAGATTACGTCAATGCCTTCAAAGCCATGATGGAGTCACAGCACCGTCTACAGCATCAGCAAATCAGCGCGCTCTTTCGTGAGCAGCGCAGGCTTATAGACGAGCAGAAGGAGCTGTTCGACCTCGCGAGCGCGCGTCACGCGCTTGAGCAGGAGACGGGCGCGCTTCCCGCAGACATGGAAGAGCAGCTAAAACAGCTCTCGCAGAAGATAGAAGATTTGCGCGCGGAGCTTGCGCGCAACGAAAGAGCAACGAGTCTTTTGGCTATGAGCGAAGAGCGTCATCAACTGGATGCGCTCTACGCTTCCTTTGAGGATGAGTTTCGCGGCGATAAGCGGGAGATAAAGGAGCGCCTGCGATACTACCTGCCTTTTCTGAGGGAGGCCGGGATAACGGGCGGCGTGCTGGACATAGGATGTGGTCGCGGCGACTGGCTGGAGCTGCTCGCGGAGGAAGGGATAGAAGCCGAGGCTGTGGACAGCAACCGCGTGCTGGTCGAGCGCTGCCGCAGAAGCGGCTTTAGGGTAGCTCAGTCGGACGCGCTTCTTTACCTTAGCTCACAGCCGGACGCTTCCTTGAGCGCCGTCACGGCCTTTCACGTCATAGAGCATCTTCCCTTCGAGACGATGGTAAAACTGCTGGACGAAATCCACAGAGTGCTCGTGCCCGGCGGTCTCGTCATGCTTGAGACCCCCAGCCCGGAGAATCTGGTAGTGGCCGCCTGCAACTTCTATTCAGACCCCACGCACAACCGGCCCGTCTCCGCGCACACTCTGAAGTTCATCTTACAGGAGCGCGGCTTTGACTCGATTCACTTGCAGTTTATACACCCTGTTGAGGGCAGCCCCTTTGAGACAGGAGCCTTGAGACTTGAGTCGCTGCACATGTGGTTCTACGGCCCGCGTGACTATGCCATCGTCGGTTCAAAGAAGTAGGGCATGACACGCGTCGGCATCCTGACCAGAACCATGACCGAAGACGATGCCGTAGGCAATGACGTTCTGGGAATGTACCGAGCCCTGAAAAGAGAGGGCCATGATGTTCGCATTTATGCAGAAACCTGGAGTATCAATGAGCCGGAAGTTCACGCCGACCACAGCGTAGTGGACTTCCTTAAAAATCCCTCGGACATACTCATCTATCATCACTCCATAGGCTGGGATTTGGGCCGGGAGTTGCTCTCAAAACTCCGGTGCAAGACCGTCATCAAGTACCACAACGTCACGCCGCCGGAGTTCTTCGAAGGCATCAGCGCTTCGTATGTGCAGATAGTCCACACGGGGCGGGAGCAACTGAAGCAGATAGCACGCTCCAACCACACGCTCTATCTATCTGCCTCTGAATACAACATGCTTGAGTTGATAGAGGCAGGCGCGGAGGCCTCAAGGAACTTCGTCCTGCCTCCCTTTCATCACATAGACGTGCTCGATTCCATTAACCCTGACCTCTCCGTCATTGACCGTTACAGAACCGGGAGGGCGAATATTTTGACGGTCGGGCGAGTGAGTCCCAACAAAGACCACGCGAGCCTGATAGAAGCGTTTGCCAACTACTACTACAACTACAACAGCAACTCTCGGCTCCTGATTGTCGGCAAACAGAACGAGGCCTTCGAGCCCTACTATCAACGTCTTCGAGAGCTGACTTCATCCCTCTGTCTGGTGGACGCAGTTATCCTGACGGACAGAGTATCGAACGAAGAGATGAAAGCCTACTACATGATTTCGCATCTGTTTATGATAACCAGCCGGCATGAAGGCTTCTGCGTCCCGCTTGTTGAAGCCATGGCCATGAAGCTTCCTATCCTTGCTTACGGCTCAACTGCTATTCCCGAAACTGTAGGCGAAGCGGGCATCGTCTGGGACGAGAGGAATCCTCTGCTGATGGCTGAGGCTATTGATACATTGATTAAGGACAAAGCCCTGAGAGCAAATTTAGCGGAGAAGGGATGCAATCGTTACCAGCAGTTATTCACCAATCGGAAGATTGAAGAGAGTTTTCTAAAATTTATGGGTGAACTAAGATAGAGCGCACGGCTTCGGGGTCTGTCGCTTCTTCTTTCGGCAAGAGAATATGGCACGAATCACTCTTCTGTCTCCGACCGTAGCTAGCGGAGATGCCATAGGCAACGATGTTCTGGGAATGTACCGAGCCCTGAAAAGAGAGGGCCATGATGTTCGCATGTATGCTGAAGGCTGGAATCTCACCGAGCCGGAAGTCTACGCCGCACGGGACATGGAAGCCCACGCCGTCGGGGACGACGCAGAAGATTTCCTCAAAAACCCTTCCGCCCTGCTCATCTATCATCACTCCATAGGCTGGGGTTTGAGCCGGGAACTACTCCCAAAACTCCGGTGCAAGACCGTCATCAAGTACCACAACGTCACGCCGCCGGAATTTTTCGCGGGCATATCCGCCGATTTCGTAGAGATGTGCCGCTCCGGGCGCGACGAGATGAAGTCGCTCGTCAAATTAGAGCACGACCTTTACTTGTCTGATTCTGAGTACAACATGCTTGAGTTGATAGAGGCGGGCGCGCCAACTTCAAGGAACTTCGTCCTGCCTCCCTTTCATCACATAGACGTGCTCGACTCCGTCAATCCTGACCTCTCCGTCATTGACCGTTACAGAACCGGGAGGGCGAATATTTTGACGGTCGGGCGCGTGAGCCCCAACAAAGACCACGCGAGCCTGATAGAAGCGTTTGCCAACTACTACTACTACTACAACAGCAACTCTCGGCTCCTGATTGTCGGCAAACAGGACGAGGCTTTCAAATCTTACTACGAGCGCTTGGGCGAGCTTGTATCGTCTCTTTGCCTGGACGACGCCGTCGTCTTCACGGGCGGGGTGACGAACGAAGAGATGAAAGCCTACTACATGATTGCTCATCTCTTCATGATTACCAGTAAGCATGAAGGCTTCTGTGTTCCATTGGTGGAAGCAATGGCTATGAAGCTTCCCATACTCGCTTACAATTCCACGGCAATCCCCGGCACAATCGGCGATGCGGGGATAGTGTGGGACGAGAGGAACCCTTTGCTGATGGCAGAGGCTATTGATTGCCTGATGAGAGACGAAGCTTTAAGAGCAGAATTAGGCGAGAAGGGATGGAGGCGTTATAGAACTCTTTTCACCAACCAGAAGATTGAAGAGAGTTTTCTGGGAGCCTTGGGCAAACTAATATAGAGCCCGTTGGTCAACTCTCTTCTGATTGAATGATGGCAAGAATCGCTATTCTGTCGCCGAGCGTCTCAAGCGGGGACGCCGTGGGCAACGATGTGCTGGGCATGTTCGGCGCGCTCAAGCGGCGCGGGGCAGAGGTACAGGTCTATGCGGAGTCGGGGAGTCTGGACGGGATAGAGGTCAGGCGCGCATCCAGGCTCGAAAATTTTCTCAAAAGCTCCGACGACCTCTTAATCTATCACTTCTCAATGGGCTGGCTGCCCGGCCTTGAGCTGACGCGAAAGCTCGGTTGCAGGATAGCGGTCAGGTATCACAACGTCACGCCGCCCGAGTTCTTCGCGGGCCTCAGCGCCTCGCACGAGCAGATGGGTCGCACGGGCCGCGAACAGCTAAAGCAGATAGCCCGCGCAAACCACTCGCTCTATCTCTCGGCCTCGGAGTACAACATGAGGGAGCTGGTGGAGGCGGGAGCAGAAGCCTCAAAGAATTTCGTCCTGCCTCCCTTTCATCACGTAGACCTGCTCGACTCCGTCAGCCCGGACTCGCGCATCCTTGAGGCATACAATGATGGGCGGACGAATATATTGATGGTCGGGCGATTAGTCCCGCATAAGGGACACGCGAGCCTGATAGAAGCGTTTGCTAATTACTACTACAACTACAACAGCAACTCTCGTCTCCTGATTGTCGGCAAACAGGACGAGGCTTTCCGTGGTTACTACGAGACGCTCAAGCGGCTGGTCTCAAGGCTGAGGCTTGAGCAGTCAGTTATTTTTACAGGCGGCGTGACGGATGAAGAACTGAAAGCCTATTACATGATTGCTCATCTCTTCATGATTACCAGTAAGCACGAGGGCTTCTGCGTCCCTATCGTTGAAGCGATGGCTATGAAGCTTCCAGTGCTCGCTTATGCTTCATCTGCCATTCCGGGGACGGTGGGCGATGCGGGGATAGTGTGGGACGAGAGGAACCCTTTGCTGATGGCAGAAGCCGTGGATTGCCTGATGCGAGACGAAGCTTTAAGAGCGGAATTAGGCGAGAAGGGATTGAAGCGCTACCGTAGCTTTTTCACTAACCAGAAGATTGAGGACGAATTTATCAGGGTGCTTGGCAGGCTGAGATGAAGAGGGTCGCCGTCGTAGTCCAGCGTCATCACGAGAGCATAGTCGGCGGGTCGGAGGCGCTCGCGTGGCAGTACGCGTCTCTCCTGAGAGAGGCTTACCGGGTGGAGCTGCTGACGACAACCGCGATTGACATATCCGAGTGGGCCAACGTCCTGCCGGAAGGCTCTGTGATGAAAGACGGCGTCAACGTGCGCAGGTTCACCGTAAGCCTCGGGCGCACGACTTACTGGGGAAAGCTGTACGACAGATTGGTGCTGGACTATCGCCCGCTCGACGCCGAGGGGCGGCGGCGCTTCGCCACGCTCAAGACCGACCGTTACCAGAAGTGGAGCCCGGCCTTTCAGGAAGAGTTCATAAGGACGCAGGGCCCTTACTCCGCTTCTCTGCTGGAATTTCTTAAACACAGGTGGGCGGACTATCACGCGATAATCTTCGTCACCTATCTTTACCCGACGACCTACTTCGGCCTCTTGCAGGTTCCGGCCCGCCGCGCCCTACTTGTGCCGACGCTTCACAACGAAGCGCCCGCGTATTTTTCCGTCTACAAACACGCCGCGCATCGCGCGCACTCTCTTATATGGCTCACGCGAGCAGAGCAGCGCCTAGGAGAAGATTTATGGGGAGACCTGCCCGGCCGCGTCGTCTCCATGAGCGTTGACACCAGGCCGCGACAGCCCGCCGAAGTTTCCGCGCCCTACCTTCTCTACTGCGGCCGCATTGACCCTAACAAGGGTTGCCGCGAGATGTTCGACTACTTCATCAGGTACAAGAGGGATTTCCCTTCCGGGCTGCGGCTGGTGCTGGCGGGCAAGGACGACATCCCTGTGCCGTCCGACCCGGACATAGAGTTTCGCGGCTTCGTCTCGGACGAAGAGAAGTTCAGTTTGATGGCGGGCGCTCGCGTCCTTATCATGCCGTCTCCGAACGAGAGCTTCAGCATAGTGACTATGGAAGCTATGGCGCAGAGAGCGCCCGTGCTTGCCAACGCATCTTCCGACGTGCTGGCAGACCACATCAAGCTGAGCAGAGGCGGGAGAACCTACCGCGACTACCGCAGCTTCGCACAAGGACTAAACAGCATGCTCTCTAACACGGATGAATTAGCTGCTATGGGAGAGAGAGGAAGAGAGTACGCCGTCTCGCGCTACACGAAAGAGAGCGTCCGCGCCTCGCTACTCGAAGCGGTGGAAAGCATAGGTCAGAACCGCCTGCGGTAGCGGGCGGGTTATTAGTTTGTCTAGAGTCATGTTTGAGACTAAAGACCCGCCCGCTACCGCAGGCGGTACTGACCTGTTCTATCTTTCACGTCTTCTCCGCGACGAGGATTATGTTTTTTCCTATGGGCGGCGGGATGGCCGCCTCTATGGCTTTGGTGAAGTGCAGGAGGTATCGGTCGTAGAGCTTGACGGCCCAGGGCTCCATGCGGTCTGACTTCAGTACGCGGTACTTGAAATACCATGGCACGACGCCAGCCAAATCAAAATAGCGTGACTTTATGATTTTGAATCCGGCGCGGCGGCACTTCTCTTCAAGCTCGGCTTTCGTGTAGCGGCGAACGTGCCCGACCTCCGCGTCGAATCTGCCGTAGAGCCACTGGAAGGCCGGGACGAAGATGAAGACACGGCCATCTTGCGCGAGCGTGCGGCGCACCAGAGAAAGCTCCGCTTCGTCATCCTTGATGTGCTCAAGCACGTTTATGTAGAGGATGGAATCCGGCCTCTCATCGTTCCTGATTCGCTCTGCCACCTCCGCGAAAGTCGCGTTGTAGACCTCTACGCGCGCGGCCGTCACAAGCTTCGACACGCGTTCCTTCAACTGCTCGAACATCAACCGGGAAGGCTCCACGAGCGCGAGCGTCTCGCAGGGAGCGTCCAGCAGCAGCTCTGAAAAAGAGCCTGTGCCCGCGCCGACTTCAACCAGTCTTCTACCTAAAAAAGGCCTGATGCTCTGAAGTATCCAGCGGTGATAGTTGACCGCCAGCTGCATCGCTTCAAGCTCCCTGCCGGGATAGACACGTGCGTCGCTCATAAAAGGCTTGAGTCGTTCGAGGCGGGAGGAACGCTTTGCACGGGGCGGTTGAGAAGGCCCGTCAATTCGGGGCGCTGGCGAAAGGATGCACCGAGGCTACAGAAGAGGTTGAAGCGGACGGTGAGCCAGATGGCTTGCAGCCCGTCCCACAGGCCTATCTTCTTCCCCTCTTCGTAGGTTCGACCGTAGTAGCTGATGGGCACTTCGTAGATGGCGCAGCCGAGCTTCGCGACTTTAGCCGTCACCTCTACCTCAAAGCCGAAGCCGCTTGAGAGGATAATCATGTTTCTTATTATCTCTCCGCGAAACGCCTTGTAGCCCGTCTCCACGTCCGTCATGTTGAGGTTCGTCAGCAGGTTCGAGATGAAGACCAGCAGCTTGTTCGCCAGATAATGATAGTAGTAGAGCACTCGCGCCGCCTTCCTCACCAGAAAGCGCGAGCCGTAGACCACGTCCGCGTAGCCGTCAATGATGGGCTGCACGACCGCCGCAATCTCGTTCGGGTCATACTCAAGGTCTGCGTCCTGAACTATGACCACGTCGCCCGCAGTCATACTGAACCCCGTCTTGAGCGCCGCGGTCTTGCCGGAGTTTTTGGCGTGGCGGACAGAGCGAACCTGCGCGTGCGTGGCCGCGAGGCGCTCTGCAATCTCGCCGCTGCGGTCGCTGGAACAATCATCCACGATGATTATTTCCAGCAGGTGCGGGATGCTCAGGACTCTCTCGACTATGGTGGCCAGCGTCTCCTCTTCGTTGTAAACGGGTATCACAACTGAAAGACACGCGGGATGCTGATTCATCATCGGATAGTAATCTATTATCGCGCTACTCTTAATTCAAGCCTGTGCGGCTTCCAATCCGTGAGGGCGCAGGCGTACCTGTCTTCGCCGACCGCCTCACGGGTGTAGCTGCGGCGAGCGCCGTCGAGCAGAAGCGCAATGGGGCGGCGATCCTGCGGGAGAAGGATGCAGACGCGGCCCTGCTGCGCGCGAGCGCTGCTTTCATAACTCAATGTGATGCGCCCGCGCCGCTCGTCGTATGAGTAGCGGTAGGAGAGATAGCTATTCGTCGAGGGCTGGCGCAAGGATATGCGCGCGGCCCTTTGCGCGAGGCGCACTCTCAAATCGAGGCGCGTGTGATTTAAGTAGACGCCGAAGAGTCCCTGAACAACAGCCGCCGTCAGCACGCCTGCGCTCCCGGCATAATTGGCGCTTCCCCTCGCCTCGCCGCTCTTGTCGTTCCACTCGTGCAGGCCGCCACTTCGCGCACACTTTCGCGCGACTTCCAGAAGCTGCTTGTAAGCGCGCACGGAATAGCCGCGCTCGAACTCTGCCAAAAGAAACCGTCCACTGAACCAGTCCCACTGGCCGCCGTTCTGGTAAGCGTACTCGTCGCTCACGGCAGGATGCTTGAAAAAGCCTCTGGGATAAGGCGGAAGCAGCGTACCGCCGATGGTGGAGATGTTGTACTCGCGCTGCCTGCGCTCCGCGACTTCAAAGATTCTCCCGGCCTGCCGCTCATCGGCCACTCCGTAGAGGGCCGCGACCGCGTTGCCTCCCATAGCGAATATGTCCGAGTCATCCGGCGCGTCAGGCAGCAGCGCAGGGGTCAGCAGCAGGTGAAGCTTGTAGAACCCGCGCGACTCCTGCCACAGGTGCTTGTTGATGTTCGCCCTGATTGTGTCGGCACGAGCGCGCCAATAGCTCGCGCGCTCACTGCTTCCTGCCGCCGCCTGCATCAACGCCAGTTGAGTAGCCGCGCGATAGAAGAGCGCGTTCGTGTAGAGGCCCGCGACCACGGGCGTCTTTGAATCTAGATAGATGGCGCGCTGGTCGGCGTATGTGGGGCTCACGTCGCCCCAGTCCGCAGTGAAGGCGTTAGTGATTAACCCGTGAGAGGCGTCGAACCTATCTTTAAGAAGATATTCAAGCGAGTCGTCCAGGCGAGAGACGAGCGGGCGGCCGTTGATGCTCTTCGTCAGCCAGCTGCGGTCGCCCGTGATTTGAAAGACCTGATAAGCGGCATCGACCGCGCTCGTCTCTTGGTCTGCCTCCGTGCTGTTTTTGTCTGCTGAGATGATGACGGGCTTGCCCGCCGCGTCAACGCCTTTGTAGACCTCCTTGGCGAGCGGGGCTCCGCCTATGAAATTCCCAGCCGCGCCCGCAGCTATCCAATCGTAAAGCTCTCCGCTCTCGCGCTGGTGCGAAAGATGCTCTTCAATCCAAGAGGTCAGGTATTCGAGCGGGTAGTAGTACCTTGAAAGAGGAATAATCGTGGCGCTGTCCCTGAGCCAGATTTGAGGATAGCTCGCGCCCGCGCCGAAGCCGCTGACCAAATTGCTGCGCCCCGCGAAGACCTTCTCGTTGGCTTTCAGGCTCGGACGGAAAAAGTCCTGCAAGCGGTTCAGTTCTTCGCTTGAGGAAGAATAGAAGCGGTCTTGTTGCCTGCCTGCGGGCGCTTGGGCCTGCGCCGTGCAAGTAGCCCAGAGGCTCAGGCAGACGAAGAAGAAGAGAATGGTCGTCCTGTTCGAGCGTCTCATGCCTCAGTAAATTTGACGGAAGCGGCGGCGGTACTCGGCCCCGTTGATGAAGCTGTCTGTGACGCGCCTGTAATCGCCCGTCTGCTCAAGCAGCTTCACCCACTCCTGCTGTCCCGCCTCGTCCGGCTCGCGCCTCAGGAGGCGGTCATACTGCATGAAGACGAAGCCCGCGTTATTGAATTTTTCGTAGACAGCGCGGCTCTCAAGGAACTCTCTGAGCACGTCTGCACGCCCCTTTCGCCCGCCGCGAAGAGCATCAACAAGCTCGCCCCTGTTGGCGACGCTCACGCCGCTTGTGCTCACAAGCCTGTCCACAAACTCTTCGTCCGAAAGGCCGTCATACATCTCTTTAAAATCGGCGCGGCTCATCCAGTTTGTCACAAGCTCTCTCTTCATCCCCGCTTCCTGTTCCGGCAGGGGAACGCCCGCGAGCCTCTGCCTGTCCTCGCTCAACTCCTTAGACGTAGGCACGCGGCCCATGACGGCCCTGTAGAAGTAGTATATGAAGTAATTGATGCTGAACTCGCTCGATTGCAGGAAGCCCGTGGCGACGTGCGCGCGGTCGCACCTTGGGTTTAAGCGCTCCTGCTCGTTATTCACCTTCGGACAATTTTTCAAAGTGCCGACCCAGTTGCGAAGGCCTGCCGTGTCCGGCTCGCGCGAGAGCACGTCAAGGTATTGCTGGCGAACGAAGAACTCGTCCTCGTCAATCTCGTTAGACATTGACATCGACTCGTCTACTACAAGACGGCAGACGCCCGTCAGCTTGTGTCCGTCAATCCAGCCCTTCATCTTCTCTTCGTAGCCGGGCTCTTTAACTTCCCAGAGGGCCGGGAACCAGTCTCGCGGAAACTGCCCGCTGTAACCGTTCGCGGTCGGCACGCCTCGCATCTGGGAGACCATCATAGCATCTATCTGATACTCGAACTGGTTACGCACTGCCTTCGGCCCGACCGTTAGATAGAAGCTGCGACAATTGTCCGGCAGCCTCTTCGCCAGCCGCTCAAGGTAAGCGTTCTCCGCCTTCACAGAAAAGCCGAAGCCCTCGGCCATCTGCTCAAAGAGCCCGAAGCATATGGCCGCAAAGAGCGCTGCCAGCAAGAGCGTCCTCTTCATAATGTTCCGCTGGCTGAGAGCACGGTCGAGCGCGTGCTGTATCAGAAAGGCGAAGACGATTGACATGGGAAGCGCCAGCACTATCACGTAGCGCGCCACCGCCCTGATGCTCTTGCCGCCGGGGAAGAAGCTGAAGACCAATCTCCACGCCGAAAGCTCGCCCCAGAACTTCATGCCGATTAGATAGAAGAGTCCGACGGAGAGTATGACCAGGCACAGCCAGAGCAGCTTTAGATTAGCCGATGGACGTTCCCCTTCATCCCTTTGCGTCTTTCTTCGCCGCCACATGAAGAGGATTGCGGCCACTGTGAGCGCAAGCCACGCGAGCGAAGGGACGAGCCCGATTCCTATCTGAAGCTCAGGGTGAAGCTTGTAAGCCTGCATGACCTTCGCCGACAGGCCTCCCCAGACGTAATTGGCGTTGCCCATCAGCAGAAGCGCCTTCGGCACAGGCAACAGCTCCTTGACGGAATCATACGGCCGCCAGCCAAGCTCTCTGACCACGGGCACGTAGACCATCAGGAAAGGAATCATCTCGGCTATGAAGAGAAGCACCGCGCCCGCGATGGGTCGCCAGAACTTTCTCGCTGTCGAGAGGATGAAGGCGCGTGTGCTTCTTACAAGCAGGCCGAGCGACAGAAACAGGAAGCTCCAGAAGATAAAGAACCAGCCGGGATAGTAGCCCGACATCAGCTGTATGCTTAAACAGGTGACGGCCAGAGCGAGTAGCGCGAACGCCTTACCTTGCGAGACGCTCTCTCTTCTTTTGACGAACATCAGGACAAAGATTAGTGCGAGCGGCAGAAAGAGCACGACTTGCAGTTGCAGGTGGCCCATCTGCACAAGCTTCGGGCTGTTGAAGGCGAAGAAGAAAGCGCCCGCGCACGAGGCGACCGCGCCCAGGCGCAGTATCTTGTAAAGAAGTATGAAGCAGATGACGTAGGCCAGGTAGTTGAAGAGAATGACTACCACCTCAAGCGAGGTGAAGACATCGAGGCCAGCCGCGCGCAGGATGGAGAAAGGCACGGCGTAGCCTAGGAACATGTCCGCGTAACCTAGCGCTCCTTGTGTAGGGTAGAACATGGCGGGCGAGCGCCACACTGCCCTGCCCTGAAAGACCTGATACCAATGTTCGCAGAGGTAGGTGATAAGGCGGCCGTCGCCCCTGTCGGCCGGGAAGGTGTCCAGGGCGGAAGAGAATTGAGCTATGTGAAAGCGCCAGAGCCCGAAGACGCCCACCGCCAGAGCTATCAACCACTCAAGCAGAGCTACGCTTTTATGACGCCCTCTTTTTAGGTACTCTTTATCATTCATCTTAAGGATAGCCGTAAGCTTTCGTGAAGCGGGCTCTAGAGATAATGCGTAGGAAGGGCTTTTCAGTCAAATCCAATCTCGCGGAAGCAGTCAAGCGAAGCTGGCCCGCCCTGCTGATTATGCTGCTGGCCGTGGCAGCCTATTCTTCGCTCTCGATTCTTCGACACCGACACTTCTCTTCCGGCGCTTTCGACCTTGGCATCTTCGACCAGATTGTCTGGAGCTACAGCAGGTTCGAGCCGCCCTTTATGACCATGCGCGCCAACCTGCTCAACGAGCACGCGCTCGGAGACCACTTTCACCCGATACTCGTCTCCCTCGCGCCGCTTTACTGGCTGACCGATAGTGTAGAGTCTTTGCTCTTTGCACAGGCGTTTCTCTTCGCGCTCGCGGTGCTGCCCATCTTCTTATTCGCGGAGAAGCGTCTGGGCACCTTCGCGGCCTCTCTCTTGGCGCTCTCCTACACAATCTTCTGGGGAGTCCAGCAGGCCGTAGAGTTCGACTTTCACGAAGTAGCCTTCGCTGTCCCGCTCATAGCCTTCGCCATATATTTCATAGACGAGAAGCGTTGGGGCCTTTACTTCCTCTGCGCGGCCCTGCTGCTTTTGACGAAAGAGAACCTCTCCATCACGGTAGCTTTCTTAGGCATCTACCTCGTGACGCAGAGAGAGCTCAGGCACGGGCTCATAACTCTTGCGGCGAGCCTCGCGTGGCTAGTACTGGTGATGGGACTCTTCATGCCCTACTTCAGGGGCGGCGGAGCTTATCACTACTGGACGTACATACAGTTCGGGCCGGACTTCTCAAGCGCCGTAAAGACGGTCGTGAAAAACCCTCTGCTGGTCGTAGAGGTCATGTTCTCGCCTGCGGCCAAGCTTCGCTCCTACTGGTATACCTTCTATCCCTTCCTCTGCCTCGTGTTCCTCTCGCCGCTCTTCATCGTGATGATTCCGCTGCTGGCCGAGCGCTTCCTGTCGGGACAGCCGAACTACTGGTCTATGAGCTATCACTACAGCGCGGTCATCTCGCCCGTGCTAATAATGGCAGCGGCGGACGGGCTCATTCGGCTGATAAGACTCGCCCGAATGGAGAGATTAAAGAGTGCCATAGCCGTCGCGTGCGGCATGGTAATCCTGCTCCTAAACCTGCACCTCCTGTCCCAACAGCCTCTCTGGAATTTGACGCGCGCGGAATACTGGCGGGCGAGCCAGAGCGACCGGACGGGCCGCCGTGCATTGAGCCTTATTCCGCCTGACGTTTCTGTGGCGGCGCAGGCTCCCATTGTCCCGCACCTCTCGCACAGGCGGCACATCTTCCTGCTCACCTATAATCTGGTGACCATACCCGACGCCGATTACGTCATAGCCTGCGAGCAGTTGGGCGTCTTCCCTTACCCTAGCTTTCGGGAGGTCAGAGAGTACCTGGACGGGCAGCAGGCGAAGGGCTACAGGAAGATTTTCGAGGAGGACGGATGGATTGTTTTAGAGCGCCCGTGAGGGCTGAAAACGGGCGTTAAAAGCCGTTTTTAGCCAATGTTGACACTCCTATTCCAGTTAAGTTATATTGCTTGTGGCTCGCATTCGCGCGGCCAAAGCCCCGCTAGCTTAACTCCTTGCCTTATACTTTGATCTCCTGCTGGATTTCAAAATTTGGAGCGATAAAGATGAAATTCGCTGTAGTGTTACTTGCAATCTTAATCATGGCCGGCAGTGTGCTCGGCCAGACCCAGACGGGTGCGCCGACCCTCAGAATCGTCACCGAAGACCCGAACCTGCCCTCCGAGCTTTATTACGGCGACGTGAAGGTCAAGCCGCTGAGGCTTCGCCCCGGCACCAACCAGGTGATGGGCTTCTGGGACAATGATTACTTCGTTTACCAGCAGTACATAGACTTTCTGGGTCGCCAGCCGGACGAGGCGGGCTACAACGATTGGCTGTCGGTGCTCAATAACTGCACCAACAAGGGCGGCCTCGGCGCAGACATTGCCTGCGACCGCGTGCACGTCTCTTCGGGCTTCTTCCGCTCGCCCGAGTTCAGCATGAAGGGCCAGTTCGTCTATCGCTTCTACGAGGCCGCTCTGGGCCGCCTGCCCAAGTACGTCGAGTGGAAAGCCGACACGCGCCCGCTCAACGGCCTCTCGCAGGGAGCGGAGTTGGAAGCGAAGCAGGCTGCCTATGCGGTGGACTTCGCCTCTCGCCCGGAATTTACTGCCAAGTACGGGACGCTGACGCAGCCCGCCAACGCAAAAGCCTTCGTGGAGAAATTGATGCAGACCTCCGGCATCACTTCGCTGGCTTCGAAAGAGACCCTGATTAGCCAGATGCAGTCGGGCCAGAAGACTGCGGCACAGACGCTTCGCGCCTACATAGAGACCAAGGAAATCTGGGACAGGTTCTTCTATCGCGGCTTCGTCACCATGCAGTACTTCGGTTATCTGAAGCGCGACCCTGACCAGGCAGGATGGACGGACTGGGTGGACGTGCTTGAGAACGGCAGGCCGAGCGCAGGCATCGCGCCCGGAGATTACAGGCACTTAATCTTCGGCTTCGTCTACTCGGTTGAGTACCGCGAGCGCTTCTAAGCGAAGCATAAAGGCTTAAGCTAAAAAAGGTGGGGCGGGGATGAGTGGTCATCCCCGCCCCTTTTCATATAATACAGGTCAGTACC
>DATELK010000035.1:0-9697 GCA_035276685.1 Pyrinomonadaceae bacterium | reverse complement strand
CCCGCTACCGCAGGCGGTACTGACCTATTTCCCTTGCTTCCTCCATCGCCCTGCACTAATATCCAATCCTTCCCAAGGGGGCTTTCGAGCCAAAGTACAAGCCGGATTCAGGTCAACTTCAGCCGACAGAAAAAGCAAAGCGCAAGCTCCACGTCCTGGCCCTTCAGGTATGGGGCGCTTTCCTTATCCGAGTACCCAACCTAAAGAGGAAAACTATGCTTAGACAATGTGTCCCCCACATATACAGATTCAGCATGCTGGTCTCAATCCTCGTCTTATCGTGCGTCGCGGCCTTCGCTCAATCGCAGGCCACTACCGGAAACATAGAAGGGCGCGTCGTTGACCCGAACGGCGCGGCCATCCCCAACGCTTCGGTCACGGCTAAGAATCAGCAGACGGGATTGGAGAAGACCGTCGTGACCGATACGGAAGGCAACTACCGCATTATTCTTCTGCCGCCCGGAAGCTATAACGTGCGAACGGTGGCGCAGGGCTTTGCACAGTCGGACTTGACGGGCGTCGTCGTCACGGTCGGCGGAAAGACGCCTCTTGAGATAAGCGTCACCGTCAGCGGCGTCGTCAATCAGGTAGAGGTCACGGGCGAGCTGCCCGTGGTGGAGACTACGCGCACCTCCGTCTCCACGACCGTTAACCAGAAGGCCATAGAGAACCTGCCCGTCAACGGACGCAACTATCTGGACTTTGCCACGCTCACGCCCGGCGTGGTGCGAGACGTGACGCGTGAAGGCGACCTTTCTGTCGGAGGCCAGAAGGGAACGCTCAACAATCTTCAGGTTGACGGCACCGACAACAACAACACCTTCTTCGGCCAGGCGTTCGGTCGCACAGGCGTTCGCCCGCCTTACCAGTTTTCGGAAGAGTCAGTGCAGGAGTTTCAGGTTAACCAGAACGGCTTTTCGGCCGAGTTCGGTCGAGCGGGCGGAGCCGTCATCAACGTCGTCACACGCTCTGGAACGAACCGCTTCTCGGGCGGCGTCTTCGAGTATTTCCGCGACGAAGCCTTAAACGCCAACACTACGAATTTGAAGGCGACGCAGGCGCAAGCCGGTCGTCTTAACAAGCGGCCTCCGTTTCAGATTAACCAGTTCGGCGGACGCCTAGGCGGCCCGATTGTGAAGAACCGCGCCTTCTTCTTTTTCACCTATGACGGGCAGCGCCAGAGCTTGCCTAACCCGGTGGAAGCTCCGAACCTCTTCGTGCAGCCCGCCGCGATTCAGGCGCTTCTTCTGCCGCGCCTAGGCACCTACGCCATCAGCCGCAACCAGGATGTCTTCATGATTAAGAGCGACATCACCGTGACACAGAACAACCAGTTGAGCCTGCGCTTTAACCAGCAGAATTTCACGGGCGTCAATAACGAGTTCACGGGCCAGCTTGCGACGGAAGAGCATTCGGGCGACAGTCTCGCCAAGACGACCACCTTCTCTGGCAACCTTGCCTCGACCATCACGCCGCGCATAGTCAACGAGTTTCGCTTCCAGTTTGCGCGAGACAAGGAGCCGGGCGGAGCTAACAGCGACCTGCCCGAGACGCAGATAAACACGGGCGGCGGATTCCTGCTTCTGGGCCGCAACAACTTCAGCCCGCGCGAGACCACCATCAAGCGCGTGCAGTTCATAGACAACATCTCTTACGTGCGCGGCGCTCACAACTTCAAGACGGGCGTTGACCTGAACTTTGACCGCATACTGAATTTCTTCCCCGGCTTTTTTAACGGCCAGTACACCTTCAACTCCTACGCCGATTTCGCCGCCAACATCCCTTCGGCCTACACGCAGAGGTTCGGCGTAGCAGGCACGGACGGGGCAACTACAAGGCCGAACAGCTCAGACTTCGCGGTCTTCGGGCAGGACGACTGGCGCGTGACGCCTAAGCTCACGCTTAATCTGGGAGTCCGCTACGACCTGCAAAAGCTGGCCCAGCCTCCCTTGCGTAATCCAGACCCCGCGCTTCTGGCCGCAGGACTGGACACGAGCATTCAGCCTAGCGACACGAACAACATCGCGCCGCGCTTCGGCTTCAGCTACGCCTTTGACGAAAAGACTGTGCTCAGAGGCGGCTACGGCATCTTCTACGGGCGCACGACGGCCATCATGCTCGGCACCGCGCATTCCGGCAACGGCATTCAGACCACGGGCATCACGCTTTCGAGCAACGCCGCCATAGTCGCCGCAGGGCTCACCTATCCGAACATCTTCACCTCTATTCCAACGGGAGTCGCGCCGCCGCGTCCAGACCTTTTCATCTTCACGCCTGACTACGCGCAGCCCTATGTTCAGCAGGGGCGCGTAGGCTTTGAGCGCGAAGTCCTGTCGAACATGAGCTTCTCCGTCACCTACATGTTCTTCAAGGGTGTGCATCTTTCGCGCACGCGAGACGTGAACCTTTTCCCGCCCGTGCCTGTCACGGCCACAGGATTTGACGGGCAGACTTACACGGTGCTGCGTTTTCCGGGAACGGGCGCGACCGCTGCGGCTCAGTTCACTTCCACGACGCCGCTTCGGCCCTTTGCCAACTACAACCGCATAAGCCTGTTTGAGAGCACCGCTAACTCGCTCTACAACGGCCTTGCCATTCAACTGATGCGGCGCTTCACGCGCGGGCTACAGTTCACGGCCTCTTATACTTTCTCAAGGACTAGGGACGACAGGCCGGACCAGACGGCCGTGGTGCCGGGCGGAGGCGACGACGCCAAAGTGGTTCAGAACTCCTTCAACATACAGGACGACTGGGCCATCTCTGACGTGGACATCCCGCACCGCTTCGTCTTCAGCCCCGTCTACGACATTGGCACCTTCACGCGCAGCGACAATGAGATACTGAGGGCGCTGCTCTCGGACTACACCTTCTCCGGCATAGTGCAGTTTCAATCCGGCTTTCCGTATACGGCGACGGTCGGCGCGGACTTGAACCGCGACGGAAACTCTCGCAACGACCGCGTCCCGGGCCTTGCGCGCAACACTTTCCGCACGCCGAATGTCTACCAGTTCGACGTGCGCGTGACGCGCAACATAAGGCTTGGAGAGACCATGAGGCTGCGGCTGATTGCCGAAGGCTTCAACATCTTCAACCGCTCCAACATCGGCCCCGCGCCGGGAGGCGGCGGGCAGGGATACGTCAATACAAACTTCTTCCGCAACTTCACGGCCACGTCCGTGGGCGGCGTCAACACCTTTATACTTAACGCGCCGCTCGCCAGCACCGCCTTCGGCACACCGCGAACCTTCCTGACGCAGAGACAGATTCAACTGGCCGTCAAGTTCGATTTCTGAGAAGCGGCCTGGGTGGATTAAAGAAAAAGGCGGGGAGGCTTTGAACGTTCAAAGCCTCCCCGCCTCTTAACTTTTTAGCTTGTCCCGGCTTAACGCCTGCCCGCGTTCAGTATGCGAAGCAGCGCCAGGAAGATGTTGAAGGCGTCCAGGTAGAGCGAGAGCGCGCCTGCCACGTACTCATTCGTCGGGTAGCGTCGAATGATGTTCGAGGTGTCGTAAAGCACGAAGCCCGAGAAGAGCAGAAGCGCCGCCGCCGAGATGGCGAACCCCAGGGCCGACGAGGCTACGAAGATGTTCAGCAGGCCCGCCAGTATAACGACTATCAGGCCCGTCACCACCATTCCGCGCAGAAAGCTGAAGTCGCGTCGGGAGATGAAGACGTAGGCCGTCAGACCGCCGAAGATTCCTACCGTCAACACGCCCGCCTGAATAATCGAGGCCGGGTTAATCTGGCTAATTAAGTAGAGTACGGGCGAGATGACCACGCCCGTTAGCGTCGTGAAGCCGAAGAGCGCCAGTAGATTCACGCCCGGAACGTGGCGCAGGGCCTGCGCGGCCATGACTCCGCCGAACAACAAAATCAGCGGAATCCAGACGCTTGACGCCACCAGCGCCATGAGCGGCGGAAACACGAAGCCGAGCAACACGCCGCCCACTGCAAAGAGCGTGGCCAGGAAGAAGAGCGCGTAGACTTTTCGTATAAAGCCCAGTCGGTCGGCAAGGCTCGCCTGCGCGGCAGTAGGCTGCGCGAGTGCGCCCCAGCCCTGCTCTTCGGGGGCGCGCCATGCTCCCGGTTGCTGGTAACGCTGGTTCCGAGGTTCAAATGGATTCATCGTAAGCTTTTCCTTTTTCTGGCCCTCTAGCCTCTTTTAACAAAATTTCTAGTGGCCGCTCTTTAGATGTACGGGGCGGGGCCACGGGATGTATTGAGCTTAGCACACCTGCCCGGCATAAGTTACACTTACGGGCAGACTTATCCTTAAGCGCCCGAAAAAGTTGAAACTTTCCCATGCGTTCTGCCACTAACAGATTGAGACTTATGATGAAGCGGCTGGCGATTGAGGGAGCGGGGCTGGGCGCGTATGCTGGTACTCTCGGGATGAACGGTTCAGAAGAACTGATTGCACGGGCTCGCCTGGGCGAGGACGAGGCCTTTCAGTCCATCTTTGACCGCTACAGCCGCCCCATCCTCAGTTTCATTTACGACATGATCGGCAAACGTGATGTCGCCGAAGAGCTGGCGCAGGAGACATTCGTGCGCGCCTACAAGGGACTGGGCGGGCTCAACGACGCCGACAAGCTCTCGACCTGGCTCTTCGGGATTGCGCGCAACTGTGCGCTTGAGCATCTGCGCGCGCACCGCCGCGAATCGAACAAGGTGGAGATGGACGACCCCCTGGTGCTGAACCTCAGCAACTCGGAGCCGCTTCCTGAAGGAGAGCTGTTGAACAAGGAGTTCAACGAGGTGATACGCCGCGCTCTCGAAGCGCTGGACGAAGACAAGCGCACGGTCTTTACGCTCAAAGTCTTTCACCAGCGAAGCTACGAGGAGATAGCCGACATCACGGGCTTTTCCATCCCTAAGCTGAAGACCGATTTGCACCGCGCCCGGCGCGAGATGCGCCGCCGCATACGGCCATATTTAGGAACTAGCTATGAAGTGTGAAGATTGTCTGAAAGTTCTGGAAGAGTTTTTCGACGGCGAGCTTGAGGAGCGCGCGAACGTGGATGTGCGCGCCCACCTGATGAACTGCGAAGAGTGCGCGCGCGCCCTGGAAGCGCTCACAGATGAGCAGAGCGTCTACTCGCTATACGTGCGGGACGTGGAAGTCACACCGGCCCTCTGGGCTGGCATCAGCGCCAGAATCCGAGAGGAACAGGGCGCACGCAAGGAAAGCTTCATTTCGCGCATGAGAAGCCTCATAGCGGGTGCCTTCAGCACGCCGCGCCTGAGCCCCGCGCTGACGTTTGCGCTTCTGGTTTTATCAGTCGGCGCGACGGCCGGAATCATGAAGTACGTGCAGTCCGGCTCAGACTCTAAGCAGGCAGTCGCCAGCAAGCAGCCCGAGAAGCTTCAGCCTGCGGCTCCCGTGGATGTTGCTGACAAAGCTCCTGACGCCGCTGGCGGAAGAGAAGAGGAATCGGTAGAGCCCGAGGGCGAGCAGCTAGCGGAGCGCGAGCGCGGGAATGATGAAAGACCTGCTCCCGCTTACAGGAGCGCAGACAGGTTTGAGAACAGGCGTGCCGCCGTGTCCGACACGTTCGGCTACCCTTACGAAGATTCGCCGCAACAGCTTGTGCGCGAAGCCGAGCAGAAGTACAGGGCCGCGATAGCGCTGCTTGCGCGCGACGCCAAGCAACGCCGCACGATGCTTGAGCCTGACGTGCGTGAGCGCTTTGACCAGACGCTCGCGGCGGTTGACCGCACCATCAACGAGACGCGCAGCGCCGCGCGCCGTCAGCCCGACGACGCGGTCGCGGTGCAGTACATGCTGGCCGCCTACGCCAAGAAGGTAGAAGTCTTAAGAGAGATGGCCACCTACAGGGCCTACGAGAATATACAGTAAGCGAAAAGAGTAGATAGAAGCTTTATGAAAAGAGTCGCAATTGTGCTCTCTGTCGTGATGGCGGTCGCGCCCTGCTTAGCGCAGGCTCAGGCGGCCATCAGCTGCGGGCAGGAGACTGACAAAAAGATGATGGGCGTGGCCGCCCCGCAGACTTCAAGCGAGCAGAGCAAACAGGTCTCGCTCAAGCTGGAAGAGGGCGACCGTATAACTTTACGCAATCGTTTCGGCCCCATAGTCGTGACCGGCACGGGCGGCGACTCTCTGGAAGCCACCGTCACTGAGATTAAGAAGGGAACAACTCCTTACACCTACAAACTCGCGACCGCACGCGGCAGAGAGAGAATCGCGATTACCACCGCGGTCATGATGCCTGACCAGCCGGGCAAGAAGGAGAGTAAAACTACGGGCATGGGCCAGGGAGCATCTTCTTCATCCTCCGTCTCAACTGGGACGAGGACACAGTCCCCTACGGCTACAAGGCCCGTGCAGCCGATGCGTCCCGCTGCTCAGCCCGGTCAGCCCGCGCCCGCCACGCCGCGCCCAACCCCTGCGCGTCCTGCTCCGATGCCGCGCGTGGAAATGAGGGAGCCTTCGCAGGACTCTCTGCGAGGCGTGGGCGAGCTTCGTATGGAAGTCAGGCTCCCGCGCAACGCCCATATCGATTTGATTGACTCGCGCCGCTACGCCGTCATCAACACGGCAGGCGTCCCCTCTTACCTGACGAACACGCGCAACGACGTGTCCGTGACGAACATAGACACGCCAGTCTCCATCGCCAGCAGCGGAGACGTGCTGGCCACGCGCGTCGGCGGGCTCGAAGCCAAGACTCGCGCCAGCAGCGTGCAGGTCAAAGAGGTCTCGGGCCCAGTCAACATCACCACCGTCACTGGAGCGGTCGTCGTGAAGGAGGCGCAGGGCGACGTGCGCGCCGTCTCGGTCAGCGGCCCGATAAGCATAGAGTGCGCGAGGGGGCGCACGGAAGCTGGCACCACCAACGGCAGCATCACGCTCGTAGGGATAGGCGGCGATTTGGACGCGAACACCACGGACGGCACCATCACCTACACGGGCGCGATACGCGAGGGCGGGCGCTATCGCCTGAAATCCATCTCGGGCGTCGTGCGCATGTTCATACAGCGAGAGCCGCCGGGATTCCTCGCGAGCCTCTCTTCCTACAAGGGCCAGATTCTGCTCGATTTTGAATTGAAGACGGAGCTTTCGGCCAACACCGCCACGCCCGACCTGCCGCAGACGCAGGGGCAGCCCGTGCGCCGCCTGATGGGCCGCTTCGGCGAGGGCGGCGAGGGCGACGCGCGCATCACCCTGGATTCCTTCAGCGGGGCCGTGCAACTGGCCCGCGCTCCGACGGAGGTCTGGAAGAGGTGCGGTAAATAATTGGAACAAATTTTGAATTAGATAGTAATTAAGAGACAAGAGTCTGTCACAGACGGGGGAGGGAAAATCGCCTGACGGTTTTCCAGCAAGCCTTGCATCAGTTTCACAGGGGGAATAATCGTTTGAACAACGCTACAGCTATAAACTACGACTACCTTTCCAGTGAAGAGGAGCATGGGGGGCCTGTTGACGAGGCTACCCTGAGCAACCACGTAGAGGTGCTGAAAGAGCTGGCACAGGCGTTGATACGCGAGATAGACAGGCTGAGGCACACGCAGCTGCCGGACGTGGAGCGCGGCGTGAACTTCTACGAAGAGGTCGAGCGCTTCGAGATAAACCTGATTCGCTCGGCGCTTGAGAGGACGAGCGGCCACCAGACGCGGGCCGCGCGACTGCTGGGCATCAACGTCACCACGCTCAACCACAAGATTAAGCGCTACGGGATAGAGCTGGAAGAGCACTGAACGTCTTCAGGGCTTCAGCCGCAGACGATAAAGCACAAAGTCTCCCCGGCGCTCGCCCTGGTCGTGCTCGTACCACTCGCTGATGCGCGCGGGAACCTCGGCGTGCTCTGCGGGCGCAATGAGGTACGAGAGCGCAAGGCGCGAGGCGCTCGCGCGATTGAACGAAGCCACAAAATCCCCGTAGGCCTTAACTTCCCCCTGTATCTCGCCCTCGGTTAAAGGCTGCGGGTCGGCCACCAGCCGATTCGTCAGGCGACCCCACCCGAACAGCGCGTAGACGATGGCGAAGTTTCCCTGCCTGAGAGCGTGATTCAAAGATTCCGCGTCGTAACCCGTGTAGTACATCCAGTGAAAGAAGCGCTCGCGACTCTCTTCGGCCGTAGCCCCCACGAAGATGTGCTGGTGACGCGCCCACAGCACAGGCTGAGGCGCAAGAGTCGGCACTTCGTCCGCGAGTATGTTGTCCGAGCTATAGACCAGTTGCTCCGTCACGGGCCGAGCATCGCCTCCCTCGCGCGCAATCTGGGCCAGACGGTCTAGAACAGGCGCGGCACCGTTCCTGAGCTCGTTATGGGGATTCAGCACGCGCGTCGTCACCCTCGCCTCTACAAAGCCCCAACCGAACACCAGCAGCGCCACACAACACATGACCCAGCCCGGAAGAATCGCCTTTCGCTCTTCTTCTCTCTTCCCGCGCACAATCAGGCTCAGGCAGAGTATGGCGGCAAGCAGGCTCAGGTAGTTCGCTATGAAGACCTCGTAGTGTATGGGCTGAAGAGAGCGGCCCGTGATGATTTGTTGATTGAAGACGGCGTAGGGCGTGAGCGCGAGAGAAATCGTGAAGAGCGTCGAGCGCTGCTTTAGCTCTACGCGACCGCGCTTAACGCAGAGCATGAGCGCGCACAGGACTATCAGGGAGATTATCTCCGGCGCTCTGGCCAGGTCGGGCGCGCGTGTGAACGAAAGCAGCTGCACGCTGTCCATGACCTGCGCGCGTCGCGAGAGCATCAGCGCGTACGGCACAAGGGAAAGAGCCGCCAGCCCTCCCGTTATGCACAGATACTTTAGCTCTCGTCGCCAGCCTTCCGGCCTTGCCAGCACCAGCACCAGCGCGAGACAGGCCAGCCATGCCGCAGCCGTAGTCCAGATGTAAAAGTAAGAGTAGACCAGCACGGCGAACAGTAAGCCAGCGCCTGCAGCTGTCCAGAGCTTGCGGCGCGCGTCGCTGCCTGTAAGCGTCTTCCAGACCAGCCCGCACATGAGGAAGAAGAAGGGGAAGGGAAAGAGCGGCACGTAGCGTCGCATGAACGGCAGGTAAGGATAGGCTATGTCGCGCCCGATAAGCTCAAGGATTGCTCCCTGCCCGCAGACGAGCGTGCCTAGGCAGACTACGGCCAAAGCTCCTACGGCGGCGAGCCACACGTCGCCTGTAATCTTTGCTATGAGCCGGAAGAGTACGAGCGCCGCTAGAAATCCCATCACGGCGGAGAGAGCTATCATGGCCCAGCTGATGTTGAGGCCGAAGACGCGCGCAAGCTTTGCCGTCACGAAGGGCGGCAGAAATTGTATGGAGAAGAGTGATTCCTGCTGCGGCGCTTGCGCGTGGTCGTCGCGTCCCGTGTAGGGGTCGTTACGCCTGGGGCGTCCGTCAATCAGCGCCTTCAGATAGGCGGCGTAGGCGACCTCGTCAATGTCGTTGTAGGCGTAAATCCCGTGCCACTGATTGCCTGTCAGATACCAGAGGTTAAGCTGCGGGTAGATGGCTAAGATGAGCGTGGCGAAGGCTACAGCGAAGCCTAGGGGCCAGCCTGAGCGTGCTTGCATATTTAGCGAAAAGGTTCCTTTGAAAGTAGCGCCTGAGAGCCCTCTCAAACGAATATACCTTTGAAAGAAGGAAATTGACAGGGATGAGAATAAATGCAGAAGGCAGAGTGCAGAATGATGAACGAAAAGAAAAACCTTCTTTAATTCATCATTC
>DATELK010000034.1:0-4543 GCA_035276685.1 Pyrinomonadaceae bacterium | reverse complement strand
GCGACGCTTGGCGAAGCGACTGCCAGCGACGGCTGCGCCGCGACCGTCACCGTGACGCGCACGGGAGTGCCTGCGGGTAATAACTTCCCTGTGGGCCAGACTATCATCACCTACACGGCTGATGACGGCCACGGCCACACGAAGCAGGCTTTCCAGACCGTCACGGTCATAGACAACACCGTGCCTACCCTGAGCGTTCCGCCCAACAAGGAGGTTGACGCTCCGGCCAACTCTTGCAGCGCGAGCGTTGACCCGGGCACGGCCACAGGCGGCGACAACTGTCCCGGCGTGACCGTCACAGGCACGCGCAGCGACAGCCAGCCGCTCAACGCGCCGTATCCTGTGGGCGTGACCACCATCACGTGGAAGGCCACGGATGCTTCGAACAACGTCACCACGGGAACGCAGACCATCACGGTCAAGGACAAGACCGCGCCGACGATAGTGCTCACTACGAACACCATCAGCCTGTCGCCGCCGAATCACCAGTACGTGACCTTCACCATCTCTCAGCTGGTGGCGAGCGTCACAGACCTGTGCGATGCGAGCGTTGACATCAACGACGTGGTCATCTCCAAGGTCACGAGTGACGAGCCAGAGGATGCAAACGGCAACGGCGATGGCAATACCCAGAACGACATGGTCATCACGCCCGACTGCAAGTCTCTACAGGTTCGTCGTGAGAGGGCCGGAGGCGGCGACGGTCGCGTCTACACGGTTACGCTCCAGGTCAAGGATTCGAGCGGAAACGTGTCGACGGCCACTCGCAAGATATACGTGCCGAACAGCGGCCCCGTCATAGACAGCGGCGTCAGCTTCACAGTCAACGGCTGCACGCCATAACCGGCTGGCGCTTTCAGCGCTTGCTGCAACGAAAAGCCCCGGCCGCGTGCGACCGGGGCTTTTCATTTGTCTCGCACTGTGGAACTATTAGCGTGCCGGTGCAACCCGTTTGCCTACGACTCGCATCAACCGCCAGTAAGGAGAGGATTTTTCCCATGAAACGCATGCGCTCTCTTCAAATCATACTGTTCATCACCATGTTGGCAGCGACTTGCGCCTTCGCGCAGAAGAAGCAGAAGGATGCGCCCGTAGTGCAGTGCCCCTTGCAGCAGGCACCGGACATCAGGGGCTTTCGGCTGGGCATGCCGCTGATGGACGTTAAGGGCGCGCTGGAGGATGCGAGCCTCTTCGACACGAAGCTTTCGGGAGACAACAAGGTGGGCTCTCGGGCCGTGCGGCTTCAGGGCTCGGAGCTTAAGGGAGACAACGCGGAGGGCGTGGACGACGTTGATTTGGTGTTCGTGGACGAGCGGCTGTCGAACGTCAAGGTCAACTTCAACAGCGGCATGCGCTGGGACTCCGCGCAGGACTTCTTCACGAAGATGTCGGAGACCTTGGGGCTGCCTAAGCCCGCCGGAGAAGAGTCGCGCGGCGCTAATCAGAGAAACCAGAAGTACACGGTCGAGTGCGCCACCTTCTCGGTCACGCTCACCTACTCCTTCGGCGTCACGCCGTCCGTCGCCATCATAGACACCGCCGCGCAGAGAAAAGTCGGAGACCGCCAGGAGAGGAACCCCGACGGCGAAGTCCGCACCATAGACCTCACGCCCAGAGGCAGACCGCGCCAACCGCCAAGATAAAGAAGAATAAAATTAACAGGGATGGACAGGATGCACAGGATAAAGAAGAAATAAGTTCTCTTTCTTATCCTGCATATCCTGTCTATCCCTGTTAATTTTCCTGCTTAGCCTTCGTTGAGCCACTTCTGCCATGCTTCGAAGCTGAAGGGTCTGCCGAGGAACTCTTCCACCAGGCGGGCCGCAGGCTTTGAGCCGCCGGGCGCAAGCACTCGCTCGCGGTACTGCTTCGCGACTTCCGGCGCGAACATGTTGGCGCGGTCAAAGCGGCTGAACATGTCCTTGGCTATCACCAGCGACCACATGTAGGTGTAGTAGACCGCAGAGTATCCGTCCAGGTGTCCGAATGAAGTTTGAAAGTGCGTGTCTTCCACGAAGGGGAACGGCTGGTACTGCTCAGTTATCTGCTTGACGAGCGCGTCCGTGTCCACCTTGCCCGGCTCGCGGTCGTAGATGCTCAGGGAGAGCCGCGCGTAGACCATCTGTCGGCGCACACGCAGGCCTTCGCCGAACTCCGAGGCGCGGCGCATCTGCTTGACAAGCTCCGTGGGTATCGGCTCGTTCGTCTTGTAGTGGCGCGCAAAGGTCTGAAGCACGCGCGCGTCCCAGGCCCACTCTTCAAGCATCTGCGACGGCGCTTCCACAAAGTCCTGCTCCGTGGAGATGCCGCCTACGCCCACCCACTTGTGGCGGCCAGCGAAGAGCGTGTGCAGCAGGTGGCCGAACTCGTGAAAGAAGGTCACGACATCGTCGTGCTCCATCAGGCCGGGGTCGCCTTCTATGCCGCCGGGGAAATTGCAGACCAGCACGGCTTCGGGAATCTGGCGGCCCGCCACGCCCGTACGCACGCCGAACTGCGCCGCGTGGCTGTACTTGCCCTCGCGCGGGTGCATGTCCAGGTAGAAGCGGCCCACGAGTTTCCCGTTCTCGAACATCTCGTAGCACTCAACCTGCTTGTCCCAGACGGGCGCGTCCGCGACACGCTTGAAGGTCACGCCGAAGAGCTTCGCGGTCACGTCCAGCACGCCCTGCTTGACGCGGTCGTAAGGGAAATAGGGTCGCACGGACTGAGTGTCGAAGTCGTAGCTGGATTTTCTGACAAGCTCCGAGTAGTAGGTTGTTTCCCACGCGTTGATGCCTTTAGCGCCTGCTTCGTCCTGCTGTTTGCGCTTGAGCAGCGTCTGGTACTCGCGCTCTGCGCGCTCGCCGGAAGCGCGCACGATGCGGTCGATGAAGCTTGAGGCGTTAGAGGACGACTGCACCATCTTGTCCGCCGTGATGTAGTCCGCCCAGGATTTGAACCCGACCAGGTTGGCAAGCTCGTGGCGCTTGGCTACGAGACGGTTCAGCACGGCCATGTTCTTCGGAAAGGCCCTGTTGTTGTAAGCGACGTACATGCGCTTACGCAATCCCTCGTTCTTCGCGTAGGAGAAGACAGGCAGCGAGTCCGGGTAATCAATCGTGAGAGTGATTTTCCCGTCCGGCCCCGGCTTGTGCCGCTCTATGTAGTCTGCGGGCAGTCCCTCAAGCTCTTTTACGTCGTTGACTGTGACTGTGCGCTTGTCGTCGCGTATGTTGCGCGCGAACTCCTGGCCTATGAGCACAAGCTCGTCGCGCAGCGCCTTGATTTTCCTGCGCGTGGCCTCGTCCTTGTCCACGCCCGCCAGCCGGAAATCCCTGAGAGTGCGCTCCATGTAGTAGCGCGTCTCAGCGTCAGCGCCGCTCGTGTCTATGGCAGAGAGCGCGTCGTAGACCGCTCGGTTAAGCGACAGGTCTGTGTTGAAGGCGGAGACCTTCTGAGAGATTTTCTCTGCAGCCGAGCGAAAGCCTGCGTCCGGATGAACCTCCTGCATCAGTCCGGACTGCTGTCCCGCCGCGTCAAGATAAAGCAGCACCTCGTCGTAAAGCTTAAGAGTGTTCTCGACGGAGCGCTTTCCCTTAACGGCGAGCATGCGGTCTAGGGCGGCCTGCGCTTTCCCCAGCCGCTCGTCCTGCAATTTTGTGAAGGCCGCCGCATCCGGCCTCTTAGTCCAGAACGCAGCGTCATCCACCTGAGCGTGCGCCTCGTTCCCCTCAGCAATAAACGCCATCAGCACCCCCGCAAATATCAACATCAAAGAGATTTTTCCCATCAACCCACATCCTCTTGAGATTTATCATGAAGCCCGGAGAGATAATACAGGAAAGCCCTCCTGTCTGCCCGGGAGCGCGGCATCCGTGCCCGCGCCTGATGGGATGCTTTAGCGGAAACTTGCGCTGCCAAAGGGCCAATCGCGTGCATCGCGGCAGAGGCCTGCCTTGACCGGATTGTTCTCGATATAAGTAATGGCTTTTGCCAGATGTTTATCGTTGCGTATAAATCGGTCGAAATAATCTTCCTGCCAGAAGCGGCCTCTACGTCTGAGATATTTATTTGCCTGCTGCGCCGTGTAAGATTTAAGTGAATGCAGGATGCTTGAAAGCGGCTGCCCGGAAAAGGGTGTGAGTAGAGAGTGAACATGATTGGGCATGATGACCCATGCCAGTAATCTATAGCGCTCGCCGTCCAGATACAGCAGGCTATCCTGAATTAACGACGCCATGTGATGTTCCTTCAAGTAAGCGTAGCCGTAACCCATGTCTAAATAAGTTTCAATCCGTCGCCGTAGAGCTGTATCTGCGCTACGGGTCGCCCCTTTGCCGTGCAACTGCCGCTTCCAGTTAGCCAGGACTTCCTGCGGCAATGAATCGGCCAGGCGAAAAGTAATCATTTGCGGTATTTCGCCGCCATCGAAATGCGGAAGATAACCACGACTCTTCCATCCGGGAGCGCGGGCATCCTTGCCCGCATGAGCGCTCTTTGAGCGCGAAAAGAGATTCTCTTTCATATTCAATCTTGAGCTTGGTTCTCAAGTACTTGTTCG